>NZ_RPSJ01000013.1:0-203545 GCF_003946765.1 Bacillus sp. 2D03 | reverse complement strand
GCTTAAAAGGAATTGAAGCGAATGAAGATCGCTTAAAAGAGTATGTTGAGAAAAGTGTAGGAATTATTACAGCCGTGAACCCTCATATCGGTTATGAAGCAGCAGCTCGCGTTGCGAAAGAAGCAATCGCGACAGGGCAATCCGTTCGAGAACTTTGTGTGAAAAATGGTGTACTGTCACAAGAAGACTTAGAGTTAATTCTAGATCCATTCGAAATGACACACCCAGGGATTGCAGGAGCAACTCTTTTAAAGAAAAATTAAAAGAAGAGGGGGGACAAACCCCTCTTTTTTGTTTACAATATAGAAATGCTATATATGAATAGAGGTAGGGATGTTATGAGCAAGTTTACAGTAGCTTCTAATGGTGCATTAGAAACAACATTAAGAGGAGCAGAAGTATTATCAACACCACTTTTAAATAAAGGGGTAGCTTTCACACAAAATGAAAGAGAAGAGTTAGGTTTAAAAGGGTTATTACCGCCAGCGGTTTTAACGTTAGAAGAACAGGCACGCCGAGCATACGAACAATTTAGTTCGCAGCCGGATGATTTATTAAAGAATGTATACTTAACTGCGTTACATGATCGAAATGAAGTATTATTTTATCGTATATTAACAGATCATTTACGTGAAATGTTACCGATTGTATATACACCAACTGTCGGTGTAGCAATTCAAAGGTATAGTCATGAATATCGTAAACCACGTGGTATTTACTTATCAATTAACGACCCATCAGGTATTGAAGAAGCGTTTGCCAATATTGGTGCAACAGCTGAGAACATTGATTTAGTCGTTGTAACAGATGGAGAAGGTATATTAGGAATTGGTGATTGGGGTGTTGGCGGTATTAATATCGCAATCGGAAAATTAGCTGTTTACACTGCCGCAGTTGGAATCGATCCTAGCCGCGTATTACCGGTAATATTAGATGTAGGTACAAACCGTGAGGAACTATTAAACAACCCATTTTATATTGGAAATCGTCACCCTCGTATAACAGGTGAATCTTACGATGAATTTATTGATACATTTGTTCAAGCGGTAAACAAACAATTCCCGAAAGCACTTTTACATTGGGAAGACTTTAGCTCTCGTAATGCACGAAAAATTTTAGATAAATATCGTCATGATGTTTGTACGTTTAATGATGATATTCAAGGTACAGGTGCAGTTTCACTTGCGGCAGTATTATCGGCAGTGAAAGCTTCTGGTGTACCGCTAAGTGAACACCGCGTTGTTGTATTTGGTGCTGGTACGGCTGGAATCGGTATCGCAGATCAAGTTAGAGATGCAATGGTTCGCGTAGGCGTATCTGAAGAAGAATCATATAAGCGTTTCTGGTGTATTGATCGTAACGGGTTAGTTACAGATAATATGGAAGATCTTCTTGATTTCCAAATTCCGTACGCAAGAAAAGAAGTAGAAGTAAGTGGGTGGAAGCAAAATGATGTGATCGGACTTGCTGAAGTTGTGAAACATGTAAAACCGACAATTTTAATTGGTACATCTACTGTTGCAGGTGCATTTAAAGAAGAGATTATTAAAGAAATGGCTTCTCACGTAGAAAGACCAATTATTTTACCAATGTCGAATCCGACGCCACTTGCTGAAGCAAAACCAGCAGATTTAATCGAGTGGACAGAAGGAAGAGCGTTAGTTGCAACAGGAAGTCCATTTGAACCAGTTACGTATAACGGTGTAACGTACGTTATCGGGCAATCAAATAATGCACTTATTTTCCCAGGGCTTGGTCTTGGAACAATTGTAGTACGTGCAAGCGTTATGACGGATGGGATGTTCGCAGCAGCTGCTGAAGCAGTTGCAAGTATGGTAGATACAAGTCAGCCAGGCGCACCTATTTTACCAGAGGTCGAAGAATTACGTAATATCTCAGAAATGGTTGCAATTGAAGTAGCTAAAGTTGCAGTTGCAGAAGGTGTTGCAAGAGTGAACTTAAGTGATAACGATATCAAGATGGCAGTGAAAGAAGCAATGTGGAAGCCAGAGTATCGCCAAATAAAAGCGGTAGAAAAGGTTAGAATATAGAAAAAAAGCCCGTTTATAACAATAAGCGGGCTTTCGCTTTTACTACTGAAAAAAGTATAGGAAGTGGCACCTTTGAATTGGAATCAATTATGGAAGAAAGATATGTCCCTTTTAATTATATTAATGGTCGTTGTTCCGATTGCTGGGGAGCTGAACTTTCATCCCTTTAATGATACGTTTCGAGTTAGCTTCGGTACACCGCTATTCTTCTTTTTATTATTATTTTTAAGAAGAGTACCAGCAGGAGTTGCAGGTATTCTTGTTGGTATATCTGTAGTCTTATTCCGAGTATGTCTTGACTGGATCATGCAAGGTTCATTTCATATGACAGAATCATTTTATTTGCGTTATCCTGTGTTCTTCTATTATTTTATTTATGGCAGTTTTTTTTCGCTTTGTAGGGTAAATAAGTTCCATCAGAAACCAATCATTATTGGATGCCTTGGAATTTCAATTGAAATTGTTGCAAGTATGTCAGAACTTGCGTTTTATCACATGTTAGTACTAGGTACAACAATAACGATTTCTGAAGTGAATAAACTTATTATTATTGCTATTTTTCGTAGTTTCTTTGCACTTGGTTTTTTAAATATGATGAATTTATATGAAACGAAATTAAAAGAATCGCAAGTTCGAAAAGAAAATGAAAATATGTTAATGCATCTTTCTAATTTATATGTGGAATCTGTTCATTTGAAAAAGACGTTACAAAATGCGGAGTTAATTACACAAGAAGCATATCAACTATATCGAAATTTACAAGTAAGCGCTGATTCAAGTAGTAAAACAGCATTGAAAATAGCGGGGGAAGTGCATGAAATAAAAAAGGATAATCAAAGGATATTTGCAGGGTTATCTAAACTGTTATTAGATAAAAATGTGGCTGAATATGTAGAAGGACATGAGTTAGCAGAGATGATTGTTAGAATAAACGAGAAGTATGCTGAAATGCTAGAAAAGGATATACGTTTTTCTAAACATATAGAAGGTGAGCATGCTGCATACCACGTGTATACAGTGCTATCAATTTTTAATAACTTAGTTGCAAATGCAGTTGAAGCAATTGAAGATAAAGGTTTCGTTATTATTAAGCTATATAAAAGAAATCAGCATATATTTTTTGAAGTAATTGACGATGGGCCTGGTATTACACAAAAGTATAAGAAATTAGTATTTAAGCCAGGATTTACTTCCAAGTATGATCAAACGGGAACACCGTCAACTGGTATTGGGCTTTCTTACATAAATGAAATGGTAACAGAGCTAGGCGGAGAAGTGAAATTAGAAGACCGAGAAAATAAAAGAGGATGTAAGTTTATCGTTTGTTTACCAGAGGATAGTTTAAAGCGGGAAGGGGAATAGATTTGTTTTATTATATCGTAGACGATGATGAAGTTTTTCGTTCAATGCTTTCGCAAATTATTGAAGATGGAGATCTTGGAGAAGTAATTGGTGAGGCGGATGACGGAGCTTTTATTGAAGCGGATCAACTAAATTTTAAAAAAGTAGATATTTTATTTATTGATTTGTTGATGCCGATGAGGGACGGAATTGAAACAGTTCGTCACATTGCGTCAACTTTCACGGGGAAAATTATTATGATTTCTCAAGTGGAATCGAAGCAGCTTATAGGTGAGGCATATACACTTGGGGTAGAATATTATATTACAAAACCATTAAACAAAATCGAAGTTGTATCTGTTGTACGCAAAGTGATAGAGCGTATTAGATTGGAGCGTTCTATACATGATATTCAAAAATCATTGAATAACGTGTTTCAGTGGGAAAAACCGCAATTGCGTACTGAACCAGTACAAGAAGGAAAAAAGATAGGGGATTTAGGGCGCTTTTTACTATCAGAACTCGGTATTGCGGGAGAGAATGGAAGTAAAGATTTACTTAGTATGCTGGAATATTTATATGGTCAAGAAAAGGCACAGACATTTGACTTTGGCTTTCCTGCGTTAAAAGAAATTTTTCATCATATTACGATAAGGAAATTAGGGGATATAGCTTTAGAGGCGGATATTGATAAAGAGAAAAAAGCGTCTGAACAAAGAGTACGTCGAGCTATTTATCAGTCGTTAAATCATTTGGCTTCTTTAGGACTAACAGACTTTTCAAATCCAAAATTTGAAAGCTATGCTCCAAAATTTTTCGATTTTACCGTAGTTAGAAAACGGATGACAGAAATGACGAAAGATGAACTCGCATCTTCTGGTCATACGCGAATTAATACGAAGAAGTTTATTCAAGTATTGTATTTTGAGGCGAAGAGGTTGATGGAGATAGAGTGAAGAAGATGCTTATAAATAAGCATCTTCTTTTGTTAAATCAACATTTTATATTTTCTCGTGGAGCATGTAAAATGTTAAGTAAGAGAAAATGGTTTTATATTAAGGAAGTGTCAAAGCGATGAGTTTCACATTGAATAAATCGATTATTAAAGAAGTGTGCGGAGAGACCTCATATAAAAGAGGTGAAGCCTATTATAAATCAAATAAAGTGATAATAGATCAGTACGATGAAAATAAAGAAATTTGTGAGGCGACAGTAAAAGGGAACGAGGATTTCCATGTTACAGTAGCAAAAGCCAAAAAGGGTGATGTTGTTGCAAAATGTAGTTGTCCTTCATTAGCGTCTTTTCAAACGTACTGTCAACATGTTGCAGCAGTATTAATACAAATAAACTATAATCAACAAACAGGTGGAATGAGCTCCACTAGTAGCAGAAATGATCAATTGACAAGTGGTATGTTTCAGCTGTTTGCAGACAAACCACTGAGGCCAAAAAGTAAACAACACCGTTTTGATACACGTGAAATATTAGATATTGAGTTTATATGTACACCAGTAGCTACGAGAAGTGGTGGGGCTCTTCTTGGAATTCAATTGAAACTTGCCAAAGTGTATTTCATAAATCATATTAGAGAATTTCTTTCTAAGGTGGAGAAAAGGGAATCTTTTCATTGTTCAAATGAATTTACATATACACCAGATGTACATAGTTTTAAACAAGAAACGGATGCAATTATTCAGCAGCTCATTAAAATGTATCATAATGAAAAAATGTATGAAGATACGCTAGAAGTACATGCGAAACAAGATGAAAGTATGATATTTATACCACCAGCTTCATGGAAAGATATGCTCTTTTCACTTTCTAAAGTTGAATATGTACAGCTGAAACAAAATGAACAACTGTTTCAGGGATTACAAGTTTCAAAAGGGTTGTTGCCGTTACACTTTGAATTTACGAAGGGAAATAATGGCGGATTTACACTTCATATAGATGGTTTAAATCGTGTACAAGTTATGGATATGTATAACAATGCACTTTACGATGGGAAATTATATCACTTACACATTGAAGATTGTATGCGACTTATTGAATTACAAAAGATGATGAGTCGCTCAAATAGTAATCAGTTTTATATTCCAGAAAGTAAGATGGAACATTTCGTCGCGAAAGTTGTACCAGGATTAATGAAGCTCGGAACTGTACACATTGATGAAGTAATATCGGATCGTGTTGAAACACCTTCGCTAAAAGCGAAATTGTATTTAGACCGCGTGAAAAATCGCTTATTAGCAGGTCTTGAATTTCACTATGGGAACGTCATGATTAATCCGCTAGAAGAGGATGGACAGCCGTCTGTTTTTAATCGTGATGAGAAAAAGGAAAAAGAGATTTTAGACATTATGAGTGAAAGTGCTTTTGCAAAAACAGAAGGCGGTTACTTTATGCATAATGAAGAAGCTGAGTATAATTTTTTATATCACGTCGTGCCAACATTAAAAGGTTTAGTTGATATTTATGCGACGACAGCAATCAAATTGCGAATTAGTAAAGGGGATGCAGTTCCTCTTATTAGAGTGAGAAGAAAAGAAAGAATTGATTGGTTGTCATTTCGTTTTGATATAAAAGGAATACCAGAAGCAGAAATTAAAGGTGTATTAGCGGCCCTTGAAGAGAAACGTAAATATTATCGATTGGCGAATGGTTCGTTTTTATCGCTAGAGAGTAAAGAGTTTAATGAAATTAATCAGTTTATAAAAGAATCAGGTATTCGGAAAGAATTTTTACATGGAGAAGAGGTAAATGTTCCACTTATTCGGAGTGTAAAATGGATGAACGGACTTCATGAAGGCAATGTTTTAAGTTTAGATGATTCTGTTCAAGAGTTAGTAGAAAACATTCAAAACCCGAAAAAATTAAATTTTGCTGTGCCAAATACTTTAAATGCAGAAATGAGAAAGTATCAAGTATATGGGTTCGAATGGATGAAAACACTTGCTCATTACCGTTTTGGGGGTATTTTAGCAGATGATATGGGACTTGGAAAAACGTTGCAAAGCATTGCGTTTATAGATTCTGTTTTGCCTGAGATTCGAGAAAAGAAACTACCTATATTAGTCGTTTCACCATCATCTCTTGTTTATAATTGGTTTAGTGAATTGAAAAAATTCGCCCCGCATATTAGAGCAGTTATTGCAGATGGAAACCAAGCAGAGCGCCGGAAAATTTTGAAAGATATAACGGAATTTGATGTCGTAATTACGTCATATCCATTACTGAGAAGAGATATAAGATTGTATGCAAGACCATTTCATACACTATTCCTTGATGAAGCGCAGGCGTTTAAAAACCCTACAACGCAAACGGCAAGAGCTGTGAAAACAATTCAAGCTGAATACCGTTTTGGGCTAACGGGTACACCTGTAGAAAATTCATTAGAAGAGCTATGGTCTATCTTCCATGTCGTCTTCCCAGAATTATTACCAGGAAGAAAAGAGTTCGGTGATTTAAGGCGTGAAGATATAGCGAAGCGAGTGAAACCATTCGTATTAAGACGATTAAAAGGGGACGTATTAAATGAGTTGCCAGAGAAAATAGAGCACTTACAATCATCGGAGTTATTACCCGATCAAAAGAGTCTCTATGCTGCTTATTTAGCGAAGCTAAGGGAAGAAACGTTAAAGCATTTAGACAAAGATACGTTACGTAAAAATAAAATTAGAATTTTAGCTGGTTTAACGAGATTGCGACAAATTTGTTGTCATCCTGCTTTATTTGTTGATGATTACAAAGGAAGTTCAGCTAAATTTGAACAACTGTTAGAGATTTTAGAGGAATGTAGAAGTACAGGAAAGAGAATATTAATTTTTTCTCAATTTACGAAGATGCTTTCCATTATTGGTCGTGAGTTAAATCACCAAGCAATTCCATACTTTTATTTAGACGGGAGTACACCAGCGCAGGAACGTGTAGAGCTGTGCGATCGGTTTAACGAAGGAGAAGGGGATCTATTTCTCATTTCTTTAAAAGCTGGTGGTACCGGACTTAATTTAACTGGTGCAGATACAGTAATATTATACGATTTATGGTGGAATCCAGCTGTTGAACAACAAGCGGCCGATAGAGCGTATCGAATGGGGCAAAAAAATACAGTGCAAGTTATAAAGCTAGTAGCCCACGGAACAATTGAGGAGAAAATGCATGAACTGCAAGAAAGTAAGAAAAATTTAATTGCTGAAGTGATTGAGCCGGGAGAAGAAAAATTAGCATCCATCACGGAGGAAGAAATACGAGATATTTTAATGATTTAATATGAAAAAGCTATGCTTTCACATGTGAAAGCATAGCTTTTTGTTGTAATAATTATATTTTGTTTTGTGCAAAGTAAAGAAATCAAATGTTATTTAAATTACTTCTTTGTACCTTTACTTTTGTATGGCTTTGCAGCTGCCTTTTTCTTTGCACTTGATTGCCAACGGTTCCATCCTTTACTTCCTGTACCTTGTCCTACACCTTTTTTCGGTTTTGCTTTCGTTTTACTCATATGATCACTCCGTTATATAAAAATCTTATTTGATAATAGTCAATGATTTAGAAAATACTCTTTATAAATGACTATGATTGCTTTAAGTAAAAATAAACTGCTTGAATGCTATAGTATATCATGAAATTGCAAGTAAACTGAAAGGAATTATAAAGAAAATGAAAATAATAAGAAATACTGCGGATTCTATATTCCGAACGATCACATTAATTATTGTGTATACGTTAGTTTCGGTCAGTGAAACATTTTTTGGATTGACGAGGCAGAAAAAGTAAAGATGTTAAATTAACAACAATCAATAAAGCCGTAAAATAAAGAATTGAAAAATATTTTAAAACTTTTTGTTGACTTTCTTTATTTTTTGTATAGAATAATCATTAATAAAATGTTTCAGAGATGTGACAACAAAACGACTATGAAAGGACGAGTAGTAGTAGGACGTAGTTTAAGCGAGTCAGGGGTGGTGTGAGCCTGATACGAAGCCTATTATGAAGAACCTCCTGGAGTTGCTAACCGAAATCCTTTATAGGAAAGTAGACTTAGCCGGGAACTTCGCCGTTACAAGAAGAACAGTATCGAGATATTTCATCTCCGTATTGTATAAGTGAGCAACCTCTGTTGCTAATTTGGGTGGTACCGCGGAACCAAAGCCTTTCGTCCCAGTTTTTTGGGAAAGAAGGGCTTTTTTTGTTGGCTTCTTTTCACAACATCCAAACATTTTAGGGGGAAACCACCATGTATCAATCATTAATGACAGTAAGAGAGACTCAAATTGCAATTAAGGAAGTTAAAACATTTTTCGAGGACCAATTAGCAAAACGCCTTGAACTATTCCGCGTATCTGCACCATTATTCGTAACGAAAAAATCAGGATTAAACGATCACCTAAACGGTGTAGAACGTCCAATTGAATTTGATATGTTACATTCAGGAGAAGAATTAGAAATTGTTCATTCACTAGCGAAATGGAAACGATTTGCATTACATGAATATGGATATGAAGCTGGTGAAGGTTTATATACAAACATGAACGCGATTCGTCGTGATGAAGAACTTGATGCAACGCATTCCATTTACGTTGACCAATGGGATTGGGAAAAAATCGTTCAAAAAGAATGGCGTACTGTCGATTACTTACAAAAAACAGTACAAACAATTTATGGAATATTCAAAGATTTAGAAGATCACTTATTTGAAAAATATCCGTTCCTTGGAAAGTATTTACCGGAAGAAATTGTTTTCGTTACTTCTCAAGAATTAGAAGATAAATATCCAGAATTAACACCGAAAGATCGTGAACATGCAATTGCGAAAGAACATGGTGCAGTCTTCATTATCGGAATTGGTGATGCACTTCGTTCAGGTGAAAAGCACGACGGACGCGCAGCTGATTATGACGATTGGAAATTAAACGGTGACATTTTATTCTGGCACCCAGTACTACAATCTTCATTTGAATTATCATCAATGGGAATTCGTGTTGATAGTAAATCACTTGATGAGCAGTTAACGAAAACTGGTGAAGACTTCAAACGTGAGTATGATTTCCATAAAGGTATACTAGAAGACGTACTACCATTAACAATCGGCGGTGGCATTGGACAATCAAGAATGTGCATGTACTTCTTACGTAAAGCTCATATCGGTGAAGTTCAATCTTCTGTATGGCCTGACGATTTACGTGCAGCTTGTAAGAAAGAAAACATTCATCTGTTTTAATAGAAGTGAGGGAATAGCTTAAATATAGAGCTATTCCCTCTTTTTTATAAAACATTACTTATTTATTACCGAGTTCTTCCGCTAAACCGATTAAAATTCCTTCGACTCCACGAATGTAGCAGAGACGATACGAGTTCTCGTACTGAACTACTTCACCAACGAGCTCTGCACCATGCTTAGTGAGTCTCGATACCATTTCGTCAATGTCTTCAACGGTGAACATGACGCGTAGATAACCGAGGGCGTTTACAGGAGCATTTCGGTGATCTGATATAGTAGGAGGGGTGAGAAATCGCGAAAGTTCAATTCGGCTGTGGCCATCTGGAGTGGCCATCATAGCGATCTCTACGCACTGAGAACCGAGTCCAGTTACGCGACCAGCCCATTCACCTTCGACATTGGCTCGACCTTCGAGATTCAAGCCAATCTCCTCAAAGAAAGAGATTGCGTTATCAAGGGATTCTACAACGATGCTGACATTGTCCATTCGTAGTAATTTGTTTTTTGCCATAGTCTTATCTCCTTATGTATAAAAGTCTATTATTTAATTATCCCCGTAATTATACTACTAAGTAGTTACAAATTCCTTTCAGTCAAAAACACCTTGTCACAGTATAGGAAAATGTGACAAGGTGTTTTTTAATATGTCATATAGCATCTTGTTAACGAACAGCTTTTTATTTAATAGGAATGTAATACATTAATCAGATTTTTTTAGTATTACTAAATATATCAGATTAGCTCATTTGCACGAAAGGCTCAATTTTCGCCATAAATGATTGATGCAGCGCCTCAACGCCTGTTACTAAATGAAGGCGGTCAATAACGACAGACACTTTAATTTCTGATGTACTTACCATTTTAATATGAATATCTTCTTCTTTTAAAGTAGTGAACATATTTGCAGCGACACCTGGGTTAGATACCATGCCAGATCCTACGATTGATACTTTTGCTAAGTGATTTTCATGTTCTACAGATTCATAGTGAAGAGTTTCTTGATTTTGTTCCAAAACTTCTAAAGTTTCTCTTAAATCATTCGAATGAATGGAGAAGGAGAGGTGTACAGTTCCTTCATTTGTAATACTTTGAATGATGATATCTACATTAATGTGTGCTGCTGCTAATGTAGAGAAAACTGTTGAAAGCGAGCCTTGTTCTAATCCTTTAATTGTGACACGTGTAATGTTATCCTCAAATGCAATACCTTTAACGATTGATTGTTGTTCCATGTTACATTCTCCTTTTACAATTGTTCCGTTTTCTTGTTCCATACTTGAGCGAACTTCTAAAACTACGTTATGATTTTTAGCAAACTCAACAGCGCGCGGGTGTAATACGCCGGCACCGAGATTAGCAAGCTCTAACATTTCGTCATAAGAAATTTCGTCTAATTTGTAAGCATCTTTTACAACTCGTGGGTCCGTCGTATATACACCTGTCACATCCGTATAAATATCACATTTTTTTGCTTTAAGTGCAGCAGCTAATGCGACAGCAGTCGTATCAGAGCCACCACGGCCAAGCGTTGTAATTTCATTGTCTACACTTATACCTTGGAAACCAGCTACGATAACAATCGTACCTTCAGCAAGATAAGATTGAATACGATCTGTATGAATGTCAGTAATCCGTGCACTACTATGTACAGATTCTGTCGTAATACCTGCTTGCCACCCTGTTAATGAAATTGCATGATAGCCTTTTGCTTGCAGTGCCATTGTTAATAATGAAATAGTTACTTGTTCTCCTGTAGATAGAAGCATATCCATTTCACGTTTATTTGGATTTTCTGTGATAGCGTTAGCGAGTGCGACAAGTTCATCTGTGCTTTTTCCCATTGCTGAAACGACAGAGACAATGCTATGACCTCGTTCATATTCTTCAATAATTAAATTTGCTACATGTTGAATGCGTTCGACGCTTCCGACAGAAGTGCCACCAAATTTTTGAACAATTGTTTCCATTACAAATTCCTTCTTTCGTCTATTTTTAAGAATAGATTAGGAAATATATAAATCCCAATACTCCTGTAGTTACCAGAAAGACAAACAAAAAACACCATCTCAAATAAGTGAGGATGGTGCTGTTACAGGAAAAGGGAAACAGAAAACGGAGCTAATAAAAAAACCGCCAAAAAAGGAATATCATAAAAAAATGATATCTCTTTTTTGTAGATAGCTCTTCATACGTACATGTCTGTACATATGACAGTTCTGTTTCTATTCGAAAACAGCCCCAATTGATAAATGCAGAGAAATTTATCAATTTCGGCAATACTTCCTTTCATCTAAGTTCATAGACATCTCTGTGTCTCCATTAGAATACTCATAAGTATCGCAACCTCTATCTCACGTTTTAGGCGAGAGTGTTTGATTTATGAAGTTGTTGGTAACATTTGTTTTATAATAATTTAAATTTTTCGGGGAATCAAGTGTTTTATATATATTTTAAAAATTCTTTCTTTTTTGAGGAAGTTTGTGAAAAATGTAGCAAAATAAATTCATTGCATGTACATTAAACTTATAGTGCATAGGAGGTGGGGAGAATGAAAAGGAAACAGCCTATTTATGTTGCGACAAAAATGAACACGACGATGGAAAAATTATGGGAATATACGCAAGAACCAGATATACATACAGAGTGGGATGCTCGCTTTACTGAAATTTCGTATTTAGAGAAAAAAGAAGGAGAACCACAGAAGTTTTTGTATAAAACAAAGATTGGATTTGGGCTTGAAATAGTTGGAGAAGGGGAATCAATAGGTGAAATAAGAAAAGAAACTGGTGAAAGAATTTCTTCTTTAAAATTTTGGACGGATAATACATTATCTCTTATTCAAATAGGACGTGGTTATTGGAAGTATACGCCCAATAAAGAATACATCCATTTTGAGACACAATATGATTATGATACAAGATTTGGTCGTATAGGAAATGTGATAGATTCCTATATTTTTCGTCCGTTATTAGGTTGGGCGACTGCTTGGAGTTTTGATGCCTTAAAATTATGGTTAGAAAAGGGGCTTCATCCTAGGTTACTAATTAGAAGAACAATGACGTATTGGCTCGTATGTTCTTTATTTGCTTTTGTATGGATATATCAAGGGATAGTGCCAAAACTACTGTTTACTCATTCAGAAGAAGTAAAGATGCTTTCTTTATTAATCGGTTCAAATGAAAGTAGTGTATGTATACTTAAAATAATTGGGGGGTTAGAAATAATTTTCGGTGTCGTATGGCTGTTGCCACTAACAAAACGAAAATTATTTATACTGCATATTATTGTATTACTAGTTTTAACGTTAGCGGCAGGATTTACGAATATCGCAAGCTTTACAGGACCGTTTAATCCGATTACATTAAATGTTCTTTTAATGGGGTTATCAATTGTCGGTTATATAAATAGTTTCGATTTACCAAGCGCGAAAAATTGCAAGAGGACGAGAAAGGGATAAGTATATGGCTAATATGTATGAACGATTATTAGGGGATACCTATAAAAATCTTCATCCTGAATTGCAGAAGCGTTATGCGATTACAGAAGAGAATAGTTTTACAGGGGAAGGAAAGATGGATGAAATTTACGGTGGCTCTTTTTTCGTGAAATTTATATTGAAAATTGCATCGAAGTTTCGAATGTTTTTCTCGGAACGAGGAGAGGAAATTCCATTTACGATACAAAACATAGCTGAGCGAGATGAATATGGACAAGAATTAGTAAGGTGGAACCGTACTTTTTATTTTCATAATAAGAAAAGATATTTTAATGCAGTTATGCAATTGGATGAAAACGAAAATGAAATTGTAGATTATTTTGGTGAACCACATTTACTCGTTTCTACACTGCATTTTCATATCGATGAGTTAGGGGCAATGCATATTTCTTCAAAGAAACAATGGTTTTATATGTTTGGAAGAAAAATGCCGTTACCAAAATTTTTGTATGGTGAGGCAAAAATTGTTGAAAGTTATGATGAAACACTACAATGTTTTCGAATTCATGTACAAGTACGAAACCCGTTAATTGGTTCGCTTTTTTCATATAAGGGAACATTTGTGGAAAGGGAATAGACGATATGAAAAATATAATATTTGGGCTTGCTTGCTATGTTGTTTTTCTAATATGTGAGTGGTCGAATATAAATCCTGTTGAAGCAATTATATTATTATCTGTTTTATTATTTATACCAATGTCATTTTGTATTATTGATAAAAGAAAAAGAGATGGATCGCAATTATTATTTTATAAATCCGTATCATTTTTATATCCAATCGCAGCAATTTGTGCAATGTTAGCTTTCGTCACAAATCACTATTTATTTGCGCTAGTTTGGTTTGTATATACAGGAATTGTTGCGTTATTTGGTGTAAGTAGATTGCTAGAAAGAGGATGGAAGCCGTTAGAAGAGATCGCCATAGATAGTGCGTTTATTTATTTGTTTTTAGGTGGTTTTTGGTTTTCTGCTTCAGTAGCAAAACTTTCAATTATGCATTTTAGCTCTGACATTGTTTTACTCACAGCTGCACATTTTCATTATTCGGCGTTTCTATTGCCATTATCAGCTGGTTTAATAGGGAGAAAAAGAGAAAAGAGAAGTAAAGTGTATGATGCTATTATGTTTATCATCATGATTTCACCTATGACAGTTGCAATAGGAATTACATACTCAAGAATATTTGAATTTTTTGCAGTGTTCCTATATTTATGTGCAATTTATGGGTATGGATTTTATGTTTGGAGAGCAAAATTTAATGCTATCAGTGCAAAGATTCTTCTAATCGTTTCGTCTAGTACACTCATGGTTACAATTATGTTCTCACTTATATATTCATACGGGAATTTGAAGCATGTCTTGACGATTACAATTGCTCAAATGGTTTGGATTCATGGTGTTGTCAACGGAATTGGAGTAGCGTTACCGGCATTTATCGGCTGGGTGATTGAAAAGAGTGTTCCGAATTATAAATACTATGGGAAACCAATAAGTAAGTTAAGAGGAAATATGGCAATTGGTGAGGCTTATTTATATAGCAGCAATTTAGTAGACAGTAAGGAATACAACGGTTTAGTTGATAAAGTAAATGACTTTCATAGTGAGGCATTTGATGTGACAAAGGTTCCTTTAAGTATTATTCATTTTTATGAAAATACAGCAGAGTATGAATTGCAATCGAATATTAAATGGGCTCGTTGGTTCCGTCCGTTCGCACTTTGCTATGAGAAAATGAGTAAGCGTGTAGAACAAATACATTTAGGAATGGGCGGCAATTGGGAAACGATGCATGGCTCTATCATTAGTGTCATAGATGAGAAAGATGGAAGAGAGAATGTAAGGGCTTGGCTAAGAAAAAATGAAGCAGGTAAATCTATTTTTGTAGCTCTTTATTCAAAGCATACAAATAAGAATGAGACATATATGAATATCGCCTTACCTTTACCTTATTCGAATATGACTGGTATTTTGAAACTATATAATGATAGTCATGATTTAATTATTACTAGTAAGTTAAGAGAAAATGGTCAGGGAGATGAGGGGATTTATTTACATACTCGGTTCTTGACAATCCGTTTACCGTTAGCAGAGACTTTTATTATAAAAGAGCGCACGGATCACATACTAGAAGCTAATCATAGAATGTGGATATTTGGAGTTAAGTTTTTAGAAATTGATTATAAGATTAAGAAAGGAGAGGAGAAGTAAGAAAAGCTTGGAGAGATTCCAAGCTTTTTTACGTATGTGTAATTGTTATAGCAACTTGTTTATCTAGCTCATTATCCCAAACACGTTGAATTTCAAAGGTGCCTTTTTCAAAAAATAATGGGAATCTTTCTTTAAACCAATCTTGCATAGGAAGCTTTAGTGCTGTATCGATTGGTATCCATAATAATTTGCCCTCAGGTGGGTTTAAAAGAAGTTCACCTTCAAATGAGTCTGTCCAGTAGTTAAATACCATGTACCGAACATTCCCTTTCGGATTTACATATTCATCTAATCCCTTAAAATTTAAATCCGAAACAAGTAATCCGGTTTCTTCTTTTACTTCCCTTATAGCGGCTTGAACGATACTTTCGGGAAAATCTACTTTGCCGCCAGGAGCTATGTAGCCAGGGAAACCTCGATGATTGGGTCGTTTTACGAGTAAAACTTCATTGTTGCGCTGGATCATACACATTGTATAGATTTGGTGTTCGATGTTATGTGAATTTGGAGGCATAATGATGCATTCTCCTTTATATTTTTTTGATAATTTTACCATAACATAATGGTTTCTTATATAATTGGAAATATAATATTATGAATTTTCAGTCGTATATTATGTATTCTATAGTCATTTGAAAAGAGGAGAGAGACATGCAAGGGGAAATACAAAAGGAGAAAAGTTTAAGTTATATTGGAAAATTATTATTACCAGTTAAAGTATCAACGCACTTTAAGTTTTTATGGATTGGACAATTACTCTCGGCCTTAGGTAGTTCGATAACTATGGTCATACTTCCAGTTGTTGTGTATTCATTAACTGGCTCAACAGTTGTAATGGGGATGACGATGGCAATGTACATGCTACCTAATATTCTTGCTTTACCGTTTGCAGGTTTAGTTGTAGACCGAATTGATCGGGTTAAATTAATGTTATTTACGGATATAATCCGCTGTATATTAATGCTATTACTTGCATCGCTTATATTTATGGATTTATTAACAATTACGATTTTATATATTCTCGTTGCCATATACGGAATTATGGAAGGGATATTCCAACCAGCATATTCTGCTGTAAGGGCGAAAGTATTCGTTCCTGAAATTCGTAATGCAGCTAACGCACTCACTCAAATGAGTAATCAAGGTATACGATTGATTGGGCCAGCACTTGGTGGGTTAATCGTATCGGTTGCATCTGCAGGGATAGGTTTCGGACTAGATGCAGCAACGTACTTATTATCATTTTTATGTTTATTATTTTTAAAAGAAATTAAGTTTAAAAAAGTAAAACCCATTGAAAAGAGTAAGCTTACTTACAAACAAGAGTTTATGGAAGGTGTTTTAGTTTTAAAAAGTCATCCGTGGCTGTGGATTACAATTTTAGTTTTTTCTTTTATAAATATTTGTTATGCCGGCATTATCGTCGTATTAATTCCATGGTTATTTAATGTTCATCATCATTTTGAAGCTTACGTGTATGGGCTTGGCATGGCCTTTTCTGGTGGTGGGGCTATAATTGCCGCAGTAATATTTGGTGGGAAAGAGCGATGGCATAAGAGAGGATTACTGGCTTATGGAGGTGTTTTAATGAGTGGCATTGCTTTATTAATTATGCCATTCATTTCTTGGGCACCCGCTTTAATATTCTTAATGGCAATTGAAGGATTTGGCATGATGATATTTGGACTTATTTGGGAAACGAGTTTACAGGAGCTTGTACCAGAAGAAGCATTCGGAAGAGTGGCAAGCCTTGATATGTTGGGTTCTTTTGCTTTATTGCCATTAGGGTATGTAGTTGTAGGCTGGTTAGCTACTGTCATAGGTGGCGAAATAACTATTATAACACTAGCTAGTTTAGTAATTTTAACAATTGGAATAGCATTGTCTGTACCGAGTATTCGTCGATTTAATTGATTATATGGGAAAAGAGGGCTAGACCTATATAGAAAATAACTTAGCATATAATCAACTAGTATTAATAAAACACCTTTGTAATGAAAAACTGTCCGTACATATTTGGCACAACAAAATTAGAAATCACAAAAGAAGTGACGGAAGCGATACAAGCAGGTTTCAAAAAAGAAGACTAAGCCCTAAAGAAATTAGGACTTAGTCTTCATTAAATACAAATGTTTGTTTCATTTTTTTACCTTCATTTACCGGATGGCCATTGTAAGAGAAATTCTTTTCTTCCCAAGTGATTACAACTTTAAAATTATGACTATTAAAGTCTAATGGGAATACCATGTAGTCAAAGCTTGTATGACTTTTAGAAATATTTTCATTAGGTGTAGTAGGTTTAAAGGTAGCTTTAGAGGTAGGGTTGTTATCAAGTATTTCCACAGATACGTTTGATACATCATGACCGATGTTTTTTACGAGTAAACTATACGTATCAAATACACCTTGCTTTGGCTGGATTGCTTGCTTGTTTGAGTTATGAGATTTATCAATTTCGACATACCATTGTTTAGACTTTGACGCAATCGGTAGTGACTGAAATGTGTAAGCACTAGCTTGTATTGGTAGTGCTAAGCATAAAAGTGTAAAGAGAGTTAATATTTTTCGTTTCATTTTTTTAGAGCTCCCATTCTTTAATGGATTTACTTGTTATTATCTTCTTTTTACGAGTAAATATACCATATAATGTAAAGTGGCTATAAGAGTAGTGAATCAATATCTTATTCAATACTCTTATAGCCGGCATAATTACGTATGTAGTAAAAAAGAATAAATTTGTTTTTCTATACTTAGATTGCTGCCCTTTTTAAAAGGACTATTTTTACGTTTTAATAAAAAGAATATACTAAGAGTTCAGTATAAATTATTTATTTTAATGTAGTTAAATGTGCTTATATATGTGAAATTAGAGAAGGAAGCTGTGTAGAGATGTTTCTACACAGTTTTTTTAGGATATGAAAAAATTACCAAAAATATGTTAAAATAACATTGTCATACAACAAGGGGGATTTGTTTTATGGAAAATGGACATCTTGCTAAAGTAGAATTAACGAAAAAAATTGAATCAAAATCTAAGTACAATAAGAAATTAGAAAAATATCAAAGGCGCTTATTAGCATTACAGCAAATTTTGAAAGAAGAAAAAATCGCGGTTATGCTTGTTATGGAAGGATGGGATGCGGCTGGTAAAGGTGGGGCAATTAAGCGGGTGACGGAACATCTTGACCCGCGTGGGTTCCAAGTAAATCCAATTGGAGCGCCTGCACCTCATGAGAAACGTTACCATTATTTGCAACGTTTCTGGCGCAAAATTCCACAGTACGGGCAAATCACCATTTTTGATCGCTCATGGTACGGTCGTGTGTTAGTTGAGCGTGTTGAAGGATTTGCTACAAAGGAAGAGTGGATGAGAGCATATGATGAGATTAATGATTTTGAAAAACTACTAACAGATGACCATTACATAATAGGGAAGTTCTTCTACCATATAAGTAAAGAGGAACAGTTAAAGAGATTTAAAGATAGAGAGAAAAATCCTTTGAAAAGATGGAAAATTACAGACGAAGATTGGCGTAATCGTGAAAAATGGGATGAGTATGTTGAAGCAATGGAAGACATGTTTGAAAAAACAAGTAAGCCAAATGCAAAGTGGCATATTATTGAAAGTAACGATAAATTGTATGCTCGTGTGAAAACGTTAAAAATTATTATTTCATTCATTGAGGATTATTTCTTAGAACATGGTATAGAATTGCCTTCTTATTATTATGAAATGAAAGAGGATATTGAAGTTTTGCAAGGTGTAGGTGTTAAAGAGTAAATAAGAAAATGGCCCTGTGAATTGGTGAAACCAAATTATGGGGCTTTTTTATTTAGAAACATTTTACAATTAACAGAATAAGATATATAATCAATAATCATATTAACAATGTTAATATGATTATTGATTATATACTATGTGGGGGTTTTACTTTGAAGGGAAGAGATGTTGTTTTAGGTTTATTAATGGAAAAGGAATTGTCTGGTTACGATATTAAAATTGTGTTTGAAGACGTATTTACTCATTTTTTTGATGGAAGTTTTGGAATGATTTATCCAACATTACGGCAATTGGAGAATGAAGGGAAAATAAAAAAAGAGGTTGTCATGCAAGAGGGAAAACCGAATAAGAAAATGTACTTTATTACAGATGAGGGGCGTGAAGAATTTTATCAATACATGCAGACGCCTATAGAGAAGGATGTTTTACGTTCGGATTTTTTAATGAGAATGTATTTTGGCAACTATAGTGATGATGTAACAATAAAAAAATGGATTAAAGATGAAATTGAAAGAAAAGAAGCGTACATTGCAGATCTTCGATTGAAATATGAAAAGTGGAGAATAGGTATTACTTTCGTCGAAGAAATTTCACTAGATGTAGGTATTGCATCGTATAGTGCACAAGTGGAGACTTTGAAGAAAAAATTAGAAGAGTTAGAGGCGAAAGAAAACAATAAAACAGAAGAATGAAAAACGCATTCACAATAAATAAAGGGGTATATAAAGATGGAGCAATCAAAGGGTATTAAGATTGTCTTTTTAATGTGTCTAGGTATCTTTCTTTGTATGATTGATACGACAATTATGAATATAGCTTTACCGGCAATACAATCGAGTGTAAATACTTCATTAGAAAAGATGTCTTGGGTATTAAATGTTTATACAATGACGATTGCAGTACTTGCCATTCCGTTAGGGCGGATAGCTGATATCTTTGGAAAAGCAAAGATGTATATTCTTGGTCTGGTGATTTTTGGGGGTGGATCGATACTTTGCGCTTTTGCTAATACAGGTGATTTTCTTATTTTTTCTCGTTTTATACAAAGTATTGGGGCAGCAATTTTATTTCCAACAAGTATGGTAATTGGTGTATCAGCTATGCCGTTAGCTAAAAGGCATGTTGCACTTGCAATTTTAGGAGTAACACAAGGATTGTCAGCTGCTATGGGGCCAGTAATAGGTGGAATTATTACGCAAAATTTAGGATGGAGATGGGTGTTCTTCGTTAATGTTCCGGTTTGTATAATAGGAATCGTGTTATGTTGCATCATGCTACAAATAAAAAATGAAGAACGTATTATCTCAAAAATAGATTGGATAGGACTACTATTAAGTAGCACAGCAATTTTTTCATTTACTCTCATATTAGTAAAAGGTAATACATGGGGATGGCAAAGTAATATTGCTTTGTCTTGTTATGCAATTAGCACTATTTCTCTTATTTTATTTATTTTAGTAGAACGAAAGATTCATAACCCAATGGTGAATTTAAAGTTATTTCAAGATCGAATGTTTGTCGGAGCGTCAATCGTTGTTATATTGAGTAATTTATTTTTAATTGGAGTTACTGTATTGCTTCCAACGTTCTTGACGAAACTACAAGGTCGAACGGAAATTGAAGCGGCTTTTTTAGTGACACCTATTTCAGCGATGATATTTTTTGTCTCACCAGTTGCAGCAACTTTAATTAAAAAACTCGGAAAAGTAACTATTATTTTGTCAGGATTTCTTGTTATGGGGCTTTCCTACTATTGGTTGCAAATGATTGATGTTCATTCAACAAATATAGAAATTATTATTCCATGTATGATATTAGGTGTCGGATATGGCTTAGTAGTGGGGCCAATTACAGTTTTAAGTGCGTCTTCGTTTGAAGGAGAATTATTAACTGCTTCTCAAAGTGTTGTATCAATGTTACGACAGGTTGGAATTGTATTGGCGGTCGCAATATTTGTCTCTAACTTAACTCATAATTTAACTATAAATAAAGAAAAAGTATATCGTTATGCAGAAGAAAAGGTGCGGAATATTCATGTGAATAGTACTGAGCAAACTGAAATTTTACAAATGACTAAAGAAAAAATAGAGAATCAAAGTTTAGAGTCGAATATAAATAAGAAACAAAATGCAATGACAATGGGGTTAAGTAAAGAGAAAAAGGAAGAATTGATTCGCGACAAGACGGATGAAATATTAAGAAAAGTTCCAGTAGAATATAGGGATGTAAAAAGAGAAGAAGTTATGAGGCAAGTAACAAAAGAAGTTGAAAAACAAGAGGAAAGTATAAAGAAAGAGGTACTCACATTTTCGAGTGATGTGAATCATTATGCCAAGAATCAGATGGCAATGAGTTTTACAGATTTATATAAAGCAAGTGTGCCAATTATTTTAATTTGTGCTTTCGTAAGTTTGTTGTTTTGGGAAGGGAAAGCTTGGAGTAAAAAGAGAAAGGGAAGGATAGTAGAAGAAGCGTAAAGGAAAACAGGCTGCTATTAGCCTGTTTTTTCATTGTTTTCTCCTTGCATATTGTGAATAGTAGTATTTTTAATATAGCATGGGATAAGTCGAGTATGATTAGAAAGTTTTTTAGAATGAAAGGGATGAATGGAAAATGCCATTGAATATGTAACGTTATACATAGTACATTAACAAGAGGGATTAATTTTAAAAGGAGGAAGGGGAATTGCTAGATAAGGCAGGGGCTTTAATAGATAATCATGTGTACACAGAAGAAGAGCAACAAAAACTATACAAACGAACGTTAATAATCGTCAGCATTTCACAAATGTTTGGCGGTGCAGGACTAGCTGCTGGTATTACAGTGGGAGCACTTCTTGCACAGCAAATGCTTGGAACAGATGCATTTGCAGGATTACCAACTGCTATGTTTACATTAGGATCAGCATTAGCAGCTTTCATAGTAGGGAAGCTTTCGCAACGATATGGACGCCGGATAGGTCTTGCAACAGGGTTTATAGTAGGTGGATTTGGAGCAATTGGTGTTGTAATGGCAGCTTTAACGAATAGCATTATTCTTTTACTTATTTCTTTACTCATATATGGTGCCGGTACAGCCACGAATCTACAAGCTCGTTATGCAGGTACAGATTTAGCAGATAAGAAGCAGAGAGCAACGGCTGTTAGTATTACGATGGTAATGACGACTTTCGGTGCAGTTGCAGGACCAAATTTAGTAGGAGTAATGGGTAGTTTTGCGCATTCAATTGGAGTTCCTAAACTTGCAGGTCCGTTCATACTATCGGCAGCAGCATTTATACTGGCGGGTCTAGTTCTTTTTGTTATGCTTCGTCCAGATCCGTTAATTATTGCTAACATAATAGAAAGATATAAACAGGAACATACATATAAAGGGCAACCAATAACAGAAGAAGTGAAAGAAAATAAACGAGATATTACAGTTGGAGCAATCGTAATGATACTTACGCAAATCGTGATGGTTGCGATTATGACGATGACGCCAGTTCATATGGGACACCACGGTCACGGTTTAAGTGCAGTAGGACTTGTGATAGGTTTTCATGTAGGTGCAATGTATCTTCCATCTCTCGTTACAGGAATGTTAATTGATAAAATTGGCCGAACTACAATGAGCATAGCTGGTGGAGTGATTTTACTTGCAGCGGGTGTCATAGCTGCGATAGCACCAAGTGATTCTTTATTACTATTAATCGTTGCTCTGTCTTTACTTGGGCTAGGATGGAACCTCGGATTGATTAGTGGTACAGCACAAATCGTTGATTCCACAACACCGTCTACACGTGCTAAAACACAAGGGAAAATAGATGTTTTTATTGCGCTAGCTGGAGCTTCTGGTGGAGCGATGTCAGGTATGGTAGTAGCGAATTCAAGTTATGCGGCATTGTCATTGGCTGGAGGCGTGTTAGCGTTATTACTTATTCCTGTTGTGATATGGTCTCGAAAAGGGGCAAGAAATTAAATGAAAAAGAGGTTCTAGTTACTGACTAGAGCCTCTTTTTATACACTTAAATTAAATTCCACTCTACAATAAGTCCTAAATGTGTAAGACCACCACCGAATCCGTATAGTAAAAGTGTGTCTCCATTATTTAACTTCCCTTCTTTTATAGCTAAATCTAGAGCGAGTGGAATGGTGACTGAAGAGGTATTCCCCATATATTCCACGCTCGTTAATGTTTTTTGTATTGGAATTTGAGATTTTTCGCAAATAGATTCAATCATTCGTAAGTTAGCGCTGTGGGGTATGAACCAGTCTATATCATCTACTTGCATATTTGCGGTATGTATTAAATCTTTTATGCCTTTTGGCGCTGTACGTGTTGCCCATTTATATACTTCTCTTCCATTTTGAACGATTTTTTCATTTGTTTGCAGTGGTGTGCCATTCATAGTAGTAGATAAGTTTGTTCTATATAGATGAATGCCGCCATCACCGTTTGTTCCCATGTGAGCAGCGATAAAGCTTGGGGTGTCTTCATCTCTTTCTAATAAAATAGCTCCAGCACCATCACCGAATAAAATACAGGTCGTTCTATCGGTATAATCAGTAACTTTAGATAATGTCTCTGTCGCTACGACAAGTATTTTTTCATGTGATCCAGAAGTGATTAAGCTATTACCGACGTGTAGTCCATATGTAAAACCAGCACAAGTTGCATTTAAATCAAAAGCTAGTGTATGAGGTATGTTGAAGTATTGTTGTATTTGGCAAGCAACACTAGGGAAAACGTAATCAGCAGTAGTAGTAGCGACAATGATACAGTCGACATCTTCTAAGTTTTTCTTATATGTTGTACATAAATTTTTAATTGCTTTAATGGCTAAGTTTGAGGAATATTCTTCTTCGCTAGCGATTCTTCTTTCCTTCATTCCTGTTCTTTGTACAATCCATTCATCATTCGTATGGACCATCTTTTCTAAATCGTTATTAGACAATATTTGATCTGGAACATAAGTACCAATTGCAGTAATACGAGATTTAGAATGCATAGGAACATCTCCTAATTTTTATTTTTTATAACCTGATACTAATATCAGACTATAAAAATGTCAATATAGATTTTTGTTGTATTAAAACGATAATACTTAACTTACTATGAAGGAATTTGGCGAGTGCTGTAAAAATAATATACGAGAAGTTTCTAAAATTGATAATTGCTTTTGTTATTTTTATTGTGAGAAAAACTCGCAAAAAATGACGATTTTCTTTAGTGTGATATAGGTTGTTAAACCTTGTGAAAGCGAATTACTTATGCTACACTTTATGTAACTTAAAATGAACGGAGGGGCTTCCTTTGATCTTAATCAGATTACGTCTCAATACTTTGTGCCAATAATTGAATAGCGCTCAAAGGCTCTGTCTGTGTACAGAGTGAACGGGATTGGTCTGCCTATTTTAAAGGAACCCTTTATTAAGCTTATATGTGACAAAGAGGGAGGGACGAATACGCCCTCTTTTTGTTTTGCCTTTATAAATAGAATGGGATTGTATAGGTGAACGCTTATTGTGGATACGTATATGATCTTGGGACTTTTTGACTATAAAATAGGATGAAAGCATAGCTTTCTTCTATTTCTTTGGTGAACCCTTATCCGTTTACGAAAACACAGGCAGCGACCTGTGTTTTTTATTTTACGTAATCGAAATGGAGGAATAAATATATGGAAGAAGTATTACAAAGAGCAGTTTTAGTTGGAGTAAATGTAGGTAATGAAGATGATTTTGCATATTCGATGGAAGAGTTAACAAATCTTGCGGAAGCCTGTGATGTAGAGGTAATTGGGCAAGTAACGCAAAATTTACAACGAGTAAATCCATCGCATTATATCGGAAAAGGAAAGATTGAAGAAGTAGCAGCGTATGTACAAGAAATAGATGCGAATATGGTCATCTTTAATGATGAATTATCTCCTTCACAAATTCGAAATTTAGAAGAGGATTTAGATTGTAAGGTAATTGATCGTACCATTTTAATTTTAGATATTTTTGCGCAACGTGCGAAAACGAAAGAAGCACAGCTACAAGTAGAAGTAGCACACCTTCAGTACATGATGCCTCGTTTAATCGGTCTTCGTGAATCGTTAGGGAGACAGAGTGGCGGCGTTGGTACGAAAAATAAAGGTGTCGGTGAGAAGAAGTTAGAGTTAGACCGTCGTAAAATTGAAGAACAAATTTCAGTTTTGAATAAAGATTTAGAAGCGCTCGTTGCCCAGCGTCAAACGCAGCGAAAGCAACGTAAGAAAAATGAAATACCTGTTGTAGCATTAGTAGGTTATACGAATGCAGGAAAGTCAACGACGATGAATGCAATGCTTGAAATTTATAATGGTACAGAAGAAAAACAAGTATTTGAAAAAGATATGTTATTTGCGACGTTAGAAACATCTGTACGAAATATTGATTTGCCAGATAATAAATCATTTTTATTAACAGATACAGTTGGATTTGTAAGTAAATTACCACATCATCTTGTGAAGGCGTTCCGTTCAACGTTAGAAGAAGTAGCGGAAGCAGATTTACTTATTCACGTCGTAGATTACGCAAATCCAAATTATGAACAATTAATTGATATTACAAATGAAACGTTAAAGAAAATTGGAGTAGAAAATATTCCAACGATCTATGCTTATAACAAATCAGATATGGTGGATGTTGAAATTCCGAAAGTACAAGAAGACCGCGTGTATTTATCTGCGAAGAAACATGTTGGAATTGAAGAGCTTGTAGAAATGATTCGTTCCCATATTTATAAAGAATATACGAAATGTGAAATGTTAATTCCGTATGATCAAGGACAGGTAGTTTCGTATTTCAATAATCATGCGCACGTTTTATCAACGAGTTATGAAAATGAAGGTACGAAACTAGAAGTGGAATGTAAGACGAGCGATTACGAGAAGTATAAGCGTTTTGCAATTTAATGTAAGAGGCAACCCAGTTTGTGATTGGGTTGCCTTTTTCTATAATGTTTTACTGCTGAAAGTTACAAGGATGCAAGTCAATGATGGGAGTTAAGTTATATTTCTGGAAAAAGAAATGAAAGCAGTATAGAATAGAAATGTTTCAAAAGTCAGAATTTATTACACCTACTGTAATAAATATATATTTTGTACAGAAAGGAGCGATTCACATATGCAGGCAGTTTCACAAAAAAACACAGTAGAAACACCGACAATATATCGAATATTATTTGCGATTAGTTTCGGACATTTTTTAAATGATTCGATGCAAGCAGTTGTGCCGGCGTTGTTTCCTATTTTGGAAAAAACGATGAATTTATCCTATATGCAAGTAGGGTGGATTGCGTTTGCGTTAAATATGACGTCATCGATTATGCAACCGGTGTTTGGTATGTATTCAGATAAGAAGCCGTCACCATTTTTATTACCACTCGGTATGTTTTCAAGTATGCTTGGAATGATTGGACTCGCGTTTGCACCAAACTTTATTATTGTTATTATTTCTGTTTTATTTATTGGCTTAGGTTCCGCAGTCTTTCATCCAGAAGGCGCTCGTGTTGCGTATATGGCGGCAGGTGCAAAACGAGGGTTAGCGCAAGCGATTTATCAAGTTGGGGGAAACACGGGGAATTCTTTAGCTCCTATTTTTACAGCGCTAATTTTCGTTCCACTCGGTCAAATTGGTTCATTAGGTTTTACAGCATTTGCAGCAGTAGGAATTGCATTATTAATTTTCGTATCGAATTGGTACAAAAATGAATTAGCAACCGGCGCTGTAAGAAGGAAGAAGAGAGCTGCGCTTGAGGCGGAAAATGCAATTGTAAGTACACACATTAAATTTGTTATTATACTTCTTGTTTTTCTTACTTTTGTACGCTCTTGGTACGGTGCCGGTATCGGGAATTTCTATCAATTTTACTTAATTGAGCATTATGGTTTATCTATAAAAAATGCCCAGTATTTCGTATTCGCATTTATGATTGCTGGTGTGTTAGGCACTTTCTTCGGGGGACCGTTAGCAGATCGATTTGGTAAGAAAAACATCATCGTATTTTCAATGTTAGGTTCAGCGCCACTTGCGCTGTTATTACCACATGTCTCACTTGTGTGGGTCGTACCTTTATTTTTATGTATCGGTTTTATTAGTTCAAGTAGTTTTAGTGTAATTGTTGTATACGCGCAAGAGCTTGTTCCGGGAAAAGTAGGGATGGTATCAGGTCTAATTGTAGGTCTTGCGTTCGGCCTTGGTGCTCTAGGCGCTGTAGTACTAGGAAAGTTAGCTGATATATATAGCCTTCAGTTCATTATGATATTATGTAGTTGTTTACCGTTAATTGGACTTACTTCATGGTTATTACCAAGTGATAAGAAAACGATAGAATAGGGGATGCACTATGAAATTATGTGAAAACGTAACAGAATTAATAGGAGATACACCTGTCGTCCGATTATCTAAATTTATTCCGGAAGACGCAGCGGACGTGTATGTGAAACTAGAAATGTTTAATCCATCACGTAGTGTGAAAGACCGTGCTGCTTATAATTTACTTCACGTTGCAGAAGAAAATGGTCTCATTAAACCAGGGGATACAATTATTGAACCGACAAGTGGGAATACAGGAATTGGTTTAGCGATGAACGCAGCAGCTAAAGGGTATAAAGCGATTTTAATTATGCCAGACAATATGTCAAAAGAGCGTATTAATTTATTGAAAGCATACGGGGCAGAAGTAGTTTTAACACCAGCAGAACAAAGAATGCCAGGAGCAATTGCGAAGGCATTAGAACTGCAAAAACAAATACCGAATAGTTTTATCCCGCAACAATTTGAAAATCCAGCTAATCCGAATATTCACCGTTATACGACTGCACTTGAAATTTACGAACAAATGGATGGAGAGCTTGATGCTTTTGTTGCAACGGCAGGAACAGGCGGAACGATTACAGGGACTGGTGAAACGTTAAAAGAGAAATTACCAAACTTATATATTGCAGTAGTGGAACCGAAAGGATCTCCCGTTTTATCAGGTGGTGTACCAGGTCCTCATAAACTAGTAGGAACAAGCCCAGGATTTATTCCGAAAAACTTAAATACAGAAGTGTATAACGAAATTATTCAAATTGCAGACGAAGAGGCTTTAACGACAATGAGAAATTTAGCTAGACAAGAAGGATTATTAGTTGGGCCATCTTCTGGAGCATCTGTTTACGCTGCAATTATGATAGCGAAACGTCTAGGCGTTGGTAAAAAAGTTTTATGTATTGCGCCTGATACAGGTGAACGTTATTTGAGTATGGGGTTATTTGAATAAAAAGGATAGAAACACCTTAATAGTGAATAGCTGCTATTAAGGTGTTTGTTTTATGGAATGAAGAGGGGGAGAAGAACAATGAAACTATTAAAACCAATACATGAATATAGTGAGCATATTACGGCGTATAGACAAGCGTTTTTACACTCAGGGGAACAACCACATGGAAGTAGTTCTTTACAAAACTTTGATTCTCTTGATGAATGGTTTGAAAAAGTGAGTAAACAAGAACTAGGAGAAAATTTACTAGCTAATCGAGTGCCATCTAGTCAGTTTTTAAGTTTTGAAAAAGGAGAACTTATAGGTTTTGTGAATATTAGACATAGATTAAATCCAGAATTATTACGGGAAAGCGGTCATATTGGATATAGTGTCCATCCAAATAAACGTCGCCACGGTTACGCTACGAAACAACTACAACTTGCATTAGCTGAAGCGCAAAAGTTAGGATTGCAGAAAGTATTAATAACTTGCGATAAATCCAATATCGGTTCTGCTAAAACGATTCAAAAGGTTGGCGGTGTGTTAGAAAATGAAGTAGTTTCTTCTCGTACTGATGAAGTTATTCAGCGCTATTGGATAGAAATATGATTAAGTAGGAATTTGAAAAGGTAATGCAAGCTGTAATATTGAAATAGATAAATGAAATATAGGGGATTACTGCAATTTTAGGGGGAAATGAAATGGGATTAAAAGAGAAAGCGATAGAGATGTCAGAGATTTATAGGCAAAATCCGAAAGTAGAAGCCATTATTTTAGCGGGTTCAGTAGCTAGAAAGCTTGAAGATGAACATTCAGATATAGAATTACATATTTTATGGTCAACACCGCCGGAAGATGAGGATCGTAGGGCCCCTATTTATCATATTGATGGGAAAATATTATCGTATCATCCGTATGAGGAAGAAGAATGGTCGGAAACGTATTTAACGAAAGAGGGAATTAAATTAGAGATTAGTAACTTTTTAACAGAGACAGTAGAGAAAGTAATTTCGGATGTGGTGGATCAATATGATATAAATTATGAAAAACAATGTATTGTATCATCCGTTCATGATGGTGTTAGTTTGTATGGAGAAGGGAAAGTGAATGAATTAAAAGAAAAAGTAGCGGCATATCCAGATGAACTAGTAAAACGGATGATTTCAGAAAATCTATGGTTAAGTAATCGTTGGCACAATCGAAAGGCGCTTTTAAAACGGAAAGATTGGCTTATGCTTTATGACGTTATTTGCGAAGTACAAAGGAACGTATTCGGTGTTTTATTTGGTTTGAATAAAATGTACGTACATCATCCAGCGTTTAAATGGATGCCTAATAATGTGGAACGAATGACTATTAAACCTGAAAAATTATATGAACGTATGGCGGACACATTAATAGGGAATCCAGAAAAAAGTGTGCAGGAGTTAGAGTTGCTAATAGAAGAAGTGTTGCAACAAGTTCATACATACGCGCCAGGAGTAAATGTGGATGAGCAAGAAAAATCTATTTTTTGTTTTGTGAAATAGAAAATAGTGATAAGGGGGAAGTTATGGGTTTTTTTAATAGGTTTTTTAAAAAAGTTGAAAAAGTAAATGAGCAAGAAGCTACTCTTCATGAATTAAGTGAAGAATTGTATGTTGAATCACCGGTAGAGGAAGCGACTAGTTACTGGGTATCAATGGCACAAAATATAATTGTTAATGCTGTAAAGGCGGCTGACAATGATGTGGAACGTGCCTTCGTATTATTGAACTTGAAGAAAGGTGAGGCCTCATTTGATATTTTTTATCAAATAAATGGGCAATTGTATTTCTGGGATCAGCTCGAAAATGAGACGATAAGAAATACAATTCAGAACGAGTTGTTACCGCAAGCTCCAGAAGTTTCAAATGCAGTAAATGAGCAATTTCGTGAAGCTGATCACCCTATAATTTCGTTCGCACAATTGCAGTTTGAATGGGAAACGAAAGCCTGGTTCTCACATATAATTTGGGAAGATAACCTTGCTGCTCAATTGCCCAAAACTCAAATTCTAAATGAATGGTTTCGTGTAATTAAAGAAGAAACGAAAAATAGACCACTGGATAGTGATGTGAAATTTTCTTGGTATCCATCAAACTCTTAAAAAATGAATACAGAGAGACAGGTTATGTTTCTAGATGATTTGTATTATTGAATAAGTATCAATAATACGTAATTCTTTTTCTATTGCCTATTAGAATTCGTTATGTACTAATCCACCTGTTTTCTAAACTAAAACTTACATTTTGAATTTTTAAATAGATTGTAATACATAAAAATTCAAAATATAAGTTGACACTATTTTTAATGTGTGATAAAAATGATAGTAATCAATTCGGAAAATAATATTTGGGCAATGAAAGGGTATAGTAGTGAATATCTCCCTATTTCAGAGAGCTGATGGTTGGTGTGAATCAGTATATAGATTATTCATGAAGTTCGTCCTGGAGCATCTTTCATAAATCTCACATTATGAGGAAATGAAAGACGGTAGTTTATACCGTTATCAAATAAAGTGGTGAAGATTTTTCACAACTAGGGTGGTACCGCGATATTTATCGTCCCTACGTATTTACGTAGGGACGTTTTTTATTTAGGGCCTAACTTTGGTGTGGCTTCATAACTAGGGTGGTACCGCGATATTTTATCGTCCCTACGTTTTTGCGTAGGGGCGTTTTTATTTAGGTGGTTTCTTAGTATTCTTCACAACTAGGGTGGTACCGCGATATTTTTGTCGTCCCTACGTATATTACGTAGGGGCGTTTTTTATTATTAGGGAGGAAGTGAACGTATTAGAAAAGAGTATTGATAGAACAATATAAATACCGAATTGTAACAAAGAAAAAGAGACAGAGAGGAGATTAACAAATGAATTCACAGCAATGGACATCGAAATTAGGTTTCGTATTAGCTGCAGCAGGTTCAGCGATTGGTCTAGGGGCGATTTGGAAGTTCCCGTACATGGCCGGAATTGGAGGGGGCGGCGCGTTCTTCCTTATTTTCATCGGTTTCACATTATTAATTGGTTTACCACTATTATTAGCTGAATTCGTTATCGGAAGAAGTACACAAAAAGAGGCCGTTGATGCATATAGAGAAATCGCACCAAAAACATTATGGCCATGGTTAGGGAAATTAGGAATTGTAACTTGTTTCATACTACTTTCTTTCTACAGTGTTGTAGGAGGCTGGATTTTATTATACTTATGGAATGCAATTACAGGTAGACTATGGGAAGGAAATGGGGCATACGAAGCTACGTTTGGTGAAATCATTTCCAATCCATATTTAGCAGTTGGGTCACAGCTATTATTCATCCTAATTACTATTTTCATCGTAAGTAAAGGTGTACAAAATGGTGTTGAAAAAGTAAATAAATATTTCATGCCAGCATTATTCGTTTTATTCTTTGTTTTAATCGTTCGTGCACTTACGTTAGATGGTGCTGGAGAAGGAGTTCGTTTCTTCTTACAACCTGACTTCTCACATGTAACATCAGAAGTTATATTATACGCAATGGGGCAATCGTTCTTCTCATTATCTGTCGGGGTAGCCGTTATGGTAACGTATAGCTCATACTTACCGAAAGAAGAAAGCTTACCACGTTCAGCATTTTCTATCGTAGCCTTAACTCTTGTTATTACATTACTTGCAGGACTTGCAATTTTCCCAGTAGTGTTCGCATTTGGAATGGAACCATCTCAAGGACCTGGGCTATTATTTATCGTACTGCCAGCTATTTTCAGTAAAATGGCATTCGGAAAATTATTCTTCATCGTTTTCTTATTACTATTCTTCTTTGCTACTATTACATCAGCAATTTCGATGTTAGAAATTAGTGTTGCATCGTTAACATCAAAAGGTAAAGGGAAACGTGAAAAAATGGCCTTAATCGTAGGGTTATTAATCTTCGTTGTTGGGGTACCATCAGCATTATCATTCGGTATATTAAGTGATCTGAAGATTTTCGGGAAGACAGTCTTTGATTTAGCGGACTATGCAGTAAGTAACGTATTAATGCCACTTGGTGTATTATTAGTTTCTATCTTTGTTCCTTTAAAAATGAAGAAAGATGTATTAATGAAAGAGCTAGGTGTAAGTAAAAATAAAGGATACAAACTATTTGTGTTATGGTTATTCTTACTTCGCTTTATCGCACCAATTGCGATTATTATCGTATTCTTAAATGTACTTGGCATTATATAAATAGAAAGGTAGCGTATCATACAAAGATACGCTACCTTTTTATTTTGCTCTTTTTTGCAGTTCGTTTACCGTTACGAACTGATATCCCTTCTTAGATAAAGAATCTAAAATACCTTCAATCGTTTGTAAATTTTCATTAGACTCATCATACATAGAATGCAATAAAATGATAGAACCTGGTTTTACATTTTTATTAACATATTTAATTTTATCAGCCGCAGATTTATAAAAAGTATCGGGCTCAAGATCCCATATAATCGTTTCGATATTATTTTTATTTAAATAATAGGGTAGTCCAATTAATTTTTTTCCGTTAGGGGGCCTAAAATCAATTGCGTCTGTAAATCCTGTTTGGCGGATTAATGAATTCGTTTTTTCTATTTCATCTTTAATAAAAGAAGGTGTTTTGAAAACCATTCTATTATGAGAATATGTATGGTTTCCAAGTTGGTGCCCAGATTGCGCGATAGCTTCTCCTAACGATAGATTTTTCTCTAATTCATTTCCAATTAAAAAGAAAGTAGCTTTAGCGTTGTATTTATCTAGTAGCGGTAATATTTGTTTTACATTGTTAGTAGGGCCATCATCAAAAGTTAAAGCGATCACTTTTTCATTTGTTTCTACGCGTTGTGTTAAATCTCCAAATAATTGAAAGCTTCTTGCGTTCATCAATTTGTATGTTCCGAATAATGCCGTGATAATAAAGAATAGTGTAACGATCGTAATGATAATTTTTTTCTTCATAACGTAACCTCACAATGATTTTTGATTCAATTAAAAAGTATTATATCAAACTAAGTAATTTCGTGCTTTAAGAAGGGTGTGGATGCAAGGAGAAGGAATTTATCATATAATAAAATGCAAAAGGTATATTAGGAGGTGTTTATATGGCGATTATAATTCAATTGCCAGACACTGCAACGTCTCATGCAAAGCCAAGTATGGAAATGGCGATACTTTGCGTGAGGTAGACAAGTAATATACAATCGCCTATATGAGCTCGTATCATTTTTTATATTTGGCTTTGCACCTTATTGAAATGAATCATAAAAAATAAGGGGCGAGCAGAAATGAAATACGTAAAAGCTAATGCTGTTTTACCAGAGAGTTTAATTACTGAAATTCAAAAGTATATACAAGGTGAAACAATTTATATTCCGAAACAAGAAACGAAACATTATAAATGGGGTACACGATCTGGCGGAAGAAAACAATTAGATGAAAGAAATAAAGCAATTAAAGAAGCGTTTAAAAGTGGGATTGCTATTCATCAACTTGCAGAAGAATATTTTCTTTCTGGGGAAACGATTAAAAAGATTGTGTATTCTAAATAAGAGGAAAAGAGTCTGATTCATATATTACTTTGAATCAGACTCTTTTTGTTTTATATGTATTGGATATATGAAGTGTGAACGGGCATGATAATAGAAAAAATGTGCCGTTTTTTTTATTAAATGCTATACAGAACATTTGAAGAGTAGAAAGGTGAACATATATGAATCATATTGGACAAATAACGATAGAGCTTTTAATTGGTTTTTTTGTTCTATTAATTGCTACAAAAATATTAGGGAAAACACAAATATCTCAGCTAACGCCCTTTGATTTTATTTCTGCAATCGTCCTAGGTGAGCTCGTTGGAAATTCAATATATGATCCTAAAATTAAAGTATGGTCTATTTTATATTCAGTATTTGTTTGGGTAATTTTAATTTATACTATTGAAGTGATAACACAAAAAGTAAGAGGGACAAGAAGGTTTTTTGAAGGATATCCTTCAATTATTATTCGTAATGGAAAGATTGATCGTGAACAATTAAGCGTAAATCATTTGGATATAAACCAATTACAACAAATGCTTAGGCAACAAAAAGATATATTTTCAATCCGAGAAGTTGAATATATGATATTGGAACCTAACGGAAACATAAGCGTTTTGAAAAAAAGTAAATACGAATCTCCTACTGTAAATGATTTAAGTTTAAAACATAAGCCTGTATACTTACCAATTTCATTAATTAGTGATGGAAAAGTAGTTAAGGATAATTTGAGGGAAGCGGGATTTGATGAAGGGTGGCTTTATAAACAAATAAAGCAAAAAGGAATTACTAAATTTGAAGACGTATTATATGCGGAATGGAAAACAGATGATGGCTTCTTTTGTCAGGAAATGCAGCGGTAGAGAATAAGTCATATATGTAATGTTTGTTTCTAAGTTATCTTTTACATATCAAAAAACGTAATCATTGTATACAATAAAACTAGATCAACAATTTGTATGGAGTGATAAAGATGGAAGCGTTTATTAGAAGTGATCAATATAATTTTATAAAATCACAAGCTTATATTTTAGCAAACGGGCATGCAACGGCAAATGATAGAGGTGTAATTCAAGCGTTAAAATCGCTTGCGATTGAAAAGATAATACATGTATTTGAGAATTTAACGGATGAACAGAAAGAGTTAATTGATACGGTATTAACAGTTCAAAATAGAGAAGATGCAGAATCATTTTTAATGAAAATAAATCCGTATGTAATTCCGTTTCAAGAAGTTACAGCACAAACATTAAAAAAGTTATTTCCTAAGGCGAAAAAGTTAAAACTTCCTGATATGGAAGAAATGGATATGAAAGAAATATCTTATTTAAGCTGGATTGATAAGGGATCAAGCAGGAAATTTATTATAGCGAAAAATGATAAAAATAAATTTGTTGGTCTGCAAGGAACGTTCCAAAGTTTAAATAAAAAAAGCATTTGTTCATTATGTCATGGGCATGAAGAAGTAGGAATGTTTTTAGTTGAAATTAAAGGCGATGTACCAGGAACTTTCGTTAAAAAGGGAAACTACATTTGCAAAGATGGTGTAGCTTGCAATCAGAATATGAAATCGCTAGATAAATTGAACGATTTTATTGACCGCTTGAAGAAATAAAGAGAAAACCTCTAGTATTTAAACTGGAGGTTTTTATTTTTTGAAGAAGTAAAATAAGCTTTCTTTGTAAATGTAGATTTATAATGAAATTTGATAAAAATATCTATTATGATACAGTTGCTTATATGCAAGGAGGTAAAACATGGATTACCTTTTATCGAAAGAAAAAGTGAAGCGATGGCCCAAAGATATGATAGCGGCGGGGCGTTGTCATACTGTTGGCCTTAAATCGGATGGCACGGTAGTAGCGGTGGGCCGGAATAAAGAAGGGGAATGTAATGTAAGTGGCTGGCGAGATATTGAAGCAGTCGCAGTGGGCAATGTTCATATGGCAACGAACACGGGTAATGCTCATACAATCGGTCTTACATGTGACAGTACTACGGTAGCAGTGGGTTGGAATAAGCATGAACAATGTGATGTAAACGATTGGCATAATATTGTAGCGGTTGCGGCAGGGTGGCGTCGTACTATTGGCCTTAAATCGGATAGCACGGTAGTAGCGGTGGGCCGAAATAAAGAAGAAGAATGCAATGTAAGCAGTTGGCAAGGTATTGTGGCAGTCACAGCGGGTGACTGGCATACAGTCGGTCTCAAATTGGACGGAACATTGACGACTGTGGGGAATAATCGATATGGTCAATGCAATGTAAGTAGCTGGCGAGGTATTGTAGCGGTCAAGGCTGGGTATCTTCATACTGTTGGTCTTAAACGAGACGGTACGGTGACAGCAGTGGGGAATGATAAACATAACCAGTGTGATGTAAGTGGCTGGATAGATATTGTAGCAATAGCGGCTGGTACGAATCATACAATCGGACTAAAATCAGACGGTACCGTGGTGGCGGTGGGCTGGAATGAGTATGGTCAATGTAACGTAAGCGATTGGCGCGATATTGTAGCGATAGCGGCTGGTTGTGCACATACAGTCGGACTAAAATCAGACGGCACGGTGGTCGCGGTAGGTAATAATGAATTTGGCCAATGCGATGTAGGTAGCTGGCGCGACATTCGGTTGCCTGGCAAATAGTCAATTTACAATCAATTATTAGTAATATTATTCTATTTTAGGAGTAATTATGGAATAGGATATGTAGAAAATAATTAAACTTAAATCTACTGAATAAGAATCTCTTTTGAAAAGGGATTCTTATTATTTTTCATAAAATGAGGGTCTAAATGGAATTTTTGAACAAACTATATTTCAAAATTACAGTAGAAGATATAAATAAAGTATAGAGGAGATAAAGAAATGCTTAAAAAGTTTTTGCTTTCTTTACCGGATGTTTTACTTATATGTATCGTTCTTTACATAACGTACACAAATTCTTTTAGCTTTGGACAAATGTTAGTAATTTCAATTGCAATCGGAATCATTGGTGGTCTTGTTATAAGGATTGGTAAGGATGTATTTATGTATATAAGGTGGACAATGAAACAGAGGAAATCTTGAATACGTTGTATTGCTATTAGGAGGAGATGAAATGACTAAGAAAAAGAGTAGAGTGAAAAATGAAGTAGCGCTTTGGGCATTAACAGCGGTTGTTCTCATCATTGTATGGTACTTTTATCAAAAATAAAAACGCATCGTATAAAAAAAGCACGATGCGTTTTTATTATTTTTTTTGCCAATTTTTTTTAATAAAGTCTTCACGACCAGATTCCTTTTGCTCAGTAGCATATTTCTTTGGATTCTTTTTATAGAAATGTTGGTGGTATTCCTCTGCTGCGTAAAAAGGTGCAGCAGGACGAATTTCAGTCACGATTGGATCTTTAAACATACCGCTTTCTGTAAGAGCTTGTTTTGATTTTTCAGCAAGCTCTTTTTGTGTTTCGTTATGATAAAAAATAGCGGTACGATAAGATGGACCACGGTCAAAAAATTGTCCGCCATCATCAGTTGGATCGATTTGTGGCCAATATAAGTCTAGTAATTTCTGATAAGGAAAAATAGAAGGATCGAATGTAATTTGAACAACTTCTAAATGTCCAGATGTTCCAGCCTTTACTTGTTCATATGTTGGGTTTTCTACATGACCTCCTGCATAGCCAGAAAGTACTTTATGAATACCAGGAAGTTCATCAAATGGTTTTACCATGCACCAAAAGCAACCGCCTGCGAAGGTTGCGAGTTCGTATGTTTTTTCGGACATTGCTGTAATCCTCCTAAATGTATATGTTTTATATAGTATTATATAAATTGTTTTATTGCGCAATAAAAAAGATTTGAAAATATATGTTTTTTATAAACAAGATCCTCCGCTCACATCAATTAATTGTCCAGTTACCCAGCGGCTGTCTGGAGAAGCAAGGAATGCAGCAGTATCGGCAATGTCTTCTACTTCACCTAAGCGATTGAAAGCGGAAATAGTAGTAGCGTACTGCTTCATCATCGGGTCGCTCAGGAGTTCTGCATTCATATCTGTTTTAATAAATCCTGGAAGTATTGCATTCACCGTTATTCCTCGTGCTCCAAGCTGTTTTGCTAGCGTAAAAGTCATTGTATTAATAGCGCCTTTCGTCATACTATATGCAACAAAATCAGGTAAAGAAATGCGGGTGGCAGCGGATGAAATATTAATAATTCGGCTATTGTCACGTAAACGTGGCAGTGCTTGTTGAATGATAAAGAATGGTGCTTTTGCATTTACTGAAAACATTCTATCAAAAAATTGTTCAGTCGTTTCTTCAATAAAAGCACCAGGACCAATGCCAGCATTGTTTATTAAAATATCAAATTGTGTTTCACCAGTGCGCTTTTGTAATTCAGTATCTAAAGCTTTATAAAGGTTTTCTACACCGTGTAAGGATTCTAAATTTGCGCCGATAGAAAAAGCTTGGCCACCATCTGATCGAATTTCCTGAACAGTTTCTTCAGCGTCATCTTTTCGATTACCGTAATGAACAGCAACCAATGCACCGTCATTTGCTAAACGTTTAGCGATCGCTCGTCCAATTCCTCGGCTTGCTCCTGTAACTAACGCTACTTTCCCTTTTAACATAGTTTCCTCATCTCCTCATAAACTTTATAAGTTTTTCTTTATGTAGTAATGCAAACATACTTAAGTAATATATGAGTGTATGTAAGTAATGCATTCCAATTTTGATTTGAGAAAAAATAAATAGAATGAATTTTGATTTTTTTTTGAAAAAACATGTTGACAACGAAAAGAACAACGTCCTATAATACGTGTAACAAATAAAAGTTAATTAAGAATTTTCTAACTTTATATGTTGTATATGCAAAGAAGAGGAAAGTAGATGATTATGATCGTTTCAGAGAGCTACTCCAAGGCTGTGAGGGTAGTAACAATCGAATCATTGAAGATCACCTCGGAGCATCGCTTGCGAAAGGGAAACTGAGTAGAGGGCGGCGGCATCGTCTCCGGTAAAAGGACGGAGGTCTGATTGGACCTACAAAGCTTATATTTCGTGAGAAGTATAAGGAAGCTGAGTGGTAACGCGAAACTCTCGCCTCAGCAATCAAAGCTACTAAATTGTAGTAGTTGATTGCTGAGGCGAGAGTTTTTATTTTTAAAAATAGAAGAAGAGAATGCGTAGAAGAGGAGAGTAAATGATAAAGATTGTTTCAGAGAGCTGCCCCGAGGCTGTGAGGGTGGTAACAATTCAATCATTGAAAATCACCTTGGAGCACTACTTTTGAAAACTAGTAAAAAGTAGCGGGGTTGTTCCCGATAGAAAAACAAAAGTCTAATTGGACTTGCAGAGCTTATGTTTCGTGAGAAGTATAAGGAAGCTGAGTGGTACCACGATTCCCTCGTCTCAGCAATGGATTGCTACAAGTATGTAAGTAATCGATTGTTGAGACGAGTATATTTTTAAGGGTTATATACTGAATATTCTGTTAAAAATACTCATCTCAGCAATCGATGTAGAAATAGATTGCAAAAATAGAGAAAAAAGAGGAGCGATGTGAGATGGGAAACCAGTACATTTACATGAATGGGGAATTTGTAGAAAAAGAAAAGGCAGTTGTTTCAGTGTATGATCACGGTTTTTTATACGGAGACGGTGTATTTGAAGGGATTCGTAGTTACGGAGGAAATGTATTTTGTTTAAAAGAACATGTGAAACGATTGTATGAATCAGCGAAATCTATTTTACTAACAATTCCAATGACGGTAGAAGAAATGGAAGAAGCAGTTTTACATACACTCCAAAAAAATGAATACGCTGATGCTTATATTCGCTTAATTGTCTCAAGAGGAAAAGGTGACTTAGGACTTGATCCGAGAAGTTGTGTGAAGCCGAGCGTAATTATCATTGCAGAACAATTAAAGTTATTCCCACAAGAATTTTATGATAATGGGCTAAGCGTTGTATCTGTTGCATCAAGACGTAATACGCCAGACGCGTTAGATCCACGTATTAAGTCAATGAATTATTTAAATAACGTACTTGTAAAAATTGAGGCGGCACAAGCAGGAGTGTTAGAGGCTCTTATGTTAAATCAACAAGGATATGTTTGTGAAGGTTCTGGCGATAATGTTTTCGTTGTGAAAGATGGAAAAGTATTAACCCCGCCATCCTATTTAGGGGCATTAGAAGGTATTACGAGAAATAGTGTTATCGAGCTATGTGAACGACTGAGTATTCCGTGTGAGGAAAGACCATTCACTCGCCATGACGTATATGTAGCGGATGAAGTATTTTTAACAGGAACAGCAGCGGAGTTAATTCCAGTTGTAAAAGTTGATTCGAGAGAAATTGGAGATGGGAAACCAGGAAGTGTAACGAAACAATTGACCGAAGAATTTAAAAAATTAACGAGAGAAAGAGGAGTACGTGTTCCCGGGCTGACGGAAAGCTTAGCATAAATAAGGAGAGGAGTTAATTGAAATGAAGCAGCAGTATACAGCGTATGAGAAGTTACAGTGTGAAGAAATGACAGGCGCTGGGCACGTGATTCAAGGTTTGAAGAAATTGGGTGTAACGACCGTTTTCGGCTATCCAGGCGGAGCGATTTTACCAGTATACGATGCGTTATACGAAAGTGGTTTGAAACATGTTTTAACTCGTCATGAACAAGCTGCCATTCATGCGGCTGAAGGATATGCGAGAGCTTCTGGGAAGGTCGGGGTAGTCTTTGCTACCTCTGGCCCAGGGGCGACAAATTTAGTTACGGGCTTAGCAGACGCTTATATGGATTCGATTCCTTTAGTTGTCATTACCGGCCAAGTTGCAACGCCTTTAATTGGTAAAGATGGATTTCAAGAAGCGGATGTTGTCGGAATTACAGTACCTGTTACGAAGCATAATTACCAAGTTCGTGATGTAAATCATGTATCACGAATTGTGCAAGAAGCTTTTTACATCGCCAAAAGCGGACGACCGGGACCAGTATTAATTGATATTCCAAAAGATGTTCAAAATGCAAAAGTCACCAGTTTCTTTAATGAAGAAGTTGATATTCCGGGGTACAAACCAGAACTTGTACCAGACAGCATGAAACTTAGAGAGATGGCTAAAGCAATTTCAAAATCAAAGCGTCCACTTCTTTATATTGGAGGAGGTGTCATTCATTCAGGTGGATCCGATGAACTCTTCGAATTCGCAAGGGAGAACCGTATTCCAGTCGTTTCAACTTTAATGGGACTTGGTGCATATCCACCGGGAGATCCATTGTTTCTAGGGATGCTTGGTATGCATGGGACATACGCTGCTAATATGGCGGTAACAGAATGTGATTTACTACTTGCATTAGGTGTTCGCTTCGATGATCGTGTAACAGGAAAATTAGAACTTTTTTCTCCGCACTCGAAAAAAGTACATATTGATATTGATCCTTCTGAGTTTCATAAAAATGTAACTGTAGAGCATCCGATTGTTGGTGATGTAAAAAAAGCGTTACACATGTTGTTACATATGTCTATTTATACACAAACAGATGAATGGCTTCAGAAAGTAAAGGCATGGAAAGAAGAATATCCACTTTCTTATAAGCAAAAAGAATCTGAGTTAAAACCACAGCATGTGATCAACTTAGTAAGTGAATTAACGAATGGTGAAGCGATTGTCACAACAGAAGTAGGACAGCATCAAATGTGGGCTGCTCATTTCTATAAAGCAAGAAAACCTCGGACGTTCCTTACCTCTGGAGGATTAGGAACAATGGGGTTTGGGTTCCCAGCGGCAATTGGTGCTCAGTTTGCAAAAGAAGAAGAACTTGTCATTTGTATTGCAGGTGATGCTTCTTTTCAAATGAACATTCAAGAACTACAAACAATTGCTGAAAATAATATCCCTGTAAAAGTATTTATTATAAATAACAAATTTTTAGGGATGGTAAGGCAATGGCAAGAAATGTTTTATGAAAATCGTTTATCAGAGTCAAAAATTGGCTCACCAGATTTTGTGAAAGTGGCAGAAGCTTATGGAGTGAAGGGATTAAGGGCGACAAATTCAACAGAGGCGAAACAAGTGGTGTTAGAAGCATTTGCTCACGAAGGTCCTGTCGTAGTTGATTTTTGTGTAGAAGAAGGTGAAAACGTATTTCCGATGGTTCCGCCAAACAAAGGGAATAACGAAATGATTATGAAGAGGTGGGAAGAATGAGTCATACTTTTTCACTCGTTATTCATAACGAGCCAAGTGTCTTATTACGTATAAGTGGAATTTTTGCTCGGCGTGGCTATTATATTTCTTCTTTACATTTAAACGAAAGAGATACGAGTGGCGTTTCTGAAATGAAACTCACAGCAGTTTGTACTGAAAATGAAGCGACATTACTTGTTAGTCAGTTGAAAAAATTAATTGATGTACTGCAAGTAAATAAATTATAAGGGGTGTATGGAGTATGAAAACGTATTATGAGAAAGATGCAAATGTAGAGTTATTACAAGGGAAAACAGTTGCGGTAATTGGTTATGGATCTCAAGGGCATGCGCAGGCACAAAATTTACGTGATTCAGGTGTGGAAGTTGTAGTTGGTGTTAGACCTGGTAAATCGTATGAAGTAGCAAAAGCAGATGGATTTGAAGTAATGTCTGTTTCAGAAGCGGTTCGAACCGCACAAGTTGTACAAATATTATTGCCAGATGAACAGCAAGCACATGTATATAAAACAGAAGTAGAAGAGAATCTCCGTGAAGGACAAATGTTACTTTTCTCACATGGATTTAACATTCACTTCGGCCAAATTAATCCGCCAAGTTACGTAGATGTAGCAATGGTTGCGCCAAAAAGTCCAGGTCATCTCGTTCGCCGTGTATATCAAGAAGGAAATGGTGTTCCGGCATTAGTCGCAGTGCATCAAGATGCGACGGGAACAGCGCTACATGTAGCATTAGCGTATGCAAAAGGTGTAGGTTGTACACGGGCGGGTGTAATTGAAACGACATTCCAAGAAGAAACCGAAACGGATTTATTCGGTGAGCAAGCTGTACTTTGCGGCGGGGTAACTGCACTTGTGAAGGCCGGGTTCGAAACGTTAACGGAAGGTGGATATCGTCCTGAAATTGCATACTTTGAATGTTTGCATGAATTAAAGCTAATTGTTGACTTAATGTACGAAGGTGGATTAACGAATATGCGCCATTCTATTTCAGATACGGCAGAGTTTGGAGATTATGTAACAGGATCGAGAATTGTTACAGATGAAACGAAGAAGGAAATGAAGCGTGTTCTGACAGAAATTAAGCAAGGTGAATTTGCGAAGAAATGGATTTTAGAAAATCAAGCAGGGCGTCCGACGTATAACGCAATGAAAAAAGCAGAACAAAATCATCAATTAGAAAAAGTGGGAGCAGAGCTTCGTGAAATGATGAGTTGGATTCATGCACCGAAAGAATTAGTAAAGAAATAGAGTAAGAGAGTATAAATGAAAAATATGTAAGAGGGGATTTGACAAGATGAGAAGTGACATGATTAAAAAAGGTTTTGATAAAGCGCCGCACCGTAGTTTATTAAAAGCAACTGGTTTGAAAGATGAAGATTTTGATAAACCTTTCATAGCGATTTGTAATTCTTTTATTGAAATTATTCCAGGGCATAAACACTTGAACGAGTTTGGGAAACTTGTAAAAGAGGCAGTTCGTGCGGCAGGTATGGTACCATTCGAATTCAATACAATTGGAGTTGACGATGGTATTGCGATGGGACATATCGGTATGCGTTATTCTCTTCCGAGTCGTGAAATAATTGCAGATTCAGTAGAAACGGTTGTAAATGCACACTGGTTTGACGGCATGATTTGTATCCCAAACTGTGACAAAATTACACCAGGTATGATGATGGCTGCACTACGTATTAATATTCCGACTGTGTTTGTTTCAGGCGGCCCGATGGCAGCAGGAAAAACATCTAAAGGAGAAGTTGTTGATCTGAGTTCCGTTTTTGAAGGAGTAGGAGCTTATCAATCTGGGAAAATTTCAGAAGAAGAATTAAAAGATATTGAAGATCATGGCTGTCCATCTTGTGGCTCTTGTTCGGGTATGTTTACCGCGAACTCTATGAATTGTTTATGTGAAGTGTTAGGTTTAGCTCTTCCTGGTAACGGGAGTATTTTAGCAATTGATCCAAGACGTGAAGAGTTAATTAAACAAGCAGCAGAGAAATTGAAAATTTTAATTGAAAGAGATATTAAACCAAGAGACATTGTAACGGAAGAAGCAATTGATGATGCGTTTGCGCTTGATATGGCGATGGGCGGTTCAACAAATACAGTGTTGCATACATTGGCGCTCGCGCAAGAGGCTGGATTAGATTACGATATGAACCGTATTGATGCCGTTTCAAGACGTGTACCACATTTATGTAAAGTAAGCCCTGCTTCCAATTGGCATATGGAAGATATTGATCGTGCGGGCGGGATTAGTGCAATTTTGAAAGAGATGAGCCGGAAAGAAGGAGTACTTCATCTTGATCGAATAACTGCTACGGGGCAAACATTAAGAGAAAATATTGCTGAGGCAGAGATTAAAGATAAGGAAGTTATTCACTCTCTTGAAAACCCTCATAGTGAGGAAGGAGGATTGCGTATATTAAAAGGCAACCTTGCGAAAGATGGAGCGGTTATTAAAAGCGGTGCAACAGAGGTAAAGCGTTTTGAAGGACCTTGCGTTATTTTTAATTCACAAGATGAGGCACTTGCTGGCATTATGCTTGGGAAAGTGAAAAAAGGAGATGTAGTTGTCATTCGTTATGAAGGACCAAGAGGTGGCCCTGGTATGCCAGAAATGTTAGCACCAACATCAGCAATTGCTGGAATGGGATTAGGTGCTGAGGTTGCATTATTAACGGATGGACGTTTCTCTGGAGCTTCACGTGGAATTTCAGTAGGACATATTTCACCAGAAGCAGCAGCTGGTGGAACAATCGCACTTCTTGAACAAGGGGATATTGTATGTATTGATGTTGAAGAACGCTTGCTAGAAGTAAGAGTGAGTAATGAAGAATTAGATAAGCGTAAAAAAGAATGGAAACGACCAGAACCGAAAGTGAAAACTGGCTGGCTTGGACGTTATGCACAAATGGTAACATCGGCGAATACAGGGGCTGTTCTGAAAATCCCACATTTTGATTGAGCCAATTTAAAAGAGATAAGGATGATATATAATGGTGCAAAAGGTAAAGGAGAGAGTGAAAATTGAAGATATCTTAATGGCTCATAATTGCATGAAAGATATCGTTATTAAAACACCGTTACAACGTGATACAGTTTTATCTGAGAAATATGATTGTGACGTTTATGTAAAACGAGAAGATTTACAATTAATTCGCTCTTTCAAAATTCGTGGTGCATACAATTTGATTCAAAGTTTACCGAAAGAAAAGTTACAAAACGGTGTTGTTTGTGCAAGTGCTGGTAATCATGCGCAAGGAGTTGCTTATACATGTAATTTATTGAAGATTCCGTCGAAAATATTTATGCCCACAACAACACCGAAACAAAAAGTATCACAAGTACAATTTTTCGGTGGTGATTTCGCAGAGATTGTATTAGTTGGTGATACATTCGATAGCTCTTTCCAAGAAGCACAGTGTTATTGTGAAGAAAATAGAATGACATTTGTTCATCCGTTTGATGATCCGTATGTAGTTGCTGGTCAAGGGACAGTGGCAGTTGAAATTATGCATGATATGGAGAAACCGGTTGATTATATCTTTGCGGCAATCGGCGGTGGTGGATTAGCATCAGGTGTTGGTACATATGTAAAAGGTGTTAGTCCTACTACAAAGGTTATTGGTGTAGAACCGATGGGAGCTGCATCTATGAAAGAGGCTTTTCTTCAAAATGATAATGTCGCATTAGAGAAAATAGATAGTTTTGTTGATGGGGCAGCTGTTAAAAAGGTAGGAAAGTTAACTTTTGAAACTTGTAAAGATGTAATTGATGACATCGTTTTAGTACCAGAGGGGAAAGTTTGTACGACGATTTTAGAACTGTATAAGAAAAATGCGATTGTAGCTGAACCGGCTGGTGCACTCTCTATTGCAGCACTTGATTTATACAGGGATGAAATAAAAGGTAAAACAGTTGTATGTACGCTAAGTGGTGGAAATAATGACATTGATAGAATGCAAGAAATGAAAGAACGATCTCTCATTTATGAAGGGTTAAAGCATTATTTCATCATTGAATTCCCGCAGCGTTCAGGCGCGTTAAGAGAATTTCTTGATAAAGGATTGGGGCCAGAAGATGATATTACTCGTTTTGAGTATATTAAGAAACATAATAAGGAAAATGGTCCAGCATTAGTCGGAGTAGAGTTAAAACATAAAGAAGATTATGAGCAATTAATTACTCGCTTTAAAGAAAATAATATTCAATTTATGGAGCTTAATAAAAACCCTGTTTTGTTTGATTTGCTTATTTAATAGAAGGGAAGAGTAAGCATCTAAATAAAAAAGATAGATACAAGCGAGGAAATATAGTGCTTGTTCTATCTTTTTTATAGTTAAACTAGATACTCATTAAATTCAAGAAGAATAAAGCTAGTTAACCAAAAAAATATCGCAATGCGAATAATTACATACATAGTAAATTCAAAGGTAGTAAGTTTTCGTTCACGTTTTATTTTTTTAGAAATCTAACAGAAAAAACTGAACATAAAAGTAGAACGGCTATAGACATTTTATAAATATTTTCTAACAAACTTACATTTTCTAATAAGTTTTTCAGCATGTTTATCACCTATTCTGTAAAGTAGATTACAGAGAAATAGATCTTGAGCTGTCTAGTTTCGTTTATTTTTTATTTTCCCTGTATCATCAATTTCTACATCAGTTGAAATTGTTTGTAAATATTGAAGAGCTTTTTTCTTTTCTTCCTCATTTACAGGGGAAACTTGGTTGTTACGAATGATATAAGGATTGAATGACATTTGGACATCCTTTCCTTTAAAAGTTAAAGTTAATACGCCAGTTTCGGCGCTTTTTCCATTCACATAACTTGGGAATAAAAAGTTACCTAATGAGTAAGCGATAGGAACTTTATTATAATACTCAAACCCTTGTAACCAATGTGGATGGCTTCCGACAATCGCGTTAGCTCCTGCTTCAACCATTTTAGGTACATATTGCTTTTGGTATTCTACCGGACGGTTTGATTTTTCAACGCCCCAATGCATATAGACGATTAAATAGTCTGCATCTTGTTTTTGTTCTTTAATTGTTTTTGTTACAAGATTTAAATCATAGCCATTCGCAACGCCAGGTTTATTCTCACCAGCTACCCAATTAGAATCAGGCATAAATCGAACGAAGGAAAGAAATTTAAACTTTTTCCCTTTTACGGTCATTTCTCGTGCAGTATATGCATCTTTTGCATTTTTTCCGGCTCCAATGTAAGGGAACTTTAATTTTTCTACGTGAGAAATCGTATCCAATAATCCATCTTGCCCATAATCAAGTGTGTGGTTATTCCCAATATTTACGATGTCATATCCAGTGTTTTTAATAGCTTGTAGTGTAGATGGATCACTTTTAATCCAAAACAATTGCCCAGGTGCTTTCTTTTCTTTCGTTGTAAATGCCGATTCTAAATTCACAAAAGAAATATCAGCTTTTTTTATTTCTTCTTTTACATGTTGGAATGGGTAATCAGCCCCATTCTTTTCGATTATAGGACGTAATTGCCAATCAAACATTGTATCACCAGAGAAGGTGAGTGTGATTTCTTGGTCTTCTATTTTCTTTTCGCTTTTTGAAGCGGTTTTACTAGATTTGTTTTGCAAATCGGGTTTGTCTTTTGCTTTTGAAATAAAAGAGTAATTGATTAATAAAACAATCGGTGTAATGAAAAAGGCTATTAACAAAAATCGTTTTAGTAAAGTTTTCATATATACCTTCCCTTTTAATATTATCCCGCAATTAAATTAACACTGAATCTATTAAAGGTAATTAAAGTTACAAAAAAACAGCGGGTTATGTAGTGGAAAACATTTGTTAATATTCTCAATATTAAGTTAACATATAGATAACCTGTAAATCAATGTATAAACCAAAATATAGAAATAAAGAATTCGAAGGGTGAAGAATGAGAAATGGTTATATTAGGAGCAGTTGTAAATGGGATTTGTATTATATTTGGTACTTTACTTGGTAAATTATTTAGTAGGATTCCAGAAAGTATGAAAGGGACGATAATGCACGCAATCGGTTTAGCGGTTACTGTGCTTGGGCTTCAAATGGCATTAAAAAGTGAAAACTTTCTTGTTGTCATACTGAGTTTAGTGATTGGTACGGTAATTGGAGAATGGTTACAATTAGAAGAAAAGTTAAAACATTTAGGGGATTGGCTAGAAAATAAAGTTGGATCGAAGGGGAAAGGAAGCATATCAGAAGGTTTTGTAACAGCTACTTTAATTTTTGCAATTGGTGCGATGGGGATACTTGGTGCACTTGACAGTGGGATTCGCGGAAATCATAATATTTTATTTACCAAGGCAATTATCGATGGATTTATTTCTATTATATTAACGACAACTCTAGGAATTGGCGTAGTATTTTCGGCGATTCCAGTTGTTTTATATGAAGGTGGTATTGCAGTTTTTGCAACACAAATTAATAGTTTTGTCCCGGAAGAATTAATGAACCAATTTATAGTGGAGATGACGGCTGCGGGCGGCATTATGATATCTGCTATTGGATTGAACTTGCTTAGTATTATTAAAATCAAGGTGGCAAATTTACTTCCAGGTATATTGGTAGCGGGTGTAATTGTTTCAATTATTTATGGTTACGGTTTGTTAGTAAATTAGTAGAGGATGGAAACACATATGGAGGAATTTCAATTTACAAAACGTGTGCATAAAATATTGGAGATTGCAGCAGAAGAGAGTGAGTGTAGCATAATTCACCCGGTCCATCTGTTTATAGGTATGTGTAAAGAAGGTACAGGAGTTTGCGCTGAGTTATTTATGTATTTGTTTCATAAAGTCGGTCCAGATTTTTTAGAAAAACTTTCGTTACGAAAACGATTCGATTTACATAATCAAGAGTATAAAAAAATAGAGCAATATAAACTATCTTATAATGCGATAGAAATTTTACAAATAGCGAAGAAACGTATGGAACGCTTTCAGCAAGTAGTAATCAATGAAGGACATATTATGTATGCATTATTTCGTGTAGATACAGATATTGGTGAATTTATACATACACAAATGCAAGAAGATATATTACGTATTACAGCTGCACCGAGAGACTTAGCGGTTGATTTAAATAGTTTTAAATCTATTTATAATACATTATTTTGTCATGTAAGAAGAGCTAGTCCTTCTGATTTTGATAAGTTATCACGATTTGTGGCGGATGAATTTGGTGAACGGTGGTTACAGTCGGTTGATTATGGATTTCGGACATATAATGAAAAGTTACCTATCTATATTGCACAGCAGGAGGAAGTGATAATTGGTTTCGCCTGTTACGATGTAGTGAGAGGAAAGAAAGGATTGTTTGGTCCAATGGGCATAGCGAAACAAAATCGTGTGAAAGGTGTAGGAAAAGAATTATTGCATCATTGTTTATATAATATGAAGCAAGATGGATATGAATATGCGATTATTGGACAAGCAGGTCCCATTGAGTTTTACGAGAGAAATTGTAATGCTCGTTTAATATCGATAGATAATAAGTAACCAACTTCATCTAAAGGAGTTGGTTTTATTATGAAAATGATGTAGAGATGTAGTGGTTTTTACTAGAAAATAGCGGGTTTTGTAGTAAATCTTGCATATAAAGCAAATTACTAAACTTTTTACAAGAAAGGGTGTAGAATGGGTATCTAAAGAAAGAAGGTGTGAAAATGGCCAGCTGGAAACGAAATTTAATGATTTGTTGGCTAGGTTGTTTTACCACTGCAGCCGGTATGAGTTTAGTAATTCCTTTCTTATCTTTTTATATTGAGGAATTGGGAGTAACTGGCACTTCAAGCATTGCACAGTGGTCGGGACTTGCATTTGGTGTAACATTTTTAATGGGTGCGATCGTATCACCAATATGGGGAAAGCTTGGTGATATACATGGACGGAAATTGATGCTAATTCGTGCTAGCCTCGGTATGGCGATTATTATGACGCTTATGGGGTTTGTAACGGATGTATATCAATTAGTCGCACTAAGATTTTTAATGGGAGCAGTATCTGGTTTCCTTTCAACCGCAATGACATTTATTGCAGCAGAAACTCCGAAAGAACATTCAGGTTGGGCAATTTCCACAATTTCAACTGGTGGTGTAAGCGGTTCGTTACTTGGCCCGTTACTTGGAGGTTATTTATCTGAATTAATTGGAATGCGTCATGTCTTTCTTGTTACAGGAGCTTTTTTATTCCTTTCCTTTCTCATCGTTTTTTTCTTCTTGCATGAAGAAAATCACTCTGCTCAAGCAAAAAAAACACAGCCGAAAAAAGTATGGACGATGGTCCCAGCGAAGCATTTAATTATTAGTTTGTTTGTTACAACATTTATTATTCAACTTGCTAATATGTCAGTTCAACCAATTGTTACATTGTACGTGAAAAATTTAGTAGGCCCTCATACTGCACATATTGAAACAATTGCGGGAGCAGTTATGTCAGCGACAGGATTAGCCGTTATTTTGGCAGCACCAAGACTAGGAAGATTATCAGATCATATCGGTCCTCAAAAAACGTTAGTTGTAGCGTTATTTGCTGCAGGAATTATTTTTATCCCGCAAGCATTTGTAACCTCAGCTTGGCAACTATTAATTCTTCGATTTTTATTAGGTATCGCACAAGCAGGATTATTACCTTCCGTACAAACTCTACTAAAACAACATACACCAACCCATGTTACGGGAAGAATATTTGGATATAATCAATCATTTCAGTTTTTAGGAAATATGATTGGTCCAGTACTCGGGGGACAAATTGCAGCGCATGCAGGTTTCCAATATGTTTTCCTCGCTACATCATCACTATTATTTATTGCGTGTATCTGGGTTTATTTTCATAATAAGAACGAAGAGGTATCAGAGAAACGACATTTGGAAGTTAGTTAACTAAGTGAATGAAAAAAGGATGAAGCAATCATTGCTTCATCCTTTTCTTTAAAATTTAAGACATAGATAGCTTAATGTACCAAGCTCATAATTACGGTGAATGACTTCACCGCTATTTTCACCACTTCCCATAGCGATAAATAAAGGAACAAAATGTTCTGCTCTTGGTACTGCTAATTGTGCATGAGGAGCATTTTTTTCCCAATTAAACAATGCATCTTTATCGTTATTCTGCATATGTTTAATAATCCAATCATCAAATTCAATTGCCCATTTTTCAGGTGTAGTTTGATTCCATTTCAGTACTCGTAAGTTATGGACGGTAACACCACTCCCGATTACTAAAATATCTTCTTGTCCGAGTCCTTTAAGTGCTTCTCCAATTTTAAATTGTTCTTTTGCAGAAAGGAATGGATTTACTGATATTTGTACGACAGGAATATTTGCTTCTGGATACATGCGGTGCAGGAGTGTCCATGAACCATGATCTAAACCTCTCGTCATATTATGATGGACTGAAATACCTTTGTTCTTAAATTTTGTTTCTAACATAGATGCAATGCTAGAAGAGCCTTTCGCACGATATTTGATTTCGTATAACTCAGGGGGAAAACCTCCAAAATCATAAATTGTTTCATACTCGTTATCTGATGAGGAAATCGTTAATACTTCACTTTCCCAGTGAGCAGTGAAAATAACAATTGTTTTCGGTTTATATGTTTCTCCAAGTGTTTTTAAAAATCGTGTATAGTCTGTATCTTGAATAGCGAGCATAGGCGAACCATGTGCTAAAAATAATGATGGCATCATAATAGTAGAAACCTCCTAAAAATTATATAGTTACTTTATGTAAGTAACTATATAATTTTATTTCAGGTTCGTCAAGAGATCAGTTTGAAAGCAAGTCTGAAAAATACATCATTTGTCATAATGAAAGCAATTACATATAATATAAAATAAGAAAAGTGAATGGATATTCATTTCTCTTAAAGGTATACATAATAGAGTTGGGAGCTGACGAAATGAATGTACAGGAAAGTTTCGTTACGGCATTGGATGGATCGGAAATTTATTTGCGTAAGTGGTTACCAGAAGGAGATCCGAGAGGAATTATTCAAATTGCACATGGCATGACAGAGCATGCAGGGGTGTATACAGAATTTGTGGATGCTTTATTGGAAGCAGGGTATGGTGTTTATGCGCATGATCATAAAGGACATGGGAAAACAGTAAAAAAAGAAGAAGATTATGGTCATTTTGAACCAAATATAGGGTGGAATCAAGTTGTAACGGATGTTATCTTTGTTTCAGAAAGGATAAAAGAAGAGCAGTCAAGTCCTTTGTTTTTACTTGGACATAGTATGGGTTCTTTTTTATCAAGACGTGCTGTACAACTTAGGGGTGAACTATATGATGGATTTCTGATTTCAGGAACAGGTGGAAATCCAGGGCTTTTAGGAGTTATTGGTCATAAAGTAGCAACAATCGAAATGAAGTTGCGCGGGGCAAAAACGAAAAGTCCAATGTTAAACTTTTTATCTTTCGGAAACTTCAATTCGAACTTTAAGCCAAATCGTACAAAATTTGATTGGTTATCTTCAGATAATAATCAAGTTGATAAATATATTGCGGATCCGTTATGTGGTTTCATTTGTACGACGAGTTTTTACCGAGAATTATTTTCTGGTGTATTAGAAGTAAATAAACTAGAAGAATACAAGAAGACGCCAAAGAATCTTCCAATACATATATTCTCTGGTGATCGTGATCCTGTTGGCGATATGGGGAAAGGTGTAAAAGAAGTATATGAAAACTATAAAAAATGTGGTGTGAAAGACGTGACACTACGTTTATATGAAAATGGTAGACATGAAATGTTTCATGAAGTAAATAAGGATGAAGTATTTAAAGATTTAATTTCGTGGTTAGATGCGCATAATAAATGAGAAAGATAATCCCAAACTGTTTGTAGTTTGGGATTATTTATTTTACAGAAATACGGGCAATAAATTCTTAAATTTACTTTACTTAATAAAAAATAAATCTTATTCTAGAGTCGTTAAAAAAATAAAGAAATATTGTATGAGAGGAAACCTCACTTTTCTGAAGTGAGGTTTTTTGTAGTAACGAAGTAATAGTGAATAAAACTAATTTTAAAAATAATTTAAAATCAAACTATTTATAAAGAAACAGATGCCTGTTCATAATAGTAGTATAATAGTGAATGAGGTGTTAATAGAATGGAAGATAGAACATTAGGTTTATTACTAGATGTTGTTGGTGAATTATTTTCAGATGAAATTTCAATTGCTGTTTCGAATACGAAAGAATATATTTACTATCGGCCAAGTAAACGAATTGATTTAAAGATTAGCGCTGGGGATCCTATAAAGGAAGGAACGATTGCTCATAAAGCGATGGTGATGAATCAAAAAACATCTGAGTTTATGAATCGGGATGTTTTTGGTATTCCTTATCATGGAATGGCTGTACCATTTTCAAACAATGGAAAGCTTGAAGGGTGCGTAACGGCAATTTATCCAGCTTTAACGGATGGAAAGTCAGTCGTTACTTTAAAAACAACAGATGGCTGGATTCCAGTCCCTTTTTCAAAGGTTATGTATTTAGAGGCTAAAGATAAAAAGACGTATGTGAATTCAGAAGAGTTATCAGGAACACATAAATACTCTCTGCAAGAATTCGAATACTTGCTTCCTAAAGATTCATTTATTAGATGTCACCGTTCGTTTATTGTAAATGTTAATCATATTAAAGCGATTTATCCTGATACCCATTCTACTTTTGTACTTTCGATGGATAATGGTGAGAGAGTACCAGTTAGTCAATCATACGCTAGTTATTTCCGTAAGCTTCTAGGATTCTAAATTTTTCTGCTTTAGAACCTAAATTTGCTGTTCTGTCTGAATTTTCGTTATTGTATACTAAAATCCCTATTTTGATAGTGTAAATGTGTAAAATAATTATGAATATTCAATGAGAGAGGGATTACATATGGAGAATAATTTAGATAGAATCAGAGATCAACGTCTAAAAGATCGGGTAGTTACACCTGAAGAAGCAGCTTCCTGGATTCAAAGTGGAATGACTTTAGGCTTAAGTGGGTTTACACGTGCAGGTGATGTAAAAGCAGTCCCGTTTGCGCTTGTAAACCGAGTTAAGAATGATGAATCTTTTAAAGTAAATGTTTATACTGGGGCTTCTTTAGGCTCGGATGTAGACAAATTATTTGCTGAGGCAGGAATTTTAGGGAAAAGATTACCTTTCCAAGCTGACGCGACTATGCGAAAAGGAATTAATAACGGAGACTTTTTATTTGTGGATCAACACTTATCTCATACAGCAGAGTTACTCCGCGCTGACGTTCTGGATATAGATTTCGCTATTTTGGAAGCGGTTGCGATTACAGAGGACGGAATGATTATTCCAACCACTTCAATTGGAAATTCCTTAGCGTTTTCCTTACATGCTAAGTCTATTATTATTGAAATGAATATGGCTCAATCCGCGCAATTAGAGGGGCTACATGATTTATATGAACCAGGTAAACAAGGGGAGAGGCTTCCAATTCCGCTTGTGAAAACAGATGACCGAATTGGAACAATCGGTATTCCAATTGATCCTGAAAAAGTAAAGGGAATTGTGTTTACGAATCAATTGGATTCGCCATCGACAATTGTTCCTCCGGATGAAGAAACGGTTATTATGGCACAGCATTTAATAGAATTCCTTCGAGAAGAAGTTAAAGTAGGACGATTAACAAATCGTTTAGCGCCGTTACAATCAGGAATTGGTTCAGTTGCTAACGCGGTATTGCATGGAATGTTAGATTCCGAGTTCGAAGATTTAGAAGTGTATTCTGAAGTTTTACAGGATGCAGTTTTTGATCTTATGGATGCTGGAAAAGTCAATTTTGCTTCTTGTTGTTCTATCACGCTTTCTGAAGAGAAAATGCAACAAGTATTTTCTAACTTTGAAAAATATCGTGACAAATTAATGATGCGTCCGCAAGAGATTTCCAATCATCCTGAAATTATTCGTCGCCTTGGATTAATCTCAATTAATACTGCATTAGAATTAGATATATACGGAAATGTTAACTCTACTCACGTTTTAGGTACAAAAATGATGAATGGAATTGGTGGGTCTGGTGATTTTGCAAGAAATGCACGCCTAGCTATCTTTGTTACTAAATCGATTGCGAAAGGTGGTAACATTTCAAGTATTGTTCCTTTCGTTTCTCATGTAGACCATACTGAACATGATGTAGATGTTATTGTTACTGAACAGGGGTATGCCGACTTAAGGGGACTTGCGCCAAGAGAAAGAGTGGAACTTATTATTGAGAATTGCGCACATCCAATGTATCGTGATCAACTACGTGCTTATTACGAAGAAGCAAAAACAAGAGGTGGACAAACTCCTCATATTTTAGAAAAAGCTTTTTCTTGGCATACGAATTATGCTAAAAATGGAACAATGCTTGAAGCGGTAGTAGAAACTGTATAGGTTTGTATCGTACGAAATAGTAAAACGAATGAGTGAGTTTGAAGATTAAATTTTAGAAAAAGAGAACGCCAACTTTTAGGGATGGCGTTCTTTTTCTTTAAAAAAATTGTACTGGTTATAATAAAGATTTATAAAAATAATCTCTAATTTATGAAAAAAAAGGTTTTTTGAAGTGCTTTCCGAATCAATTTAGTAGTTTACATATCGAAGGTGAGGAGAAAGAATCATGAAGATAAGAGAAGCGTTATTAAGTGAAGCAAATGAATTAAGTGAATTCGCACTACAATCAAAAGCAACGTGGGATTATAGTGAAGAATTCATATTTGCTTGTAAGGAAGATTTAACAATTACAGAAGAATACATAAAAAATAATTTTGTATATGTTTTAGAAAACGATAATGCGAAGATTGGTTTTTTCTCATTTTTACGTAATGATAAAGCTCTCGATTTCTTGTACATTCATCCTGATTACAAAGGAAAAGGTTACGGGAAAATACTTTGGGAGTATGTAATAGAAAAAGCCAATGAACTAGGATTAAAAAGTTTTACAATTGATAGTGATCCGAATGCAAAAGGATATTACTTGAAAATGGGAGCACAGTTAATAGGAGAGACACCATCAACTGTCTTTAAGGGTCGTTTACTGCCTCTTTTGAAATATGATGTGTAAAACTATTAATAGTAGGGGAAGATTAGAATGGATGATGTAAAGGAAAAAAGAATATATGGAGCACTAATAAAATCGTGGTCGATTGAAACAAGTTCAAAGTGGACAATTGAAAATCCAGCAAAGGGACAGTGTGGTGTAACGGCTCTAGTCGTTCAAGATATATGTGGAGGGAAAATTATAAAGACAAAAATAGGGGGCGTGTGGCATTTTTATAACTTTATAGATGGGCAGAGGTTTGATTTTACAGAGTCTCAATTCAATGAAAACCTGAATTACTTGGGTGTGGAATCAAATCGGGAAGAAGCATTTGCAGATACAAATGAAAAGCAATATAGCATTTTGAAGGGAAAAATAACGAAAGAATTAAAATTATCTTTTGACTCTTAATCTTTAATAAGTTACTATAATGGTGGTAACTTATTAAAGGGAACTTCATAGAGTTGAAAGGGGAAATACTTTTGAAAACAACTTATGTAAACGCTACAATTGTAACGATGAATGAACAAAACGAAGTGATAGAAAATGGATATATCATTGTAGAAAATGATCAAATTATAGATGTAAAGAGCGGAGAATTCGCTAATGATTTTGAAGTAGATGAAGTAATTGACATGAAAGGAAAGTGGGTTTTACCAGGGCTTGTAAATACACATACACATGTTGTAATGAGTCTTTTAAGAGGTATTGGAGATGATATGTTATTACAGCCATGGCTTGAGACGAGAATTTGGCCACTGGAAAGTCAATTTACTCCCCAAATTGCGGTCGCTAGTACGGAATTAGGATTACTTGAGATGGTGAAAAGTGGTACAACATCATTCTCTGACATGTTTAATCCAATTGGAGTAGATCAAGACGCAATTATGGAAACGGTATCAAGGAGCGGGATGCGAGCTGCTGTTTCAAGGACTTTATTTAGCTTCGGAACGAAAGACGATGAAAAGAAAGCGATTGAAGAAGCTGAGAAATATGTGAAGCGTTACTATAACGAAAGTGGCATGTTAACTACGATGGTTGCACCACATAGTCCATATACATGTAGTACAGAATTGTTAGAAGAGTGCGCACGGATTGCAGTAGAGAATCAAACGATGGTTCATATCCACCTTTCTGAAACAGAGCGTGAAGTACGTGATATTGAAGCACAATATGGAAAACGTCCAGTAGAATATGCAGCGAGCTGCGGATTGTTTAAACGCCCAACAGTTATTGCACACGGTGTAGTATTAAATGACGATGAGCGTGCATTTTTAGCAGAACATGACGTTCGAGTAGCTCATAATCCAAATAGTAATTTAAAACTAGGTTCTGGTATAGCGAATGTAAAAGCGATGCTAGAAGCAGGAATAAAAGTAGGAATTGCAACAGATAGTGTTGCATCTAACAATAATTTAGACATGTTTGAAGAAATGCGCATAGCGACTTTACTACAAAAAGGTATTCACCAAGATGCAACAGCTTTACCAGTTGAAACAGCTCTTACACTTGCGACTAAAGGGGCTGCTGAAGTAATCGGGATGAAACAAACAGGATCACTTGAGGTTGGAAAATGTGCTGATTTTATTACGATTGATCCATCTAATAAGCCGCATTTACAACCAGCAGATGAAGTGTTATCACATCTTGTGTATGCTGCTAGTGGAAAAGATATAAGCGATGTAATTATTAACGGAAAACGTGTCGTTTGGAATGGCGAATGTAAAACGTTAGATGAAGAGCGTATTATATTTGAAGCAAGTCGTTATAAACGAGGTTTGCAAAGATAACTAATTATGTGGCAGTTGAAAAAGCTATCCTTTTAAAAGGATAGCTTTTTTCTTGAACGAATAAATATTCAAAAGAATGTCGCATCTTTCTGTTCATATTTCTGCTATAATATATAACGCTTTATAATATTTTATACTTAAGGAGAACAACTCATGAAGCGAAAAAAGAGCCATTTAATGGTAATGGCACTTGTTACATCTTTATTATTAACAGCTTGTAATAATAAAGCGAATAAAAGTGATACAGAGGTTAAAAAACAAGTGTTAAATGTAACAGTATCAGAAGAAATTCCTTCTCTGGACACTGCGAAAACGATGGATGGTACATCAGCACACGTTATGCAAAACATATTTGAAGGGTTATATGTATTAAATGATCAAGATCAGCCTACTCCAGCAGTAGCAAAATCGTTTAAAAGAAGTGAAGATGGTAAGAAATATACATTTAACTTGCGTAAAGATGCAAAATGGTCAAATGGAGATAATGTAACAGCAAATGATTTTATATTTGCGTGGAAACGTGCAATTAACCCTGAAACGGCATCTCAATATGCATACATGCTCTTTTATGTGAAAAATGCGAAAGAGATTAATAAGGGAACAATGCCTCTTGATGCACTTGGGGTTAAAGCAATAAATAATTATACGTTAGAAGTTGAACTCGAACAGCCGGTTCCGTATTTTTTACAGTTGTTAGCACTACCTATATACTTACCACAGCATGAATCATTTTTGAAAGAACAAGGAAACAATTATGCATTGGAACCTAGTAATCTCATATATAACGGGCCATTTGTATTAGAAAAATGGAAGCATGAACAAGAGTTTCAATTAAAGAAGAATGCTGCATATTGGGATCGAAAGAAAGTGAAATTAGACGAAATAAACTTTCATATCGTAAAGGATACAATGACAGCTGTAAATTTATATGAAGCCGGAGATTTGGATCGAGTACCTATTAATTCGCAAGTTGTAGACAAGTATAAAGGGAATAAGGAATTACATATGTCGAGCGATCCTGGAATTGCTATGCTTCGTTTTAATGAAAAAAATACCGCGTTAGCAAATAAAAAGGTGCGTCAATCTATTTCATTAGCGTTAAATAAGGATGATTTCGTTGCTCACTTTATTAATAACGGAGCAAAGCCTGCAAGCGGGCTTGTACCAGTTGGTCATGTAAATGAAGTGACCGGTAAAGATTTTAGAAAAGAAAACGGAGATCTTTCTTCATATGATTTGCAAAATGCGCAAAAGATTTGGAAAGAAGCGAAAAAAGAGCTTGAAGTAGAGCAAGTAAACCTCGAGTTTTTAACGTTTGAACAAGATAATGCAAAACGGATGGCAGAATATATAAAAGGTGATTTAGAAAAGAATTTGCAAGGAATCGCGATACAAATTAAACAACAGCCATTTAAGCAAAAATTACAGTTAGAACAAGCAGGTGATTACGATATAACTATGGCAAATTGGGGACCTGACTATAAAGACCCAATTAGTTATTTAGAGTTATTTACGACAGGGAATCCGAATAATAAAATGAATTATTCTAATGTTCATTACGATGAATTAATAAAGAAAGCGAAAACGGATTTTGTACTAGATACGGAAAACCGATGGGAAGCGTTGCGAGAAGCCGAGCAGGTATTATTAGAAGATGCTGCGGTAGCGCCGCTTTATCATATTGGCTCAGCATATGTACAAAAGGATTATGTAAAAGGAATTGAAAAGCATCAATTTGGTGGTATTTATACTTATAAGAATGCTTATATTGCTAATGAATAAATACAAAAAACCTTACTTTTTAAAAGTAAGGTTTTTTACACATGAATTCTATTAAACCGATTTTAATAAAGCGTAAAAATTCGTATCATATGGGACATCATCTTGATACATATAATTTTTTAGAACGCCTTCTTTTTCAAAGCCTAATTTTAATAGTACTTTATTGGAAGCTTCATTTTCAAGAAATACAATTGCTCCAATCCGCTTTAAATGAATTGTATGGAAACCGTATGATATAACCTCAGAAACAGCTTCAGTCGCATATCCTTTTCCCCAGTGTTCAGGCAAAAAGGCATAACTTATATTGGCTCGTTTATGCTCAGAAGACCAATCATGAAAACCAATGGTACCGATGAGTTCTTTCGTGTCTTTTAATTCGATTCCCCATTTTATACCGCTTCTTGCATTGTAACTCAACTTAAAGTTATGAATGATTTGTTTCACTTGATCAACATCTTGTAACGGTTTTTGGCCATAATAGCGCAGTACATTAGTATTAGAAAAGCATTGTAGTATACGCGGTGCATCTTCTTCGGTAAGTTCTCTTAAAATGAGTCGGTCTGTTTTCAATATAGGAAACATGCTTTCACTCCATTTCTTTTGAAACTAGAATGTGTTGTTATTATATAATCTAGTCTGAAAATAAAGATTATTCAAGAGGGGAGTATGGTTTTAATTTATGATAAAATTGATTGTGGAATATATTTTAAAAAGAGGTTTGTATATGGAGAAAAATTCAATTTTAATTGTAGATGATGATCAAGATATTGTTCAATTTATAAAAGTGAATCTAATGCAAGAAGGTTTTAAAGTTTTTAGTGCTCATAACGGAGAAGAGGCTTTAGAAATAATAAATAATAACAGTATTCAACTTGCTATTTTGGATATTATGATGCCACAAATGGATGGGATAGAATTGTGTAGAAGGATTAGAGAGAAACATAGTTTACCAATTATGTTTTTAAGCGCGAAATCATCGGATGTCGATAAGGTAATTGGATTTAGTACTGGGGCAGATGATTATATTGTGAAGCCGTTCAGTACAATTGAATTTATCGCAAGAGTGAAAGCTCAATTAAGAAGGTATACATATTTCAACCAAAATGCTATCCAAGTAATGGAAAATAAAATAAATATTAGAGGTTTAGAAATAGATGAAGTGTCGAGAACTGTAATGTTATATGGAGAAACAATGAATCTTACGAAAACTGAATATGATATTTTACACTTAATGGCAGCTGCGAAGAATCGTGTGTTTACAATTGAAGAAATATATGAGAGCGTTTGGAACGAAAGAGCCTATGAAAGTAATAATACAGTAATGGTTCATATTGCAAGATTGAGAAATAAAATTGAAGAGAATCCAAAAGAACCGAAGTTTATACAAAATGTTTGGGGAGTCGGATATAAAATTGAAGATTAGATCTTTACAGGGTATTAGGGCGAAATTTTTTTTAGCTTTCATATGTAGCATCTTGTTAGCGACTGTAAGTATAATAGTGCTTCAAATTTTAGTTGGAAATATATATAGTCATGTTAATGCGTTAGAGGAAAAATATTCATTTGTATACTTTATAGTTTTTTTGATTTTTACTACGACATACTTTGCATGTATGACAAAAACAATGATGAAAAGATTGTCTGAAATTAATAAGAACGTGAAGGAAATAAGTAATGGTAATTTTGAAGTACATATACCTATTTCAAAAAATGACGAGATTGGTGAATTAGCGACGAATGTAAATAGAATGGTCAAAAGTTTAAAAGAGTCTATCGAGAATGAAAAAAAATCACAGGAAATGAAAAATGAAATGATTAGTAATATTTCTCATGATTTACGAACGCCAGTAACATCTTTAATCGGTTATGCGGACCTGTTAGGAAATAAACTCCATTCGAATGGAGAAGAATGTGAACAGTATGTAAGTATATTAAAGCGAAAAAGTTATGAATTAAAACATCAAGTAGATGATTTATTAGAATACTGTCAAATAAATTATAGAGAGATTGAATTACATAAAGATGAAGTAGATATGAAAGCATTAATTGAACAAATCATGATTGGCTTTGTACCACAATTAGATGATGTTAATATGAGCTTTTATATTAAAAGTGATGAAGTGCTGTATGTAGAAGTTGATGTGGCACTTATAGTGAGACTATTTGAAAATATAATAGGTAATAGTATTATGTATGGAAAAGATGGAAAGGAAATTGCAATTGGAATTTCCAATAAAACAATGAATGTTGAAGTAGAAATTAAAAATTTTGGACAATGTATTCCGGAAGAGGACCTTCCTTACGTTTTTGAGAAATTTTATCGTAGTGAAAAATCACGTAGTTCTTATACTGGTGGGAAAGGAATGGGGCTTGCAATTTCAAAAAGTATAGCCGAGCTCCATCAAGGGGATCTAACTGTACGTAGTAACGATAAAGAAACAGTTTTCACTGTGAAATTACCGCAGTATAAAAAAGTAAGAAAGTCGTAAGTATTTCTTTTATATGTCGTAATTTTTACTTTGTATCATTGAGAAAAAGGATATGAGAGTAGGGATGCGACATGTGGAAGAAATTTTTATTAGTGATTATAGTTTCTTTTTTAATTATAAGTTGGATCTTAGTTTATGTAGCTAATGGTGTTACATCAGTTTTTGTTTGGTGGAATATTCAGGCTTTTAGTTTTATTTCAGTTTTCCTCTTGATAGGATCAGTAATAATATTTTTTTGGAAAGGCATTTTTAGAAAGCGGATAGATAGAACGCTATTTTTAATCATTCTGTTTTCTATCATTGGAGCTTGGCCTGTCGGTTGGTTTGCTAATATAGGTAGAATTGCTTACCCAGCAGATATACAATCTATGAGTCCTAAAGCAGTAGTTCGTGTTCCTTTGAATGAACGAGCATTAATAGGCTGGGGCGGTGATCAGTTAGAAACGAACTATCATGTTATAAAGCCAAATGAAAGGTGGGCATATGATATCCTCATTCCACCTGCTGAAGTGAAAAGTAGTAAGTTAGAGGATTACGGAATATATGGAGCGAAAGTAATGGCACCAGCTTCTGGGACGGTTGTATCAATCAATAATGATGAAAAAGATTTAATTCCCGGATTGGATGATTTTCAGTCAATGGCAGGGAATTACATATATTTACGGATAGATGAAACAGAGACATTTTTGATTCTTGCCCACTTAAAGAAAGGGTCCATTAAAGTTAGAGAAGGACAACGTGTAAATGAAGGAGAATTTCTTGCTCAAGTCGGTAACTCAGGAAGTTCAAGTGAGCCACATTTACATATTCATCATCAAAGGCAAGACCCGTCCAAGGTAAGTATGTTTTTTGCGGAAGGATTGCCACTTTACTTTCGAACTGAAAATGGTGTCATGATGCCGGAAAGAGGGACATACATAAGTGGTAACTAGAAGAAAATCATTTCATCCAAAAAGAGTATTCCAAATTAAAATTGGAATACCCTTTTTCATTACCCTACAAATGTTTGATACAGTAAGAAGATATTTAAAATGATAACGAGTGCTGCAATTATCCAAGCGATAAATGTTGTTATACGGTGGTTAACGAGTGCACCCATAATCTTTTTGTTACTTGTAAACATAATAAGTGGTACTAGCGCAAATGCAATACCGAATGATAAGACGACTTGGCTCATGACTAGAGCGTAAGTTGGATTTACACCTAAAGCGATAATAACTAATGGTGGAATCATTGTAATAAATCGGCGTAAGTATAACGGAATATGCATGCGAATGAAACCTTGCATAATAATATCACCCGACATTGTACCAACAGAAGAGCTAGATAGTCCTGCTGATAAAAGTCCAATCCCAAATAATGCAGCCGATACAGGACCTACTAAATTGGTAAATTGAGTGTAAGCAACATCTAAATCTTCAACGTGCAAGCCGTTTTTAAAGAATAGTGCAGCAGCAACAATTAACATACTTGCATTAATTGCTCCAGCAATAACCATTGCAATAATAATATCGATAAATTCGAAACGAAAAATCTTTTTCTTTTGTTCGTCAGTTGTTCCGACTACGCGGCGTTGTGTTAATGCAGAATGCAAGTATATTGCATGTGGCATAACTGTTGCACCTAAAATCCCTGCTGCAAGTAATATACTGTCTACACCTTGGAATTTTGGAATAAATAGTCCTGAAAGAAGGGGACTTAATTCTGGTTTTGCATAAAAAACTTGAATCCCAAAAGCAATTACTACAATGAAAATCATTCCTGTAATAATAGCTTCTAGTGGACGAAATCCTCTACGTTGAAACTCAAGAATAATAAATGATCCGGCTGCAGTAATTAAAGCGGCAGGTAGCATCGGGATTCCAAATAGTAAGTAAAGCCCCAAAGCAGCTCCAATAAATTCCGCTAAATCTGTAGCCATAATAACTAGTTCACCTTGTATCCATAAGCCGATAGACACAGGCTTTGGAAAGTTTTCACGAGCTATTTCGGGTAAATTGTTTCCTGTAGCAATTCCTAATTTAGCTGATAACGTTTGGATTAATACAGCCATTAAGTTAGAAGCGAGTATAACCCATAATAGTAAATATCCATATTGTGAACCAGCTGCGATATTTGTAGCAAAGTTGCCAGGATCAATATAAGCAACGGACGCGATAAAAGCGGGTCCTAAAAATGGTAACAGTCTTTTCCAGCCTTTTGTTTCTCCACTTAAAGCTAAATGAGCTGATTGTACAGTTGTACTTTCAGAAGGGAGATGTTCATCTTTTGTTATATCTTTATTCATAGTAGTTTTCCCCTTTAAAATGTTAACTTGATGAAATTATTGTATTTATTCTTACTCATTATTTCAATACATTTAAATATGTTATGTGATAATTTCATTTGAACACGAAAGTTTCCTTAATGCAAATTATATGCCTTTACGCAATGGATGGTGTGATAACGTAAAATAAATTGGGAGTTTATGGTGTGATGACGTGGGGAAACATAATAAATTAAAGGGTCAATTTTGAAATTTATGTGAACATAAAGCCGATAATCCAGCATATTAATTGATGGAATTGCATTTGTATGATATATAATATATTGGGATTACAACATAACCATAGTGTTTTGATGTGTAATCTTGTTTTTTATTTTTGTTAACTGATAGAAAATAGTATAAAGAAAAGAAAATGGGATTCATTTTCTTATTATATATGTTTTGATATGAACGTTAACTTATACATGATTTAAAAAATTAGATAGGTGGTAGAAATACATTGGCAACTACAAAACCATACAGAGTATTACTATATTACATGTACACAACAATTGAAAACCCAGAAGAATTCGCGGCAGAGCATTTAGCATTTTGTAATTCACTTGAATTAAAAGGAAGAATTCTTGTAGCAAAAGAAGGTATTAACGGAACTTGTTCTGGAACTGTAGAACAAACAGAGAAATACATGGAAGCAATGAACAATGATCCACGTTTTGATGGCATCGTATTTAAAATAGATGAAGCTGATGGTCATGCATTCAAGAAGATGCACGTGCGTCCTCGTCCAGAGTTAGTTACACTTCGTCTAGAAGATGACATTAACCCACACGAAATAACTGGGAAGTATTTAGAGCCAAAAGATTTTTATGAAGCAATGAAACAAGAAGATACAGTTATCATTGATGCACGAAATGATTATGAATTTGATTTAGGTCACTTCAAAGGTGCGATTAAACCTGATATCGAATCATTCCGTGAATTACCAGATTGGATTCGTGAAAATAAAGAAGTACTTGAAGGTAAAAAGATTTTAACGTATTGTACAGGCGGAATTCGTTGTGAGAAGTTTTCTGGTTGGTTAGTTCGTGAAGGCTATGAAGATGTAAGTCAGCTTCACGGCGGAATTGTAACGTACGGAAAAGACCCAGAAGTACAAGGTGAGCTTTGGGATGGACAATGTTACGTGTTCGATGAGCGTATCGCTGTACCAGTAAACCAAAAAGAACATGTTATTGTTGGTAAAGACCACTTTACAGGTGAACCTTGTGAGCGCTATGTAAACTGTTCAAATCCAGAATGTAATAAGAAAATTTTATGTTCTGAAGAAAACGAAGCGAAATATTTACGTGCATGTTCTCATGAATGTCGTGTAAGTCCACGTAACCGCTACGTAATACAACATGAATTAACGGAAGAGCAAGTAGCTGCTGCATTAGAGCAAATCGAAGCAGGGAAGTAAACAGAATTCGTATAATAAAAGGGGTACTCCAAGTTTAATTTTGGAGCACCCTTTTTTTATTATCCGGTTCTGTCATTTGTCGGTTTTTGTCGGCAAGTCGATATATTAAAAAAATCGCTGATATATTTCGAGTTGCGCCGATATAATCGGAAAATCGCTTATGAAAATTTCACTTACTGCAGCGCGCCAAGAATTTGAAAATAACCTTCTTTAATTTTTATCTTCTTTCTCTTTAACGGCAGAAAGTACAGTTTGTTTTACCCAAGCTTTTCTTCGTTTATGTTGTAGACCCCATTGGTATAAACTTTGGGCTCCTAAAATAAGTGAAATGACAATGCCGCTAATTGCAATTAATAGAGCGAAAAATTCAAGAGGTGACGATATTTTGTTTGAATCGGTGTTTCTTAAAAGGTCAATCATAGTAAACCCTAACATTTGGCCCACTACAGAGTAGAGCGTTAAAATTAATAATAAAAGGCTATCTTTTTTAGAGGCGACATTTTCTTGATATTTAAACAAACTATCAAGATTTTGTTTCGCGTTCGAGTATAGAACCTCAATATTAAAAAGTTTTCTTAAGCGGAAGAAAATATCTTCACTTTGTGATTGGGATACTAATTCTAAAGAAAAATAATTAGCAGTGAACGAATTGATCGAATAAATTAATTTCTCTATTTCATTAGTATCTTGTTCAATGTTTAGCTCAGCATAGGCGTTTGCCATTTTTAATAAAACAATTTTATGGAATAGGTTTAATAATAAAGCGTAATAAAATTCCCCGTACATTTGACTAGCAAGTTTAGCGATTTCGCGTTCTCCTTCATTTGTTACACATGTAAAAATATGTTCTTCCATTATGAAATAACGATTTGGAGCCCATCTCTGGTAAGCGTGTTTTTTTAAATAGTCATGAATGTAAGGAAGGTTATTTGCACTCACATATGGCTTACCATCACTTGTTAATCCGGAAAGACTAGAAGTACGATAAACATCCACTTCATTAAGTTCCAAACTTTCTTTTAGTGACAATAAAGTTTGGACGTACATTCTTTGGTCTTCGAAGAAAGGGAAGGTTTGAAAGTATGAACTTCTTAATCTCTTCTTTTCAAAGAAATCAGTTACGCCATGAAATAAATAACCAAAAATGAATTTTTCAACTTGGGAATACTTTTTTCCGTTACATTCAATACAAATAGTCTCATTTGTATCATTTTTAGTTTCAAGTACACGGAAGCGAGCAGCAAATTCGATTGCTTCAGATAAAGTCATGTTTAGAGTAGTGTTTACTTCTGTTCGAATTGTTAAGAAGCCAAGTTCATAAGGACAAAGTGTTACATCAATAGAGTGTATCTTGAATGGAATTGAAATAAGGTTTGTTGTTAAATGTCCAGTTAAGTTAAGGTCCTTTGAATAACGTTGCAAGCCCTTTTGATGCTCTGAGTGAGGAAAGAGAATTTTATTTGTAAATGAAAGATAGTATGCTTCCATATTTTGATGTGAAACTTTAAACTCCCCATAATATGTATTTTCATCATCGAGATGATCGAGCCGAAAAGGACGGAAATCGTTTTTTTGTAAGAATGGGAACATATTTTGTTCATATCCAGCTTTAAACGAAAACGGGAATATAAATTGAAATATAGCTGTTGCTACATCTTTTTCCTCAATTGCTTGTATTGCCTCCATCTACATTGTTTCCTTTCCATATATGCTATAGAAACAACATGCCCAAATTTATTTGAAAATAACCACTGTTTTATACTCGATTGAGAGTGAAAATTCAGCTTATTTAGCAGAGGACATGTATAATGTTATGTATACTAAAAGTTATGAAATTGTATTTTGAAAAGGGGGATGCTGTATGCGGATTTTAGTATTAGGCGCTGGTGGAGTCGGAGGATTTTTTGGTGGCAGATTAGTCGAAAAGGGAGAAGATGTTACATTTCTTGTTCGTAGTAAACGGAAAAAACAATTAGAGGAAAGAGGACTTGTAATCCGAAGTGTTAACGGGGATTTTTCCTTTCAACCGAAATTAATAACGAAGGAAGAGAGAACTTCTCCATTTGATGTCATTTTATTTTCAACAAAAGCGTATCACTTAAACGAGGCAATTCAAGATTTGAAGCCGTTTGTTGGCGAAGGTACTGTAATCATTCCATTGTTAAATGGTATCGCTCATTTATCACTATTACAAAAAGAATTCGGCGAAGAAAAAGTAATTGGCGGTTTATGCTTTATCGAGACGACGTTAAACGATCAAGGAGAAATTGTACAAACTAGTGCTGCCAACAGACTTGTGTTTGGAGAAATTAAGTCTCAAAATTCAGAGAGAGTAAAGCATATTTCTAAAGCATTTGCAGGTACGAAATCTAGTTTTGTTTTAAGTGAAAATATTACGCAAGATATGTGGCATAAATATTTATTTATTACTGTAATGTCCGGTGTGACAACGTTAATGCGTGCACCAATTGGACCAATCCGTGAAAGTGAAGGCGGCCGTGATTTTATCCGTAATGTGTTTGAGGAATCTGTACAAATCATGAGAGTATTAGGAGCTCCAATAAAGGTTAATATTGCCCAGGAACATATGAAAACGATTGATAAAATTTCGTATGATATGAAGTCATCGATGCAACGTGATATGGAGAAGGGTTCGTTTATTGAAGGGAAGCACTTGCAAGGATATTTACTGGATGTAGCAGAGCAATTTTCTATAACGGCACCATTATTAAGCACTATATATCAAAATTTAAAGGTGTATGAAGAGATGACCTTTAACAAATCTGTAATAGAATTAGATGTATGAAAAAATAAAAAAGATAGCAATATATAAGTGTATTGCTATCTTTTTTATTTTTTTGTATGACAAATTATTTATTTCTTTTCGTTCTATCTGTCAAATTTATTTCCTGTTCACGTTTACCATATAACTGATTAATTTCATTTGCTACTGCATCTAAATATGAATCGGAAAAAATAGGCTTCTTTTCTTTAGACATATGGGTCTCCTTTGTGGATTTTTTAGTATTCATTATGTATATTTCTCAGTGGATTATGCACAATCATTTTAATTTTTTTCTTATTAAAAATTTTTGTTTACTTTTTGAAAATAAAGGAGTATTATAATCCACAGTTTCAATTTTCTAAATCGCTGAAACCGCATGGTACGGGGGACCCGTTTTTACGGATTAGTACATAATCCGATGGGGTGAATCCTTGAAAAAGGTAGGGCTACTCATAGGCCCGAATCCGACAGCTAACCTCGTAAGCGTTATATTGAGAAGGAAGGTGGAGCTTGTGCGACAAAAAAAATAATGTCTACAAGTCTATTTCGCTATGGCTTGTAGACATTTTTTGTTTTCTGAAGAAATAGTTTACTGGCTGTAACAAGCAGAAAAGTTCGTACAAAATTATTGGAGAGTGGACAGCATTGGTTTCATCTATTAAAAGATTTTTAATTGGAAGACCGTTAAAATCAACAGAGCTTGGAGAACAAAAGCTTAATAAAACGAAAGCTTTAGCTATTTTATCTTCTGACGCATTATCATCAGTTGCTTACGGTCCAGAGCAAATTTTAATTGCTTTAGCAGGTGTTGGAGCGATCGCTTATTGGTATTCCATTCCGATCGCTGTTGGAGTATTAGTATTATTGACAGCCCTTATTTTATCTTATCGACAAATTATTTTTGCTTATCCGCATGGCGGGGGAGCGTATGTTGTATCAAAAGAAAATTTAGGGATGAATCCAGGCTTAATTGCTGGAGGATCTTTATTAGTTGACTATATTTTAACTGTAGCCGTTAGTGTGTCCGCTGGTACAGATGCAATTACGTCTGCGTTTCCTAGCTTACATGCACATAACGTAATTATTGCGGTTATATTTGTTATATTAATTACGATATTAAATTTAAGAGGAGTAACGGAATCAGCTTCCGTTTTAGCATATCCTGTTTATTTATTCGTTTTAGCACTATTTATATTAATTGGTGTGGGTATATATAATATTTTAACTGGTCATGTTTCACCTACTTTACATGCGCCGATTGGTACACCAGTTGCAGGGATTAGTTTATTTTTATTACTAAGAGCATTTGCATCAGGTAGTTCTGCTTTAACAGGTGTTGAAGCAATTTCAAATGCAATTCCGAACTTTAAAGATCCTGCGCCAAACAATGCTGCAAAAACATTGCTTGCAATGGGTGCATTACTTGCTGTGTTATTTTCAGGAATTGTATTTTTAGCTTATTATTACGGAGTGACTCCGAGTAAAGAAGTAACAGTTGTTTCTCAAATTGCTGAACAAACATTTGGACGTAATTTCATGTACTATTTCATACAAGGTACAACAGCTTTAATATTAATTCTCGCTGCTAATACAGGTTATTCTGCATTTCCTTTATTAGCGGTTAACCTTGCAAAAGATAAATTCATACCGAGAATGTTTACGATTAGAGGAGACCGTCTAGGTTACTCAAACGGTATTATTATACTTGGAGTTGCTTCGATTATTTTAATTGTAGCTTTCCAAGGACAAACAGAACATTTAATTCCACTATATGCAGTAGGTGTATTTATTCCATTTACACTTTCTCAAACAGGGATGGTATTAAAATGGCTTCGCGAAAAGCCTGAAGGATGGGCTTTAAGATTAACGATTAATTTAATTGGTGCAGTTATTAGTTTTATCGTAATGAGCATGTTCTTCTTAACTAAATTTGCACAAGTTTGGTCGATTCTTATTTTCTTACCAGTTATTATCTTCTTATTCCATCGAATTAAGAAGCATTATGATGCAGTGGGTGATCAATTAAGTTTAAAAACTTGCGAACCTCTTATTCCAATTGAGGGGAATGTAATTGTCGTTCCTGTAGCAGGTATGACGCATGTAGTAGAAAATTCGTTGAACTATGCAAAATCTCTTTCGGCAGATCAAGTTATCGCAGTATATGTTGCTTTTGACAGAGAAGAGGAAAAGAAATTTGAAGAGAAATGGAAGAAGTGGCAACCTGAAGTAAGGCTTGTTACATTACATTCTCATTATAGAAGTATTATTCAGCCGCTAACAAAGTTTATTGATACAGTGCAATATAAGGCAAGTGAATCGAATTACCGCGTTACGGTCGTTATACCACAGTTCATTCCGAAAAAAGGTTGGCATAACATTCTTCATAATCAATCCAGTTTACTCATACGTGCGTATTTACTTTATAAAAGAAATGTTGTTATTACGACAGTTCCATATCATTTGAAAAAATAAGAAGATTTTTTAAGGATAGTTTCGTGAAAATGAAGCTATCCTTTTTGTGTATATGCTATGCATAATTGCATACGGGGTTAAAAATTATATCAATATAATTTTATCAGTTATTTGCAAGTGGTGTTTTCTGTTGTGATATGTAGATATTTCAATCGATAAAGTGAATCGGATTATATTTTGAAATAAGGACATGAAAGCTTGAAAATAAAGGGAATGAAAATACTTCTTTACGTTATATAAACAGCTGTGTTTAAATGACCTTACAGTACAAAACTTATATGAAAACAAAACGAAATTTCATATTTATGTATGTTGTTTAGTTTAAAATGAATAATATTTTTAAGTAATATATTCACTGTGTGAATGTGAGAATTTCGATGGAATAGAAAATTTATACAATATTATTCATACTAAACACATATGAAAAATAATAAAATGTTTTGTGACGATAAGTAAGTGCTGTAGCAATACGAGAGAGGTGGTTCATACATGGATCACGGTGAGAACGTTCTCTATTTTAACCATCTCAAATTATGGGCAAGAAAATAGAATAATAAAATGCGATAGTAATAGTTGCTAATACATAGGAGGAGTTAAAGTGAAAAAGACTTTAATTACAGGGTTATTGGTTACAGCAGTATCTACGAGTTGCTTCATTCCTGTAAGCGCTTACGCTAAGGAGGGGCAAACAGAAGTGAAAACAGTATATGCGCAAAATGTAATTGCTCCAAATACATTATCCAACTCAATTAGAATGTTAGGATCACAATCACCGCTTATTCAAGCATACGGATTAATTATTTTGCAACAGCCAGACATTAAGGTAAATGCGATGAGTAGCTTAACGAATCATCAAAAGTTTGCAAAGGCGAATGTACGAGAGTGGATTGATGAATATAATCCGAAGCTAATTGACTTAAATCAAGAGATGATGAGATACAGCAATAGATTTAATAGCTATTATAGTAAGCTCTATGAACTAGCAGGAAACGTAAATGAAGATCAGCAAGCAAAAGCAGATTTTATGAGTGCATATGGAAAATTACAATTGCAAGTACAGAGCATCCAAGAGAGTATGGAGCAAGATTTATTAGAGTTAAATCGATTTAAAACAGTATTAGACAAAGATAGTAACAACTTATCAATTAAAGCCGATGAAGCAATAAAAACACTGCAAGGATCAAGTGGAGATATTGTGAAATTAAGAGAAGATATTAAAAGAATTCAAGGGGAAATTCAAGCTGAACTAACTACTATTTTGAATAGACCTCAAGAAATCATTAAAGGTTCTATTAATATCGGTAAACAAGTATTTACAATCACAAATCAAACTGCACAAACGAAAACAATCGATTTTGTTTCTATCGGTACTTTAAGTAATGAAATTGTAAATGCTGCAGATAGTCAAACGAGGGAAGCAGCTCTTCGCATTCAGCAAAAGCAAAAAGAGTTATTGCCACTTATTCAAAAGTTATCACAAACTGAAGCAGAGGCGACTCAAATTACATTCGTTGAAGATCAAGTAAATAGCTTTACAGAATTAATTGATCGTCAAATTACAACTTTAGAAACGTTATTAACCGATTGGAAAGTTTTAAATAATAATATGATTCAAATTCAAACAAATGTTGAAGAAGGCACGTATACAGACAGTAGTTTACTTCAAAAACATTTTAATCAAATTAAAAAAGTAAGTGATGAAATGAATAAGCAAACAAATCAATTTGAAGATTACGTTACAAACGTTGAAGTACATTAAATAGAAAAATAATTAGCGATATAGGGAGAGAAGAAAAATGACAAAAAAACCATATAAAGTAATGGCTCTATCAGCACTTATGGCAGTATTTGCAGCAGGAAATATTATGCCGGCTCATACGTATGCAGCTGAAAGTACAGTGAAACAAGCTCCAGTTCATGCGGTAGCAAAAGCTTATAATGACTATGAAGAATATTCATTAGGACCAGAAGGCTTGAAAGATGCAATGGAAAGAACAGGTTCAAATGCTTTAGTAATGGATCTGTATGCTTTAACAATTATTAAACAAGGTAATGTTAACTTTGGAAATGTATCGACTGTTGATGCAGCTTTAAAAGGAAAAGTGATTCAGCACCAAGATACAGCTAGAGGAAATGCGAAGCAATGGTTAGATGTATTAAAGCCACAGCTTATTTCAACGAATCAAAACATCATTAACTACAATACTAAATTCCAAAACTATTATGATACTTTAGTTGCTGCGGTAGATGCAAAAGATAAAACGACTCTTACGAAAGGCCTAACTAGATTATCTAGTAGTATTAATGAAAATAAAGCGCAAGTGGATCAGTTAGTAGAAGACTTGAAAAAATTCCGAAATAAAATGACGTCGGATACGCAAAACTTCAAGGGTGATGCAAATCAAATTACATCTATATTAGCTAGTCAAGATGCAGGAATTCCGCTTCTGCAAAATCAAATTACAACGTACAATGAGGCAATTAGTAAATATAATGCAATTATTATCGGTTCATCTGTTGCGACAGCTCTAGGACCAATTGCAATTATTGGTGGTGCAGTAGTTATTGCTACGGGCGCAGGAACACCGCTAGGAGTCGCATTAATTGCAGGTGGTGCAGCAGCTGTAGGCGGTGGTACAGCTGGTATCGTATTAGCGAAGAAAGAACTTGACAATGCACAAGCTGAAATTCAAAAAATAACTGGACAAATTACAACTGCTCAATTAGAAGTAGCTGGGTTAACGAACATTAAAACACAAACTGAGTATTTAACAAATACGATTGATACTGCAATTACAGCGTTGCAAAACATTTCAAACCAATGGTATACAATGGGATCAAAATACAATTCTTTACTTCAAAATGTGGATTCAATTAGTCCAAACGATCTTGTTTTCATTAAAGAAGATTTAAACATTGCGAAAGATAGCTGGAAAAACATTAAAGACTATGCAGAAAAGATTTATGCTGAAGATATTAAAGTAGTAGACACGAAAAAAGCATAATTGAATACGAATCGTTAGAGCGTTAAGTGTTGATGAATGATTTGAAGCTCCTGTTCAGTTGTGAGCAGGAGCTTTTGATATCCTTATAAAGAGAATAGGTGAAAAATATGCAGAAACGATTTTATAAAAAATGTCTTTTAGCGGTAATGATTGCTGGGGTGGCAACGAGTAACGCATTTCCTTTACATCCTTTTGCAGCAGAACAAAATGCAAAGGTGCTACAAGAAAATGTGAAAAACTATTCTCTTGGACCAGCAGGATTCCAAGATGTAATGGCACAAACGACATCAAGCATATTTGCAATGGATTCATATGCAAAATTAATTCAAAATCAACAAGAGACGGATTTAAGTAAAATAAGTTCGATTAATAGTGAATTTAAAGGGAATATGATTCAGCATCAAAGAGATGCAAAAATTAATGCAGCATATTGGTTAAATAATATGAAGCCTCAAATTATGAAAACGGATCAAAATATTATAAATTACAATAATACTTTTCAATCGTATTATAATGACATGTTAATAGCGATTGATCAAAAGGATAGCGGAAAATTAAAAGCGGATTTAGAAAAGTTGTATGCGGATATTGTAAAGAATCAAAATGAGGTAGATGGATTATTAGGAAATTTGAAAGCTTTTCGCGATAGAATGGCGAAAGATACAAATAGTTTCAAAGAGGATACAAATCAGTTAACAGCGATATTGGCAAGTACGAATGCTGGTATTCCAGCTCTAGAGCAACAAATAAATACATATAACGATTCGATTAAAAAGAGTAATGATATGGTCATTGCTGGTGGCGTACTTTGCGTAGCTCTAATAACATGTCTTGCTGGCGGGCCGATGATTGCGGTTGCGAAAAAAGATATCGCAAATGCAGAAAGAGAAATCGCCAATTTAAAAGATAGAATTTCAGGAGCACAAGCAGAAGTCGTAATTTTGACTGATGTAAAAAATAAAACAACAAACATGACAGAAACAATCGATGCAGCAATTACAGCACTACAAAACATATCAAATCAATGGTATACAGTAGGTGCAAAATATAATAATTTACTACAAAACGTAAAAGGGATTAGTCCGGAAGAGTTTACGTTTATAAAAGAAGATTTACATACAGCGAAAGATAGCTGGAAAGATGTAAAGGATTATACAGAAAAATTACATGAAGGTGTGGCAAAGTAAACAGTGGACTAGTTCTGCTGTTTATTTTTTTATCCTGTTTTTTTGTGAGAGTTGAACTTGTAATTATATATAAGTTTGTCATATGTTTTATCAATGTGGCTATTGGGTAATATTTAATCAAATTGATACGAATAACCTAAATAAATTTCTGATCAAGTCTTTTATATGTAATGTTTTAATGAAAAAAGCTATACTGTAAGCAAAACTAAAAATTGGAGAGGAAATACTACAACATGGAAAATTATCTATTATTTATCCTTACAGCAATGCTAATCATAATGATGCCTGGTCCTGGTTTTGCACTAGTTACAAAAAATACTATCTCGCATGGTAAAAATGGCGGGATAAAGACTGTTTTAGGAACGATATCTGGAATGATGATTCATACAATAATGGCTACGTTAGGACTTTCTGCTATCTTAATGAAATTTGCTATGTTATTTACATTTATAAAATATGCTGGGGCTGTTTATTTAATTTATTTAGCTGTAAAGTCAATTAAAAGTGCCTTACATAAAAAAGAAGATATGTCAGGTTCAGCAGAAATGGACTCTAAGGATATTGGGGCAATTAAAAGCTTTAGACAAGGATTTACTACGGCAATTTTAAATCCAAAAACCGCTGTATTTTTCCTTAGTTTTTTACCCCAATTTATTGTGAGTAATCAAAATCATTTCCTCCAATTTCTTTTATTAGGAGTCACATTTACGACTTTGACAGCAATATGGTATTTACTTTACATCTCACTCATACGTCAATTAAGAACTTTTTTAAGAAAAGAAAGAGTGAACCGTACAATGGAGGGTATTACGGGCATAGTATTGTTAGTATTTGGAGTTAGGTTATTTTTCCAAAAATAAATATGTAGATAAAACGAGAAATAAAAAAGTTGATTATTTCTCGTTTTATTCTTTAAAATCTGCAACAGAACCAGGATCTCCCATCAAAGTATAAATTCCAAGGGAGGAACCGTTTTTTATTTACTTATATACGCACAGCTGTACCACTGACAGCAACCATTAACATTCCATCACGAACAACTTCGTAATCTACGTCAATACCAACGATAGCGTTCGCACCTTTTTCTTTTGCAAGTTCTTTCATTTCGCCCATTGCAATATCACGAGCGTCTTTTAGTTTACTTTCATAAGCACCAACACGGCCACCGACAACATCACGAACGGAAGCGAATACATCGCGGACAATATTTGCACCCATAATAGCTTCACCATTTACAATATCAATATACTCAATAATCTCTTTACCTTGAATTCCAGAAGTTGTTGTTACAATCATGACTGACACTCTCCTAATATTTTATAATTTTTGATTAGCTTTCTTATGTCATAGAAAAAGTATTTTTGGCACCAGAAACAAGTCTAGTTTCTTACAGAATGAAACCAAGACAATTGTTTAACATATGTATCGCTATAACATATGCAATGGATCTTTTAGAAATAAGATAAGCCGCAGTAAGTATCAACGATCCAGGTAAATAAATAGCAATATCCGAAAGTTGGTTCGTATGAAGAAGTGTAAAAATCATAATCGAAATGATAGATGCAATAGCGGTACCAATATGGTAAGAAAAACGATTTATTAATATGTGGCGAAACACAATTTCTTCAAGTATTGGACCCAGAATACCAAATACAAGCAATGTAAATACAAGAGGTACCTCTGCACCCGTTTCAAGGAGCTGCTCTTGGTTCTCTGGTTGACCAGTTGCTAGAAAATACATAACACACTGTTCCACAATTAACGTAAATAAAACTACCATAGGAATACTTACTATTTTCAAAATTGTCTTCTCTTTAAAATAAGTAAAACTTTCAATAATTTCTTTCCTAAAGCAAATGATTCCTACAATAGCAGGTACAGTAAAACCGATGGCACTCAGAACAAATTCTGATTCAACTAAATTGACATTAGCTAAAAGTGATATGCCAAATAGTATGTACAAGCCAATTTGAAATGGTACAAACAGTGTAAAGATTATTAGCATAATGATTTCTTTTTTATTCATTTTTATAAAGTTCACTGTATTGCCCCCATAATTAAATTACCTATAATTTTTGATTTTTCTTTCTGCATAACGCTCTCCTTCTAAATATATTTATATAGGATTCTAAACCGGACGGTTCGGTCCGAATCGAAATCTAATGATACTACAAGTTTCTAGTTTTTTAAACCCTTTTTATAAAGTATTAACAAAATCAAAATGGAAAAAAGCAAATATATTTATATTTCAGTTGCTTTGTTACAATTTAATTCCAGTAATCATTAATGGTTAATCTTTTATAGAATGAAGTGAAAGTGGGAGTAGTTCAAACACTTTAGCTAAACATATTGATAAAAATTATATATAATAATCATATGTCTATACGTTAAAATTAACTATATATTTTTACACCTCTACGATTTTAGATGAAATTAGTTGTATAATATGACTGAATTAAACAATTGGTCATGTTGTTTTGACAGAAAATTCACTTAAGTTATGTAGGTAATACAATTTGATTAACTTCTTTTCAAACTGTATTGTTTGAGGTTTCCATAAGATAGGGATTGATAAGATATTTCTGTTCCCAACTTATTTATACTTACAAAAAAATTAAGAAAATAGAGGGTAAACATTACCTAGAATATTAGGATCGTTTTCATTAGGAGGATTACAAAGCATGACTAAAGTTGATAAGGTTAAAGAAAAAATTATTGAAACATCTTTATATTTATTTAATACTAATGGGATAACTCGCACATCCATCCAGGATATAATGACAGCTACTGAACTACCTAAAGGATCTATTTATCGTAGATTCAAAAGTAAAGAAGAAATTGTCCTTGCTGCCTACGACAAAAGTGGTGAGATTATGTGGAGTCATTTTCATAAAGCAATGGAAAATAAAAAGACAGCAATTGATAAAATCCTTGCAATTTTCCTTGTATATCAAGATGCAGCTAATAATCCTCCTATTGCTGGAGGCTGTCCATTACTTAATAGTGCCATTGAAAGTACTGGAGTATTTCCAGAATTACAAAAAGCAGCAGCAAAAGGTTATGATGATACAGTAATGTTAATGGCTTCTCTCATAAAAGAAGGAATAGAGAAACAAGAATTTAAAGAAGATATAGAGGTTATATCACTCGCTTCCTTTCTTGCCTCTTCAATGGAGGGGGCTATTATGGCAAGTCGAGTATCTAACGATAATATACACCATCATTATTTTATTGAACAAATAAAACATCATCTTTTCACTTATTCTAAATAAGTGAGAACTTGCATTGTTTCCATCCAATTTTTATAAAATTAAATTGAATAAATACCCCTTATAAATAGTATCTTCTGTTTATAAGGGGTATTTGAATAGTTTTTAGATGATGTTTCATGTTTCTTATTGAACGGCTTTGTTATCGTTACTACAGAAAAAATGTGAATTAAATGTTAATCGATTTACATGTTTCAAGCGTATCTATATTGAGTTTGTAAATCTACACAATAAGTTTTCATTATATATTAAGTGTAGTAGAAGTTCAGATAGATAAAATTCGGTAGTCGAATTTTTTTGCATAAAGCTGTATAATGCTTGTAACGAAAGGGAAATACAGGAAGGGATTTGTAATGAGTTACTATGGAAAAAGATAAACAACAATTAAGCGTTGAAGTTGCAAGATTATATTATCAATCAGATTATAGTCAGCAAGAAATTGCTAACAAATTAAATATTTCAAGACCAACAATTTCTAGATTGTTAAAGTATGCGAAAGAAAAAGGGTTTGTTCAAATTAGCATCGCTGATCCATTTGCGGATTTAGATAACGTTGGGAATTTACTGAAAGAAAAATACAACTTGTTAGAGGCACATGTTGTATTTTCTCCAGTACCGGAATATGCAACGATTACAGAGTATATAAGTAAATATGCAGCTGAGTATATGGAAAAGACAGTTAAAAACGGTGATATTGTTGGTGTAAGCTGGGGAATGACGATGTATGAAATCGCTAGAAAAATCGTACCGCAACATGTAAAAGGGGTAGAGGTTGTCCAGCTAAAAGGTGGTATTAGTCATTCAAGTGTAAATACATATGCGAATGAAACGATAGCTTTATTTGCAGATGCTTTTCAAACGACGCCAAGAAATCTACCTCTTCCAGTTATATTTGATAATGCAGTGACAAAAGAATTAGTAGAGCAGGATCGACATATTCATCATATTATCGAAATGGGGAAGCAAGCGAATATTGCAATTTTCACTGTAGGAACAGTGCGAGACGAAGCGCTATTATTCCGATTAGGTTATTTCGATAAGGGTGAAACGAGTTTACTCAAAAAACAATCGGTCGGTGACATTTGTTCACGATTCTTTGATGGGGACGGAAATATTAGTAGTGAAGAAATTAATAAGCGGACCATTGGAATTGAGTTAGAAGAACTGAAATTAAAGAAACGTTCTATTTTAGTTGCAGGTGGTAATAGAAAAATCAAAGCAATTGATGGTGCGTTACGTGGCGGGTATGCAAATGTATTAATTATCGATCAGCATACAGCAAAAGAATTGTTACATTATCAAAAAGATTAGAAATAAAAGGCGTTCTCAAGATGTTAATTTTGAGAACGCCTTTTATTTTGTTATGTATGAATGATAGGAGTTTTTTGAACACAAGTTGCCTTTTTAAAAATAATTATGGATATGGAGATACATACTACCATTGTTAACATAAAAATTTTGATTATATATTTGAAATGTTCTTTGTTAGAATGCGCTTTATTTACTACAAGAAAATTCCTTTTTAAAAATAATGAACAAAATTTCAAAAGTGTATTTACATTTGTTCAACTAAGAGTTAGAATGAAGTTGTTAAAAGATATGAGGAGTGAAGATAATGAACATTGCAAAGTTAATTGACCATACAATTTTAAAAGCTAATACTACTAAAGAAGATGTTATGAAAGTAATTGAAGAAGCAAAGGAATATAAATTCGCTTCTGTTTGTATTAACCCAACATGGGTAAAATTAGCGGCTGATGAACTAGCTGGACATGATGTAGACGTTTGTACTGTAATCGGTTTCCCATTAGGAGCAAGCACTACTGAAACAAAAGCATTTGAAACAAAAGATGCTATCGCAAAAGGTGCAACTGAAGTTGATATGGTAATCAACGTAGGCGCTTTAAAAGATGGCGACAACGAACTTGTTGAAAAAGATATTTATGAAGTAGTACAAGCAGCAAAAGGAAAAGCTCTTGTAAAAGTAATCATTGAAACTTGCCTATTAACAGATGAAGAAAAAGTACGCGCTTGTGAATTATCAGTAAAAGCTGGTGCTGACTTCGTAAAAACTTCAACTGGATTCTCAACTGGCGGAGCAACTGCTGAAGATATCGCATTAATGCGTAAAACAGTAGGACCAAACGTTGGTGTAAAAGCATCTGGTGGTGTTCGTACACGTGAAGATGCAGAAAAAATGGTAGCTGCTGGAGCTTCTCGCGTTGGAGCAAGTGCTAGTGTTGCAATCGTATTAAATGATGCAAAAGGTGCTACAGATAACTACTAATCATTAATGAAGTCAAAAGCGATAGATACACAAAGTAAAGTGTATCTATTGCTTTAATAATTGAAAAAATGTAAGCGGATACGAATGGGAGGAGACGGCTTATGAAATACTTAATCGGTGTTTTAGGCCTCGTATTGATTTTAGGTATCGCTTGGCTTGCTAGTAATGATAGAAAAAAAGTCAAATATCGCCCAATCATAACGATGGTTATATTACAATTCATTTTGGGATTTTTATTATTAAATACAAGTGTAGGGAATATATTAATTAGCGGAATAGCAGATGGTTTTGGAGAGTTATTAAAATATGCTGCTGACGGTGTGAATTTTGTATTTGGTGGACTAGTAAATCAAAAAGAGTTTTCGTTCTTTTTAAGTGTATTAATGCCAATCGTATTTATCTCGGCACTAATAGGTATATTACAACACATTAAAGTATTACCTATTATTGTGAAATCTATCGGTTTAGCATTAAGTAAAGTAAATGGAATGGGGAAACTAGAATCATATAATGCTGTTGCTTCTGCGATTTTAGGACAATCTGAAGTATTTATATCAGTTAAGAAACAACTAGGGTTATTGCCAGAGAAAAGAATGTATACATTATGTGCATCTGCAATGTCTACCGTTTCAATGTCTATCGTCGGATCATATATGGTGTTATTAAAACCGCAATATGTTGTAACCGCTTTAGTGCTTAACTTATTTGGTGGTTTTATTATCGCTTCTATCATTAACCCTTACGAGGTTACTGAGGAAGAAGATATGTTAGAAGTGCAAGAAGAAGAGAAAAAGACTTTCTTTGAAGTATTAGGTGAATACATTATAGACGGATTTAAAGTTGCCATTACAGTAGCAGCTATGCTAGTCGGTTTCGTTGCTCTTATCGCATTCATCAATGCAGTATTTAAAGGTGTAATTGGTATCTCATTCCAAGAAATCCTTGGTTATGTATTTGCACCATTTGCATTTATTATGGGTGTGCCTTGGCATGAAGCAGTTAATGCAGGAAATATTATGGCAACAAAATTAGTATCAAATGAATTTGTCGCTATGACAGATTTAGCACAAGGAAACTTTAATTTCTCAGATAGAACGACAGCGATTATATCTGTATTCTTAGTTTCATTTGCAAACTTCTCTTCAATTGGAATTATTGCAGGGGCAGTTAAAAGCTTAAATGAAAAGCAGGGGAATGTAGTGGCAAGATTTGGTTTGAAATTACTATTCGGTGCAACGTTAGTAAGTTTCTTATCAGCAACAATCGTTGGCTTATTATTTTAATAGATTCGTATAATATAAAAAGGAATGGTGATTGTAATGAGAATGGTAGATATTATTGCAAAAAAACGTGACGGCAAAGAATTAACGACTGAAGAAATCAAATTCTTTATTAATGGATATACAGACGGAAGTATTCCTGATTATCAAGTGAGTGCGCTTGCAATGGCAATCTTCTTTAAAGATATGACAGATCGCGAACGTGCAGATTTAACGATGGCGATGGTTGAGTCTGGTGAAACGATCGACTTATCAGCAATTGAAGGAATTAAAGTAGACAAACATTCAACTGGCGGTGTTGGTGATACCACAACTTTAGTATTAGGACCATTAGTTGCTGCTTTAGATGTACCAGTAGCAAAAATGTCTGGTCGTGGTTTAGGACATACAGGCGGAACAATTGATAAATTAGAAGCGGTAGAAGGATTCCACGTTGAAATTACAAAAGAACAATTTATTGATATTGTAAACCGTGACAAAGTAGCTGTTATTGGACAAACAGGAAACTTAACACCTGCAGATAAAAAGATTTATGCATTGCGCGACGTAACAGGAACTGTTAACTCAATTCCTTTAATCGCAAGTTCAATTATGAGTAAAAAAATTGCAGCTGGTGCTGACGCAATCGTACTTGATGTAAAAACAGGTGCTGGTGCATTTATGAAAACAGAAGAAGATGCAAAAGAATTAGCACATGCAATGGTACGTATCGGAAATAATGTAGGACGTCAAACTATGGCTGTTATTTCGGACATGTCACAACCGCTTGGTTTTGCGATTGGTAACGCTCTAGAAGTAAAAGAAGCGATTGATACGTTAAAAGGTGAAGGTCCAGAAGATTTAACAGAATTAGTACTTGTATTAGGTAGCCAAATGGTCGTACTTGCGAAAAAAGCAAATACGTTAGAAGAAGCTCGTGAAATGCTAATTGAAGTGATGAAAAACGGAAAAGCAACTGAGAAATTTAAAGAGTTCTTAAGCAATCAAGGCGGAGATAGCTCAATTGTAGACAATCCAGAAAAAATGCCACAAGCTAAGTATGTAATTGATGTACCTGCAAAAACTTCAGGTGTTATTTCTAACATTGTTGCAGATGAGATTGGTATTGCAGCTATGTTACTTGGTGCAGGTCGTGCAACGAAGGAAGATGAAATCGATTTAGCAGTAGGATTAATGTTACGTAAAAAAGTTGGCGATGCAGTAAAAGAAGGCGAGCCGTTCGTAACAATCTACGCAAATCGTGAAAATGTAGAAGATGTAAAAGCAAAAATTTATGAGAACATCTCTATCGCTGAAACAGCAGTGGCTCCTAAATTAGTTCATACAGTTATTACTGACTAATGATTATTTCATTTACTTTGAGGGGGAAATAATATGGATAAGAAAAAATATATTGAAGAAGCAAACAAGATGTTATCGAAAGCATATATTCCGTATTCGAAATTCCCTGTTGGTGCAGCGTTAGTTACGAAAGAAGGTAAAATCTATACTGGCTGTAATATAGAAAATGCTTCTTACGGTTTATGTAACTGCGCAGAAAGAACAGCGATCTTTAAAGCAGTATCAGAAGGGGAGCGCGATTTTAGTTACTTAGTTATTACAGGAGAAACTGATGGACCGATTTCACCATGTGGTGCGTGTAGACAAGTAATTGCTGAATTCTGTGATCCGAAAATGCCTGTATTATTAACGAATGTAAAAGGTGATGAAAAAGAAGTGACTGTTGAGCAATTACTTCCAGGTGCTTTCTCAATAGAAGATTTAAAATAAATTGAAAAGCCATTCTACAATTATTATTTGTGGAATGGCTTTTTTATTTTCAAAAATTGAATGTAATATTTTGTTCATACTCCGTTCATAAACTTCGCTTAAAATAATTGCAGCGAATATAGAAAGTTTACAACAGGAGGAATAGAATGAAGAAATTATATAATGCGGCATTTATTTACTTAATTATTGGTTTATTATCAGGTGTATTTGCAAGAGAGTATTCGAAAGCACAAGGAATTAAAGGATCCACAATGTTGCAATTAGTGCATACACATGTATTAGTGCTCGGTTTTGTATTCTTTTTAATTGCTTTAGCTTTATGTAAAGTGTTTCATGTACAAGAAACAAAGAGCTTTTGTGCATGGTTTGTTGTTTATAATGTAGGAGTAATCTTTACTATTGTTACAATGCTATGGAGAGGTCTTCTACAAGTAAATGGAACTGACTTTTACGGTTTAAGCCATATGGCTGGATTAGGTCATGTTATTATAAGTATCGGGCTCGTTTGGTTTATGATTTTGCTCAAAAAGTCTTTTAAATAGATAGGAGTGGGAAGAGTATGATAGCACTTTTATCAAGTATTTTAGCGGTTTGTATGGCTGTTGGTGTCATGTTTCTGCGCTTTAAAGCAGCGAAAAAACCGGTAACGAAAAAGAAAATTATATTGCCGCCAATTTTTATGAGTACTGGAGCAATGATGTACTTTTTACCGGAATTCCGATTAACGTCGTTAGAAATAATAGAAGCAATTATTGCAGGGCTTATTTTCTCTGTATTTCTTATAAAAACAACAAAAGTTTGAAATAAGAGACGAACAAATATATATGAAACCGTCAAAAGCATTCATATTTATTTTAGTAGGCTTATTAGCTGTACGCGTGGCATTAAAGTCATATTTAAGCCAATCAATTGATTTGGCAGAGTTAAGCGGAATGTTTTTCTTACTTGCATTTGCGATGATTGTGTCGTGGAGAATTGCGATGTATCGCTCGTTTACTAAATTAGAAAAGGCAATAAACAGAGCGGGAATTTCTATATAGGAAATCCAGCTCTGTTTATGTTTTATTGAAATTCTTTAGCGCGGAACTCATTTGCTTAATTTTAAACGTATTTGAGCATCTTGTAATGCAACTGGTGTAACGTTAAGACCATTAGGATCAACAATTTTTGTATTTAATAAAATGGAATCTAGGCTTCCACGAAATGTTTCTGTATAGTTTTGACGCAACATTTGTTGTTCTTGTTTTTCATCAACTGTTAATCCAGACGTTCTTTCTTTTTTTGATAATTCATTAATACGGAATAAAATGTTTTGCATTTTGTTCACCTCTTATTTAAATTCAAATTAGTAACTTACTAATTTATAGTTATTGTAACTTGTTTAGTTGTCTGTGTCAATACTATCTAAAATTTAGTTAAAAATTGACGAAAAATTATAACAATAATAGAATGAAGTGTATTGAATAATTAGTTTCACAATTATACATAAAACGCTAGGGGGATTATTATGAAATCAACATTTTTTGCTCAAAATAGAGAACGATTAGCAAACACATTACCAGAGGGATCTATTACGATTTTATTTGCGGGACAAGCACCGCATATGTCGGCTGATGCACATTATAAATTTGTACCGAATCGTAATTTTTACTACTTAACGGGAATCGATGAACCAAATGTTATTTTTATGCTGAAAAAGGTTGGGAATAGTGTAGAAGAGACACTTTTCATTGAAAAGTCAGATCCAGTAATGGAAAAATGGATTGGGAAAACAGTTTCTAGCGAAGAAGCAGAGGGAATTTCAGGTATAAAGAAAGTTGTATATTTAGATAGCTTTGAAAAGACAATGTCAAATATACTCTTTACAGAAAATGCGAAGCATTTATATTTAGATATAGAAAGTCGTGAGTGGAATGGTACGGAGACAAAAACATTAGCATTTGCTAAACATGTAAGAGAAAAATACCCACACGTAACAATTGGTAATGTATATCCGAACATTTGTGAATTACGAGTATTTAAAACAGAAGAAGAAATTGAAATTATTAAAGAAGCGATTGCTATAACGAAAGACGGTATTTACAACGTACTTAAGCATGCAAAAGCAGGCATGATGGAGTATGAATTAGAAGCACAATTTGATTTTACACTGAAATCATCTGGCATTAAGTACCATGCGTTCAATACAATTTTGGCGAGTGGGAAAAATGCTACAGTTCTTCATTATGAAGATAATGATGCACAAATTCAAAATGGTGACTTAGTATTACTAGATTTAGGTGCTCAAAAAGACTACTATAACGCTGATATTAGTTATACATTCCCGGCAAATGGAACATTCTCTAGTCGCCAAAAACAAATTTATAATATTGTATTAAAAGCATTAAAAGAAACAACAGAGATTATTAAGCCAGGATTAAAGTTCGCTGCATTAAATGAGCATACAAAAAAGGTACTGGCAGAAGAGTGTAAAGCAATTGGCTTAATTCAAGAAGATGAAGAGTTATCAAAATACTATTATCATGGTGTCAGCCATTTCCTTGGTTTAGATACACATGATGTAGGAACATATAAAGATAGAGTGTTAGAAGAAGGTATGGTTATAACAATTGAACCGGGTCTTTATATTGAAGAAGAATCAATTGGAATTCGTATTGAAGATGACATTCTTGTAACGAAAGACGGGTATGAAAACTTGTCAAAAGATATCATTAGAGAAGTTGAAGAAATTGAAGAATTTATGAGTGTAAATAATGAACATGTAAAAGGAAACCAAGCTGTAGTTAAATAATAAAAAGTCATTACTAATTTATTTGAACTTTATCTCGAATCGTGGACAATTAAAAAATCCATGATTCGGGATAGGGTTCTTTTCTTCGAAATACTAATCTTTAATTATTAATCCTAATAAAGTTGCAAACTGAACAGCTTGATATGTTGATACTTTACATCCTCTTAAATCGTTCACTGAAACTGTAAGCGTATCAAAGCTAGAAGAACTAATATCTATCCCCTTCAGTGAGGTCTGATCAAAATTAGCTTCATCAAGACTACATAATTGGAATTCAACTTTTTTAAGTTTACAGTCAAAAAAATCTGCAATATTTAATGAAGTTTCATTGAAGATGATTTTTTCTAGTTTGGAATTTCCAAATGCCGCTAAATTCAAAATTGAATTCTCAAATTTAACATTTCCTAAGCTAGATTCTGTGAAATTTACTCCGATTAATTTACTGTTTTTAAATTCGACTCTGTGAACAGAAGAATTGCTTAAATTAACATTTGATAAATCACAGTTTTCAAAACAAACATCTGTAATATCAATATTGCTAAAGTCTGTATTAGTAAACTTACAGTTTTTTATCACCGCATCATATAATCGTACTCTATCTACAGATTCATTTTCGAAAGTGGAGTCTATAATTTCACACACTTCCAATGTTGGATCTTCTTCATAAAAAATATCTTGAAAATTCTTTGAAGATAACTCTGGTGAAATTTTTGGTCTATCAATTTTCATCGTATATCAATCCTCTTCTATTTGATATATTTGTGTAATTTGAGTCTATTGTCTGTGAAGAACATTAGTTCTTATTATACAAAAATCTAAGTTCTTTTGTGAAGAGCATTTTAGCTACATTTTTCTTATTTAATAATAGAAGTGTTATTGTTTCTTAAGAAATAACGTCAAAACAAATACGAGAACGGCTAATATAGTCGCTACAAGGAAAGCATTTTGTATTTCTAAAATATTCGCCTCTTGTAATGTCTCCACTTTTAGTAATCTTCCAATTAGCTTACGTAAGATCTAATTACATCTCCTTATTTTCTTGAAAATCAAGTTCTATAATGATTTTGAAAAAGGAGGGATTTTCCATGAAGCGATTTGTATTAAAAGCTGTTACGGTCTCTGTAATATTTTTAATTGCTGCATGTTCTTTGGCCACAAATACAACAAATGATCATAAAAATATGAAAGATAAAAAAACAATACAGACTGAAACAGCTACAAAACCATTGAAGGTTGAAAAAGGAGCAGAAGTTACTTTAATAGCGAAAGAAGAAAAGCAAAAGTTAAGTAACGGTGTTATTGTTCCAGTCTGGACATTTAATGGATCATCTCCTGGTCCAGAAATTCGGGTGAAAAAAGGTGAAAAGGTGAAAGTGACATTAAAAAATGAATTATCTGCACCAGTATCTATTCATTGGCATGGATATCCTGTACCAAATAACATGGATGGAATTCCAGGCGTGACACAAGATGCAGTTGAACCAGGAAAAAGTTTCACTTACGAATTTGAAGCGAACGTACCAGGAACGTACTGGTATCACTCGCATCAAGATTCTGTAAATCAATTAGATAGAGGGTTGTATGGAGCGCTCATTGTAGAAGATACAAAGGAAAAATATGATAAAGATTACACATTAATGTTGGATGAATGGGTTACAGATAAAGAAGAAATGAATAAGCAGTTAAAAGAAATGACAAAAGGGCAAATAGGTAATAAATCTAAAGGTAATGAAAATGAGGAAAAGAATGATGATAAGAACGGCATGGATCATTCTGGTATGGACATGGGCAGTGATCAAAAAGACTCTGGCAATATGGCAGGAATGGACCATGGAAATATGAAGATGGAAGGTCATGATATGAGTATGTATGATTTATTCACAATCAATGGAAAAAGCGGTGATTTAGTAGTGCCATTGAAAGTGAATAAGGGAGATAAAGTTCGTTTTCGACTCGTTAATGCTGGTTATCTATCACATGATATACATGTTCACGGTCATGATATAAAAGTAATTGCGACAGATGGTCAACCAATAAACGATCCAAAAGTTATAAAGGATAAAGTAATTTCAATCGCACCGGGCGAACGTTATGATATTGAATTTACTGCTAATAAAACTGGGAAATGGTATGTTGAAGACCATTCGAAAAATAAAGGTGCAAAAGGAATGAAAGCTGTTATTGAATATGGTGGCAGCAAAGAGATGAAAGATAAAGCAGACGAAAAAGAAAAATTACCGAAAGTAGATATAATGAAATATGGTACTAAAAAATTAGGTAGTTTCACGTTAAATCAAGAGTATACTGCCACATATAATATGGACTTAAATACGCAAATGAATGGAAATGAAATGGTATATACAATTAACGGAAAGGTATTTCCGGATATTGACCCAATTCAAGTAAAAAAGGGTGATTTAGTAAAAGTGAAGTTGGTAAATCGTTCTAAAATGGATGATCACCCAATGCATTTACACGGGCACTTCTTTCAGGTGTTGAGTAAAGATGGAAAACCGATAGAAGGTTCTCCAATTGTAAAAGATACATTGAACTTAAAACCAGGAGAAGAATATGAAGTAGCCTTTGTAGCAGACAATCCCGGTGAGTGGATGTTCCACTGTCACGACCTACATCATGCTTCAGCAGGGATGGTAACGGAAGTGAACTATACAGATTATAAATCTGACTATGTTCCAAACCAAAACATTCCTAATAAGCCAGAATAATAGGAAGCAGTTATCCTATGGATAGCTGCTTATTCATTTTTGTTGCAAGTACTAATGTATATGTTGATTATGCCCAGGTGAAGGTGCAGGAGTATGATCTGGGAATGTCGCGAATACGGCAACGATAATTACTACACTAATTGAAAGGAATAACAAAAAACGCTGTTGGATAAAAGTAGAAAAGTTCTCCGATAACAATTGAATCACACAGGACATAGTAATCGTTATAGTAAGTAAAAGGCTAATGAACAATATACTATGAGCTTGTTGAGCGTTTAACATTTCTGTAATCATTGCTCCCATCATACTTGCCATTAATCCAGAGAACATTCCTTCTAAAGCAGTATATAGGTGAAAACGTAGACCCACTAAAAAACCGATAAAACCACTAATTAAAATAGCAAGTAAAGTAGAATATAGTAATTCCCCCTTAAAGAGAATGCCTAAGTAAAAACCAATACTTAAACCGATACTCATACTAAAAGACATAATAAATACCATATACTCCATTAGGGTACCCTTACGTTTAGAAATATTGGATGCAATAAGAATTGAGGTACAGCAAAGTGTTAGGGCAGTTAACGTATAAGCAAACATTATGATACCTCCTTGTCCTATCGTTCATTTCATCATATGTGTACTTATGATAATTTATATCTGCATATTATCTGCACAATTTCATAGATGTAAGCAAAGGAACGCTTGATTTTTTAGGGCGTCTTTTTTAATTGTAAGCATGTGAAAGAAATTGTTATATTATGAGTTTCTATTGTGAAGCCATAAAGAATAAGCGTATAATATTATAGGTCTCCCATTTGCGAGACAAACCGCGAATGATAAATAAGATTGTTGTTTTATCATCGCTTCTAAACATATAGACAATGAAAGTAACACTGGAATACAGATAGGGAGTTATAAAATGAAATTAATTATTGCCGAGAAACCAGATCAAGGGTTGGCTCTTGTTTCACAGTTTAAATATCGCCGGAAAGATGGATATTTAGAGGTAGAAGCGAATGAGTTATTTCCAAATGGAGCGTACTGTACATGGGCAATTGGTCATTTGACGCAGTTATGTAATCCAGAGCATTATCACGCAGAGTGGAAAAAATGGTCACTTAATACATTACCGATGATTCCAGAGCGTTTTCAATTTGAAGTAACAAAGTCAAAGTATAAGCAATTTAACGTTGTGAAACAGCTGTTACATAATCCACAGGTAACAGAAATTATTCACGCAGGCGATGCTGGGCGTGAAGGGGAACTAATCGTACGAAATATTATTAATCTTTGTAACGTGCAAAAGCCGATGAAGCGTCTATGGATTTCGTCTTTAACGAAGCAAGCTATTTATCAAGGGTTTAAAAATTTACTTGACGAATCAGATACAATTAATACGTATTACGAAGCATACACAAGATCTTGTGCTGACTGGGTTGTTGGTATGAATGCATCACGTGTGTTTAGTATTTTGCTAAAGAAAAAAGGAATGAATGATGTATTTTCTGCTGGTCGTGTCCAAACACCAACGTTAGCATTGATTGTAAAGCGTGAGAAAGAAATTGAAAACTTTAAGTCAGAGCCTTTCTGGGAAGTGTTTGCAACCTTTAATATAGAAGGAAAGAAATATGAAGGGAAATGGGAGAAGGATAATGAATCCCGCTTAAAAGTCCCTGATATGGCGAATAAAATTGCGGCATTTTGCCAAGGGAAACCGGCTGTTGTGAAGGAAATGAAAACGGAGCGTAAAGAGTTTCAGCCGCCGCTTTTATTCAACTTATCATCACTGCAAGCAACGGCAAATAAAGCCTTTAAGTTTTCACCGAAAAAGACGCTTGATATAACGCAAGCACTCTATCAAAAAGGGATTGTTTCTTATCCACGTTCAGATTCTAACTATGTTACTCAAGGAGAAGCAGCGACGTTCCCTGATATTTTACAGAAGTTAAGTCAGTTTGATGAATATAAAGGTTTATTACCGGCACCAATTGAATCCATTATGAACAATAAGCGTTATGTAAATGAAAAGAAAGTAACAGATCACTACGCGATTATTCCGACAGAGCAAGTTACAAACCCAAGCAGACTATCAGGTGATGAAAAGAAAATATACGATATGATCGTAAGAAGGCTTATTGCAGCTCATTATGAAGTTGCAATCTTTGACTATACAACGATTGTAACGCTTGTAGATGAACGTGCTGAATTCATTTCAAAAGGAAAACAGCAAATTCAAGAAGGTTGGCGTAAAGTTATTTTCCAAGACGATAAAGATGACGAAACCATTCTTCCAATTGTAGCTGAAGGTGAAGAAGGAAAAGTTGTAAAGGTGAAAGTGAAAGAAGGAAAAACACAGCCACCGAAGCGTTATACAGAAGGACAACTTATTACGTTAATGAAAACAGCTGGTAAGTATTTAGAGAATGAAGAGCTAGAGAAGGTATTGAAGAAAACAGAAGGTTTAGGTACGGAAGCGACCCGCGCAGGGATTATTACGATGCTGAAAGACCGTAAATATATAGATGTAAAGAAAAACCAAGTGTATGCGACTGATAAAGGAAAAGTATTAATTACCGCAATTGGTGACAAAATACTAGCTTCACCGGAAATGACTGCGAAATGGGAACAACGTCTTGCGGAAATTGGTGAAGGTACAGCTTCACCAGCAACTTTTATGGAACAGACGAAAAAGCTATCAGCTAAAATTATTGAAGACGCAGTGGAAATGTCTGAGAAGTGGGATTTCACGGGACTACATGTTGAATCGATTGAACGAAAAGGATCGAAATTTACAACGGGTAAAAAGGTTGGTAGCTGTAAAAAATGTGATGGCGATGTAATTGATAAGTCAACGTTTTACGGTTGTTCTAACTATAATACAACGCAATGTGATTTCACCATTTCAAAGAAGATATTAAGTAAAACAATTTCGCAAAAGAATATGACAAAGCTCTTAAAAGGTGAAAAGACTGATTTAATTAAAGGCTTTAAAAAGGGCGAGAAAACGTTTGATGCGAAATTAGAGTGGAAAGATAATAAGATTAATTTTGTATTTGAGAATTAATTTGTTAAAAGAGCATGACATAAAATTGTCATGCTCTTTTGTTTTTCTTTGATATAAAATTTAACGATAAAAAAAATCCTCTAAATAATAATTTTTTATTGTAAAACGATAAATTTTGTATTAAAATCAAAATCATAATAAATGAGTGAGGTGCTTTTGTTAAAAGGTAACAACCTTATTTTAAAATTAGAGGAGGTATAACTATGAACAGTAACAATTTGATTGTTAAAAATATGGATAACCCCCATGAGTTGGAGAAGATGTATAGAAAAGATCCGAAAGCTTTTAAAAAAGCATTCTCACAAGCATGGGACCAAAACCCTGATTCTCAAATTCTAGGTGCTTGGTATGAAAGGTTGCATTTCAAGGAGAAAGTAAATAAAGAAAAAACATCTTTGTTTCAAAAAGGTTTCTTATTCATGGGCCTTTTAGCTATTCTGGCCGGCATAAGCACCAGGATCATTTTCCACTTTGTTGAGCAGGAAGCAATTGCTCCAATAAACTTGGCTTTTGGTGTAATTCCCTTTATTGCTGCTTATTTTGTTTACAATAATAAGCCGAAAAAAAGTATTATTTATTCCCTTATAGCGTTATTCCTAGTTTCCGGGGTGTATCTTAATACGTTGCCAATAAATTATAAAGACAGTACCATACTTGCTTATTTACATCTTCCTATATTTTTATGGGTCTTAGTAGGGCTTGCGTTTACAGGAAATGAATATTCAAAAGGCAGTACAAGATTAGCCTATATTAAATTTAATTTAGAATATTGTCTTCTCTACGGGAGCATGGCAGTGAGCGGAATGATACTAGCGGTATTCACCATGCGTTTATTTAGCTTTGTTGACTTAGATATAGGAGAGTTCTATTTTAGTAATGTTGTTTTATTTGGAGCAGCCGCTCTCGCTATTGTGACTGCATACTTAGTATCAATGAATCTTAAGCTTGCTAAAAATATTACACCATACATATCTAAAATTTTTAGTCCTCTCGTCCTAATCACCTTGCTTATCTATCTTATAACGGTAATTTGGGTCGGGAAAAATCCATTCTTGGATCGCAATTTCCTAATGGCCTTCAACGGAATACTGCTTGGTGTATTGGCTGTTACTATATTTTCTATCGTTGAGAGTGACTCGGACGAGAAAAAGAACATTTCAGATTATATAAATTTTTCCTTAATTGTTCTGGCACTTATTATTGACACTGTCGCATTGTCAGCCATCGTATTTAGACTTTCTTCTTACGGGATTACACCTAATAGACTAGCTGTTTTAGGTGTAAACATACTGATCTGGGCAAATCTAATTTGGATTATGTTTTCCTATATGCGTTTCTTGCAAAATAAATCAGGACCAAAAGCTATCCAAGATGCCGTTACGAAGTATTTGCCAATATACGGACTTTGGGCAGCTTTCGTTATATTTACGTTTCCTATCATTTTTAATTAGAAAGGATCTGTTAATGCGGGAGTGGTGAGGGCTAATAATCATTGGGGGATGAACAAAACCCCCAATGATTAAAGTTTCACTTTATTATAATTGGTATTATTATGTTTGTAGTTTCGGTAATTTCATTTGTAATGATAAATAAGAAATAAGTGTTGTATGTAATCTTTCCATAATAAAAAACGTCCCAAAATGGGACGTTTTTTATTATGCATATTGCCGTTTTTTCTTAATAAGCAACAAAACTTGTGACACACAAGCTAGTACCGGTAACTCAATCAATGGTCCAATAACGAGTGCAAGTGCGATAAGAGGTTCGTCTGGAAAAGCGGTCACAGCGATAGCGAGTGCAACAGGTGAGTTTCTTGCTAACGTTGTTAAGCTTAGACTTACTGTATCTTTGTAAGATAAATGCATCATGCGCCCGATAAATTGTCCTAGTAAAAAATTAATGATGAAGAACAATAGAACAGGAACGAGTAATAATAAAACAACATTCATATTTTGTAGTAAATATTTACCTTGTGATGCAAACATCGCTACTATTGCTAAACTTAAAAATACAATTTGAGCAGAGCTGAAAAACGGAATGAGTTTATTCTCGAGAGGTTCAGCTTTTTTCATTTTATTCATAATGAACTTTGTAGCGTGTGCAAGTATAAATGGTAAGACGATTACGATAACAATACTTTCTACTAAAACAGAAACCGCTACAGTTTTCATGACACCAGCAAATAAAAATAAATAAATGGGAAGGAGCAGTACTTGCAAAATTAAATTTACAGGTAAAATTGCAGTAGAAAGTGCTACATTACCTTTCGCTATTTCAGTAAAGATTAAGTACCAATCTGTACATGGAGTAACCATTAACATTATAAATCCAACCCAAAGTGCTGGATGATCGGAAAGAAATAGTGCCCCTAACCCCCAAGCGAGTAAAGGTGTCCATAAGAAGTTAATAGTAAGACTTGTTCCAGCAAATTTTAAATTGCGAAATCCGTTTTTTATTTGTTTTAATGGGATGCTGAGGAATAATCCATATAGCATGAAGAATAAGAAGGGGACAATAAATTTGTCTGAATACGTATGTATCATATTAAATTGTCCGAGTACGATGCCGCATGTAACAGCAAAAAGAATAATAAAAGTTTGAATCTTTTCTATAGTGCTCATGAATAAATCCTTTCTATATATGAATTTTCCTCTCTAAGTTTATTATACAAGTAATAAAGATGTATTTGGTGTTCAATTGTATCTCGCTTAATATTTTTAAGTCGAGATTTTATTTTTCATTAAAAGTTACTTGACTAAAGTAAGCGACTATATTACAATCACTTACATAAGGTAATTAAATAACAAAAAGTTGCAATGGCGTAACTTAAGGTATCTATTGGAACTTTTTCTTAGAATAAGAATTTTTATGATGATGAATAATGAATATGAAAAGAAAGATTAGGTGAAGAAAATGGGACTATTTAGCTCATTATTTGGTAAAAAAGAAGAAAATACGACTGTAGAGGGGAATAAAAAAATGTCGAAAGTATTATTTGTAAAAGCAAACGATCGTCCAGCGGAGCAAGCAGTTAGTTCAAAAATGTATGAAACATTTGTAAGTACTTATAAAGAAGCAAATCCAAATACAGAAATTACGGAATTAGATTTATTTGCATTAGATCTTCCTTATTACGGAAATATTGCGATTTCAGGTGGATATAAACGTAGCCAAGGTATGGAGTTAACAGCTGAAGAAGAGAAGGCAGTTGCTACAGTAGATCAATATTTAAATCAATTTTTAGAAGCTGATAAGGTTGTATTTGCATTCCCATTATGGAACTTTACAGTACCAGCACCATTAATCACATATATTTCATACTTATCTCAAGCTGGAAAAACGTTTAAATATACAGCAAATGGCCCAGAAGGTTTAGTTGGTGGTAAGAAAGTAGTTGTGTTAGGTGCTCGTGGTTCAGATTACTCTTCAGAGCAAATGGCTCCTATGGAAATGGCAGTTAATTACGTAACAACTGTACTTGGATTCTGGGGAATTACAAATCCAGAGACAGTTGTAATTGAAGGACACAATCAATATCCAGATCGTTCACAACAAATTGTTGAAGAAGGTCTAGAAAACGTTAAAAAAGTAGCAGCAAAATTTTAATTCATAATAGTAAATGGAAAAACCAACATGGATGACTATGTTGGTTTTTTAGTCTATTTTTCATGTTAAAAAATGTATATTTATAAAATAAAAGAAAAGTTCGAAAATAGTATTGCAAAATATTATATAGCAAACTATAATGAATTCAAGAATAGTTGATACTTAAATTAAATATTCAGAAAATTCAATTAGTTAAAATTGGAAAATGAGATAAGGAAACTTGAATGGGGGTTATATTATGGCGAATAAAGTACCGTTTTCGTTCATAGTAGTTATTGGATTAATGTTATTTGCACTATTTTTTGGAGCGGGAAATTTAATTTTTCCAGCGATGCTTGGTCAATCAGCTGGAGAGAATGTATGGATTGCTAACGCTGGATTTTTAGTAACTGGTGTTGGATTACCATTACTAGGTGTACTAGCATTTGGTTTTTCAGGTAAAGATGATTTGCAGTCGTTAGCTAGTCGTGCTCACCCAGTGTTTGGGATTGTGTTTACAACAGTTTTATACTTAGCGATTGGTCCGTTATTTGCAATACCAAGAACAGGAAATGTTTCTTATGAAATTGGTCTTAAGCCGTTTATGCCAGAAGGAGTAGGTTCTACACCTTTAATTCTTTTCACAATTATATTCTTTAGTATCACTTGTTTTTTTTCGCTAAATCCTGCGAAAATTGTCGATATTGTTGGAAAAATCTTAACGCCAATTAAGTTGACTTTCATCGGTATTTTAGTAATCGTTGCTTTTATACATCCGATTGGAGATATGCAAGCACCAGTGGAAGCTTATACATCACATGCATTCTTTAAAGGATTCCAAGAAGGATACTTAACGATGGATACGCTAGCATCATTTGTATTCGGGATTATCATTATCAATGCTATTAAAGAAAAAGGTGCGAAAACGAAAACACAAATTATGGTCGTTTGTGCAAAAGCGACAATTATTGCAGCATCTATTTTAGCAATTATCTATACAGCACTTTCTTATATGGGTGCTTCAAGTGTTGCAAAGCTTGGACATTTAGAGAACGGCGGAGAAGTATTAGCGAAAGTTTCTAACTACTATTTCGGATCATATGGCGGAGTATTATTAGGATTAATGATTACAGTAGCTTGTTTAACAACTAGTGTGGGACTTGTATCAGCATGTTCTTCATTCTTCCATAAGTTATTCCCAAATGTTCCTTACAAAGCAATTGCAATTACGCTATGTGTATTTAGTGCAATTGTTGCAAACGTAGGATTAACACAATTGATCGCAGTTTCTGTTCCAGTATTAACAGCAATTTATCCACTAGCAATCGTATTGATTTTCTTAACATTCTTCCATTCATTATTTAAAGGAAGAGCTGAAGTTTATCAAGTAAGCTTAATCGTAACATTTATCATCAGCTTATTTGATGGATTAAGTGCAGCTGGAGTTAACATTGAAGTAGTAAGCCAAGTGTTCACTAAATTCCTTCCGATGCAGGAAGTAGGATTAGGCTGGATCTTCCCAGCGATTATCGGTGGATTTATCGGATATGGCATTAGCATTTTAAAAGTGAAAAACCAAGTTCAACCAGCAACTAGAGCGGATAAGAAAATAGGTTAAATAAAAAAAGTTATAGACTTGTTTCTATAGCTTTTTTTGTTACTATTAATAATGAGAAAAAATAAAGTAGTAGGGGAAATAAAATGAAAAAAACAATTGATCATATCGGAATCGCAGTTCGAGATATAGATAGTACGATACGTTTTTATGAAAATGTGTTACTAGGAACTTTAATAGATCGTTACGTAAGTGAAGCTCCTGGTGTGGAAAGCGAAGTAGCCATTCTTGAAGTGGATGGAGATAGAATAGAATTACTTGCACCGACGAATAATACGACATCTCCAATTGCCCGTTTTATTAAACAAAAAGGTAAAGGTGTTCATCACGTTGCGTATCGAGTAGATGATTTAGATGTGGCTTTAGAGGAATTGAAAGAACAAGGAATTCGAACGTTAGAGCATACACTTCGGATTAATAAGCACGGTAGAAGATTAATATATCTTAACCCAGCGGATACAGAAGGAACGATTATCGAGTATTGTGATTATCCGGAAGAGAAATAGAAGAAGGATATTTTTAAAAAGGTGTTACGTTATTACGTAACACCTTTTTATTTATGCATTTCACATTTTCTTCACAAATGATTCACGATAACTTTTCTTCTTTGATAACTTACATAAATATATTTTATGATATAATAACAATCGACTTTAAAAATGTAAGTTGTATCTATAGTGATAGTTACTATTATATTAGAAGCTTAGAGGTGGAAGAGAAATAAGAGTTATACTTTATAGAAGTTTATATTTAATCAGGTTAATATTTCGCCCGAGAATCAAACTTCGGAAGTTAAAGTAATGAAAATAGAGCGATGAGGAAGAAAGAAGTGAAATGAGTGTGAAAGTAATGAGAAGATTAGGGACATGGTTATTACTTGTGTGTGTGCTTATCATATTGATACCGCAAAGTGCATCTGCTCATGCGTACGTTGTGAAATCAAACCCTACTGAAAATGAAACATTGAAGAAAGCACCATCTGTTGTAAAAATCGAATTCGATGAGGACATACAAGTTTCAAGTTTTAATACATTGTACGTGAGAGATACATCAGGTAAAAGGGTCGATTTAAAAGATGCTCATATTGATAAAAAAAATAAAAAGCTATTAGAAGCTGGATTAAAAGACAATCTCAAAAATGGTCTTTACTCTATTCAGTGGAAAGCTATTTCAGCTGATGGACATCCAATTCAAGGAGTTATCCCGTTCCGGGTTGGATTAGCGGAAGCGGAAACAGACGATATACAAGTGGAAGAGATGGGTTACGTCCCACAAATCGATATGATTATGGAACGTGGAATTTTATATACAAGTTTCTCACTATTTATAGGAGTGCTATTCTTTAATCTTATTATGTATAAAGGCAATGCAACCTCGGTTCGATTAAGGAGTAAGAACATAATATGGATCTCTTTATTTGGGATATTGATTAGCTTGTTATTCAATCTACCACTGCAAGCGAAAATAAATGCTGATGTTTCATGGCTAGAAGCATTCAATCCTTTACTATTAAAAGAAACATTACAGCTTTCTGTTTTTGGTTATGTATGGATTACTCAAATGGTTCTCATTAGTACGCTTATAATTGTTACGTATTTTGCGGTGAAGCATGAGAAGTTTTCGTCGTTTAAAGTATGGAGTATTCCAATACTATTGTTTATAGGGTTACTTGTTATGAAGGCCTTTAATAGTCACGCATACGGTTTAAAGTTTAAAGACATTGCTGTCGTTATGGATTTTCTACATTTATTAGCAGCTTCATTATGGGTTGGTGGTTTATCATCTATTATTCTTCTTTTACGTAAAGAGGATAACAAGTGGCATATGTATTGGGATATGATTAAGCGTTTTTCACCGTGGGCAACAGGTGCTGTCATCGTGATTTTAATAACAGGCCTTTTTAACAGTACATTTTTTATTCCAACAATCCACTCGTTATTTGATACGAAGTATGGATTGGCTTTATTAACAAAGATACTTTTATTCATTTTCATGGGGATATTGGGAATTATTCATTATATGAAAGGGAGAATGCGAGCGCAGCAAGGATTAGGAGCTACGGTGAAAGTAGAGTTTGTCATTGGAATTATCATTTTCGTAATCGTAGCTTTTATGACAAACGTACAAACACCACCGATGCCTCCTACTGGACCATTTACAGAGAGTAAGCAATTAGATAATGGATATGAACTTACGCTAAATGTAAGTCCGAATAAGGTAGGACAAAATAAATTCCATATTACACTAAAGGATGAAAAGGGACAGCCTATTACTGATATGGAACAAATGATATTGACGACTCAATCATTAGATATGAACATGGGAAAAGGTTCATTTAAAGTTTCAGTAGTTTCACCAGGAGAATATGAAGCAGAAGGTATGTATATTAACATGACAGGAAACTGGAATATACATGTTCATGGATTAACAAAATCTCTTGATAGTTTCGATACAGATTTTAAATTTATTGTCGGTGGCAGATAAAAAGAAGCTATGTATGAAAAGGAGCTAATAGAAAATGAAACATATAAAAAAATTAGGAACAACAATGATCGCAACAATTATTGCAATGGGAATTTTTTCGTTACCTGTTAGTGCGCACGTCACTGTAAAACCAGCAACTTCTGACGTTGGTTCTTGGGAGACTTATACGATAAAAGTACCAGTTGAAAAAAATGTAGCAACAACAAAAGTTACACTGAAAATACCGTCTGGAGTAGAGTTCCAGCAGTATGAACCAGTGCCAGGATGGAAAGTTGAGGAGCAAAAAGATACAGCCGGAAAAGTTAAAACTGTAGTATGGGAAGCAACAGGAGAAGGGATTTTACCCGGTCAGTTCCAGCGATTTACTTTCGTCGCTAAAAATCCGGATAAAGAGCAAAAAATAGCTTGGGACGCATATCAACAATATAAAGATGGAGAAATTGTTGAATGGACAGGCGATGAAAAAGCTGAAAAACCGCATTCACTTACTATAATTGCAAAAGATACGTCATTAACAGGAGAACATGGTGAAGTGTCTAGTGTAGAAAAGAATGAAGGTACTAGTAATATGCAATTGATAGCAATTGTCTTATCTATTTTTGCGATAGTATCGTCGGTAAGTGCGTGTGTTTTTGTAGTACGTCGTAAAAAGTAAGACGTAAGAAAGAGCCTACAAACAGTAGGCTCTTTCTTACGTTTATTTCAATTCAACTTGCTGCCTTACAGCAAGTGTTTTCGGTTTTATATTTACAAAACAAATACTCACAACAATAAATAATAGTCCGATGAATAAGCTAATGGTAATAGCCTCATGTAAGAAAATTGAACTTACAATAATAGCTATTAGTGGAATGAGGAATGTATAAGCCCCAACTTTACTTGCTTCACCAGCTCCAACAAGTGTGAAGTATGCAAGCCACCCCATTGCAATAACAAAGAATGAAATAAAGAGAAGTACGCTAACAAATGGCATACTCCAAGCGATACTAGACCAGCTTTCAAACTCTGAACCAAATCCAATTAAGCAAAGACCACCAATAATAAGCTGAAGTGTTACCATCCAAATGGCATTAACACGGTGACCAGTCTTTTTAATGAATACTGTGCCAAGTGCCCAGCCAATAGCGCATCCTAACGCGAGAAGGATTCCAATAATAGAAATATGTCCTGTTAAACTGCTTGAGCTAATAACGCCTACACCAATAAATCCGAGAACAAGCCCGAAAATTTTCAAGCCGTACATTGATTCTTCAAGCCATATCCACGAGAAAATACCGAGTAAAACTGGTTGTAGAAATACAATGGCGGAAAATAACCCAGCAGGCATATATTGAAGGCCGACAGTTTGTAATCCGTAAAATATAATGATGTTAAGTAAGGAAGAAATAACGTATAAATGCCACGTTTCTTTTAAATGTAACTCTTTGTATTTCGGTAATGCGAACAGAAGTAAAATGAATCCTCCAATTAAAGTTCGAACGCCTGCAAATAAAACAGGTGGTGTATAATGCAGGGCAAACTTTGATAAAGGCCAATTGATTCCCCACATGAAAACGAGAAAGGTAAGGATGATGGCCGTCTTAGTTCGAGAAAGCTGTTTCACTGAAAGACCTCCTTGTTGTTATTCATTTCACTATGATATGATATCGACTGTAATAAATAAAATGAATCTTTTTTATAAGGAGTATAAGTGATTAGTTATGACCATTACACAACTGCAAGTATTAATAAAAACTGTTGAGTTAGGTAGTTTTACGAAGGCCGCCAGGGTATTAAATATGACGCAGCCAGCTGTTAGTCATGCGATTTCAAGTATTGAGTCAGAGTTAGGCGTTACTATTCTTATACGTGATAAACGAAAAGGGCTCCTCGTTACGGATGTAGGAAACAGGATTCTTGTACATATTAGAGAGATTTTGAACGGTGTAGAGAAGATTGAACAAGAAGTTGCGATGGAGAAAGGACACGAAGTTGGGACGATTCGAATTGGTAGTTTTCCGAGTGCTTCTGCACATTTCTTACCCAAAATGATAAACCTTTTTAAGGAGAAGTATCCGAGCTTAGAAGTAGTTCTTTGTGAAGGAACGATTAAAGAAGTTGAAGATTGGTTAGTATCGAGGGTTATTGATATAGGAATTGTTATTTTGCCTAATAAAGATATGAAGATTGTTCCATTAACGAAGGGGAAAATGGTTGCTATCTTAAGAGAGGATCATCCTCTCTGTAAGAAGGACTCTATTACAATTAGTGATTTAGAGAATGAACCGATCATATTATGTAAGGGCGGATACGAACCACCTATTATTGATATGTTTAAACAAGCAAACGTACCACTTCGGGCTGAGTATGTAATTTCGACAGTTACTACAGCTTTAAATATGATTCAAGAAGGATTAGGCATTGCAATATTAGCTGAATTATCTTTAACGAATTTACCAAAAAATGTGCAAACGAGAGAATTGGAACCACAAGTATGGAGAGAAATTGCTTTAGCTGTTCCTTCATTAAAGGATTCTTCAATCGCTGTGCAGCTATTTATTGAAGAATTTCAATCGCTATTTGCAGAATAAAAAGAGGTGTCTCATATATCATAATGGGACACTTTTTAATTTACTTATAAAAAATCTATGAAAAGGATTGACTTATTTTTTAGTTGTAACTATAATGATTACATCGAGGTGGTGATTACGATGAAAATTAGTAGCCGCTTTTCCATAGCTGTTCATATTTTATCTATTTTGAAAAACAATCCATCTTCACTTTGTACTTCAGACTATATGGCTGAGAGTGTCAATACAAATCCAGTAGTCATTCGTAAAATCATGTCGTACTTGAAACAAGCTGGCTTTGTTTACGTAAATCGTGGACCGGGTGGCGCGGGATTACTAAAGGATTTACATGAAATCACATTGTTAGATGTGTATCATGCAGTGAACGTAGTCGAAGAAGACAAGCTATTTCATATTCACGAGCAACCGAATCCAGATTGTCCAATTGGGGCGAATATTCAAGCGGTGTTAGAAATTATTTTAATTCAAGCACAATCCGCGATGGAAGAAGTTTTGAGAAATATTACGATGGGGCAGTTGTTTGAAACTTTGCAAGAAAAAATGAATGCTTAAATAATATTTATATTTTTTTATCATTAATGTAACTGATTTGATTACAACTATAAAGGTAAGGTGTAAAAGTTATGACTGTAAAAATGAAAGTATACTCAGATTTTATATGTCCGTTTTGTTTTTTAGCAAAAGGTCCATTAGATGAGGTAGCGAAAGAGAAAGATGTAGAGATTGAATGGATGCCATTTGAATTACGTCCAAGTCCATATTCAAAAATAGATCCATGGAATGAACCAGAAAAATTAGGTTCATGGGATGCTTTCATTCTTCCGACAGCGAAGAAGTTAGGAATTGATATGCGCTTGCCACGTGTTTCACCACATCCATATACACATTTAGCTTTCGAAGGATGTCAATTTGCGAAAGAACGTGGACTAGGTAATGAGTATCATCACCGCGTATTCACAGCATTTTTCCAAGAAGAGCAAAACATTGAAGATATTGATGTGTTAACAAAATTAGCGGTAGAAGTAGGACTTCCTGAGGCGGAATTTAAAGATGCTTTAGTAACTCGTAAATATAAAGAAAAGCATCAAGAAGCAATTCAACACGCATATGATGAAGCGAATATTATGGCTGTTCCAACTGTCATGATTGGAGATGAAGTCATTCAAGGGCTTGCTAGTAAAGAAACACTAGAAAGGGTCATTGATAAAGAAATTGAAAAGGATAAAACAAATTCATTTGAAGGTATGCAATGTAATACCGATGGATATTGCTAATTCGCTTGTTATGAAATAACAAAATAAATTATAAAACAAACATTTGGAGGAATTAAAATGTCAGCAACTACAACAAACTTAAAAGAAGCAATCGTGAACCGCCGTTCAATTCGTAAAGTAGCAAAAAACGATGCAATTACGAAAGAAAGAATTGAAGAAGTGTTAAAAACAGCTTTACACGCACCAACATCTTTCAATATGCAAAGTGGTCGTATGGTTGTATTAATGGATGGAGAGCATGAAAAGTTTTGGGATATCGTTAAAGAAACATTAAGAGCCCGTGTACCAGCAGAAAACTTTGAAGCGACTGTAGAAAGACTAAAAGGTTTTCATGCAGGTGTAGGAACAGTTCTATTCTTTGAAGATCAAGCAACTGTAGAAAAAATGCAAGAAAATGCACCATTATATAAAGATCAGTTCCCATTCTGGTCTCATCAAGGAAATGCGATGTTACAACATACTGTGTGGATGCTATTATCTGCTGAAGGAATTGGGGCGTCATTACAACATTACAACCCAATCGTAGATGCTGAAGTGAAAGAAACTTGGAACATTCCGGCAGAGTGGAGCTTAGTAGGTCAAATGCCATTTGGTGAACCAAACGAACAACCAGCAGAAAGAACGTTCTTGCCTACTGAAGATGTAGTGAAATTTTATTAAGAAATACAATATGTAACGAGAAGGAAGCTGTGCTTAAAAACAGCTTCCTTTTTTGTAGTGGTGTTAATTTATGCGAATTTAGGGAAGAAATATAAGAAATAATACGGTGAGAAGGGAATTAGAAAAATGAATGATGAGAAAAAATATACAGTGGTAGGTACTGATGTTGAGGAAGTAAAGCGTTTAAATAAAAATTCAGGATTAACGTATAATCAAGTGAAAGAAATGTTAGCAAAGCAAATGCAAAAAAAGAAGTAATTAGATTGAAATCTTTCATTTTTTCATTTAGCATTTTGATTGGAGAGAGTTAAGTAAAAGGTAACTCTCTTTTTTGTATAGCTAAGCATCTTATAGAGTGGAGGAAGCAACATGAAGAAATGGGTAAAGGTAACGCTGTCTATCACTGGAGGCATTGTCTTATTAGCGTGTGCCGGTGGATATTACGTGTATAAAAATTATTTTCCAAAGGAACCTGAGCGTATTGTATATGATAAAGAAAGAGTGCTACAACCGATACATAATCAGCTTAAAGGAATCAATATAGAAAATGTAAAGATAAAAGAAAAAGAAGTCGTAAATGCGACTGTAGATGAGCTTCAAAAAATGATTGATGATGGAAAGTTGTCATATGAAGAATTAACGAGTATTTATCTCTTTAGAATACAAGAACATGATCAAAATGGAATAACATTAAATTCTGTTACAGAGATAAATCCTAATGCGATGGAAGAAGCAAGAAAGTTAGATCAAGAGCGGGGTAGAAACAAAAATTCGAATTTATATGGTATTCCTGTCGTTGTAAAAGATAATGTACAGACGGAAAAAGTGATGCCGACTAGTGCAGGAACTTATGTATTAAAAGATTGGATTGCAGATCAAGACGCAACAATTGTGAAGCAGTTGAAAGAAGAAGGAGCATTTGTTTTAGGAAAAGCGAATATGTCTGAGTGGGCGAACTATTTATCTTTTACAATGCCAAGCGGGTATAGCGGGAAGAAAGGACAAAATTTAAACCCGTACGGTCCGATTACATTCGATACTTCAGGATCAAGTTCAGGATCTGCTACAGTAGTTGCAGCAGATTTTGCGCCGCTTGCAATTGGAACAGAAACGACGGGATCGATTGTTGCACCAGCGGCGCAGCAATCAGTAGTTGGGTTACGTCCATCTTTAGGTATGGTAAGTAGAACAGGAATTATTCCATTAGCTGAAACTCTTGATACAGCAGGACCTATAGCAAGAACAGTAAAAGATGCAGCAACGTTATTTAATGCAATGATAGGTTATGACGAAAAAGATGTTATGACAGAAAAAATGAAAGATAAAGAAAGAATTGATTATACAAAGGATTTATCAATAGATGGATTAAAAGGGAAAAAGATAGGGCTTCTTTTTTCTGTAGACCAACAAGATGAAAATAGAAAAGTAGTAGCAGAAAAAATTAGAAAAGACCTTCAAGATGCAGGTGCGATATTAACGGATAATATCCAGTTAAGTACTGAGGGTGTAGATAATTTGCAAACATTAGAATATGAGTTCAAGCATAATGTAAACGACTATCTTTCACAGCAAAAGAATGTACCGGTAAAATCGTTAGAAGAGATTATAGCGTTTAATAAAAAGGATAGTAAAAGGCGAATAAAATACGGACAAACATTAATTGAAGGGTCTGAAAAATCTGTTATAACGAAAGAAGAGTTTGAAAACGTAGTGCAAACGAGTCAAGAAAATGCAAGAAAAGAGCTAGATAGGTATTTAGTAGAAAAAGGTTTGGATGCTCTAGTTATGATTAATAACGATGAAGTTCTTCTATCAGCTGTAGCTGGTTATCCGGAATTAGCGGTTCCTGCTGGATATGATAAAAATGGAGAACCAATCGGTGTAGTGCTTGTAGGGAAACAGTTTGGTGAAAAAGAGCTTTTCAATATTGGATATGCGTATGAACAGCAGTCTAAAAATAGAAAATTACCTAGTTTATAAAAGATTATATGAAAAATAACTGGAATCCACCGAAATATGTTGGTGGATTCCAGTTAAACGAATCTAACAATATGAAAAGAAAAAAAGGATTCTTCTCAATTAGTAAGAAAGATTGTCTATAGGAGTTCATAAAATGTAATATATTCAATTTCCATCCATTGAAGGGGGAGGTTAATTCTTAATGAATGAAGTAAAGAGTTTTTTTCGAAGTAGAGGGTTTCAACGGTTTCTCGTTTTAATAATAGTAGCGCTTGTATTATACGCATTAAAAAGTATGATTAATTTAATATTAATTACGTTTATACTGACGTTTTTAATGGATCGATTTCAACGTTTTATTTCAAGAAAATTGAAAGTAAACCGGAAAATTGTTATTGCATGTTTATATATAATACTAGTTTCCTTTATAGGCACAACGTTATATAAATATTTACCTGTGCTGACGATACAAATTTCACAATTAATTTATCAGTTTAAACTATTTTTTCAAAATCCACCTGATAATGAAATCGTTAAATATGCACTTTCGACAATTAATGGGATGGAAGTATCAAAATATATAGAACAAGGTGTGGATGTCATCTATCAATCGATAGCAAATATAGGGAAGGTAAGTTTACAAATATTATTATCTCTAATTTTAAGCTTATTTTTCTTATTAGAAAAAGAGCGTATTATTACATTTACATCTAAGTTTAAAGATAGTAAGTTAAAAATCTTTTATGAGGAAATTGCATATTTTGGTGAAAGATTTGCAAGATCGTTCGGCAAAGTAATTGAGGCTCAGTTTTTAATTGCCGTTGTAAATTGTATTCTTACTGTCATTGCATTAATCGTTTTAGGATTTCCACAGCTACTTGTATTAGCTGTTATGATTTTCTTACTAGGGTTGATTCCTGTTGCAGGTGTGATTATTTCTTTGTTTCCACTTTGTATCATTGCTTACAACGTAGGCGGAGTTATGTACGTAGTATACATACTCGTATTCATAACAGTAATCCATGCTCTTGAAAGTTATTTTTTAAATCCGAAGTTTATGTCTGCAAAAACAAATTTACCAATATTCTACACATTTATGATTCTTATCTTCTCAGAGCATTTCCTCGGAATATGGGGGCTTATTATCGGGATACCAATCTTTATCTTTTTATTAGATGTACTTGATATAAATAATGAGGATGAGACTAAAAAATAAGAAATGATAGAAAATCACTAAAAAGTCATAGGAGATAATGAAAATAAAAAAGCAATCCAAAATAAATTGGATTGCTTTTTTATTTTCATTAAAGAACCGGAGCCATTGTTTCTTTCAATACTTGAACAGAGTGGTCGAATTTTAATTCTTCATCTTCACTTAATTCAACCTCTAAAATTTCACGAACACCGCCGCGATTTAAAACAGTAGGTACCCCGATATAAACATCTTTTTGACCGTATTGACCTTCTAAGTAAGCTGATACAGTTAATACACTATTTTCGTCGTTTAAAATTGCTTTTGTAACACGTAGAAGTGACATACCGATACCATAATAAGTTGCGCCTTTACGCTCAATAATATGGTAAGCTGCATCACGGACGTTTATGAAAATTTTGTCTAAATCTTCTTGATTATACGTGTTGTCTTTTTCAAGCAATGTTTGTAGTTTTTGGATACCAACGGAAACATGGCTCCAAACTGGAAGTTCAGTATCGCCGTGTTCTCCGATAATATAAGCGTGAATGTTGTGTGGACCAATATTGAAGTACTCACCTAACATATAGCGGAAACGAGCAGAATCAAGCGTTGTACCAGAACCGATTACACGTTCTTTCGGTAAACCAGATTCTTTCCAAGTTACGTAAGTTAAAATATCTACAGGGTTTGTTGCGATTAAGAAGATGCCATCAAATCCGCTATCCATAATACTGCGAACGATTTGTTTAAAGATTTTGGCGTTTTTCTCAACTAAATCTAAACGTGTTTCGCCTGGCTTTTGTGGTAATCCAGCTGTAATAACTACAAGGTCAGCATCTTTACAATCTTCGTAGCTGCCTTTCCATACTCTAGTTGGAGCTGGTGCGAATGGAACAGCATGACTTAAATCCATTGCTTCTCCTTCAGCTTTTGCCTCATTTACATCGACTAAAACAAATTCTTCAGCTACGGCTTGGTTAATCATGCAGTAAGCATAACTACATCCAACTGCTCCTGTTCCTACTAATACAACACGGTTAATACCTTTTTTCATTTCAAAATTCCTCGCAATTTCATTGGTTTTGTTATGTAAGATAATACGTCTTACTTCTATAGAGTCATATCTAGTTTATTACATTTTATAAAAGATATTCAAGTATTTGAAAATGTATCCGTGCAAATCCGCGAACAAAACATAGGAATTCAGTGAACCGAATATAATTCAGTAAAATCCTTTGTAAAAGGGGAAATGGCATGGGGAACCCATTAGCAATGGAAGAAATGCTTCATATTATTCATGCAGGGCTTGTTAAAAAGAATAACTCAAAACGGATTACGATTGCAGGTGCAGGGATTTCTGGATTAGTTGCAGGTTCTTTATTAAAAGAGGCTGGGCACGAAGTAACGATTATAGAAGCAAATAACAGAATAGGTGGCAGGGTGTATACGATTCGGGAACCATTTAGTGTGGGTTTATATTTTAATGCGGGACCGATGAGAATCCCTGACACCCATAAGTTAACCTTAGCGTATATTCATAAATTTAAACTACCTTTAAACCTTTTTATAAATAAAACTTTTGCAGATATCATTTATACGAATAACATTCAAACGAGATTGAATGTGTTTGAAAATGATCCAAGTGTACTTGAATATCCGATTTTGGATAAAGAAAGAGGAAAAACGGCAGAAGAGCTAATGATTGAAGTATTAGAACCAATACTAAATTATATTAAGAAGGATCCTGATAAAAACTGGCTTATCGTTGAAAAAAAGTATAAAACGTATTCGCTTGGTTCATTTTTAATGGAGTATTATTCAGATGGTGCAATAGATATGATTGGGGTACTTCTTGATATGGAAGCTTATATGGGAATGTCCTTAATTGAAGTATTACGTGAAATGATTTTCTTTACTTCAACAACGAAATATTATGAAATAACTGGTGGAATGGATAAGTTATCGAATGCATTCTTACCACAATTAAGGGAACATATTTTAATGCAGTATAAGGTTGATAAAATTATACAAGAAGATAATAAAGTAATGTTACAAGGAAATCATGAACAAACGTTAGAGCAATTTACAATAACAAGTGATTTTGCTATTATTACAATTCCATTTTCAGCGTTAAGATTTGTAGAAGTTCAGCCATACTATTTATTCTCTTATTTTAAAAAAAGAGCAATTCGTGAATTAAATTATATTGCTGCAACTAAAATTGCAATAGAGTTTAAAAGTAGATTTTGGGAGAAAGCGGGACAGTGTGGCGGTAAATCTATTACTGATTTACCGATACGGTTTACATACTATCCGAGTTATGGCATTCATACTCCAGGACCAGCTATCGTTATAGCAAGTTATACGTGGGCAGATGAGGCGTTAACATGGGATAGTCTCCCGCAAAGAGATCGTATTCGTTACGCATTAAAAAATTTAGCGGAAATATACGGTGACATCGTCTATAGTGAGTTTGTCACTGGAACATCTTTTAGCTGGAGTAAAAATCCGTATTCTTGCGGTGCATTTACAGCTTTCGAACCAGGCCAAGAGCTCGAGTTATTTCCGTATATTACACCACCATCTGGAAAAGTACACTTTGCAGGAGAGCATACGACATTAACACATGGGTGGATGCAAGGGGCAATTGAGTCTGGAGTTAGAGTTGCATATGAAGTAAATGAACAGTGAATCTCTTATATTTACAAATGGTCATTCTTTTAATAAAATAATAAGTATAAATCGTAATTATTACGCTTTGAATACATTTGAAGTAAAGAAATGGATGGTCGGTTGAATGAATAAAGTGGAGATTCATATATTAGGTGGTTTTTTAGGTAGTGGAAAATCAACATTATTACAAAATTTATTGTTAGCAGAGAAAAAGAAGAATAGAAAAGTTGCAGTATTAATGAATGAAATTGGTGAATACTCAGTAGATACAGATATTATTGGAAAAGAGAATGTTTTAAGAGAACTTCTTAAAGGATGTATTTGTTGTACGTTAAAAGAAGAGCTTGAAATACAATTACATTCGTTATACCAACAAGAAAGACCAGATGTAATTTATATAGAAACGACAGGTGTTGCGCATCCAATTGAAGTGTTAGACGCGTGTGTCTCGCCAATTTTAGCTCCTTTTCTGGAAGTGAAATCAATTGTAGTCGTTTTAGATGCAGTAAGGTGGTTAAATCGAAGTATATTAAGTGCAAATGTACAACAGCTATTGCATGAGCAACTGAAATTTGGTAGTCACATTCTTGTTAATAAAGCAGATTTACTAACAGATGAAGATAAGAATACAGTATTTGAAGAAGTAAAGGCAATAAATGATCATGCGAAAATGTATGAGACAAAGTATTGTAATATATCTTTAAAAGATATAGAAGAAGCAGAATTTCCAAATGATGAGGAACACGAGACACTACATGTCAAACAGCATTTACATATACAAACGATGACATATCAATTTACGAAACCGATTGATCAAGACAAATTATATGAATGGCTTTCGAATTTACCAGATAGTATTTATCGAGTGAAAGGTTTTGTGAAATTCCATGGAGATAAATACCCTCACCTATTCCAATATTCGTTCGGAGTACCAACTTTATTAGAACAAGACTTCGGTTTCCCGACAAACTTAGTAGTAATAGGAGAAGGACTAGATAAGAAACAATTGGCTGAAGGGTTAGAGAAAGTAGAACTTAACTCTAATTAAGGGGAAAAGACTAACTTAAAAATAAGTTAGTCTTTTTGTATGGTCATTACTGAAATGAAACAGTATTTTCAATTGGATTGCAGAATATATATTGATTGTATGTCCGTTTCCATTACATAGGAAGGTGATTATATATTTGTGCCGAATGTAGAGGGTACTACAAGAGTTTTCCATTATCTATCGAATTAGTTAGTCATGATTACGGACAGGGGATTTTGGCGTGTTTGATTCTATCAGAAAGTAAAGTATGGGGAGGATCACAATGTCGATGAAAAAACGTAAGTGGCTAAAGACAATGTTTACTGGTTGTGTTTTAGGTTCGTTATTAATAACGGCAGCTTGTTCAGGAAAGAAAACAAGTACAGAGGATGAAAAAACGATTAAGGTAGGAGTCCTTGCTTCTTTAACAGGACCGCTAGAATCGTATGGAAAACAAACAGTGAACGGATTTGAATTAGGGTTAGATTATGCAACTGGTGGAACTGGGAAAGTAGATGGGAAAAAGATTAAGTTTGTTGTAGAAGATACAGAAACGAAAGCGGATGTAGCAGTTAAAAAAGCTACGAAGTTATTAGAAGAAGAGAAAGTTGATTTTTTAGTTGGATCGTCTAGTTCAAGTGATACGTTAGCGGTTTTACCACTGGCCGGGGAATATGAAAAGATTATGGTTGTAGAACCGGCAGTTGCGGATAGTATTACCGGGAAGAACTGGAATAAATATATTTTTAGAACTGGAAGAAGTTCCTCACAAGATGCGATTGCAGGAGCAGCAGCAATTGCGAAAAAAGATGTAAAGATTGCGACATTTGCCCCAGATAACGCTTTTGGTCGTGAAGGGATTGCTGCATTTAAAGCGGGTGCGAAAAAATTAGGTGCGAGCATTGTGAATGAGCAATACGCGGATACAAATTCAACAGATTTTACAGCGAATATTCAAAATATCATTAGTTCAAAACCAGATTATTTATTTATCGTTTGGGCAGGGGCAAATTCACCTTGGAAACAGTTGAAAGATATGAATGTGGAAGCACAAGGTATTAAAATTTCTACAGGTGCGCCAGATATACCAGCATTAAAAACAATGGATGCATTAGTAGGTATGCAAGGTTTTTCTGTATATTATCACACACTTCCAAAAAATAAAGTGAATGATTGGCTAGTTGAAGAGCATAAAAAACGTTTTAATGGTGTAGTGCCAGATTTGTTTACAGCGGGAGGAATGTCAGCAGCAATTTCTATTGTAGAAGCTTTAAAGAAAACAAAAGGTGATACAGATGTAGATACCTTGATTAAGAAAATGGAAGGAATGGAATTTGATACACCGAAAGGAAAGATGAAGTTTAGAGAGAAGGACCACCAAGCGATGCAGACGCTGTATTCTATCACATTGAAAAAGCAAGATGGTGTTGATTATCCGGTGCCAGTGTTAGAGCGAGAATTAACGATGAAAGAAACAGAACCACCAGTTCAAAATAAATAGACTGAATTTTCTGTTGTTTTTGTATAAAGAGGGGGGACCCTCTTTATACATATTTCCTTCATACTCACGGCTTTAAAGGGAGGGATTTCGTGACACATTTGCTAGAGACGAAAAATCTTAGTGTATCTTTTGGTGAACATCAAGTTATTAAAGATGTAAATTTAACTGTCCAAAAAGGAAAGCTCATTTCTATTATTGGGCCAAATGGTGCGGGGAAGACAACATTATTTAATTTACTAAGTGGACAGATTTCACCTACAACAGGTGAAGTGTATTTTAAAGGGCAAGATATTACAAAACTATCGATTTCAGATCGAACACGCTTAGGAATCGGTCGCTCTTTTCAGCTTACAAACATATTCCCAGAATTAACGGTACTTGAAAATGTCCGTTTAAGTGTTCAATCATTCGTACAAGATTACTATAGTTTTTTCCCGAGTTCAGCAAAATTAAAGCAACAAGTTGGAGAGGCGAGACGTTTCTTAAAAACAGTATTACTTCACGAGAAAGAGAACATATTAGCGAAAGATTTGGCACATGGAGAGAAAAGAAAGCTAGAACTTGCGATGTTATTGGCTTTAAAAACGGATGTGTTATTACTTGATGAGCCGACGGCAGGTATTTCGGTTGAGGAAGTCCCTGCTATATTACAAGTAATTGAAAATATTAAGAAACATCCAGAGAGCACAATTGTACTTATCGAACACAAAATGGATATGATACTAGGTTTGTCAGATCATCTTATCGTTTTATTTCATGGAGAGTTATTGGCTGAAGGATTGCCAGAAGAAATTATGAAAGATGAGCGTGTACAAAGTGCTTATTTAGGGGGATTATATAGTGGCACTATTACAAGTGAATAATATAGAAACGTATTTAGATCAGTTTCATATTTTGCAAGGAGTATCTCTTGCTGTTGAGAAAGGGACGATTACTGTACTGTTTGGTAGAAACGGGGCAGGGAAAACAACGACATTACGTTCAGTTATGGGATTTCACCGGATTGCAGATGGTGAAATTTATTATGATAGTGCAAAAGTAAGTGGATTACCTACACATTTAATTTCAAGGAAAGGAATAGGGTATGTACCAGAAAATCAAGGTATTTTTCATGATTTGACAGTAGAAGAAACATTCGCTCTTGCTAGGGGAAAAGGTGAGGAAGTAGAAGGGAAAATAGAGTGGATGCTGGAACTATTTCCGGATTTAAAGCAGTTTTGGAATAAGAAAAGTGGGCTCTTGAGCGGAGGGCAAAAGCAAATGTTGGCTATTTCAAGAGCGTTTATTAATAGTGATGGATTATTACTTATTGATGAGCCGAGCAAAGGGCTATCCCCGATAATGGTGGAGAAATTAATGGTAGCTATTTTGAAGATGAAAGAGAAAACAACAGTTTTACTTGTTGAGCAAAATTTTATGATGGCTAGTCAAATTGGTGATTATTTTTACATTATGGATAACGGACGAATTGTTCATAACGGTTTTATGAATGAATTAAAAAAGGATAAGGAAATGTGTCATAAATATTTAGGAATCTCTTAACATGAATCCGAGGTGAAAAGGATGGATGTGTTAATCAATTTATTTGTAAATGGGATTTCAACAGGGATGCTCATTTTTTTGTTAGCATCAGGTCTTTCACTTATTTTCGGTCTAATGAGCGTTTTAAACTTTGCACACGGTGGTTTATTTGCATGGGGAGCATTTACAGGTGTTTGGTTATTTAATATGACAGGAAGTTATATATTAGCTTTAGTTGGAGCAGTAGCCATGGGAATGTTCCTAGGATTTATTTTAGAAAGGTTTCTTATTAGACCGGTATATGGAAATCATGTTCGACAGCTGCTCGTTACGCTTGGAGGAATGCTCGTTCTTAGTGAGTGTATTAAAATATTTTGGGGGCCAAACCCTATTAGTGCAAAATTACCGTTATGGTTACAAGGAAGTTTTACATTCGGAGGTATTATATTAATTAAATATCGTCTATTTGTTATTTTGATTGGGATAATTATTTACATTGCACTACTACTATTACTCAAAAAGACGAAGATAGGTCTTATGATCCGTGCAGGTGTAATGGATAAAGAAATGGTTCAAGCGCTTGGTATTAATGTAAAAGCGATATTTTCTTTCGTCTTTTTATTAGGAGCAGGGATGGCAGCTTTGGGAGGATTCTTATTAGCTCCGTATTCGGGCGTTATTTTCGCCGAGATGGGCATGCAGTATGCAATTTTAGCTTTTATAGTAGTAATTATCGGTGGATTAGGAAGCGTTCAAGGTTCAGCTATTGCTTCTTTAATTGTCGGATTAGCTGGTGCTTTTACAGCGTATTTTATACCAGATTTATCACTTGCAATTAATATGTTAATGTTACTATTTTTCTTAATAGTGAAGCCAACTGGACTTGTTGGTGAAAAGGGGTGAAATGGTGAACAACACATCGGACCGAATTAAAGTATACTTTGGAGTATGTATGCTCATTTGTTTAAGTGTATTTCCGTTCGTAAATGATTCAAGGAGCTTGTTAATTTTGTTCACTCAAATCTTCATCTTTGCTATTTTTGCAATGAGTTTTGATGTATTGCTTGGGTATACAGGAATTGTATCGTTCGGTCATTGTATGTTCTTTGGGATAGGAGCATATGGGGTAGCGCTTTTATTTGATCGACAAGGCGTATCAATAACGAACTTTTTAATTGGAATAGTAGCTGCAATTATCGTTTCAGCAATCGTTAGTTATATAATTGGTTTGCTTTCTTTACGATTGAAAAGTCATTTTTATGCAATGTTAACACTTGCTATTTCACAGTTGTTTTTCGTACTTGCTGAAAAATGGCGTGGGCTTACTCACGGAGGAGATGGTTTTACATTTGGGGTACCAGAAATATTCCGTGATCGTTTTACTTTTTATTATGTATCACTTGTATGTTTATGCTTTATTTTTATTCTATTACGTCTTTTTACAAAGTCTTCTATTGGGAAAGTATTAAAGGCAATTTCACAAAATGAACAACGTGTTGAAGCACTTGGATATAAAGTCCTCCATTATAAAATAATCGCAAGTGTAGTGGCAGGAATAGTAGCTGCAATTAGCGGTGGTTTATTTGTTATTACATTACGCTTTGTCAATACGACTGTATTTTCAATTGAAATGACATTAAATGCATTATTGATGACGATGATTGGTGGGGTTGGAACGTTAATTGGAGCAATTGCTGGGTCTGGGATTATTGAATCACTAAAATATTATTTATCAGAACTAGCGACGGAATATCCGATTTTTGAAAGATGGACGATTATTCTAGGTTTATTGTATATTATCGTGCTACTCGTTTTTCCGAAAGGATTGGTTGGGACGGTTAAGAAATTGAAGAGTTTTAAAAGGAATAAAAAGGAGAAAAGTACAGAAGTGGAGCAAAACGTGTGAAAAATCAATTGTATACAAAATAAAAATCCCTCTTTTATACTCGTAAAAGAGGGATTTTTATTTTGAAAAAAGTATGTAATCAAAGTCATTTTATTAATCAAATAGTTCATCAGGGATATGCTTTATAAAGGTTTGATTCGTAAAAAAATGAACAGCTAAATTCTCAAGGGGAACATCTTCAATTATTACTAATGTATCATTTTTAATCGGTAAAAAAGCTATTCCTTTTCCAGCATCAATAAACTCTTCTATAAGCGAATAAGAATCCAAATGTTGAAGTTGTCGCTGAGATAGATTGTTTTCTTTTAGAAATTGTATTGTCTTATTCCTAAAAGGGCACTTTTTGTCATTGCTAACGAAGAAAATTTCTTTTGAATAATCAATGGTACATTTTTCTTTCGCTTTTAATAAGCCTACAGAAATTGAGGTTGTGAACACTTTTTTAAACGATGCGTCAGGATAATCCTCATAAGTTATGACCATATCAACTTTTTGTTGCTGAAGTAATTTTTGCAAATGACTACTACTTTCTACATATATTTGATAATTTCTGAAGTTTTCTTCAATACGCTTACTTAAATAATTTGTCAAAATAGATTGTGACGTCGCTATTATATAAGAAGAACCACTCGTTTTAATTTCATCTTTTACTTCTTCTAATAGAGTTAATATTTTATTCGTGTAATCTAATAAAATGTCACCAGCAGGTAACAAGGAAACGCCTTTGTTATCTCTATGTAGTAAAGGCGTTTCTAATTCTTGTTCTAATTTTTTGATTCGCTCAGTTACGTTCGGTTGAACATATCCTAACTCTTTAGCAGCTTTACTAATAGAACCCTCACTGGCCACAGTTTTGAATATAATAAGATCATTTATTTCCATGTATCTCAGCCCCTTATGCACTATCATTATAAATGATACCAAACATAATTTATACCTATTTTACGTTAGTCAATCATCGGTTTATCATTATGTATATAGGATAGAAAGTGAGTGATAAACATGATTGGAATGCAATATAAGGTCATTTTGCCAAAGGATTATGATATAAAGATTATTAGGAATAGGGTAAAGGATAATGGGCATAAAACTGATGGTTTTCAAGACCTGAATTTTAAAGCTTATTTAATTACTGAGGTAGGTAAGGACGGGAATTTCTATAACTGTTATGCACCTTTATATATTTGGAATGGCCATGAAGGAATGAACAAATTTATCTTTGAAGGATATTATGATAATATTTTACAATCTTTTGGATGGCAACAAATAAATATAGGTGTTCCATTAGTTGTTAATCTAAGTGATGATTTTAAGAAATGTAAGTATGTTGTTGAATACGTGGGGAGTATTTCTCAAAAGAATTCATTGATTGAAACTCAATTTAACTTTTTTAATAAGAATGTCCAGAATACAGAAAATTGTAAAGGGAATGTAATAGTGTATAACCCAGATAAGTGGGGATATAGTCAGTTTGAATTTTATGAAGTAAAGCCTGAAATTGAAGAGATAGGGGATATTACATTATATGAGGTTTTACACATTTCACAGTAGATGCGGAATTGAAATAGAAATAAATTATTTATAAAAAATCCATTTTGATTCAAGTAATAATGTTCAAAATGGACTTTTCTTAATTATCTTATGTATATTCAAAACAAATTACTGCTTTTCTTAATTCTTTATTAAAGAATAAGTAAATACGATCGGCACCATAAGCTTGAAAATAATATCCTGTAACAAATCCAACATATGTAAAGGGATGTCCATATTCATCTTTTGGTACATATAGAAGATTCGTAAAGTCAAAAATTTCGTCTTCGTTATCGCAGTCTTCTAATAATTCTTCACCTTCTTCTGTCATAAAACGAACATCATCTAGGATACCATTTACCACAGGATAATTTAATCCCCAGCCATTTGTTTGTTTTTCAACAAACTCTTGTTCTAATACTTCTACAGATGTTATTTCTTTTCCTAAGCTAGAATAAGGATAAATTTTTTGATTACGTTGAAAATACTCTTTACGGATTTGATAATCTCTTTTATTACTCTCATAGGCTTGTTCTATTATGTCAGAATTATTTTGTTCGATTTCGAAATAATTCCAATCCGCTTCAAATTTATATTTTCCATTAATGACATCGAATCCTAATGTATCTGCTTTCGTAAAATTTGTGTGAAATGGTTTGGTGAAATCACCCACGCAACCATCATGGATTTCTTTTGCTGACACAATATGTACCCATTCGTCCAATTCCGGTTCAATACATTGTAAGTTTATAGAACAAATGGGTAAAAAGTGCTTTTTATGTTGTTCCAAATCATCATAAAATATGTCTTCATATTCAGGGAATGGTTTTATAAATTGTTTAGAAATATGCATGTTCTGCCCACCTTTATATTAGTGATTTGTTTAATTTTATCATTTTATTTTAATTTTTTCTTATTTAAAAATTTATGATACACATAGTTATGGGAATAAAGAGTTCGTAAGTAAGGTGGATGTCTTATTGTTAAAATTTTATCATATGTCGAACAGTTGAGAGATGAAGCAAAGTAAGACTTCATACTTATACATAGCCTTATTACATTCGACACATAACGACAATATGCTGTTCATTTATCTGTTAGTATAATATATAGTTTTTGGGGATTTTTATCATTTTTACATTGGGGGAAGGGAATTTATGTTTAAAAAAATCGCGACAGTCACTTTAGCAGGGACGTTAGCTTTCAGTTTATCGGCATGTGATGAGAAGAAAGAAGTAGCTAAAACTGTATCAAATAATACGAAGGAAGAGCAAAGTAGTGCCAAAAAAGAAAATACGAAGAATGAAGATACAAGAGAATATAATGTTGAAAAAACTACTCAAATTAGAAATCAAAAATTAACAGTCCATAAAGTACAAATAGCACAAGTGGCAGAATATGATAAGCTGGAAAAAGGTAATGAGTTTGTTATTGTTCATGTTACAGTAGAGAATATTGGTAATCAAAAAGTTAGAATTAATCCATTAGATTTTTACCTTGAAAGAGGAGATGGAAGTATCGTGGACCATACATTTTCAACTAGTAATAAAAATATTTTTAAAATTAAAGATGTAGATCCAAACGGTAAGTTAACAGGAGCCATAACATTTGAAGCGAAAAAAGGTGATTCTAATCTTGAATTAATTTATAGACCTGATGTTATGTCTAAAGAGGAAGTAAAAGTAGAACTTAAATGATTTATCCCGTAAGAGCCCAATTGGTGTAAACAAGAGCCTTTTATGCAAACTTATACAAGTTTTACATGAAGACGGTATGCTCAAATGAATTTACGGTACGATAAAAGAAAATAATAGATTAGAAGACGATGTGAATTTCAAACATATTGTTTTGAAAACAAAAAATAAATGCATGATAAGGATTGGCGTTGGAGCTTAATCCTTTTTTTATGGAGATGTAGAGAATGGCAAGTAGACCTAATACTACACGAGTGATGCCTTTAGTTAAGTAAAAGTAAGTTGAGTTATATAAAAAATGTGATTTTCTCTTGCATTACTATCACTTGCGTAGTAAAGTGATAGTAAGATTCACGATAGGAAGTGATCAAACATGCGTGATAATACGATAGGATCATTAATATGGTTACGTTTAATACGATTTACGAACCAAAGTAATCAAATGTCAAATGAGTTTTTAAAACGTTTTGATTTAACGACAGCTCAATTTGATGTGCTTTTGCAAATACGTACGTATCAACCACTAACACAAATGGAGTTAGCTGAAAAGGTAACTGTTACACAAGGTGGCATTTCTCGAATGTTAACTCGTCTTGAAAAAGAAGGATATATTGTACGAAAACAAGATTGGAAAACGAAAACAATTAGTCTTACAGAGCAAGGGGAATCGGCCTTAGAGAAAGCATTGCCAGAGCAACTTGCATTTCAATCTTCGTTTTTTGATGATGTATTAAATGAAGAAGAGCAGAAAATATTATACGAGCTAATGACGAAAGTTCATAAGCATAGTGAAAAAAAAGAATTACCGCAAGAGTAATTTTTTTTACACTATCAATTGACTAATCAAGTGAAGGTGTAGGTAATACGGAGATATACTTGACTTACCAACGTTTTTAGAAAAAAACTAATACTACTTTATTAAAGAGGAGAGTAACTATGGAAAAATACCGTATAGATATAAGAAAAGGAATTGAGTTTGGATTATATTCAATTGGTGATCATGTTTTAAATCCACATAATGGGGAGAAAATTACGCCAGAAAAAAGAATTCACGAACTAATTGAAACAGCTAAGTTAGCAGATGAGGCAGGGCTTGATGTGTTTGCTGTAGGCGAAAGTCATCAAACGCATTTTACAACACAAGCTCATACAGTTATTTTAGGAGCTATTGCACAAGCTACGAAAAATATAAAAATTGCAAGTTCTGCAACGATATTAAGTACATCTGACCCAGTTCGAGTATATGAGGATTTCGCTACCATTGACTTGATTTCTAATGGACGTGCAGAAATTGTGGCTGGTCGTGGATCTCGTATTGGAGGATATAGTTTACTTGGTTATGACGTGAATGATTATGAAGAATTATTCGAAGAGAAGATGGATCTTTTATTAAAAATTAATAACGAGGAACATGTCACATGGAATGGACAGTTCAGAGCACCGCTCGCACATGCATCGGTTATTCCGAGAGCGAAAAATAATAACTTACCAATTTGGCGTGCGGTTGGAGGTCCACCAGCTAGTGCAATTAAAGCGGGACGTGCAGGTGTACCAATGATGATAACAACACTTGGTGGTCCAGCAATTAACTTTAAAGTGTCAGTAGATGCTTACCGCGAGGCGGCTGTACAAAGTGGATTTGATTCAGCTAGTTTACCAGTTGCGACAACGAGTTTATTTTATACGGCAAAAAATTCACAAGATGCACTTAGTGAATATTACCCTCACATTAATGCTGGTATGCTTACACTGCGCGGTGGTGGGTATCCGAAACAGCAATTTACAAATGCAATAGATTACCGTGATGCTTTAATGGTTGGTAGCCCACAACAAATCATTGAGAAAATGCTGTACCAATATGAATTATTTGGCCAACAACGCTTTATGGCACAAATTGATTTTGGCGGTGTACCATTTGATAAAATTGAGAAAAATATTGAATTAATTGCTACTGAAATTTTACCAGCCGTTAGAAAACATACAGCAAAATAAATAAAAAAACTGAGAGTCTAATCGACTTTCAGTTTTTTTTATTTGTTCTGGAAAAATGACAAAAAAATGAACTTTTAGTCGAGGAAGAGGGAAGTTATTTTCTATTTTTGAATAACATTATTTCGAGTTTGAATTTTGAAAATACATTTTTCTCTTGACAAAAAACAAGCATTTATCGTGGGTGGTTTCGAGGACATTTTTTCGGGTGAAAGTCAAGTGTATGAAGAAAAAACGATTGTTTTATAGATATAAAAGTAAGCCGTATATTGAAAAAACACATTTTGCTAATGAAAAAAATCTGATTCAAAAAAATGACAAAAGACATATTTCAGACAAAATGATGTCAATAATACGTCAAAAATAACCTGAATTTACTATGCAGGTATATTATACAATTCGATTAACGAATAAAACACTACAGAAATAGTGAAAAGGTAAAAAATAGCATTACAATAGTTTGAAAAACTGAAACTTCATATTTTTCGACAATACATACAAAATGTTTTTGTCTTTTCGTATTTCTTAATAATTGAGTTTGATAAGATTGCTCAATTAACTTTTATTATAAAAACTATGAAGGAAGTGATTTTAGTATGGAAACGCTTGAATTGGCACGAATACAGTTCGCATCAACAACGATTTTCCATTACTTTTTTGTTCCGCTGTCAATTGGTTTAGCTTTTATTATTGCGATCATGCAAACGTTGTATGTGGTAAAAGGGCAAGAAGTATATAAGAAGATGGCAAAGTTTTGGACGCAATTATTCCTTATTAACTTTGCAGTAGGTGTAGTAACAGGTATTTTACAAGAATTTCAGTTTGGTATGAACTGGTCAACGTATTCACGTTTTGTAGGTGATGTATTTGGTCCCTCGCTTGCAATTGAAGGATTACTGGCATTTTTCATTGAGTCTACATTCCTAGGTTTATGGGTATTCGGTGAGGATAAATTACCGAAGCGAATTCACTTAATGTGTATTTGGCTCCTTTCAATTGGAACGATGTTATCAGCATTCTGGATTTTAACTGCAAGTGCATTTATGCAGTCACCTGTCGGGTATGAAATGGCAGCTGATGGTCGTGCGCAAATGAATGATTTCTTAGCCATTATTCAAAACCCACAACTATGGGTACAATTCCCGCATACAATTACAGCGGCAATTGCAACAGGTGCATTCTTTATTGCTGGTGTAAGTGCATGGAAAATTACAAAAGGACAAGAAACTGTAGTATTTAAAAAATCTTTCCGCATTTCTATCATTGTTGGAACAATTACAACGGCGCTTGTATTATTCTTCGGTCATGCACAAGCGCAACAATTAATTAAGACACATCCAATGAAGATGGCGGCAGCTGAAGCGCTATGGAATACAAGTGAGGATCCAGCGCCATTTACAGTATTTTCGAAAATTGATACAGAGAAGAAAGAAAATTCGTTTGAAATTCAAATCCCTTATATGCTAAGTCTATTATCATATGATAAGTTTAGCGGTCAAGTTGAAGGGATGAATCAAATTCAAAAACAATATGAAGAAAAATATGGACCTGGAGACTATATTCCTCCAGTGCATACAATGTTTTGGAGTTTTAGAGCGATGGTAATGAGTGGAACATTCATGCTTCTTCTAGGAGCTTACGGATGGTTCTTATCAAGAAAAGATCGTTTAGCTGAAAAAACGTGGTATTTAAAATTAATGGTGTATGCAATTTCTCTTCCATTCATCGGTAATACAGTAGGGTGGATTATGACTGAAATGGGTCGTCAACCTTGGGTTGTATTTGGTGTAATGAAAACAGAAGATGCTGTATCACCAAATGTAACATTCGGTGAAGTATTATTCTCACTTATTTCATTCACATCAATGTATTTAATTATGGGTGGAATTTGTGTGTACTTATTTGTTCGTACCATTAAGGGCCACAAGAATAAGAAAACGAAAAAGGATTATCAAAGCCATGATCCATTTGATAAGGAGGAAGAGTATGTTATCTCTTAATGAGTTATGGTTTTTAGTTATTGCAATCTTATTTGTTGGATTCTTCGTACTGGAAGGTTTCGACTTTGGGGTAGGAATGGTTTCGAGGTTTTTAGGAAAGAATGATTTTGAAAAACGAGTTTACTTAAATACAATAGGACCGTTCTGGCACGCGAATGAAGTATGGCTTGTTTGTGCTGGTGGAGCCATGTTTGCGGCATTTCCGCACTGGTATGCAACTTTATTTAGTGGTTTTTATATTCCATTTGTATTTATGCTTCTTGCTTTAATTTTAAGAGGTGTTTCCTTTAAATTTCGTGCGAAAATAGATAATCATAAATGGAAGAGTGCATGGGATTGGGGGATGTTTATTGGAAGTATGTTACCTCCTATCCTTTGGGGAGTTGCGATTGCAAACTTTATGGTAGGTGTACCTATTGATGAGAGTAAAAATGTTGTAGGTGGATTCTTGCAATTACTTCATCCATTTGCGTTACTTGGAGGAGTAATGTTTCTCCTACTATGTATTGTTCACGGATTACAATTTCTTACGATACGTACAACTGGTAAATTGAGAGAACGTGCACGAATTGCTGCAATAAAAATTGCACCATTTTCATTAATTACACTTCTTGTTTTTGCTGGTGTGGGGTTATGGAAAACCGACATTTTCACTGCTCATGGAACAGAATGGATTATGGTGCCAATCGGAGCTTTTGTAGCACTATTAGTGTCCACTTTATTAAATAAAAGAAGAAGAGATGGTTGGGCTTTCTTTATGACGAGTTTAACAATCATTTTACTAAGTGCGAGTGTATTTATCGGTATGTTCCCACGTGTTATGATTAGCTCTTTAGGAGCAATGAATGATTTGACAATTTACAACGCAGCATCAGGAGCTTATGCATTAAAACTTATGACTTACTTTGCGATTGCTATTTTGCCTTTCGTTATCGGAAGTCAAATATGGAGTTATTATGTATTTAGACAACCTGTTAAGTCAGACAACGATTTGGAGTACTAATGAAAAGAAAAAGAGGACTTCCGTCTTATCCCGGTAGCCGTATTTTATATGTAGCGTTAACGATTATTAGTATTTTAGAAGCTTTTAGTATTATTGCGCAAACAATCTTTTTAGCACGAGCTATTACGTTTTTATTTCATGGAGAGACAGTACAAACAATATTAAGTGAAATTGTTTATTTTGGTATCGCGTTTGCAGCGCGTCACATAGTAGTTCGAACATCACAAATATTAGTGGAACGTTTTGCTGAAAAAACAGGGTCGTTACTAAGAAAACAACTAGTAGAGGCATATTTCACATTAGGTCCAAGGTATGTTCAAACTGTTGGGACTGGTCATCTGGTTACCTTATCAATTGAAGGGATTGAGAAATTTAAAACATATATTGAATTAACGATTCCTAAAATGATTAGAAGTAGCATCGTTCCAGGTCTAATTGTACTATATGTTTTTACACTAGATATTGAGTCTGGAATCATTTTAGTTGTAACGATTCCTATCGTGATCATATTTATGATTCTTCTCGGATTAGCAGCGCAAAAAATGGCAGATAGTCAGTACGAGATATATCGTGTACTTTCGAACCATTTTGTAGATACGTTAAAAGGTTTAGAAACATTAAAGTATTTAGGGAAAAGTGAACAGCACGAAGGAAAGATTGAAAAAGTAAGTAAAAGGTATAGAAAAGCAACGATGCGTACTTTGCGAGTTGCTTTTCTTTCTTCTTTTGCATTAGATTTCTTTACGAGTTTATCAATTGCGTTTGTGGCAGTTGGATTAGGGATACGTTTAATAGATGGAACGATTATACTATTACCAGCCCTTACAATTTTGATTTTAGCTCCGGAATATTTTCTGCCGATTAAACAAGTGGGAGCAAATTATCATGCGACATTAGATGGACAAATTGCGATGGAGCAAATAGAAGAGATTTTGCAACAACAAAAAGGAATACAAAAGAAAGATTTAAATGAAGATATAGTATGGAATGCCTCTAGTAGCTTGAAATTACAAGACATCAAAGTTAATAATACTGAATCTGAAAAGGCTATATTAGAAGGAATTAATTTTACTTGGGAAGGTAACGGTGCTATTGGTGTTATTGGTGAAAGTGGTGCAGGCAAATCGACGTTAATCGACGTATTAGCAGGTTTTTTATCTCCTTCGAGTGGAAAGATGTTAGTAAATGGTGTAGAAGTTGATGGATCTAATCGTGAAGATTGGCAAAAAAATATCGCTTATATTCCCCAGCAACCTTATATTTTTCCGCTTTCATTAAAGGATAACATTCGTTTTTATGAAACAAATGCAACAGATGAAGAAGTTGAAAGAGTTATTAATGAAGTCGGCCTTCGTTCACTCGTTACATCACTTCCAAATGGGATGCACGAAAGAATTGGAGAAGGTGGACGTATGCTAAGTGGCGGACAAGAACAGCGTGTTGCTATGGCGCGTGCGCTTTTAAGTAAAAAACCAATCATTTTATTAGATGAGCCTACGGCACATCTTGATATTGAAACCGAATTTGAAATAAAGCAAGCGATGTTACGTCTATTTAATGGAAAGTTAGTATTTTTAGCAACCCACCGTCTACATTGGATGAAACAAATGGACTATATTCTTATTTTAAATAAAGGGGAAATGAAAGAAAGTGGGACGTATGAAGAACTTTTAGAGAATGAGACATTACATTTTCATAGGGAAGAGAGGGGAGAGAAATGAGTAACTGGGTTAAACCTTATATAAAACAAAATAAAGGTAGAATGACTTTAACTATTTTCCTTGGTCTTCTTGGAGTTAGTTCAGGAGCGATGTTACTTTTTATTTCAGGTTATTTGATCTCAAAATCTGCCCTTAGACCAGAAAATGTAATGGCTGTATATGTTCCTATTGTTGCAACAAGAGCGTTTAGTATAGGGCAAGCTGTATTTCATTATATAGAGCGCTTAGTCGGACATGATGTCGTACTACGTATATTAGAAAAAATGAGAACGAGGCTATATAGAATAGTAGAACCACAGGCGTTATTTTTCCGTTCTCGATTTCAAACGGGTGATATGTTAGGAGTGTTATCCGAAGATATAGAGCATTTGCAAAACCTATATTTACGTACAATATTTCCTAGCATATTAGCGCTAGTTGTTTATAGTATCTTCGTACTTGTTATCGGTGCATTTGATTTTGTTTTTGCACTTATTGTAGGTTGTATGTTAGCTATTATCGTTTTTCTTCTTCCGTTTGTATCATTACTTTTGATGAAGAAACATCATGTTACTTTAAAGCAAGGAAGAAACCGTTTGTATCAACAACTGACAGATGCTGTTTTTGGATTATCTGATTGGCAAGCAAGTGGTCGTAAAGATGAATTTATTAATGAGTATGTAAAACAAAATGATCAGTTGTTAAAAATCGAAAAGAGAGTGAAACGCTGGTATCATATTCGGGACAGTATCATTCAATTAGTAGTAGGTATTGTAGTTATTTCGATGATCATATGGACTGGGAATGAAGCGGCAAGTGAACAAATTGCTCCTACAGTTATCGCAGCTTTCGTATTAATGACTTTATCTGTAACGAACGCGCTTATTCCTATTGCAGATGCCATCGATCGAATACCGTCGTATGTAGAATCTACCCATCGTCTTAATGGCGTAGAAAGTGATAGTGTTTTACATGATGAAACGGATTTGCATGGAGAGAAAGATTATATTGAACCAAAACATGTAGATATTGAACTGAATCACGTATCGTATAGTTATCCAGATAGTAATGAGATTGTATTAAAAGATGTATCATTACAAATAAAAGCAGGGAAGAAAATTGCTATTTTAGGGAGAAGTGGGACAGGGAAATCTACTTTACTAAAATTGTTAACAGGGGCGTTAAGCCCAGTAAATGGCCAAGTTGTACTAAATGGTGAACGAGCTAATACGAATCTTTTATCTAAATATATTTCTGTATTAAATCAAAAGCCGCATTTGTTTGATACGACAATTGGAAATAATGTACGAATTGGCAAACCAGAGGCGACGGATGAAGAGATATGGAAAGCTTTAGAGAAAGCACAATTAGCTTCACATGTTACTTCTCTTCCAGACGGATTACAAACAAAAATGCATGAAATGGGAAAGCGGTTTTCTGGTGGGGAAAGACAAAGGGTTGCTTTTGCTAGAACTCTTATGCAAGAAACACCAATTATTGTACTTGATGAACCGACTATCGGTTTAGATCCAAAAACAGAATTGTCTTTAATTGAAACAATGTTTTCTGCAACGGAAGAAAAGACGGTTATTTGGATTACGCACCATCTTGTAGGAATAGAACATGTAGACGAAGTTATATTCCTTGATCGTGGCCAAATTGTCATGCAAGGTAGTCATAAACAACTTCTGAAAGAAAATGAAAAGTATCGTAAACTTTATGAGTTAGATAAAGGAATATAATTTGAATAAGCAATAATTGTAAAAATAGCTACGCCTAATGGTGGAGCTATTTTTTTGTTAGATTGCAGGTGTATATGATTGTTGCGAATTAAAAATGAATTTCATATTATACATATAATGGAGGGGATGTACATGAAGGAGCAATATAAAATCATTGTTTTAAGTGATGAATTATCAGGGGATAGGATTCGAAATACGTTAGACAAAAATAAATGTAAAACAATAGTTCATGTTGTGGACGTTTCAGATGTTGTTCGTATAGAAAGTTCTTTTCAATATATAGTCATTTGGAGAGGGGACGCAGAAAAACTTACAAATGACTTGATAAATAGGGGCGTGCAAAGTTCAAAAATTATTAATTTAACAAAATACATGTATGAATGGAAGGATAAATTAATTTCTATCTATCAAATAAATCCGGATCTTATGTCTTTATACATTTCTATGAAAAAAGCAAAGAGTGATCCGACGTATGAATTGTTTGCTACCGGTTTGTCTTATCCGCATTGTGGCATAAGTACGGAGCTTCTCTCAAAAAAGTCAATAAAATTAACACTTCCATCGCAAGATCTATACTATGATTATTTAATAGCGTCACAACTTTTATCAAACAATCATTCATTTCAATATTGTTTAATAGGAATAGCCTATTTCTCGTTTTACTTTGATATGTCGTTATCCTCCGAATCATATAGAATTCACAAAGTATATTATCCATTGTTTCAAGATGGTCATCATACTGTAGTTCACTCTCCTCTACCCACTGATGGATTCTCCCATCTAAATACTCCGAAACCACTTCTTTCTATTTTTAATTTGCATTTTGAATATATTTTATTAGACGAACTAAAAGATGAATCATTGATACTGCCTTGGATAAATGCTGAGTGGAATACCACTCCTCTTCACATTCCTTTTGAAGAACACGGGAAAATAAGAGCAGCTTCACATGCTAAATTGTCGTACCCTCATACTTTAGTTGAAAATAAAATGATTTTTAAAAAATATTTAGATTTACTGTTAAAAAACGATATAAAACCACTAATTGTTGTGTTCCCTGTTACTTCACATTATTTCAATTGTAGTAGTAAAAAATTAAAAGAAGATTTTTATAAAGTTATAAATGATTTTCAAACTCAATATTCTTTTCAAATCATAGATCTATTTGATTCGCCATTATTTTGTGACGATGATTTTTATGATAGTGATCATATGAATAAAAAAGGTGCAAATAAAATGTCCGCATTATTAAATATGTTTATTCAGGAACGAAAAGTATGATAATTTGTTTCATGTTTGCATAAAAGTATATAGGCTCCATACAGTTAAAGTAATGTGATTTTTGTGTCGCGTATATAAATAATATGCGAAGAGGTGAGAGAGTTAAAATGAGAACTCGTATTGAAAGAACTGAAGAGGTGGTAGAGCAACTTCCGTTGGTAAGTGTATTAATTCCTACGTATAATCGTCCTCGTTACTTTGAAAAGGCGCTATGTAGTGTGTTAGAACAAACGTACCCTAATATAGAAATTATAGTTGGAGATGACAGCACGAATGATGAAACAGAAAAAGTGTTACAAAAATACTTATGTGATCATTCAAATATTATTTATATAAAAAATAGATCAACTCTCGGACAATTTGAAAATGCGCTAATGTTATTTAATGAAGCGAACGGTGAATATATAAATTTTTTAATGGATGATGATGTATTTCATGTGAATAAAATTGAAAAAATGATGAAGTATTTTTTCGATGATTTAGATAATGAAATTAAGCTTGTAACATCTCATCGTCAAGTCATTGATGATAAAGGGAAAGAGCTACGACATATTTATTCGACTGTCCGTTTATTTGAAGAGGATACCATTATAGCGGGAACAGAATTAGGAAATAAGGTAATTGTGGATCAAAAAAATTATATTGGAGAACCGACAACAGTTTTATTTCGTAAAAATGATTTACAAGAACCGTTTGGGATTTTTGATAAGAGGCGGTATTTATGTAACGTAGATATAGCTTCATGGTTATCTTTATTAAGTAAAGGAAAAGCTGTATATATAGCAGAGACACTTAGTTACTTTCGATTACATCCAGATCAACAGTTAAATGAATCTAATAAAATGATGGATGGGTTAGAAGATTTTTCACACAGTATTATAGCAGGAGAACAATATGGTTTCTTATCCACTGAAAAAGAGTTAGACAAAGCGATAACTAATTTTCTAGATTATGCAAGAAGGATAGTTCCATCATCAATATTATATACATTAGACTATTACCAAAAAATTAGAGCGAAGAAAATAAACATAGAAAAGAAAAAACAACATATAAATAATAATTCTTCTTTACCGAAAGTAAGTATACTTATTCCTGCATACAATAGACCTTATTACTTAGAATTAGCACTCAACAGCGCTTTGAATCAAACATATGAAAATATTGAAATTATTATTTCTGACGACAGTACAAATAATGAAGTCAATGCTATGATTCAACCGTACTTACGTGAATATGAGTGTATTACATATGTAAAAAATGAAACGCCGTTAGTTGCCGAAAACTTTAATAAGTGTGTAGAACTTGCGAATGGGGACTATATAAACTTTTTATTAGATGATGATTTATTTCATCATGAAAAGATCGAGAGAATGATGCAATACTTTTTGGCGTTAGAAAATATTTCATTTGTGACGTCATATCGTGAACTGATTGATGAGAATGGAGAGATATTACCACCTTCAACATTAAATATGAAAATCGCGAAAGAAACTACACTTTTTGAAGGAAAAGAATTAGGGAATTATATGTTAAAAAACTTGAAAAATGTAGTTGGTGAGCCGACAACTGTTTTGTTTAATCGGAATTTGTTTGACGGGAAGTTTGGATATTTTAAAGGAAAGGCTTATTCTGCTATTAATGACATTGCAACTTGGCTAGATATGATGAGGAAAGGAAAAGTAGTTTATATACAAGAACCTCTTAGTTATTTTAGACAACATAGTGGACAAAATCAAAAACAAATGCATTTTATTTTAATGACAATTGAAGAGTGGATTGAATTAATTATAGATGCATATAATAGTGGATTTTTAAGCTCCGAAAGTGAGTATAAAGAGAGTTTATCTTATTGTTTAGAAAATGCGGGATTTATAGTTAAGGATGCAGTAAGAAATGGCGAACTAGATCAAATTTATAATGAAAAGATAAAAAAAGGGTTAAACAAGTTAGTTGCTCATATGTTCGAGAAAGAATCTTGTTATTGTCAATATTGCAATCAACAATTTGAAAAATTTTCACCTTGGCCATCACATTATGATTTTCCGAAATATAAATTTGAGATGTGGAATAAAGATACAGGGATATGTCCAGTTTGTAATTCGATGGATCGTGAAAGATTGTATCGTGCGTACATTGAAACGGAAACGGACTTGTTAAATAGAAACTATACTATGCTTCATATTGCACCTGAAGCGAAGTTAAGAGATTGGTTTAACGAGTATAAAAATATTACGTATGTATGTGGTGACTTAGAACCAAAGGATCCATTAATGAAGGAAATTGATGTTACAAGGATTACATATGATAGTAATACTTTTGATGTAATATTATGTAGTCATGTGTTAGAACACGTTCCTGATGATGACAAAGCAATGCGAGAGTTATATAGAGTGTTAAAGCCAAATGGATGGGGAATTATTCAAGTACCAATCGTAATGAATGTAGATTTTATTGTAGAGAATGAATTAATTGTAACACCACAATTGAGGAAATTAGCTTTTGGTCAAGAAGATCATGTGAGAATTTATAATCAATCGGGATTTATTCAACGATTAATGAATGCAGGATTTAAGGTGGAATTATATAACATAGCGGAAAAACAAGGAATGAAAAGTGCTAGGAAATTTGGATTATCTGAAACAGATATGCTCTATATTGTCCGAAAATGATAGGAAGGAATAGATAGATATGGAGAGTATTCCTTTTTTACGTGCTTCAACTGTACCTGTAAGTGAGTATTTGGATGAATTGAAGGAAATTGATACATCTCACATATATACGAATTATGGACCTATAAATCAACGTTTTGAGGAAACAATTATGTCGTCATTTTTTCAAAACAGGGGAGCTGTTACAACAGTAGCAAACGCAACGTTAGGGTTAATGGCGGCTATTCAACTAAAGAAAAGAAGAAAGGGAAAGTATGCTCTCATGCCTAGCTTTACATTCCCTGCGACTGCCTTAGCCGCTATTTGGTGTGGATTGGAACCTTACTTTATTGATATTTCAATAGATGATTGGTATATGGATAAAACCGTACTTTTGCATAAGATAGAAGAATTAAAAGAAGAGGTTGCGATTGTTGTCCCGTACGCCACTTTTGGATCATGGATGAACTTAGAAGAATATGAAGAATTAGAGAAGAAGGGGATTCCGGTTGTCGTAGATGCGGCGCCGGGATTTGGTTTAATGAATGGAGGAATGCATTACGGTCAAGATTTTAGTGGAATGATCGTATATAGCTTTCATGCAACAAAGCCTTTCGGAATTGGTGAAGGAGGGCTCATATATAGTAAAAACGAAGAAGATATACAACGTATTAAAAGAATGGGGAATTTCGGATTTGATAAAAATCGTGAATGTACGATGATGGGGTTTAATTGTAAAATGTCTGAATACGCAGCAGCTATTGGGATTGCGACTATAAAAAAGTGGGATCAAAAATTAAAAGAACGCACTCGTATTTCTGAATGGTATAAACAGTTGTTACAAAATACTGGGTTAATGAAAAAAGGGTGGAAAGTCCAAAAGACAGAAGCAGTTATTCACCAATTTATGCCTATCATTTGTCCAGAAGAAGTTCGCAACATACAAGTAATAGAAGAATTGAAAAAACAGAAAATAGAAGCTAGATTATACTTTTCACCATCTTGCCACCAACAAGTTCTTTTTAAAAACTATAAGTCTACAGATTTAACAAAGACGAATAAAATAGCAAAACGAATCGTAAGTTTACCTTTATGGGAAGGAATGACGAAAGAACTAGTAGAGCAAATTGTAATCTGTTTAGAGCAGAAGGTGGTGTCGGTAGATGAATAGTTTTTATAGTCAAGAAGAACTAAAGGGAATTGGATTTTTATCTGTTGGGAAAAATGTATTGGTTAGTAAAAAAGCAAGTATATATAATCCGAGTGCTATATCAGTTGGCAATCATGTAAGAATTGATGATTTTTGCATTTTAAGTGGTAAAATCACAATTGGAAGTTATTCGCACATATCAGCGTATACAGCGTTATATGGAGGGGAAGTTGGGATTGAAATGCATGATTTTGCAAACATCTCAGCTAAAACAATCGTATATGCAGTACTTGATGATTTCAGTGGAAATACATTAATGGGGCCAACCGTCCCGAATCAATATAGGAATGTGAAAGCAGAAAAAGTTATTTTAAAAAAACATGTGATTATTGGTGCTAATTCTATTATTTTTCCAAATGTAACGGTAGGAGAAGGTACGGCAGTCGGTGCGATGAGTATGGTAAAAGAGAGTTTAGATGATTGGTATATTTACGCTGGAGTTCCCGTAAGGAAAGTAAAACCTCGTCAAAAAAAGATGCTAGAGTTAGAAATTGATTTTTTAAAAAGCATCCATTCTTAACAAAAAAGAATGAATGCTTTTTATTTTTATCCTGCTATTTGCCGATAAAGACTCGACTGGTGAGGGTTAATTAAAGTTTCACTTTATGATAGAGCGGAGTGTATCTTAACTTATTATGTTTTAAATTTTGCTGACCAAGGCAATACTGAGCCATAGTGAATGTAAAGTTGGAGGGCGAGCGTATATGTTTGATGAGGATGGGATTGTTTTAATTATGGAACCAGCTGATGAAAGAAACTTGAGGAGATTTATTTTTTCAGTGCCAAAGTCAGTGTATGAAAAGAAGGGGCTTACATTACACTATGGAACAGCTATAGGACAAGGGTATATGGATATAATTGAAGATATTATAAGCGTACATATAGAAATAGATGTTGTAACGATAATAGGGCATGTAAGAGGGTAAATAGCTATTTGAAAAAGGTTATAAACAATTTAGCTAGAAGTTATGTATAGAGAAAATTACAGACAATTATAAGGACGAAGGGGGTCTAAAATGAAAATAAAATCAATTGTATTAGTATTTATAGTTTCAATTGGTTTAATGGGATGTTCAATAGTGGAGGAAGGAAAGAACTCCATAGATTATGCTCAAAAGGCGACAGACTATGTAAATGAAATAAGTGCATTTGCAAATGATGCACCAGCATTAGCAGAAAAGGCCGTTAATGATAGCGAGGCTCGAAAAGAATTAGAAACGAAGCTTAGTGAAATTAAACAAGATATACCCGCATTCAATGAATTAACGCCACCTGATGTAGCAAAGGATCTTCATCAACAAATCGTCGGATATAACGAAAAGTTAAATACGTTAATTGATACGGCGAAGACAAAGATAGAAGAAGGCAAAGTGGATGTAGAGCAATTTAAAAACTCTGAGCTTATGCAGACGGTAGATCAAGTTCGAGATTTGAAAGATAAAGTGCAAAATTTAGGTCAATAGTAAAAAGCTCCGTTTGTGATAAACGGAGCTTTTTGTATAAGTGATTACTTAATAAAATACACCACAACACCCATTAAAATGATAGTATTCCCAATTACTTTTCTTTTCGTTACTTTTTCACCTAAAAAATACCAACCGAAAATTAATATGATGATATAACTTAATGATTCTAATGCAGAGACTTGATTTATTGTCAGTCCCTTTAAGGCGATAATATTGAATCCTGCGTTAAGTACAAATAAAGAGTAACCGATGATTACATATGGATTTACATATTCTTTTAATTTAGAATCATATTGCTGTAAAGTAGCCTTTTTTAATAAAATTTGTGAGTAATTGGCCAATACGATTCCAAAGATCAATAACAACATATAACTATTCATCTTTTGTCACCACCACAATTCCGACGATAATAATAGCCGCACCAAGTAAATGATTCCACTGTATCGTATCTCCAAATAGAACTACTGACCAAAGCATTGACCACAGTATAATAATTCCGCGATGTGAATATGCTTTTGATATTTCGAAATGCTTAATTACTTGTTGCCATAAAATTGCATATCCGAATAAAAGTACAACTAGTCCGAAATAAGCAATAAAAAATGAGATGGAAGCAATGGGAAACTTAGCTGCCCATTTCATGTAAACCACAATGATAGAATATATCAAAAAAGCTACATGTAAAAATACGTAATTTTTAATAGTTGGTTTCATTTATTCACTCTCTTTTACATATAAATATATATTTATATCTATCTTTTCCTAATAATAGATATTGGAACGTATTTTGTTTAATCTTTCACATTCCAAATTATATAGTATCATGGCTTTTATTGTAAAACAATAGAAGCTATGCATTCATTTTTTCCAAGGTTCTACAATATGTATCGTTTTATTTGTTGCATCCAACTTTACTTGAATACCGATAGGCATGGTAATCATTGGATGTGTATGACAACAATCGAAGTCAGCTAGAAAAGGAATTCTTTGATTTTGAAGTACTTCTAATAGTATTTCAAAAGGCTTTCGATTTGTACCACAATCATCAAATTGCTCATGTTTTCCAAGAATGATACCTGAAATTTTATCGAATACACCGTTAATTTTAAGTAATGAAAAGCTTCTTTCAATAGTAGCTGCATCTTTTGAACTGTCCTCAATGAAGAGAATGTCGCCTTCTTGAATATGTGGCATATAGGGGCTACCCAAAATTCCTTGTATCGTGTTTAAATTCCCGCCAATAATACGCCCAGTAGCTTTTCCATCAATTACTGAAATCCAATCGTTTGGTCGAAGTTCTTTCTCCTTCGTCTTTTCTTCCCAATTAATAAATTCATCTGACCAAAATAATGGTTGTTTTATATGATAAGGAAGAGAATGATCATGTAGTAAAGTTTCAGCAAAATATTTGTATGTGCAATCAACAAAAGGTTCAAATTCGCCAAAGGAAGGGACGAGAGCTGGTCCATAAAATGTAGGGATTCCTGTTTTGGCGTAAATTGCTAGTAATAAAGCAGTTGCATCTGAATACCCAATCATTATTTTAGGGTTCTTTAGAAAAGCATCATAATCAATATAAGGTAATATTGAATTTGAATTCATCCCACCAATTGTTGACATAATACAAGAAATATTAGGATTTCTTATTAAGACATTTAGCTCCTCAGCACGCTCTTGTATACTACCAGAACGATAAAAATCATATCGACCTGTTAATGAACCTTCTAATATATGAAACCCTTTCTGTTGTAAGTAAGATTTTGCTCGTTCAAATCTTTTTGGAGAAGTGTAGGTTACTGGTGAAGAAGGGGAGTAGATCCCAATTGTGTCTCCGTATTTTAATGATTTTGGAAGTAGCATTTGTATGAATCCCTTCTATTAAATAGTTTATCTCGCTATTTGACGGGTAGCCCGATTGGGGGGCTGATTAAAGTTTCGCTTTATTTACGAGATTTTATTATTGAATATTCTTACGTTTCAATATTGTAAGTTTAACATAAATAAATTAAAATAATCATTGCTGTACTATGAATAAATATACCTTTTACCTTGACTGTATAAAGGAATTGTTGTTAAGGTTAAATGTGAGCGTATAAAAGGTTTGCTAAAGGAGTTTTGAAATGAATCGGTTAAAATGGGGAAGGATGACAGTCCTATTAGTTATTATTTTAGGGATATGTTGGTTCTTATTCCAAGGAAATCAAAAGAGCATAGCGAATGTAGAGGGACAACCTTTGCAAGTGGCAGAACTACCTAAAGCAGGATTTACTGAAAAAGTAGTCCCGCCAAAGTACATCCCACCAGAAATTAACGCAAAAGCAGCTATGATTATCGATGCGAGTGATGGAGATATTATTTATCAATATAATGAAAATGAAGCTTTTGCACCGGCTAGTATGTCTAAGATGATGACAGCGTATCTCTTACTAGAGAGTATACATAACGGGAAAGTTCGCTGGGAAGATTCAGTAAAAATGAGTGCGAAGGCGGCACAAACAGAGGGAGCGAGAATCCCAGTACAAGTTAATGATACATTAACTGTTAAAGATTTATATCATGCATTAATGATTGAGTCAGCTAATAATTCAGCTGTGGCTTTAGCAGAACATATGGCAAAATCGGAGAAAGATTTCGTTCAGCTTATGGATGCAAAAGCGAAACAGTTAAAAATGTCGGAACATGCTAAATTTGCAAATGCTTCTGGATTACAAGAGCCGGATGGAAGTGAAACAAAAATGACGGCTGCTGATGTAGCGCAATTGGCGTATCATCTTATAAAAGATTATCCGGAAATATTAGAAGTGACTCACTTACGCCAAAGTCAGCTAGCATTTAATAATATTAATGTTATAAGCACAAACGACATGTTAAATAAAAATAATAAAAGTTTATATATAGAAGGAATGGACGGACTAAAGACTGGATTTACAGATAGTGCAGGATACTGTTTTACTGGGACTGCAAAGCAAGGTGATAATCGAATTATTACAGTGGTCATGGGGACATCAAATAAAACAAAACGTTTTACAGAGACAAATAAGTTAATGTCGTATGCATTTGGATTAGTTAATTAAGTAAGTAAAATACGAATCTAGATCGCTACATAAGTAAGACTGTTTGTTGTTACTAATTTTAGATAACAACAAACAGTCTTTTTATTTTTATTTTAAAAAGGAAAAAGCTTCTAAATATAAGTGGTATTATTTGAGTTTGTTTGTTGCTGTGATATTATAAAGTTATAAGCTTATTAATAATAAGTTTGAGGGGCGTAATATGATATATACATATGAAATAGCCTCAATTGAAAATTGGAGGGAATTATGATGGCAAAAGATTTTTACTCAGCAATTGAAGACAGAAGATCTATTTATGCAATTAGTAAAGAGCAAGTAGTTTCTGATGAGAAAATTCAAGAAGTGATTTATCATGCTGTAAAACATACACCTTCAGCTTTTAATTCTCAAAGTGCTCGCGTTGTTGTTTTATTAGGAGAACAACATGATAAATTATGGGATATTACGAAAGAAACGTTACGAAAAATTGTACCTGAAAATAACTTTGCACCTACTGAAGAAAAAATGAATGCATTTAAAAGTGGTTATGGAACGGTTTTATATTTTGAAGACAGTGAAGTAGTGGAAAGCCTTCAAGCTAACTTTGCATTATATAAAGATAATTTCCCAACTTGGTCTCAGCAATCATCAGGAATGTTACAATTTGCAATTTGGACAGCTTTAGAAATTGAAGGGTTTGGTGCTACGTTACAGCATTACAATCCGCTAATTGATGAAGAAGTGAGAAAAGAGTGGGATGTTCCAGAGAATTGGAAACTTATTGCACAAATGCCATTTGGTAAACCGGTAGTACATGCTGGTGAAAAAGAATTCCAACCGCTAGAGGGCCGTGTGAAAATTTATAAATAATTTAAAAAGGTGAACAGGAATATAACCTGTTCACCTTTTTTTATACGTAATAAGGTTTTTTTTGTCCGGCATTTTTCATCTGATTTTTTAATTCATTTTTACGTGTTTCAATAGCTGATACTTTTTGTAATGTTATCATTGAAACGAATTGAATAAAAGCATAGTATAGCTCTATGTTTTTTTGTATTGGATCATCTATTATATTTCTCACAAATATGCCTCCTCTTTTTATTCCAATAAAACTCCGTATTAATGGGCAGCCCGAGTGGTGAGGGTTAATAATTAGCGGAGGATGTATAAAACCCTTATTGATTAAAGTTTCATTTTATAAGGGAATGAAACTTTAATCAATTCGCTAAAATTCTTTTTTATTAAGATATGTATATAATACTATAAATATCCTATAAATTCCATTATGGGAAAAAGAGAACAGTTGATATAGTGTGTGTTTTCTTTAAAGGAGAAATGGCTTTTTTGAAATAAATCTTACAATTCGTCAAATTATTTCAAAATTGTAGATAGTATAGAAATTTAGTTTTCTAAAAATATTATACTATTGATAAATAGAGTGATTTTTGTCATGATGAAAGTATACTTCATGTAAGGAGCTTTATAAGGAAATACATAATGTGGTTTGTATTAGGTTAATAGAATTTTTTATAGAAGATAGAAAAGGGATGTTTTATATTGAGATATTAAATGAAATGTCGAATTTTCATGCGATATATGAGAAATTTGAAAAAATCATTGCAAAAACACTATAATTAATGATAAAGTTCACATGAAGTTCACACGGATTTCACTTTGTTCATTTAAAATGAACTCTGTGTGAAAAATAAAACTCTTGCTAAAAAATGGAACTGGATGAATATTTTACTTTGATAATATTGTAAAGTATTAAAGTTTTAAGTTTTTTTTAAGAGGATAGTAGGGAAAGGAAGTAAAGACAACTTATGAAAAAAGTAATTGCAGGTTTAGCAGCAGCTTCTGTAGCTGGCGTTGCAGTTCCAGGAATGGATTCTGCTCATGCACAAGTTTCAAATGAAGCGCTAAAAGAAATTAATGGACAAACTCAAACTCAAACTCAAACGACTGTAACTGAAACAAAAACTGTAGAAACAACTTCTGAATTAAAATACACAGTAACTGCTGATGTATTAAATGTTCGTTCAGGTGCTGGTACAGGACATAACGTTATTTCTAAAGTGAAATCAGGTCAAGTGCTACAAGTAGTTGGACAAGAAAACGGTTGGTTCAAAGTAAACGTAAATGGTCAAACAGGTTATGTAAGTGGTGACTTCGTAACGACTGGTGGCAAAACAGGAACGACTGTTCAACAAGGAACAGGTACTTACACAGTAAACGTTTCTTCACTTAACGTACGTACAGGCCCAAGTACATCTCATACAGTATTAGGTTCTGTAAACAAAGGTAAAACAGTACAAGTTGTAGGTGAAGTACAAGATTGGTTTAAAATCAACTTCAATGGTGGAACTGGATACGTAAGCAAAGACTTCGTAACAAAAGGTGGTTCTGCTGTATCTAACGAAACACAACAACCAACTACAAACAACAATACTACAACAGTTCAAACTGGTGGTTCTTATGTTGTTAACACTGGTGCTTTAAAAGTACGTACAGGCCCAGCTACATACAACGCTGTAATCGGTGGAGTAACAAATGGTAAAGTATTAAACGTTACTGGTGCTGAAAATGGTTGGTACAAAATTAACCATAACGGTCGCACAGGTTACGTAAGTGCAGACTTCGTTAAGTTTGTAAAAGGCGGAGTAAACAACGTTACAAATAACAATAATGTTACAAATAACGTTCAACAACCAGGTAAAGACGTACAAAAACCAACAACAGGTGGAGATACATCTTCAATCGCTGGATTCGCTAGATCTTTAAATGGTTCACCATACAGAACTGCTGGTACAACACCTGCTGGTTTTGACTGCAGTGGATTCATTCACTACGTATTAAATCAAACTGGTCATAAAGGCGCTCGTCAAACAGTTGCTGGATACTGGAGCTCTAAAACAAAAACTAGCAATCCACAACCAGGTGATTTAGTATACTTCCAAAATACTTATAAATCAGGTCCTTCTCACATGGGTGTTTACTTAGGAAACGGTCAGTTCATTAGTGCAGAAACAGATGCAACTGGTGTACGTATTAGTTCTGTAAGTAACTCTTACTGGAGCAAGCACCTATTAGGTTACACAAAAGCATACTAAGAAAAAGTAGTTTTATATACTTTTCGTATAGAGAAAAGGCTTTCCAAGGAAACTTGGGAAGCCTTTTTATAGTTGAATAAATTGGAAGTTTAATAGTTTTTATTTTAACTTTCCATTTAAAAATCGATCATATAAGTCATGGAAATAGTTAGGACGAAATAGGTTCGCTGCATGTCCCGCTAAAGGTATTTCCTTATATAGAACGTTAGGCAAAATAGATTTCAAATCAAATAGACAAGATTTATAGAGATGATCATGCTCTCCCATTACCCATAGTATAGGGTGGGGAAGTGATTTTAATTTAGATTTTAAATCGAATTCTAATCGATGTCGTAATGACTGGGCAATTATGGATGAATGTAATTGTAATCCGAAACGGTAGTAAATATTTCTTGAAATGACTGCGAACGGATTTGCTTTTAATATACCGCTTGGAAAAATAGTATTTGCGTATTGAGAGAGCCATTTAGAGTATTCATCTCCTCGCTTCTCCCAAAAATTTTGAAATACATTATATAAACGAGAAGGGTTATTGTAATGTCCTCCAATATGACAAATACTTAATACTTTTTCTGGATGCATTTGCGCAAAAATTGTAGAGATGTAACAGCCGTAACTTAGCGCACAAATATGAGCTTTTTTAATACCTTCTTGTTCGTATAAGTTTAATAATTGATCTACGAGGCGCTGTAATGAAAAGTCGATTGCTTCACCTTTATCATCACCGTGACCTAATAAGTCATAAGTTATAATGTTGTAGGAGGCGGAAAATCGTTTTTGCTCCTTTTTGAAGGCGCGACGATTGCCAACTAATCCATGAATAAAAATAATTGTTTCCTTTTCAGAATGTATATTTGTTTGCAAAAAGGATACTCCTTTCACTAACTGGAGATTTGTATCGTGTTTTAAATTATTTATCTATAATTTACATAGAATAATATTAAGTACCAGGTAATAATATCAGATGTTTATATCTGTTGTAAAGATGAGTTTTTATGTATATTTTGTAAAAATAGAAAAAGTGTGTTTACATTCAGTTTACATTTGTATCGTATTCTAATTTTAGAAAGAACAGTTTTGTTTAACATGAGGAGATGAACAGGAATGGAAGTTAGAAATGAAATAAAGAAAAAAGGGAGTTGGAGGCAGTTTTTGCGCCTTATTCAAGATACAAATCCTCCGAAAGGAATTTTAGTTTTTGCGTTGTTAATGAGTTTGCTTTCTACGGGAGCGAGTTTATTTATTCCTATGCTGACAAAAGGATTAGTAGATAATTTTTCGCTTTCTTCAATTAGTGCAGGACAAATTGTTGGGTTAGTTGCTTTCTTTGTAATGCAAACTATTGCGGCAGGGTTGTCTATATATTTACTAAATTATATTGGGCAGAAGATTGTAGCGGGACTAAGAGAACGTTTGTGGAAAAAGGTACTTATCTTGCCGGTATCTTATTACGATCAAAATAGAACAGGTGATACTATTAGCCGTATGACGAATGATACAGGTGTTGTGAAAACGTTAATTTCTGAGCATTTGTCAAACTTATTAACAGGTGGTATTTCAATTGTTGGATCGTTAATTGTATTATTTGTTTTAGATTGGAAAATGACTGCGTTACTTTTAACGGTTATTCCGTTGTCTGTGTTAATTTTAGTTCCACTTGGAAGAAAAATGTATAAGATTTCAAAAGCGCTTCAAGATGAAACTGCATCTTTTACAAGTGTGTTAACGCAAGTGTTATCAGAAATTCGTTTAGTGAAATCTTCAAATACAGAAAAGAGAGAATATGAAACGGGTAATACAGGCATACAAAAGTTATTACAATTTGGTTTGAAAGAAGGAAAAGTGCAAGCATTAATTTCGCCAGTTATGTCGTTTGTTTTAATGGCACTACTTGTTATTATCGTAGGATATGGCGGGATGCGAGTTTCTAGCGGTGCATTAACAACCGGTGAACTTGTAGCGTTTATTTTGTATTTAGTTCAAATTGTAATGCCGATGAGTCAATTATCTATGTTCTTTACACAATTCCAAAAGGCAATTGGTGCAACGGAAAGAATTAGTACGATTTTAGAATATGAAGTAGAAGATCATGAAACTGGTGTGAAAGTGACAAATGCTAAGCAACCGATCGTTCTTGAAAATGTACATTTTGAGTATAACGAAGAAGAGCAAGTTTTGAAAAATATTGATTTCACAATTGAATCTGGAAAAGTGACAGCGATTGTAGGACCAAGTGGTAGTGGGAAAACAACGTTATTCTCATTACTGGAACGTTTTTATGAGCCAACTAGTGGCGCCATTAAATTAGGGGAAGAATCAATTACGAGTTATTCATTACAGTCATGGCGACGTCAAATCGGTTACGTATCACAAGATAGTCCGTTAATTGATGGAACAATTCGTGATAATATTTGTTATGGCGTCGAGGGCGAAGTAACGGATGAAGAAATTGAAAAAGTAGCAGCAATGGCATATGTTGATGCATTTATTCATGACTTACCAAAAGGTTATGCAACAGAAGTTGGAGAACGCGGTGTGAAGCTTTCTGGGGGACAAAGACAGCGAATTGCCATTGCCCGAGCGTTACTTCGAAATCCGCAAATTCTTATGCTAGATGAGGCGACTTCAAGCTTAGATAGTAAATCTGAGTCTGTCGTTCAAAAAGCGTTAAATAACTTAATGAAAGGCAGAACAACGTTAGTGATTGCGCATAGACTTTCTACTGTTGTAGATGCAGATAAAATTATCTTTATTGAAAAAGGGAATCTTACAGGTAGTGGTACGCATGATGAATTATTACAGACGCATGATATGTATCGTGAGTTTGCAACGCAGCAATTGAAAATTAAAGAGGGTGCATTATAAAATGAATCATCAGTGGGATTTTACTCCACTGATGATTCATTTTTAAACAATATATTAGATGCTAAGTAGAAAGGAAATGGTTCCTTTGATACCTAAAATTTTAATAGTAGATGACGATCCACACATTAGAGAACTCGTTTCTGTATTTTTAGAACGAGAAGGTTTTCAAACATATGAGGCAATTGATGGAGTAGATGCACTTCAGAAAATGGATGACGTAAAAGTCGATATGGTTATTCTTGATATCATGATGCCAAATATGGATGGATTTGATGTATGTTTTGAATTAAGAAAATACTATGATATCCCGGTTCTGATGCTAACTGCCAAAGGGGAAACATCACAAAAAGTAAAAGGATTTCACCTTGGGACAGATGATTATCTTGTAAAACCATTTGACCCTATAGAATTAGTAGTGAGAGTAAAGGCATTATTGAAACGTTACCAAATTACAGTTTCCCAATCGATTCAAGTTGGAAATGTATTATTAAATCGTAAAACATTCGAAGTTACATCTGGAGAACAAACGGTTACATTACCGTTAAAAGAATTTGAGCTGCTCTTTACTTTAGGGTCTAAATCGGGAAGAACTTGTTCGAGAGAGCAATTAATTGAAGAAATATGGGGATATGATTTTGAAGGGAATGAACGTACACTAGACGTTCATATTAATCGGTTACGTGAGAAGTTTCAAGAAGAGCAGTCGAAATTTAGTATTAAAACAATAAGAGGATTAGGGTATCGCTTAGAGGTAAGTAAATGAGAAAAAGAAAACGAATGAGTAAGTTGAAGATGCTGAAAGTATTTGGAGCGGTATTAGCGCTCTTTTCTTTTCTTACTATAATTTGGTCTATCGCATTTTATGTAGCAACTAGTATATTGAATGCTTTTGACGTAAACGTATCGCCGTTTGTTGCCTTTCTAATTAGTGATATGGTCGGTTTTGTATTTATTATTCTTATTTGGACATTGATTGGAATATTAATGAGGCCAAAACGAGAGGCAATGATTTGGACTATTATTGAACCGATACAAAAAATTGCAAAAGGAGACTTCTCCGTAAAAATACGAAATGAAGAAAAGTATGATGGCGAAATTGGCGTGCTCGTAAAAAGTATAAATGATATGACAGATGAACTGAATGCGATGGAGAAAATGAGACAAGAGTTTGTATCAAATGTTTCTCATGAAATACAGTCACCATTAACTTCTATAAAAGGATTTGCTAGAGCACTACAAGACGATAATCTTTCTGAGGAAAAAAGAAAGCATTATCTTACCATTATTGAAACTGAAACAACGAGATTATCTAAACTAAGTCAAAATTTACTAAAGCTAACTCTTTTAGAATCAGAAGAATATATACCAGAAAGAGTGAGCTATCGATTAGATCAACAATTAAAGCAAATTGTGTTAAATAGTGAACCACTCTGGGCTGAAAAAGAAATTGAGTTAGAACTAGATTTAGAAAAAGTACATGTTATTGCTGACCAAGAAAGTATGAGTCAAGTGTGGATTAATTTAATTCATAATAGTATTAAATTTACTCCAAGCGGTGGTACGATTACTATTCAGTTAAAGGAACATGAGACAGTAGTGGAAGTGCGTATCCGTGATTCAGGAATTGGTATATCAGAAGAACAGAAACAACATATTTTTGAGCGTTTTTATAAAGCGGATTCTTCACGAAATCGTGCCTATGGAGGAAGTGGCTTAGGTTTAGCTATTGTAAAGAAAGTACTCGACCTTCATCATGGGGAAATAAAAGTTGAGAGTGAGGAAGGAAAAGGTACTGAATTTATTGTGCGTATGCCAAATCATGAAGAGAAATAGTGTTAGAAGGAGAACCTTCTAACACTATTTCTCTTTAAAAATGCATTTACCGTTACTGCAATTATATTGATAAGCTTTTCCTTCGCTATTCATACTCATACACTCCCCTATGCTGGATTTGTTTTTATTTTACATGAATAATGGTAAAAAAATGAAACTTATAAATAAAAACTTTCTATAGTTACCTACAAGTAACCTACGCACATGAAAGTGCATCATTGCCTTTTTACATAAACATAGATACAATTTTAATATAATACATAACTGAGATGATTAAGGAGTGTTATACTTGGCAGAATTATTACAAGGTAAAAATGCTTTAATTACAGGAGCAGGTAGAGGGATTGGTCGCGCTGTAGCAATCGCATTAGCGAAAGAAGGCGTAAATGTAGGCTTATTAGCTCGTTCAGAAGAAAACTTAAAAGCTGTAGCGAAAGAAGTAGAAGCAGAAGGTGTAAAAGCTGTTATTGCAACTGCTGATGTTTCTTCATACGAAGAAGTGACGACTGCGATTGAAACGTTAAAAAATGGTTTAGGATCTATCGATATTTTAATTAATAACGCTGGTATTTCTAAATTCGGTAAGTTTTTAGAACTAGACGTTGCTGATTGGGAAAAAATCATTCAAGTAAACTTAATGGGTGTATACTATGCAACTCGTGCAGCTTTACCGAGCATGATTGAACAACAATCTGGTGATATCATTAACATTTCATCTACAGCAGGACAAAAAGGTGCACCTGTAACAAGTGCATATAGTGCTTCTAAATTTGGTGTCCTTGGCTTAACAGAATCGTTAGCGATGGAAGTTCGCAAACATAACATTCGTGTAACAGCTTTAACTCCAAGTACAGTAGCAACTGATATGGCTGTAGATTTAGGATTAACTGATGGAAACCCTGATAAAGTAATGCAAGCAGAAGATATTGCAGAATTTATCGTAGCGCAGCTGAAATTAAATAAACGTACATTTATTAAATCTGCTGGGCTTTGGTCTACTAATCCATAGGAATTAAATTTAACTTTAAAAGAAGGGATATCTATTCTGTAAGGGGTAGATGTCCTTTCTTTATTTTTTGTATTCGAGACAGAATTTTCGGTATAATTAAAAGTGAATGGTAGAAAGCATTGGGAAATTGAAAGGGATGGCAGTTGTAAAAGAGTGATGTAAGGAGGAAAAAGGGATGAAAAAGAAGTTTCAAAAATTATAACATGTATCGTGTATAACGAGATTAGCTCGTGGACCTCCAATATACATAACACTATATTATATATTAAAAAATTGGAGGATATAAGTAGATGAGAACTGAAAAAGAAATGTTAGACGTAATTATAAATATAGCAAAAGAGGATGAAAGAATTCGAGCAGTTATCATGAATGGATCGCGTGTAAATCCAAATGTGAAAAGAGATTGTTTTCAAGACTATGATATTATGTATGTTGTAAATGATATACAATCTTTTACGTCTAATCATAATTGGGTTCATAGATTTGGAGAAATAATGATAGTACAAATGCCAGAAGAAATGTCGTTAGTTCAACCAGATGAAGATGGGAAGTTTCCATATTTAATGCAGTTCATGGATGGGAATCGGATTGATTTAACGCTAGTTCCAGTTGAGTTAATAAAAAAGTTCGTTGGACAAGATAGTTTAAGTAAACTGCTTCTTGATAAAGATAATTGTATGGAAGGATTCCCGCCAGCAAGCGATAAGGATTACTTAATAAAAAAGCCTACAGAAAAAGAGTTTTTGGATTGCTGTAATGAATTTTGGTGGTGTAGTACAAATGTGGCAAAAGGGTTATGGAGAGAGGAACTTTCTTATGCAAAAGGAATGCTTGAAGGACCAGTGCGAGATATGTTCATCGTAATGCTAGAATGGCATATTGGTATGAAAACAGACTTTACAGTTAATACAGGGAAGTTTGGAAAGCATTTCGAGCAATATATTGAAGAAGATATGTGGGAGCAATTTAAAAGGACATTTTCTAATGCTGAATATGAAAACATATGGGAGTCATTCTTTGTCATGAGTGATTTATTTAGGGAAGTGGCGAACGAAATCGCTAACACGTATGAATATCAATATCCGCAAGAAGATGATGATAAAGTGACGAACTATTTAAAACATGTGAAAACTTTGCCAAAAGATAGTACATCAATTTATTAATAATATAAAGCAGTAAGACTGTCCTAATTAAGGACAGTCTTATTTTTGTTTATGAATAACAATTTCTCTAACAAAGTGCAGATGAATCACATATGAAAATTTAGGGAGGTTTTTTATCATGTATTATTTTTATTCGCCACAAATGTTTACTCCATATCAATGGGGACTAGAACGAGATGTTTCGTATGCTTATATGCCATATAACTCACTTTATTATGGAGAATATATAAGCGCATTGCCATACGCATATATCCCTCAAAGCTATGAAGTACAAATGAAAGCATATGAGCGTGGATCGTGGACACCATTTTCATGGGTTGAAAAATATGCGTACGCATTTTCAGGACCGTATAATAAAGCGGAAGTAGCTCTTACATTTGATGATGGACCAGATTCAGAATTCACGCCAAAAATATTAGATAAGTTAAAACAACATAATGTAAAAGCTACTTTTTTCTTACTTGGTGAAAACGCAGAAAAATTTCCGAACGTAGTAAAGCGTATTGCAAATGAAGGGCATGTAATTGGTAATCATACGTATAGTCATCCGAACTTAGCGAAAGTAAATGAGGATGAGTACCGTAATCAAATTATAAAAACGGAAGAAATATTAAATCGTTTAGCTGGTTATGCACCGAAGTTTATACGTCCGCCATACGGTGAAATACTTGAAAATCAATTAAAATGGTCCACAGAGCAAAATTTTATGATTGTACAGTGGAGTGTTGATACGGTTGATTGGAAAGGTGTGAGTGCTGATACGATTACAAATAATGTGTTAGGGAATTCATTTCCTGGAAGTGTCATCCTCCAACATTCAACACCAGGTGGGCATTTACAAGGATCTGTAGATGCACTAGACAAAATCATTCCGCAGTTAAAAACGAAAGGGGCACGTTTTGTAACACTTCCAAGTATGTTCCAGACATCAAAAGAAAGAAAGTGAATGTGTTATGAATTGGGAAAATAAGGTTTATGTCGTATAATGAAAGTGTAAGTTAGGGGGGATATAATTGATTTATGCACTAGTAAACATAGGAATAAGCATATTGATTGGTATTATTTTTGTACTTGCGGCAATTATTCTTCAAAAGAATCCACCGACCGATATTAATGCGGCATATGGTTATCGTACGAAACGATCTATGAAAAATAAGGAATTATGGGGTGCGGGTAACAGGTATAGTGCAGAAGTGATGAAGCAAAATGGATTCATCATGATGTTAATTGGAAGTGTTATTAGTATACTGTTTAGATACTCCCATACAACGTTAGCTATAATGATCTTTATGCTAGTACTAATCATTCGCTTATTCATACGAGTAGAGAAAAGATTGAAGGCACTTGAGCAATAATGAAAAATAGGACTCCACGCAATATAATGTTAGGAGTCCTATTTTATTTATAAACTATTATTTTCTAGTAAGTCTTTTCCTTGTTCAACAACAAATTCATAGTATGCAAGATCATATGGATAAATATCATCAAAAGTTATCGTTATCGGTTTATTGCTCAAAACAGAAGTAGCTGTAAAAGATGAAATTTCACCATTTAATAGTTGTAGAAAAGAAGTTGCATGTACTTTCATCACATCGTCTACTTCTTCACCTGGTGCGAATGGAAGTGGATTGATGACATTGTGAAAATACATATGACAAAATTCACGATCAGTAAGATTTGAAATTTCATAATCTATTTTAAAGATTCCTTTGTATACTAAATCAGTAGTTTGAAAGGAAAGCCCCAATTCTTCTTCGATTTCACGAAGACCACCAATTTGTACATCTTCATCATGCATAATATGTCCAGCTGAAGTAATATCCCATATAAGTGGAGCTTCTTTTTTATTTTTAGAGCGTAATTGGAAATATAAGAATATATCTTTAGCATCTTTTTCTACAAACCAACAATGAAATGTTTCGTGCCAATCACCGTCACGATGCACTTCATCGCGTAATTTCTTCCCAAGTGTATTTCTTTCAGAATCAAATATTGTTAACCACTCTGTCATTTTAATTCCCCTTTCTGCAAATTTTATTATACAATATTCGTATTGAATTTTGGGAAAATAAAGAAAAAGGGGCGATTATAAGTGGAGATAGAGCGTATGGAAATAAAATCGATTATTTCAACAGAGGAAGAGTTACGGAAAATATTGGGGAAACCAAGTGAGCGAGCATTGAAAAAAGTTATTTCATCATTAGACCACCATGGTGTAGATTTCCTTTCTAAATCTCCTTTTCTAGTATTATCTACTGCAAATAAGTTGGGGGAGTGTGACGCCTCGCCGAGAGGAGACGCACCTGGATTTGTATACGTACTCAATAATAATAAAATTATCATTCCAGAAAGACCAGGAAATCGTCGTATAGACTCCATTTTGAATATTATTTCAAATCCACGTGTAGGACTAATCTTTTTTATTCCAGGTCTTGGGGAGACACTTAGAATAAATGGCCGAGCGTATATTACAAACGACGAAGAAATTTTGAAAGAAATGCAGGCGAATGGACGTAATCCGTTGCTTGGAATTGTTGTTGAAATAGAAGAGTGTTACATTCATTGTGCAAAAGCGTTTATTCGTTCGAAGATATGGGATCCAGAATCTTGGTTACATAAAAAAGAGTTACCTTCAGCAGCAAAAATGTTGTTAGAGCATGCGAAAGTGAATGTTTCAGAAGAAGATGTTGCACGTTCTTTAGAAGAAAGTTATACAAAAAGATTGTATTAAAAATTTTATTGATATAATTTTGTAAGGTGAGTATGTACGGGTTTTAGAATGGGGATTTATCCCGCATTAACGGGCAGTAACACCCCTACCTCAAAATTCAGCGAAAGCAAAGAAGTTAGGTGGGGATCAACTGCCCGTAAAAGCCCGATTGGTGAAGGCTAATAATCAGTGGGGATGAACAAAATCCTCACTGATTAAAGTTTCACTTTATATATGAACCGTTGATTTATAAACTGGAGAAATGACAAAATAGGTAAATTGAGTGGCAGTTGCATAATGCTATTGTGAAATATAATAAAAAATTATTTTGAAAATAGTTAGTAAAAATAGGCTTGCTTTTTAAAAATTTGATAACTATAATAAGTTAACAAATAGACATGAACGAAAAAGTAATGATAAGGACACGAAATCATTTTTACGGTTTACAGAGAGGGAAGCCGAGGGTGTGAGCTTCCTAACACGAGAAATGATTTTACCACCTTTGAACTTCAATAGTGAACGAGTAATCTAGTAATTATTGGCGGTATCAGCCGTTATCTGAACTTGAGCAATCTAGAAGGAGATACGTCTAGATTGGAACAAGGGTGGAACCACGAAAACACATTCGTCCCTTTCCTAGGGATGAGTGTGTTTTTTATGGTATAAGAGATTGAAAATTTAAAATAATTAAAAAATAGTATTGATTTTGTTTTTTATGCGAGTATAATGAGTTAACAAATAAACATGAACGAAAAAGTAACGATAAGGACACGAAATCATTTTTACGGTTTACAGAGAGGGAAGCCAAGGGTGTGAGCTTCCTAACACGAGAAATGATTTTACCACCTTTGAACTTCAATAGTGAACGAGTAATCTAGTAATTATTGGCGGTATCAGCCGTTATCTGAACTTGAGCAATCTAGGAGGAAATACGTCTAGATTGGAACAAGGGTGGAACCACGAAAACACATTCGTCCCTTTCCTAGGGATGGGTGTGTTTTTTTACTTTGAAAGGAGGTGCGGTAATATGAAACGATTTATAAGTACGGAAATAACCACCACCTGCATGACAAAAAAGCAGAGTAAGGTGATTTATAGATGTAACAATTAAACTTTTAGGAGGAGATTAGAAGATGAATAACGTTATAAATGTTGGGGTATTAGGTTTAGGTACGGTCGGAAGTGGTGTTGTTCATATTTTGAAAGAACATTATAAAAAAATCGCACTTGATACAGGATACGAAGTGAAAGTGAAAACAGTCGTTGTACGTGATTTGGAAAAAGAACGCGATGTTTGTATTGATGGAATTGCAGTAACAAGTCATGCAGATGAAGTTCTAAATGATTCAAATATTGATATTGTAGTAGAGGTAATGGGCGGAATTGAAGAAGCAAAACAGCATATTGTTAAGGCTTTACGAAATAAAAAACATGTCGTAACAGCAAATAAAGATTTAATGGCTGTATATGGTGCAGAGCTTCTTCAACTGGCGAACGATAATGATTGTGATTTATGTTACGAAGCGAGTGTAGCGGGCGGTATTCCAGTGTTAAGAGGACTAACTGATGGGTTAGCATCAGATCAAATTGAAAAAATAATGGGAATTGTAAATGGTACAACAAATTATATGTTAACAAAAATGAGTCAAAATGGATGGTCTTATGAAGAGGCTTTACAGGAAGCACAAAAATTAGGCTTTGCAGAATCGGATCCGACAGCAGATGTAGATGGACTAGATGCGGCGAGAAAAGTAGCAATTCTTGCAAACTTAGGTTTTTCGATGAATGTTTCATTAGATGATGTGCAAGTAAGAGGGATTCGAAAGGTCGAAAAAGAAGATTTACAAATGGCTGAAAAGTTAGGATTTACTATGAAGTTAATTGGTAAAGCTGAAAAACAAGGACCAGCCATTCATTTAAGTGTAGAACCGACGCTTTTACCGAGCCAGCATCCATTATCAAATGTGAATAATGAATTTAATGCGGTGTATGTCCATGGCCAAGCGGTAGGAGAAGTGATGTTTTATGGACCCGGAGCTGGGAAGTTACCGACTGGTTCTGCTGTAGTAAGTGATATTATTTCAATCGTTAAAAATATGAATCAAGTTCCGAAAAATAAAAGTGCGTTAAAAGAACCAGTTCCTTATGAATTACAAGGTGATGAAGAAGTAGTTTCGAAATATTTCTTACGTATTTCATTACAAGATGAGCCTGGGATGTTACGAAAAATAACAGAATGTTTCGTTAATTATTCTGTAAGTTTAAAAGAGGTTATTCAATTACCTTTAAACCGTGAACTGGCAGAAGTCGTTGTTGTGACACATCGAACTTCCAAGTATCAATTTGAACGAGTTTTAGAAGCGATAGAAGCTGTCGCAAGTGAAATAAACAGTTACTACATTATTGAGGAGGAAAAACAATATGTATAAAGGACTATTAAAACAGTATGCGTCTTATTTACCGGTGAATGAAAATACACCTGATGTCAGCTTAATGGAAGGAAACACACCACTTATTCCATTATTAAATATATCAAAACAATTAGGGATTCAGCTATATGGTAAGTACGAAGGAGCGAATCCGACAGGTTCTTTTAAAGATCGTGGTATGGTTATGGCAGTTGCTAAGGCGAAAGAAGAAGGTTCAGAAGCAATCATTTGTGCATCAACAGGTAATACATCAGCGTCAGCTGCAGCATATGCGGCACGTCTTGGGATGAAATGCATTATCGTAATACCAGAAGGAAAGATTGCACATGGAAAATTAGCGCAAGCGGTCGCTTATGGAGCTGAAATTATTTCAATAGAAGGGAATTTCGATGATGCGCTTAAGGCTGTAAGAAATATTGCTGCAGAAGAGCCGATTACGTTAGTAAACTCAGTAAATCCTTATCGAATTGAAGGGCAAAAAACAGCAGCGTTTGAAATTTGTGACCAATTGCAAAATGCACCAGATGTTCTAGCTATCCCTGTTGGGAATGCAGGGAATATTACAGCGTATTGGAAAGGCTTCTGTGAATATGAGAAAGAAAAAGGTTATAAAAAGCCAAGAATTCATGGCTTTGAAGCGGAAGGAGCAGCTGCAATTGTAAAAGGGCATGTAATTGAAGAGCCTGAAACAATTGCAACAGCGATTCGCATCGGTAACCCGGCAAGTTGGTCGTATGCAGTAGAGGCTGCCGAGCAGTCTCGTGGTGAAATAGATATGGTATCAGATGAAGAAATTTTACATGCGTATAGGTTATTGGCAAAAACTGAAGGAGTTTTCGCTGAACCAGGATCAAATGCTTCATTAGCCGGCGTAATTAAACATGTTCAATCTGGGAAAATCAAAAAGGGAGAAACAGTTGTTGCGGTATTAACTGGAAATGGTTTGAAGGATCCTGATATCGCTATTTCTTCAAATCAACTAGACATCGCAAGTGTGTCAAATGATATAGAACAAATTAAAGATCATATTAAAGGGGTGATTATGTCGTGATACCATTTAGCGTTCGTGTCCCTGCTAGTACGGCGAATGTTGGTCCTGGATTTGATTCAGTTGGAATAGCTTTGTCATTGTATTTAGGTGTGGTGGTTAAAGAAAAAGCTGATAAATGGCAAGTAATCCATTCCTTTGAAGAATCAATTCCGACAGACGATAAAAATTTAATCGTTAGCACGGCATGTAAAGTATGTCCTTCTATATCACCCCATATAATAGAAGTTACTAGTAATATCCCATTAACGAGAGGGCTAGGAAGTAGTGCATCAGCGATTGTAGCTGGGATAGAGCTTGCGAATCAACTAGGCAATTTGAACTTAACTGCTGATCAAAAAGTTCAAATTGCTACAAATTTTGAAGGACATCCTGATAATGTTGCTGCTTCTATATTAGGTGGAACTGTAATTGGAGCACTTGATGGAAAGGATGTTTCCGTCGTAAGAATTGAGAGCAAGGAGTTGGGTGTAATTTCTCTCATTCCGAATGCAGAATTAAATACAGATGAAAGTCGATCTGTATTACCAAAGATGTTTCCGTTTCATGAGGCAGTTAAAGCTAGTGCGATAAGTAACGTATTAGTAGCTGCATTATGTCAAAAGCGGTGGGAAGTTGTAGGTGAAATGATGGAGAGAGACCATTTTCACGAACCATATCGTTTAGAACTCGTACCATTATTACCATCTATTCGTAAATGCGCAAAAGAATTTGGTGCGTACGGCACAGCACTTAGTGGTGCGGGGCCATCTATTTTTATATTAACGCCATATGAGAAGCGTCAAGAAATCGCTGAGCAATTAGCGAGAGTATTTACAGATATGAAAGTATGTGAGCTTGAAATCGACCATAAAGGTATTATTGTAAATAAGGAAGAGCATATTGGATCGTAAAGAAAGCTGGCATGGCTAGCTTTCTTTACGTTGCAAACCTATTTTAAATTAGGTTTTTTCGGAAAAATATAAAACAAATGTTGATTTTGAATAATGTAAGTAAAGAGTGCATTCATTTTGGAGGTGATTAAATGAATAAAGAGTCACCAGAAGAAAAAAGAGAGCGTATGAGACAAAGTGAATTAAAAAGTAATCCTACGGGTTCTTTACGTGACGGACTCAATAGAGCGGAAACGGGTAGTCCAGTTGATATAGCAGGCGGTATGAATTGGAAAGGTACAGGAATAATCATTTTAGTACTACTTTTAGGATACATTGTATACACTTATTTTTTCAGTTGAAGAATGCTTGTTAAAATTTTGATTTGTTTAGTTTCATAATTGTTGAGAAAAAATGTAGTTACTGTATTACATATCTTCTAAGCGAATTATAGTTGTTCATATCAACTTTTAATACTCCAAACAGAGCTAGCAAAATGCTAGCTCTATTATTTTTTGCCACATTCCTGTAACAAAGCATCTGTATATTCATTGGTGGAGGTGCAGAGGATGAAAAAAATGATAGCGATATGTCTTCTTACAACTATGTCGTTTTCGACTTTAGTCGGTTGTGACGTAAAAGGTAGGAATGCTGTACAAGAGTCTAAAATAAAGAAAGCGACGTATAAAGATTTTACTTATGATGTAAATCCAGAAACATTCACATTAACTGTAGAACATGAGGGGGCAAAGGAACAGGCATCACAACCCCTACCGAAAATGAAGGTATCGAATGTAAAAAAAGAAAAGGATCGTACATCGTGGGAATATCCAGATCAAAAAGTAAAAATAAAATTAGAAAAGAAAAAAGACCACTTAAACATTGAAGTGGAATCGACTGGTGCAGAAAGCTTTACATGGCCGAAAGTAGAAGCTGAGAATTATACACTTCCGTTATGGGAGGGTAAGCAAATTCCGAGCAATGATGAGAATTGGAAGAAGTTTTTAAAGGATGATGCATATTCATTTGCTGAATCATTTTCTATGAAGTTTTTCGCATTAAATGGTTCGAAATATTCAATTGTATATATTGCAAAGAATATGTTTAATAATGAATTGAAATTTCATTCGGATCCGAAAATAGGGTTTGATTTTACACATGAATTTCCGAGCATAAATAAAAATAAAACATATGGATTTCAATTATATGTGACAAATAATGATGCGGTAAGTATTGCTAAACTATATAAGGATGATATTGTTCGAAAAGGTGAATTTAAAACATTACAAGAAAAGGCTAGAAAAAATAAAGAAATCGAAAAGTTATATGGAGCGGCGCATTTTTATTTTTGGAATCAAAATGGTTTATCAGAAAATAATATAAATTGGCAAAAACTAAGGGAGCAAATAAATAGCCCGCTGTTTAGTCATATAAAAGAACTTATTCAAAAGAATAGTTCAGAGCCTGGGGAACTGAATGTATTAGATCAAGTAAGTAAACAAGATTTCATTGATAAGTATCAAAAAAATGTTATTTTACGTTATATAAACGAAGTATTATCGATGAAGGAATTTTATAAAGAGGATATTTTCCAAAACGTTGATCAGGAAGCTGGTGCGCTAATAAAGAAAGGTGTAGGTCACTTAACGAAGACAGAATTGTATAGCTTAAATAAGCATTTATTAAAGTCGCTACTTGGTGATGCGGTTGAAGAGGTAAGTAAATGGGGTAATGCAGATGGAACGGACATATTAAAGGAAATGAAAGAGACAGGAATAGAAAAAGCGTGGATTGGTCTGCCGAACTGGGAACAAGGATTTATGCAACCTAATTTTGTGACAAAAGCTAAGGAAATGGGATATTTAGTTGGTCCGTATGACTCATATCATTCCATTCACGAAAAAAGTGATAAAAATTGGAACACAGCATTCTTTAATGACCCATCATTATACGAAGAGGCTACTGTAACGAAGAAAAACGGAGAAAAGGTGCAAGGCTTTTTAGGTAGAGGTCGCAAGTTAAACCCGACTTTATCGCTACCTAGTGTAAAGGAACGCATGAATGATATATTACAAAATGGCCCTAAATATAATTCATGGTTTATTGATTGTGATGCGACAGGTGAAATTTACGATGACTATTCAGCGAAACATATAACGACACAAGAGCAAGATTTAAAAGCACGTTTAAAACGAATGGACTACATTGCGCAAGAAAAGGGTATGGTCGTTGGTTCTGAAGGCGGAAATGATTTTGCTAGTAGTACGATTGCATTTGCACATGGAATTGAAACACCTGTTATTAAATGGGACGATGAAGATATGCGGAAAAATAAAACAAGTCCGTATTATGTCGGTGGATATTGGTCACCAAATCAAAATGTGCCTGAAAAATATGCAAAACAAGTACCATTGAAAGAAGAATATAAACAAGTATATTTAAACCCAGTATATTCGGTACCATTATATAAATTAGTATACAATGATTCCGTTATTACAACGCATCATTGGGAATGGGGAAGTTTAAAGGTAAAAGATGAAGTTGGAAATCGAATGCTGTCTGAATTATTGTATAATGTTCCTCCGTTATACCATTTAGATGAAGTAGAGTGGAATAAGCATAAAAAAGAAATTACAGAGCATCTAAAAGTTTGGAATGAAGTTCATGAAAAAGCAGTAAAAGAAGAGATGACGAATTTTGCGTATTTGTCAGAAGATAAGCTAGTACAATCTGTTTCTTATGGAAAAGATATTAAAATCATTGTGAACTTCTCAAATGAAGACATGGAAGTAGAAAAAACGAAAATAAAAGCAAAGTCGGCTTACATTGATAATCAGGGGAAGAAAAGCGTGTATACGCCGTTTGAGAAATAATAAAGTCAAATATACTGTATTCATAGAGATTTTATAATTAGCTGGATTCTTTATTCATATCGTTTGTTAAGAAAAAGACATCCTAATTTAAAATGAAAGAGTTAATAAATTTGTAAATTCATATGTTGCGAAGTGCTAAATTTTTGAAATTGGTAAATAGTGACTTGCCAAAAATAAGTACGAGAGTATAATGTGAAATGGAATACGTATTGGGTTTAAGTAGTAACCTTACAAAATTGTAAGGTTAGTGAAAGGAAATTCAATATGAAGATAAATAGACTTACATTATACTTGGTAAAGAGAAAGAGAGGCGAATGGGTATGAGCTCTGAATTAGAACAAAATACGAGAAGTAATAAAAAGCGTTCTAAAAGAAAGTCAATAAAATGGTTCATATTAATTCCATTTTTCCTACTTATTTTTGGAGGAGTAGGATATGGTTCGTTTATATATAATAAAGCAAAAGCTGTTGTAAATGATGCGTATGCAAAAATTGATAAGTCATCAAAGCGTGATAAAGAAGTCGAACCTTTAAAGGATAATATTTCAATATTAATCATGGGTGTAGATGGAAGTGAAATGAGAAAAAGCCAATATGGCGAAGCAGTTCGAACAGATGCACTTTTATTAGCAACAATTAATAAAGATGATAAGTCTGTTAAGCTAGTAAGTATTCCACGTGATTCACGTGTTTACATTCCAACTAGAAAAAAATTAGATAAAATTACTCATGCTCACGTATTTGGTGGCGTAGAAAGCACACGCGATACGGTGGAAAGATTTTTGAATGTACCTGTTGATTATTATGTGAAGTTTAACTTTGAATCATTCGTACAAATTGTCGATTCAATTGGTGGTATTGATATTGATGTACCAGTTACTTTCACTGAACAAGATAGTAAAGACCAAGCTGGTATGATCCATTTAGAAAAAGGTTACCAACATTTAAATGGAGAACAAGCTCTTGCACTTGCAAGAACGCGTAAAATTGATAGTGACGCAATGCGTGGACAGAGACAGCAACTTGTAATAGAAGCAATTGCTAAAAAAGCGATGTCTGTTCAATCAATTAGCAAAATGGGCTCTTTACTAGATGCGGTTGATAAAAATATGAAAACGAACTTAACATTTGACGATATGCTTGCCATTACAAAAAATATGGCAGGATCTAATTTGGAAATGGAAAAATTGCAAATAGAAGGTACAGATAAACGTATCGGTGGTATTTATTATTACATTCCAAATGAAAAAAATGTAAAAGATATTTCAAAAAAATTAAATGATCATTTAGGTGTAACGCCAAAATCAGTCCGAAACGAATAATAAAAAAAGATTGGCTTTTGCCAATCTTTTTTTTTGGAATGTATTTGTAACTTTTCTGTAACGATTTTTTAGTTTAGAAAAATTATACTCATATGTATGAGTATAATGGATAGGTAAAAAAGTAAAAGGACATATTCAAAATTTGTGGTAAGGAAAGATATCATATGCAGAAATGGTTAAGCATGATGGGAATTATCTTTATATTGACTGGATGTAAAATGTCTGAAGCTCCAACAAGTCTAATGGAAGCTCCTACAAATGAAAAATGGATTAATGAATTAAAGGAACAAATTGATAAAGATTTACCTGTTAATTATCGCTTACTTACTCCAATGTCTAATAGAGATAAACAGACGACATGGTCAATGAATTTCGAACGAGATAATAAAAAAGAAGCTGTCATCGTATATAAAATACCTAATGAAGATTATCATATATATTTAGCCGTATATGAGAAGAAAAATAATGGATGGAATATGAAGTCAACCTATACATTTGATGGGGAAGAAGTAGATATTGTTGAGGTAGGAGATTTCACAGGGAGTGGGAAAAGGGAACTATTGATAGGAATAACTACCAATCGTGATTTATTAGAAAACACAATGTATGTTTTTTCCGATGAGAGTGACGATATAAAGGAATTTTATAGACAGAAGTATACAAAGTTATTTATAGATGATTTAAACAAAAATGGTTTTAAAGACATAAGCCTTGTTTCGTATATGAAAGATGAACAGTTGAAGGTTCAGTTCATTGAAAAGTTTAAGGTATTGTCAGAGGTTACATTTGATCCGTATATAAATAGTATTCAAAGAATACAAATGGGCCGTATTTCTAAATCATTAAAGGCAGTTGTAATCGATGCGGGAACAGGGGCTCATTCAGGTATAACTTATGTAGCAAAATTTGATCAGGATCATTATGAAGTATTACCTATAGATGGGAAAGAAGATTTATTTAATGAATATGTTGTAGAAAGTAAAGATGTTAATGAAGACGGCATTATTGAATTTGTTCGTACTGTACGTCCAAAAGGTTGGGAGGATAAATCACATGGTGATAGTCCGCTTTTTGAACGTTACATACAGTGGAGTGAATCTGGAATTAAACCAATTGAAGAACGATATATAGATATAGAAAAAGGGTATTATGTGAAAATTCCTAAAGAGTTAATAGGGAAAATTACAATACCAGATCAGCAAAAAGAATCAAATTCTCAAAAGTTTTTGGATACAAGAACAAATAAAATATGGCTTGAAGTTCATATTTTTAAGCGGAAAGAATGGTTCAATATAAAAGGCTACAGCGCAGCAATTAAAACGGCTTCTCACGTATATGCAGTACCGAAGCAATCGGAATTTGAAAAAGTGAAAGCATATATAAAACCGCTAGCGGATTATCAACAAGAGTAGGAGGTGGGAATTATGTCAAAAATTTTAGTTTTAGAAGATGAATTAACGATCCGTAGCTTTATTGTTTTAAATTTAAAACGTGCTGGATTTTATGTAATAGAAGCTACTACTGGAGAAGAAGCGTTACAGATTTTGAGTGAACAAACTGTTGATATAGCACTGCTGGATGTAATGTTACCGGGGATTGATGGTTTAGAAGTTTGTAAGGCTATCAGGAAAGAAAATAAAAAAATGGGTATTATTATGTTAACCGCACGTGTACAAGATGAAGATAAGGTGCAAGGACTAGGAATAGGTGCAGATGATTATATTGCAAAACCGTTTAGTCCAGTAGTATTAACTGCACGTATACAGTCTTTATTAAGAAGAATAGAAGTACATGAAGAAAAAACGAATATTGTTACGTCAGGTCCATTTTCGTTAAATATTATAGAAGAAAGATTGTATAAAGATGGACAATTAGTCGATTTAACACCTACAGAGTATATGATATTACAGTATTTAATGAATCAGGCTTCAAAGCCAGTTTCGCGTGATGAAATTTTAAATATGATTTGGGGAACCAATTACGTAGGTGAGACGAAAGTAGTAGATGTAAATATGAGACGGTTACGTCAAAAAATAGAATGTAATCCATCAGAACCTGAATTTATTCTTACGGTGTGGGGAAAAGGATATATGTGGAAGGAAAGTATGAGATGAAACGGAAAGTGACTTTATATTTTATGACGGTCATTACACTTATGCTTGTATTATTTGAAGTTGTATTTTCAGTCTCAATTTATCGATACTATTATAATGGTATTGTGCAATATATAGAGTCTCATGCGAAAACGAGTACACGTTTTTTTTCAGAATACAATTCACTATACTTTATTCGATTACAAGAATATAGTGGTGACATAATTAGTAGCTTTCAATTAGAAGGAACAGAATTACAGTTAATTGATCGTCACGGCTCGGTTATACAATCTTCAAGTGGTGAAAAGGTAGAAGGTAAAGTGAATATTCCACAATCATTATTAGAAGGTGAAATGTATAATCAAGTTACTACGAAAGGTAATAAAAAACAACTAGAGGTGCTAAGCCCACTTATACATCAAGGACAAACTATTGGTGTTTTAAAATATACGACTGTTTTAACAAATGTAAATAAAAAGATTATTGAAATTATTACGTTTACTATTTCTGTAGGTATTGTTATTTCGGGAGTCGCCTTCTTAATTAGTAGACGTTTGGCAAATTCATTTGTTGAGCCAATTGAATCCATTATTCAAGCCTCTTCACAAATTGCAGAAGGCACATTAAAGCAAAAAATTAAAGAAGATTATCCTGGAGAATTAGGTGACTTGGCACATAGTTTAAATTATATGGCCTATAAAATAGATAAGGCTGAGCAGATGAAAAATGAATTCATTGCTTCTATTTCGCACGAAATACGAACGCCTTTAACAGGAATTAAAGGTTGGAGTGAGACGTTAAAAACAGTAGATCATTTAACAGAAGAAGAAATAAAGCAAGGTATGGGCATTATTTCAGGTGAGACAGATAGGTTGATTCATTTAGTAGAAGAATTGCTAGATTTTTCAAGATTACAATCAAATCATTTTAATTTATATAAACAAAAGGTGCAATTGTACGATATACTAGAGGAGACGATTTGGCAATTAACTCCTAAATCGGAAGAGAAGGAAATTCAATTTATTACTACTATAGACCGAATTGAATTGATGGGAGATCGAAATAGGCTAAAGCAAGTTTTCTTGAATATTGTTCAAAATGCAATTAAGTATTCACATGAAAAAAGCACAATACACATTGAAGCAACTAAAATAGAAGGACAAGCAGTGATTAAGGTAAGAGACGAAGGGATTGGAATTGCTAAAGAACATTTACCATATATTGAGCAATCATTTTACCAAATTAATAATCATGCTGCAGGTGCAGGTATTGGTTTAGCTATCGTTAAAAAAATGGTAGAGCTTCATGGCGGTGCGCTTAGTGTTACAAGCAAAGAAGGAATAGGAACAACAATTTTGATAAAACTCCCATTATAATACAAATAAAATCTATTTATATGGTGAAATAAAAATAAATAGATGTATAATTATATTGGGCGATTTATATATAAGATTAATAGGGAGAGGAATTCGATAGAATGGAAAAAGCTTTAAAAATTAAACAAATAGTAGTCGTTTTAATAGCGATTGCCGCAGTAGCTATTGGGTATTACATGTTTCAATCAATTACTTCACCAGCAAAAGCTGTTGCGAAACAAGAAAATGTAGTGCAGCTTGCAAGTGAACAGCCGAAAGTTGAAATGAATAAAACGGCACCAAGTCGTTTTAATGGAAAAGAAAGAAAAGTTGCTTATCTTACATTTGACGATGGGCCAGGGAAATATACGGCTGAATTATTAAATACGCTAAAACAACATGATGCGAAGGCGACGTTCTTTTTAATTGGAGCGAATGTAAAAGAATTTCCTGATTTAGTGAAACGTGAAAATGCTGAGGGTCATTATGTAGGCATGCATAGTATGACACATAATTTCGCAAAGTTATATAAAAATGGCGAGTATGTAAATGAGATGAAAGAAGATCAAGGTTTAATCGCTAATATTATTGGGAAATCACCTAAATTAACACGTCCTCCATATGGTTCGATGCCTGGATTGAATGAAGGTCTTCGAAATAAAGTGGTAGAAGGCGGATTTAAAGTATGGGATTGGACAATTGATTCATTAGATTGGAGATACAATAAAATGCCAGTTGATGCAGCTGCAGCACAAATTGCTCAAAACGTATTAACAAACGCAACAAAACCACAAGAAGTAATTTTAATGCATGATATTCACCCGCAATCAGTTGCTGCTGTGCCAGCAATTTTAAAGGGGCTAAAAGAAAAAGGTTATGAGTTTGAAGCTTATCATGAAGAGAGTCACTTCCCAGTGAACTTCTGGCATGATAACCGTATGTAATGGAGGAATTGACGTTGAAGTATGGAAAAGTAGCAGTAGTTGGAGCGTTATCAGTAGGGTTGTTAACAGGTTGTTTCGGTGAAAAGCCAGAAGAAAATTTATATACAGCTTTTGAAACAGCAGCAACACAAGAAAAATCTTTAGTGGATGAAGCAAAAAAATTAGAGCAGTTAGAGAAACAAGGCCAAGAATTATATTCTCAAATTTTGCAAGAAGGCAAAGATCATAATGAAGCAGTTGTGAAGAAACTAGAGCAAGCTACTGCAAATGTAGATGATCGTGAAAAAGTATTGAAAAATGAAAAAGAAATGCTAGAAAAAGCTCAGAAAGAAACAAAATCTGTACAAGGAAATATAGAGAAGCTTGAAGATAAAAAGTTACAAAAACAAGCAAAAGCAGTAGAAGAGTCGTATAAGAATCGTTATGATGCATTCCAAAAGATGAATGAAAATTACACGAAAGTGTTAGCGACTGAAAAAGAACTGTATGAAAAATTAAAAGTAAAAGAAACGAAATTAAAAGAAATCGGTGAAAAAGTTAAAACTGTTAATGAATTAAATGTGGAAGCACAAAAGTCGAAAGAGCAGTTTAACAAATTTACAAAAGAGTATAATGACAGTAAATTAGCATTCTACAAAGATGCAGAAATTAAGATTAAAGATCAGAAATAAAGAAGAATCTAAAGTGTAATAAAAAGCCGGAGAAACATCGTTATAAATGTTTTTTCGGTTTTTTACGTTAAATGAATAGAAAAGACTGGAATTGATATCATAAAAGAGTTATAGTGAGTTATTCTAAGGGAAACATTGTAAAGTAAGGAGAATGGGAATATGTCATATGAATTTTTACTCAAATTAGGTTTAGCACTCTTTTTAGGATTATTCATCGGGATAGATAGGCAGCTAAAGAATAAACCACTTGGTGTGAAAACAAGTATGGTTATTTCTGTAGCAAGTTGTTTAATTACGATGGTTTCAATTGAATCTGTGCATGTATATTCTGTTCCAGGACATACAAATATGGATCCGATGCGACTGGCCGCTCAAATTGTTAGTGGAATTGGTTTTCTTGGCGCAGGTGTCATTTTACGAAGAAGTAATGACGTTATTTCTGGATTAACAACAGCTTCTATGGTGTGGGCTGCTTCAGCTTTAGGAATCGCAATTGGTGCAGGATTTTATTTACAAGCGACAGTTGCTATGGTTTTAATTATTTTAGCGATTAATGTACTTCCGCAACTTGTGAAAATTGCAGGACCGTATTCATTAAGACAAAAGGATTTATCTATAAAAATTACTGTTAAAGAGCATCATGAATTAGATGGTATATTTAAGCAAATTAAAAATTTAGGCATGCATGTGAAACGCGTGAAAATTAAAGATATAGATAGTGGAGCATTTCAGCAACTGGAGATGGTTATTTTAGCTCCAGAAGATTTATATACAACAGAGTTATATAGTTCCCTGAAAGAGATTGATCGAGTAGTTTCAGTTGAAGTGGAAAGTAGATAATTGTGATAAAAAAGAGTGAAGTGAATTCACTCTTTTTTATTTGGATTTTTAAGGAATGAAATTGATATAATGATGAGTAATAAGGGGAGAGAAATGATGGGAATACATATTAGAAGAGCAATAAAGGATGATATACAAGGTATAGCAAAGGTGCATGTCGATAGTTGGAAGACAGCGTATAAAGGGATATTTGCTGACGAAATTCTAGATAATATAGCATATGAGAAACGAGAAAAACAATGGGAAGATATTTTTCAAAAAGAAGGTAATCATCAATTTAGATTTGTAGCAGAGAATTTAAATGGAGAAATAGTTGGATTCATCGATGGGGGGATAGAAAGAACTGATACATATAATTGTGATGGAGAATTATATGCAATCTACCTTTTACAACAGTATCAAGGAATGAAAATAGGACAAAAGTTATTTCAAGCGTTACTATCAGAATGTGTAAAGAATGATATGCAATCACTTTTAGTTTGGGTTGTTACGAATAATCCTTCTAAAAAGTTTTATGAAAAATTTAACCCAGAAAAAATTGATACAAAATTTTTAGAGCGATTACAGGTAGAAGAGACAGCATATTGCTGGAGAGATATAAATAATATTATTATGTAAACTTTATGTTTGAAAGAGGTATACCAATTAAGGTATACCTCTTTTGTTTAACCATTTTGGATAGATTACTAATGAAAAATAGTAAGTATGTAGTTTGAAGCTGAGTATTTTTTTTGTGTATTTTTAACTAGATTAAAGAAAAGGGGGAAAACAAGGAAAATTAAATCAGATAAAAAAATTCTGAAATATACTCTTGAATTGAATATTATTATCAATTAGAATCATAATTGATAACGACATTCAATTATCGTTTATTATATAAAATTTCGATAGCTTTAATATAAAGAGGAGGACCAACATGCAGCTTGCGAAACAAATCGCAGAACATGCAACATTACAAAGCTTTTTAAACTGTTATTTAAGAGAAACAGGGAGTGGAGAATGGATTACAGAGGATGAAAGAATGAAAAGTATCTTCAGTAATACGTTGAATAGAGATACAGTCCCCACATATTTATGTTGTCGGCTATCGGCACAGAACGTTACTTTGTATGGAGAAGTTATATATAAATCACCAACAGATCGCCATTTGTTTGGAGAACAATTTTATTATCAAATTGGAGATAGTAATTCTGTTATTACAGCAGATTACGTTACAGTTATTACGTTTTTAATAAAAGAGATGTCGATCAACTACGGAGAAGGAACGAATCCTGCGGAACTTATGCTTCGAGTTATCCGTAGTTGTCAAAATATTGAGGAATTTACAAAAGAGAGAATAGAAGATACATCCGCATTATACGGTTTCCATACAACTTTTATAGAAGCGGAGCAGTCTTTATTATTTGGGCATTTAACTCATCCTACACCAAAGAGTAGACAGGGGATATTGGATTGGAAAAGTGCAATGTATTCTCCAGAATTAAAAGGGGAATGTCAGCTTCATTATTTTCGGGCACATAAAAGTATAGTAAATGAAAAATCATTATTATCAGATTCTACAACAACGATTATAAAAGAAGAATTAAGTAATGATGAGATGGTTAGTAAGGAATTTATAGCGAAGTACTGTAAGGAAGATCAATATGCATTAATTCCAATTCATCCGCTTCAGGCAGAATGGCTCTTGCATCAAGCTTACGTACAAGATTGGATAATTCAAGAATTGCTTGAGTATATTGGTCCTGTAGGTAAGTATTATATGGCAACATCATCACTAAGGACGCTATATCATCCCAATTCGAAGTATATGCTTAAGTTTTCATTTCCGGTGAAAGTAACGAATTCAATGCGTATTAATAAACTGAAAGAACTTGAGAGTGGTCTTGAAGGGAAGGAAATGTTAAATACGGCTATTGGTGAAGTACGAGAAAGATTTCCAGGATTTGATTTTATTTGTGATCCAGCCTTTATTACATTAAATTATGGAACACAAGAATCTGGATTTGAAGTGATTATTCGTGAGAATCCTTTTTATAGCGAACATGCAAACGACGCAACATTAATTGCTGGGCTAGTTCAAGACGCTATACCTGGGGAGCGTACGCGGTTATCGAATATTATTCATCGCCTAGCAGATTTAGAAAGTAAAAGCTGTGAAGAAGTAAGCTTAGAGTGGTTTAGACGATATATGAATATTTCTTTAAAGCCAATGGTATGGATGTATTTACAGTATGGTGTTGCATTAGAAGCTCATCAGCAAAATAGCGTTGTTCAGCTAAAAGATGGTTATCCGGTCAAATATTATTTCCGTGATAATCAAGGATTTTATTTCTGTAATTCAATGAAAGAGATGCTTAATAATGAATTAGCTGGTATTGGAGAACGTACTGGAAATTTATATGACGACTATATTGTGGATGAGAGATTTCGTTACTACTTAATTTTCAATCATATGTTTGGCCTCATTAATGGTTTTGGCACAGCAGGATTAATTAAGGAGGAAATTCTTCTCTCGGAATTAAGGTCTGTACTTGAATCATTCCTTCCATATAACCGGGAACCTTCTACATTTTTAAGAGAATTATAGGACGAAGATAAGTTAGCGTGTAAAGCAAATTTACTAACGAGATTTTTCGATGTCGATGAGTTAAGTAATCCATTGGAGCAAGCTATTTATGTGCAAGTACATAATCCACTCGTTAGAGAAGTGGCTGTTCGTTCATAAATAACGTTAAAATTTCACGTAATACAAATAATGGTATTTTGTCATAAGGTGGAGGGTTTTATGAGAGTGGACATGTATCATACGAAAGTATTGAAGGCGCTCGAATCAGAAGATTACATTTCAGTACGAAGAAGAGTGCTACGTCAATTAGTAGAATCGTTAATTTATGAGGGGATTATTACACCGGTTCGCATAGAAAAAGAAGAACAACTTCTTTTTCTAATACAAGGACTTGATGAAGAAGGCAAAAGTGTCACGTACAAATGCTATGGCAGGGAACGGATGACATTTGGACGTATTTCGTTAGACTCATTAATAGTAAGAGTTCAAGATGAACAGCAAGAAATACAATCTGTCTCGCAATTTCTAGAAGAAGTTTTTCGGGTTACTAGTGTAGAACAAGCTAAATTAGATTCTTTTATACACGAATTAGAACAAACAATATTTAAAGACACGATTGCACAATATGAAAGAAATAATAAGAGAGAATATACTCAAAAATCTTACGATAAGTTTGAAAGCCATTTAATAGACGGCCATCCATATCATCCTAGTTATAAAGCACGTGTTGGATTTCAATATCGTGACAATTTTCAATATGGTTATGAATTTATGCAGCCAATAAAACTCATATGGATTGCAGCGCATAAGAATTATGCGACTGTAGGTTATGAGAATGAAGTGATGTATAACAACCTTTTAAAAGAGGAGATTGGCGATCGTAAATTAGAAGAGTTTATGGAACGAATTCGTAATAAGGGATGTAATCCAAAACAGTACGTGTTTATACCTGTTCACCCATGGCAGTGGGTGAATTTCATCATTTCAAATTATGCGGATCATATACAGGGGAAATTTATTATTTATTTAGGAACATCTGAGGACGATTATTGCGCGCAACAGTCAATGAGAACATTAAGAAATATTACGAGTCCAAAGAAACCGTACGTTAAATTATCGATGAATTTACTCAACACTTCAACACTTCGTACGCTGAAACCATACTCTGTTGTGAGTGCACCAGCAATATCAAATTGGTTAAATGATGTTGTAAGTAATGACGCCTATTTAATGGATGAAGCACGTTTAATCTTGTTAAATGAGTTTTCCAGTGTAACGTATGACACGAATAAGAAAGCTATATATGGTTCATTAGGATGTATTTGGCGCGAAAGCATTCATAAGTATTTAGATGCACAAGAAGATGCAATTCCTTTTAATGGTTTATACGCTAAAGAGAAAAATGGTACACCAATTATTGATGCGTGGTTGAATAAATATGGAATGAAGGATTGGCTACAATTACTTATTCAAAAAGCGATAATACCAGTTATACATCTTGTTGTAGAGCATGGCATCGCACTGGAATCACATGGACAAAATATGATTCTAGTCCATAAAGAAGGGGTGCCTGTTCGTATTGCGTTAAAGGATTTTCATGAAGGGCTTGAGTTTTATCGTCCATATTTGAAAACGGTTGACAAATGTCCCGACTTTACTAAAATGCATAAAACATATGCGAATGGAAAAATGAATGATTTCTTTGAAATGGATCGCATTGAATGTTTGCAAGAGATGGTGTTAGATGCACTATTCCTGTTTAATTTAGGAGAATTAGCATTCGTACTTGCGGATGAATATGGATTGAAAGAAGAACATTTTTGGATGATGGTTGTTGAAGAAATTGAAAATCATTTAAGAATATATCCACATTTGAAAGGTAGATTTGAAAATATTCAATTATATGCACCTACATTCTATGCTGAACAATTAACGAAACGTCGATTATATATGGATCTGGAATCGCTTGTTCATGAAGTTCCAAATCCATTGTATAGAGTAAGACAACTTATGAAACAAAAATCAGCTGTTACAGGGGGAAATTATGCTAATCGTTAATAAACAAGAGTATAGCAAAAGTGATTTTGAATCGAGATTACAAGTTTATGAGGAAATGGAACAATTTAAAGAAGCAGAAGGAAATAGATTTGCACTTTGTCTGAAAGATCCATTCGATATTATTACGATTGTGTTTTTCTTAAAAGAAAAGAAATCATCAGTATTACTTATACATGAAGATACACCAAAAGAAACAGCTATTGAAATGGCAAAGCGTGCAAATTGTGTAGGAATTTTATATGGAGAATATGGCGATTGTACAAAATTAGAAGTAGGGAACTTTTTACTAGAAGAGCCTTCTTTACTGCAATATAGTTCTGGAACTACAGGGGAACCGAAACTAATTCGTAGAGCATGGACGGAAGTTGATACGGAAATTACCGCTTATAATGAAGCTTTAAACTGTGAAGTAGATGAAGTGCCAATCGTTATGGCTCCTGTTTCACATTCATACGGACTAATATGTGGTACTTTATCAGCAATTACGAGGGGGAGCCAGCCTGTAATCATTACGAATAAAAATCCTAAATTCGCATTAAATATAGTTCGCAATACAGAAAAACATATTATATATGCAGTACCACTTATGTTACACATTATGGGGAGTTTTCCATTAGGAACGTTCCAGTTTCATAAAATTATGACATCAGGATCGCCTTTGCCAGAAGCACTATTTTATAAACTAAAAGAAATGACAACATATATGATGCAGCAATATGGTTGTTCTGAAGCAGGTTGTATTAGTATATGTCATGATATGAAGAGCCATTTAGATTTAGGAAACCCTCTACCTCATGCGAGTATAAGCATAGGTTCAGATGAAAATGCACCGGAAGAAATCGTCGTGAAAATGAATGATAAGGAAATCTTCACGAAAGATTTAGGGTATAAATCTGAGCGTGGCATTCATTTTATGGGGCGTATGGACGATGTAATTAATGTTTCGGGATTAAAAGTCTTTCCTATAGAGGTAGAAGAAACGATGCTTCGATTGGAAGGTGTTCAAGAGGCAATTGTATATCGAGGGAAACATCCTGTCATGGGCGAAATAGTTAAAGCGAAAGTGATCTCTCATGTTGATCCAGTACAAATAAGAGAATGGTGTATTCAGCACTTACCTTCTTATAAAGTTCCCCATGAAATTGAAAGTGTAAATGAAATTCCTAAAAATAAAACTGGAAAAGTAAGTAGAAAGTTACTAGAGATGGGAGAGGTTACAACATGAGACGGGAAGCGTTAAAGAATGCCGTGTTAAAAATTATGATTGAAAAAATGGAACTAAAAAATGTAACGCATTTAGAAGAAACGATGCGCTTAAATCAAGATTTATATATAGATTCGGTAATGATGTTACAGCTTATTGTATACATAGAAATGGATGTAAAGCTATGCGTTCCAGAGGATGAGGTAGATCCAAAGGCATTTCTTACTGTAGGATCTTTGCTTGATTTTATGGAGGAGTTACAGGAAATAAATGTGAATAACTAACCTTTAGGAAAGTGGATGAGAGTATGACTTCAATTAAAGTGCACTGTTTAGTGAGTTGTTTTTGTGAAATTATAAAAAGGCGTAGCGACATTGATTTTCGTCCATTTTATTTTGGACTATGGGATGGAGATTTTGATATAACAGAAGGCGGAATTATTTCATATCACTCTGAAAACATTAACCATGATCATTATTTACTTTGGTTTGAAAAATTGTACGGTATTAAAGTAAACGAATGGTATGATCATGCAAAAGATAAAGATAGCAATGTAGAAACGTTTTTAGAATTAGTAGAAAACAAGCCGGAAAATCGTTATGTCATTGTAATGGTTGATATGTCTCTATTACCAGAGAGGGAAAATAAATTTCATCAAAAACCGTTTCCACATTATTTAATGATATCAAAAACAGAGAAAGAAGAAGAGTGGTTCATGCTAGATCCTGATTTTCGTTGGGAAGGAAATATGGAAAGAGAAAAAGTACTTCACTCTATTCAAGATAACCCATTTGGTGGAGGGTATTTTATTGATATAGAAGGAATTGGGGAGCCAACGCAAGAAACAGTAGCTAGTTATTTCACAAAAACATTCAAAAAGAACGACAATGAACTGACTATGGAGCTGAAAAATTTAATTGTAAAAATGGCAAATGAGGAAGAAGGATATGCGCTTTCTGGACTTGTAGCAGCAGTAAAACAAATACCAGTACTTGCAATTCGTAAATATAGTTATGAGCATGCCTTTGCATACTTCCGTGAAACGTTGCAATATTCGGAGCAAGAATTTGATTATTGGTGTGATCGGGTAGAGGATATTGTACAAGGATTTACAAATGTACAGTATCGTGCAATTAAAATGGCAATGACGAATAATAAAGGTATGCTAGTATCGATTATTGAAAAACTGGATGAAATGAATGCAATTGAACTGCAAATTAAGAAGGAATTAGAGAGACAGTTTCTATCATGGAAAGGTATGAAAACAAATCAGTCTGTCGCAACTTTTTAATAAGCTAACTGAATTTAAGATAGGGGAGTTTAATGCTATGAAATATTCGCTATGTACCATTTCATTTCGTCATCAATTAATTTCATTTACTGATATTGTTCAATTTGCATATGAAAACGGTTTTGAAGGAATTGAATTGTGGGGGACTCATGCACAAAATTTGTATATACAAGAACGCGAAACGACAGAACGAGAATTGACTTTTCTAAAGGATAAAAACTTAGAAATTACGATGATAAGTGATTACTTAGATATATCATTATCAGCAGATTTTGAAAAAACGATAGAGAAAAGTGAACAACTTGTAGTACTAGCTAATTGGTTTAATACGAATAAAATTCGCACGTTTGCTGGGCAAAAAGGGAGCAAGGACTTCTCGGAACAAGAGAGAAAAGAGTATGTGAAGCGAATACGTAAGATTTGTGATGTGTTTGCTCAGCACAATATGTATGTGCTGTTAGAAACACATCCCAATACACTAACGGACACATTGCCTTCTACTATAGAACTATTAGAAGAAGTAAATCATCCGAATTTAAAAATAAATCTTGATTTTCTTCATATATGGGAGTCTGGCGCAGATCCAATAGACAGTTTCCATCGATTAAAGCCGTGGACACTACATTACCATTTTAAGAATATATCTTCAGCGGATTATTTGCATGTGTTTGAACCTAACAATGTATATGCTGCAGCAGGAAGTCGTATTGGTATGGTTCCGTTATTTGAAGGTATTGTAAATTATGATGAGATTATTCAGGAAGTGAGAGGTACGGATCTTTTTGCTTCCTTAGAATGGTTTGGACATAATTCAAAAGAGATATTAAAAGAAGAAATGAAAGTATTAATAAATAGAAAATTAGAAGTAGTAACTTCGTAATGTGAAATGATGTGAGAGTCTCGTTTTAGAGGCTCTTTTTTTATGGTAAAAAATAACCAAAAATTTCCATGTATTTTAATTTGAATTTAACACAATTTATATATAAATAAGGAGGTGATTGGTAATGGCTAGAAATCGTAATTCTAATCAATTAGCATCACATGGAGCACAAGCAGCTTTAGATCAAATGAAATATGAAATTGCACAAGAGTTTGGTGTACAACTTGGCGCTGATACTTCTTCACGTGCAAACGGTTCTGTAGGCGGTGAAATTACAAAACGCCTTGTAGCGATGGCAGAACAACAACTTGGTGGCGGATATACTCGCTAATTGTAGAAGGTTATAGGAGAAAGGAAGGATTCTTCCTTTCTTTTTTTTTCAATTAATTGGTATGGATATATTGTGAACTGGATTCAAAGAATAGGAATAATACTATAATTTCCCCAATTTCTTTTGTTGTGAATGGGAAGTAGTAAAGATGTAATAGCCCTGGTGGAATGAAAAGTTACGTTCCAGCGGGGCTATTATATGGTAAGAAATATATGATGAAAGGTTTCGAAGCCAACATGTTAAAAAAAGAAAACTGTTGTTTAATTGCGCTTGCATCAGTTCCACTTGTTATGACATTAGGGAATTCAATGCTCATCCCAATTCTGCCGACTATTGAAAAGAAATTACATATTTCATCGTTTCAAGTATCCATGATTATTACAATTTACTCTATCGTAGCTATTCTACTTATACCGATTGCTGGTTATTTATCAGATAGATGGGGACGAAAGATGGTAATGGTTCCGAGTTTGCTGATTGCAGCTATAGGAGGAGCGATAACTGGTTGGGTATCTTGGAAAGTTGATAATCCCTACAATTGGATATTGATTGGTAGAGCGATTCAAGGTATTGGTGCTGCTGGTGCAATGCCAGTTGTTATACCGTGTGTTGGTGATTTATACAAAGACGAAAAACAAGTTAGTACAGGTTTAGGAATCATAGAAACATCCAATACATTTGGGAAAGTACTGAGCCCTATTTTAGGGTCTGCTCTTGCTGCCGTTGTATGGTTCTTACCATTTTGGGCGATTCCAATTTTATGCGTAGTATCAATTGTTTTATTACTTGTTCTAGTAAAGGCAAAGAAACAAGAAGGAGAAGTCCCACCACTTAAAGAGTTTATAAAATCTATTCTGTCTACGTTTCGAGAAAAAGGAAGATGGTTAATTGCCATTTTTGCATTAGGTGCAATTATTATGCTTATTTTATTCGGAATTCTCTTTTATTTGTCGACTATACTGGAATCAAAGTATGACATTCATGGTATATGGAAAGGGTGTGTGCTTGCTATTCCGTTACTTGTACTGTCACTTAGTTCATATATGGCCGGTAAAAAAATTGGAGATAATCAAAATGTTATGAAGAAGTGTATTTATATTGGTTTTTTAATGGCAGCTGCATCAGTCATCATTCCTTTATTTATAAAAGGGATTTATTTACTACTTCTTTGTCTCGTTATTATGGGGATAGGGATTGGTATGGCACTCCCATGTTTAGATGCCCTCATTACACAAGGAATTGAAAAGGAGCAAAGGGGAACGGTTACGTCATTTTACAGTTCAATGCGATTTATCGGTGTAGCAGCTGGACCACCTTTATATTCTTTTTTCATGAAAGGGGCGGACCATGAAGTGTTTTATTTGACAAGTATTTTCGCTGCCATTGGTGCTGTCATAGCAATCATTTGGATTAAACCAGCAAAGGATGCAAAGGCGGTAAAACAGAAACCGGAACCTACTTCATAATTTGTAAGAGAATTGCATGATGTTTTGAGAAACATGCAATTCTCTTTCGTTCATTAAGAATAAATAACTTGTTTTAACATATAAAGTGCGACACCCCATATGATGAGGCCAGAAAATTTATTTAATAATAAAATTGTCTTTCCAGTTGAGTCTAGTCTTTTTAGAAATTTCCCCGCTAAAGCTAAGCTTATAAACCAAATCCAAGAAACGATAATAGTTGCAAGTGTGAAAGCCCATTTTTCACTTCCTATGTATTGAATAGAATTTGTTCCAATTACACCGATTGTGTCTAAAATAGCATGTGGATTTAATAACGAAACTGATGCTGCGAAAAGGATTTGCTTTTTTAAGGGCATACTTTTTTCTTGTTTTACATCGTTGGAAGGATTACTTCTCCAAATAACAAAGCCCATGTATAGGAGAAAGAAAAATCCAATTATATATAATGAGTTAGTTAGCCAAGAAAAAGTAAGGAGTACAAGGGAGACACCTTGCACTGCAATCAATATGAGTAACGTATCACATATAGAGGCAGTTAATACTACAGGGGCTGCCCTCCAAATGTTTGGTTGGCTCGCACCTTGGTTAAAGACAAAAACATTTTGTACACCTAATGGAATGATAAGTCCAAATGCAAGAATGATACCATGAATAATTGCTTCACTCATCATATTACCTCCTATTTTAATTCATTATGATAGTGTATATTGTATAGAAGAAATGAAAATTTGTATCCATCCATATGGTTGGGGAGGTTACCAACCAAAAAGAATATAAGGTGATATGATGGAAAGATTCGTTTGGAAACCGGATATGTCTCTAGCGACGCCGCTGTATAAACAAATAGAAACGTATATAAAAGAAAAGATCGTTAATGGAGAATGGACCGTTGGAACGAAATTACCTTCACAAAGAGATTTGGCCCATACATTTGGTGTGAATCGAAGCACAATTGTAATGGCTTTCGATGAACTAGTTGCAAAGGGATACATTGAAGGGAATGGCAGGAAAGGAACAATTGTTGTAAATAATAATGAGAATGTTTCAACTTACGCACCCCCGCCTAATTGGCAGTCTTATGTAGAAACAGGACTTCATTATCCGAATCTCCCAGCTATTCAGGAGATTAATCAAGCTGAATTTTATCCACATGTAATTCGATTAGGAACAGGTGAGCTCGCGCCGAGTCTCTTACCTGAGAAAAAGATGAAAGAAATTATGAATAAGCTTTTAAAGTCAAATGTGACGCTTGGGTATGAAGAGCCAAAAGGAAATTTTTATTTAAGGGAAAAGATTTCCGAATACTTAAAGGGGCATGGTGTATATGTATCTCCTGACTCTATATTAATTGTTTCAGGAGCAATTCAAGCGCTGCAACTTATCTCTATGGGGCTTCTTCCAAAAGGCGCATCCATCTTATTAGAAAAACCATCCTATTTATATTCGCTTAATGTTTTTCAATCCGCAGGAATGCGTTTCATTGGAATACCAATGGATGAGAACGGTTTAAATGCATCATATATTACAAAATATAAGAAGCAATTTAATGCCTCTATTTTATATACAATCCCGTCTTTTCATAATCCAACGAACTTTAGTATGAATGCGAAGAAACGAATAGAAGTGATGGAAATATGTAATGAAATTGGATTACCTATTATAGAGGACGCAGTGTATCAAGACTTATGGTTTGATGCACCTTGTTCGAAACCTTTAAAAGCCTATGATAAAAATGGAATCGTACTACATATTGGAAGCATGTCCAAAGTCATTAGTCCAGGTTTAAGAATTGGATGGATTGTTGGACCTGAGCCAGTAATTCAAAGATTGTCAGACATAAAGATGCAAACAGATTATGGTTCAAGCACTATATCCCAGCAAATTGCAGCAGAGTGGTTTACAAATGGTCTATATGATGAGCATTTGCGATTTGTAAGAAGTGAATTGAAAAAACGAAGAGATTTTATGTTACTAATGTTAGATAAATATCTTCGTGAAATAGCAACTTGGCATGAACCAACAGGCGGGTTTTATATATGGGTACATATAAAAGTACCCATTTCATATCGCAGTTTATTTGATAAAGCTCTGCAAGAAAAGGTTTTATTAAACCCAGGTACTTTATATGATAGAAGTGCAAATCAATTTTTGCGCCTATCGTATTCATACGCAACGTTAGAAGAAATTGAAATAGGTATAAAAAAACTTGCACAACTAATGAAAAAGTAAGAGGAGAAAGTAATGAAACAATATGTAATTTGCCAAATGATCAATGGAGAAAAATATTTAGCTGCTTATGCGGAGACGAAGCAAGAGGCGATTGAAAAAGCAGAACTGTTAGGATTAAGAACGGGAAATCGTTACATAGTTATAACTGCAGAAGAAGCCGAAGGCTTAACGTATCCTTAAACAATGTATGAGATTATATAGGAAGTAAATAAGTCTAGTAATATAAGAATTTACTAGGCTTATTTACTATTAAGTTGTTAAACGTTCTCGTATTTATACGCAAAGTAATAATATTATGAGTCAAGTTGACGAAAAAATCGATTTGTCTTTCGGTCTTGATTACCTTTTCTATACTCATCAATATATTGCCTAAAGTTCCAAGCTTGTAAAAATTTATTAGCAGAGTTATAACCAGAATTGTAAAGCCAGTCTTTTTCTTCCTTCGTCAGTTCAAAATTAGTACTTGTAATCGTTCCTGTTGGAATTGTAATCGTTCTTGCTTTTGATTCCTTATCTAAATGACGTAAATCATGAGCTTGCATCATTGTTTTAAATAGTCCTTTGAACATGGAAATAGGCTCGTTATAGTGAGCAGGGTCAGCTTGAATCTCATCTTTTACAAAATGAAATCCGAAAGTCGGCCAGCGAGGAGCGGTAGGTGAATCGAAGATCCAAATTGGATAATTACTTAGAATTCCTCCGTCAACCATATAACAAGGCTGCTTCCATTTTGGAGTTCTCCATTTTACGGGTTCAAAGAAGAAGGGGATTGTACTACTCATTCTTACCGCTTTAGCGATAGAGAAGCGATAATTTAAAAATCCGTAGTTTGGTAAGTCGTCAGGAAAGACAACCATTTTACCATTACTAATATCAGAAGCGATGATTTTGAGTTTGTTTAGATCCGGTAAATCAGTAAATAAATGAACACCTTTTTTTCGAAGTAATTCTTCAATCCATTCTTCTATAAATACATTAGAGTATATACCTAGAGTAGTCCATGCACTTAGTCCTTTTCCGATAAAGGGGATTTTGTCAATAAAGGTTTTCTTCGTAAATTTGTTATAATCGATATCAGTTATAATGGTTTTTAGCTCTGAACAAGAATATCCTGCAGCTAAAAGTGCCGCGATAATTGCACCAGCTGATGTTCCAGCTACACGTTCCCATTCATAACCTTTTTCGGCTAACGCGCAAATTGCCCCAACATGCGCAATACCGCGCACACCGCCTCCTTCAAAAACACCATCAATCTTCATTAAACATACTTCCTTTCAAATAAAAGATTTGGAAATGGCAAAAAAGCACGTATTGTACGTGCTTTTTTACAATGGTTTTTAAGTTTACTAGCAGCCTACAAAGCCGCCCCAACAGCTAGCTCCGATGATGATTAGAAGGATGAATAAAACGATTAATAAAGCGAAACCTCCGTAACCACAACCACCACAGCTACCGCCGTAACCGTAACCGCCGCAACTATATCCGTAACCCATGTGGAATTCCTCCTTATATTAAAAATAAAAATGAACGAGGGGAAAATGTACTGGAAGAACTAAAGAACTATCGTGTTTGTAGGAACAATGTATAGTATGCTTTTTTAAACTTGTTCGCGTACGAAGGATAAGCCCGTTTTTGAAGGCTTGTTGATTTTGTAAAGAATGAAGTATAATCTTTGTACTATGATATAAATAAGTATGTAAATGTAAGGAGAATTTATGAATAAAAAAATTGAAGTATTAATTGATAAATATGAACTAACACACTTGAAAGAGGAACTTATTAATACTGTATTTCCTTGTATAAAAGTTGTGCCAAAGCAGCAGGAAACTGTTGCGATAGGTAGTTCGAAAATGGGAGGAGTTCCTGATTTACCAGCTTTATTTGAATATCCAAAGCATAAAGGAAATCCACTACAATTTATCGCGCAATTTAACTTAAGTGATTTACAAAACGTTGGTATGGATCACAATCTTCCTAAGACGGGGATGCTGTATTTCTTTTGCATTGAAAATTATTTTGAAGAAAATGTGAAGCTAACAGAGGCTGGGCGTGTACTTTATTATGATGTTCCTGTAGAGCAATTACGAAGAGGAAATGAAGTACAAGCGAAATATAACCAGTGTGCAATTACTTTTGAACTGACATACAAATTACCAGAACTTTTCATTGAAGATGAGGCTGATTCAGATCGTTTCTTGCAATTACTTGAAGAGCTAATTCCGGATAACTACGATAACCATCAAATGTTTGGTGAGCCATTCTCTGTACAAGAAGAAGTGTTATATGAGACGGGAGAATATATGGGAGTAGACCCGCAGCAAATGACTCTTTTATTCCAAATTGATTCAGATCATAAAAATTGTAATATGGTTTGGGGAGAACTAGGGATGCTATATTTCTGTATTAGTAATGAAGATTTGAAAAATCAACGTTTTGAAAATACATGCTGCGTATTACAAACATGCTAATGAAAAAAGGTTGTTCTTTTTAAAAGAACAACCTTTTTATGTGAATTAGTTAATATGCATAATCTCATATGACCTATACGAAAAAGTATTGTATACTCTGAAACTATACGATACTTTTTCGTATAGTTATAGAATATAAGGAGTGACAAGATGGGAAAGACAAGTAAGTATGTGACAGCTGCCGCACTTTGTTCAACTATAGTAATGGGAGGCTTACAAGCGTCATCTGTATCTTATGCAGCTACAAATCCGACTACAGTGACAGCACAATCAGATGTAAAGTTATTAGATGATTTCAGAAAAGAATTAAAAAAACAGATTGATAATCGAGAAGAAAATATTACAATCACATATAAAACAAAAGATAGAAATGCTAGAAATATTATGGATCAATTGTATGGTGAGTTTAATAAAATTGTAGATGCTGATGAGTATGTAAAATATAATGTAGCGTCTACTAGATATTCCATTAAAGGAATGCCAGGGGACTATACGTTTACACTGCAAGTAAAATACCGTGAATCAAAAGAACAAACTCAATATGTAAAAGCTCAGGCGAAATCAATTGTTGGATCAATTGTAAAACCAGGGATGGATGAGCATGAGAAAGTAAAAGCTATTCACGATTACGTTGTTAAGCATGTGTCTTATGATACGTCTTATCAAGCGTATACAGCATATGAAGCATTAGCGAATCGTTCTGCCGTTTGCCAAGGATATACATTATTGACGTATGAGTTGTTAAAAGAGGCAGGTATTCAAAATCATATTGTAACAGGCACAGGAAACGGACAAGCTCACGCGTGGAATTTAGTGAACATTGAAAACAAATGGTATCACCTAGATACTACATTTGATGATCCAGTACCAGATAAAGCAGGGCGTGCAACTTACTCATATTTTAATATGTCTGACGAACAGTTAAGTAAAGATCATGAATGGGATCGTAGCAAATATCCAGCGGCAACTACAAGTTATTTTGGTGAATTAACAAATAAAATAAAAGCTGGTAGCTCAAAAACTGTCGTATATGAGCAGATGTTAAAAGAAACAAATTTACAATACTTATCTGCAGAATACGGAGCAGAAAATTATAATGAATTTAAGCAAAAGTTGCAGCAACAGTTTGCAGCTAAACCAGAAAAAGTAGAAGTACGATATAAGCAGTCCATGGATGGGACGATGCAAGATATAAAGAAAGTATTAAATGAAATAAATTGGCCAAAAGGTGCAAAGCGTGTGTCTTATCAAGTAGCGCCTTACAGTGCATTGGCGGGTTATTCATTAGCGACAATTACATTTACGTATTAAGCAATGAGAAAGAGCATCTGTAAAAGATGCTCTTTTTATATTTATCGATCACTTTAAAATTTTGGGAATTATGTGATAAAATAAAAAGGAGAGGATGTGAATGCTGAATGAACTTGTTCGAAAGTAATATTTTCACATTGATATATACTTGTTTAGTAATCGGACTTATCGTTTTGTTTTTCATATCATTTACTTTGTTTATTAGAAGAGTATTACAAAGCAGTGCTGCAAAGAAACACCACGTGATTAATATGAACCAGAAGCTAGATCGAATCATTGAATTGCTTGAAAAAGATAAGAAATAGCGATAGAAGAGGTATGAAAAGGGGAAAGAGAATGGCCAATTATATAAAAGAATTACGTGAAAAAGTAGGACATGATTATGTTTTCTTAAACTTTGCCGGTGGTTGTGTATTTAATAAAGAAGGAGAAGTATTACTGCAAAAAAGAGGAGACTTTAACGCTTGGGGATTTCCAGGTGGTGCAATGGAGATAGGAGAATCAGCTGCGGAAACTGCAATCCGAGAAATAAAAGAAGAAACCGGGTATGATGTAGAAATAAATGAGCTTATTGGAGTGTATACAAAATATTTTCAATCATATCCAAATGGAGACAAGGCCCAGTCAATTGTGATGTTCTTTTCATTCTCAATAGTTGGAGGTGACAAAAAAGTAGATGGTGATGAAACGTTGGATTTGAAGTTTTTCCCGTTAGACGACATGCCACCGTTATTTTGTAAACAACATGAAGATTGCCTGCAAGATTTATTGGAGAAAAGAGTAGGGGTATATCGTTAACATATAAAAAAGAAGCTAAATGAAGATTAGCTTCTTTTTTATGTTTCATTTATTTCCACCAATCATCAAACATTGACGCTGGTACTTGTCTTTTATGCTCACTCACTGTGTAACGTTTTTCAATTTTCTCTGCAACGTCAGCTGGAACTGCTTTACCTTCTAAATAATCATCTAATTGATCATAAGTAATACCTAACTCTGTTTCATCAGCTTGACCTGGTTTTTCATCTAATAAATCAGCTGTTGGCATTTTTAAGTACAGTCGCTCGTCTGCACCTAACTCTTGTAATAATGCACGTCCTTGACGCTTCGTTAATCCCGTTAATGGTAATAAATCTGCACCACCATCTCCGAATTTTGTAAAGAACCCTGTTACAGCTTCTGCAGCGTGATCTGTTCCGATAACAAGTAGCCCTTTTTGTCCACCAATTGCATATTGAGTAACCATACGGATACGTGCTTTCACGTTACCTTTATTGAAATCTGTTAATGATTCACCCAATAAGTTTTCATATTGATTTGAAAAAGCATCAACAGTTGAAGCAATATCAAATGCAACAGATTGATCTGCTTGAATGAATTGTAATGCTAATTGTGCATCATCTTCATCTTTTTGTACTTTATAAGGAAGACGCACGGCGATAAACGTTGCATTACCACCTTCGTTACGAATTTCTTCAACTGCAAGTTGTGCTAAGCGTCCTGCTAATGTAGAGTCTTGTCCGCCGCTAATACCAAGTACAAATCCTTTTGCACCTGTTTTTTTTACATAATCCTTTAAGAAATCAACTCGTTTACGAATTTCAATTTTTGGATCAATTACAGGCTGAACATGTAATGCTTTCATAATCTGTTCTTGTAATGTCATTATGTTTCCTCCTATTCATATTAAAGCGGTAATTAAGTTTATATGTATAATGGTACATACTTCTATCCTTTATTATTTCGCAAAATTAACGAATATACAATAGGATGTGTGTATGAATATGAATGTAGTCATTATAAATAAAGTACTACGTATAAGCAATTTTTTTAAACCTTTCAAAAATGTAAGGTTTTTGTCATTTGAATCGATGGAAGGTATTTCCGCACTTTACTAATATAAAAACATAGATAGTAGAAGGGCGGAGAAGTAATATGAACATTAGAGAACTAGCATATCGGAATGTAACCCGAAATAGACGGACATACTCAGCCTATTTTTTGAGTAGTGCATTTGCAATTATGGCCTTTTTTGTGTATTCATTTTTTGCGTTTCATCCGGCATTAAGTGCAGGAGAATTAGGTCAGTACGTATTCGTAAGTATGTCTTTTGCACAGTCTATTATTTACTTATTTACATTCTTCTTTATTTTATATTCGATGGGAATGTTTTTAAAAACGAGAAAGCGTGAACTAGGGATTTTAATGATGTTAGGTATGACGAAATATCAATTAAAGCGTCTAATCTTTTTTGAAAATATTATGATTGGAATAGGGGCAATTATTTTTGGTATTCTTTCAGGTATGTTATTTTCAGGGGTATTACTATTTTTCGCTCCGATGATATTGAAACTAGATATCTCCTTATCCTATTACATACCGATGAAAGCAATTGTTGTAACGAGTATTATGTTTTTTATTTTATTTATGATCATATCATTGTTTAGTGCAGGAATGATTCGTAAAAATAAGATTATGAAGTTGTTTAGAGGATCGGCAGAGGCGAAACCGGAACCGAAAGCATCAATCATTTCTTCCATATTAGCAGTAGTATTGCTTAGTGCTGGCTATGTAGGAGCTCTTCTATCACATGGAGCAATGGTATTTATTATGATGATTCCTGTTACAACGGTAGTTATTATTGGGACGTATTTGTTGTACAAGCAGCTGAGTGTCTTTATTATTCGATTATGTAAAAAAAGTAAACGTTTCTATTGGACACAGACTAATATTATTACGTTATCAGATTTAGCGTATCGCATGAGAGATAACGCAAGAATGTTCTTTATTGTAACCATTATTTCTACTGTAGCATTTTCCGCAATAGGGACATTAGTTGGCTTCGCATCCATGACGAAAGGGATAATGGAGAGACCGATTTCGTTTCATTACCATTCTAAGCAAGGGAATAGTAACGAATCACAGCATATACAAATGATTGACAAAGGATTAAAGAAACATAGTATAGCAGCTTCAAAAACTAATATTTCGACAAAGAAAACGGAGGAACAGTCGTTAAGAAGCGCCATTTTTATAAAAGAATCAGACTATAAGAAATATGCAAAGTTAACAGAAGAACCATTTAATACTGTAGCAAATAAAGAAGTTGTATTTTTGTCAGCTAATATACCAGGGCCAACGATGAAAGAAAGAAAAGAAATTACTTTACCTAATATGAATGAAAATTTAAAAGTGAAAAAAGTTACTTCATCTTCATTGGGGAAAATATTAAGAGGAAATGTTTATGTAATCTCTAATAGTCAATATGATTCATTACAAGATGGGTTTATAGAGACAAAAGATTATATGTATAAAACTGAAAGAACGAAAGATGAGATTGAAATTGGTAAAGAGCTTACGCATCAAATTAAACCGTATCAAGAATATTCAACGTTTAGTGCGGAAGAGTACGAGCAAAACCAAAGTTTACAAATTGCAGGACCGATTTTATTTGTAGGTTTCTTTATAGGTATAGTATTTTTCGTTTGCGCAGGAAGTTTCCTTTACTTCCGTTTATTCTCCGATTTGGAGGATGATGTTCGTTTGTTCGAAATGATTCGTAAAGTTGGATTGACAAGTAGGGAATTATCGAAGGTAGTTACAATTCGATTGGCGCTTTTATTCTTCGTTCCAATTGGTGTTGCAACATTACATGGAGCAGTAGCCTTAACGGCGTTAGGGCAAATGTTTGAGTACTCATTGTTTAAAGAAAATACAGTTGTATTAAGTATTTTCATAGTTATTCAAGTTGTATACTTCTTACTTATAAGATCCCGTTATGTAAAACAATTAAAAGAGAGATTACGTATGCATTAAATGTGTTTTTTTAACTCGAGTACAAAATTTTCTAAAAAGAGGCAAGTATTGTCAAAAAGTGATAAAATGGAAAAAGCGAGGTGAAAAAATTAATAGAGAGTAAGGGGGGAGAAATATGAAAGCAACAGGAGTTATTCGAAAAGTAGACGAATTAGGACGAATTGTTATCCCTAAAGAATTACGCGATGTATTGGGAATACAAATCAAATCACCGCTTGAAATTTTTGTAGAAGCAGATAAAATCATTTTACAAAAATATCAACCTTACAATGCTTGCCAAATCACAGGTGATGTTTCAGGGCAGAATATTACATTAGCAAATGGAAATATTACAGTTGGCATAGAGGGAGCGGAATATTTAGTAAAAGAAATAGAAAAGTTTTTAAACAAGAGTGAGGTTTAGTCTTAATTTATATTATTTTTCAAATACATATCATTCTTTTAAAAGACTGTAAGAGGACCATTAATTGGTCCTCTTATTTTGGTTAGTAGTTGAACGACTCGGGTTGTTACTTCCTACAAATCATAGGGAAAATAAAGAAGTATTATAGAGGTAGTAAATGATGTTGAGAAATATTTGAAAAGAAGGAAAACAAAAAGAATAAAACGAATGTTACATTTACACGTATTCAAAAGTGGTCTGAAATGAAAATAATACATTTTCAGGAGGGATTACGATGAGTAGTACAGTGAATAAACAAAAAGGTATACAATTGATTCCGTTTACCGTAAATAAGGTGGTAGAACAAGTAAATGAAATTCCACCAGGTGTACAACTGATTCACGCTCCGCAAGTATGGGAAAAGAGTGTGAAGGGGCAAGATGTAGTCGTTGCCGTATTAGATACAGGGTGTGATACTAATCATATAGATTTAAAAGATCGTATTATCGGCGGAAGAAATTTCACAAAAGATTATGAAGCTGATCCAAATGTGTATCTTGATAATAACGGACATGGTACTCATGTTGCGGGAACGATTGCCGCGACTGAAAATGGTGTCGGTGTATTAGGAGTTGCACCACTTGCTAAAATGTTAGTATTAAAAGTTTTAGCGGGAGATGGTTCTGGAAGTTATGAGCAAATTATTGAGGCAATTCATTATGCTGTAAATTGGAGAGGGCCGAATCAAGAGAAAGTGAGAATTATTTCAATGTCACTTGGTGGTCCGCAAGATGTTCCAGAATTACATGAAGCAATTCAAAATGCGGTAAAGCAGGATGTTCTCGTTGTATGTGCTGCTGGAAATAATGGAGATTGCGATGATGAAACAGAGGAACTAGACTTTCCGGGTGCGTACTCCGAGGTAATTGAAGTTGGTGCCGTTAATTTAGAGCGGAAGATTGCATGTTTTAGTAATTCAAATCAAGAAATTGATCTAGTAGCGCCAGGTGATGAAATATTATCTACGTATCCAGAAGGAAAATATGCTGTGTTAAGTGGAACTTCCATGGCGACGCCGCATGTTGCTGGAGCGCTCGCCTTGCTCATTAAACAGTGTGAGAAAGAATACGGTCGAAAGTTATCGGAGCCGGAAATATATGCACAACTCATTAAAAGAACTGTACCTTTAGGGTACGAACGTACATCTGAAGGGAATGGATTAATAGATTTATTAAAAGAATAGCCATATTAAAAAAACATCTCATATGAATATGAGATGTTTTTTTAATATGGCTCTGTCGCATGTAATACAACTTGTAATAAACCTGGGAATCTAGCGTTTAAATCTTCTTCACGAATTGAAATGAAACGTTGTGTTCCTTCAAGGCGCGTGTACATAACACCTGACTCACGTAAAACTTTGAAATGGTGAGATAAAGTTGATTTTGCAACAGGGATGTTTAAAGCACCACAAGATTGTTCATTTTTCTCTAGTAACATATTTACAATTTGTAAACGAATTTGATCGCTAAGTGCATATAAGACAGAAGAAAATTGAATTTCTTCTCGATTTGGATGATAGAGTGTACGCATATTTCACCTACTTGTATAAGTTAAGATATTTGCACTATAACATATAAAGTGGTATATTTCTATTGTTCGAATATATTCGAACAATAGAAATATAGGGGGAGAAAAAATGAAGTATATAAAATTGCAAAAGGCAGGATTAAATATTTCAAAGTTGGGTTTAGGTACAAATGCAGTAGGGGGACATAATTTATATGCTGATGTGAATGAAGAAGAAGGAAAGCGATTAGTAGAAGAAGCTATTCAGCAAGGGATTACATTTTTTGATACAGCAGATTCATATGGTTTCGGTAGATCGGAGGAATTAGTAGGAGAAGTATTAAAGGGAAAACGTCATGAGTTTATACTTGCTACAAAAGGTGGAATTCAACCGTTGTTAAATGGAGAAACTTATATTAACAATGAACCAAGTTATTTAAGGAATGCTGTGGAAAATAGCTTAAGAAGATTACAGACTGAATATATTGATTTATATTATTTACACTTTACAAATCCTGAAACAAGTTACATAGATTCAATCGGAGAGCTTACTCATTTAAAAGAAGAAGGGAAAATTCGTTCAATTGGAATATCGAACGTAAACATAGAACAATTAAAAGAGGCGAATCAACATGGTCATATAGATGTTGTACAATCTCCATACAATATGTTAGAACGTACAGCTGAGGAAGAACTGTTGCCGTATTGTATAGAAGCGGGTATTTCATTTATTCCATATGGGCCTCTTGCTTTTGGAATATTAGGCGGAAAATATACAGAAGATTTTAAATTAAATGAAGTCGATTGGCGTCAAAATGTAAATCTATTTGAAGAAAATACATATAAGAGTAATTTTAAGAAAGTGAATAAGTTAAAAGGGCTAGCTAAAGAAAATGATATTGAAGTGTCTCATTTAGCGTTAGCATGGTTATTAAATAAAGAAGGGATTGATACTGTTATACCTGGTGGAAAGCGGGCAGAGCAGGTAAGAGAAAGTGTGAAAGCGGTAGATGTTGCATTGAATGAAAGAGTCATGAAAGAAATCCAATCTATTTTAGAAGATTAGTTAAACAGAGGGAGAGTACCCTCTGTTTATATAAGGAGAAGGTCTAAATGAACAGAGTACTAGCTGTATTTTTTATGATAATGTTTATGATCGGTACAGATACTTTCTTAATTTCACCACTGTTGCCGACATTGCAACAGGCGTATCATGTTTCAACTGAGTTGTCAGGATGGATGGTGAGTTCGTATGCTTTAGGGTATGCTGGATTTGCACTTGTGGCTGGTCCTATATCAGATGGATTAAACAGAAAAAAAGTAATGGTACTAGGTATGAGTTTTTTTGCAATAAGTACGTTTTTTTGTGGAATTGCACCGAGTTTTTTATGGATGCTAACATTTAGATTTTTAGCAGGTGTAAGTGCAGCTTTTGTATCTCCACAAGTGTGGGCATCTATTCCGCTCCTTATAGAGAAGAAGCAAATTGTGAAAGCAATTGGGGTTGCAACAGCAGGGTTATCAATCTCTCAAATTTTAGGGCTGCCACTGGGAGCTTATTTAGCAACGATACATTATACAATTCCATTCTATTTCATTGGTATATTATCAGCACTACTTGTCATTCTTATTTATGTTGTATTACCAGAAATACAGTCGGTTCATATAGGTGGAAATAAAAAAGCGATTTTACAGCGTTATAAACAATTACTTACAGATTCAAAGGTTTCACTTTCTTATTTTGCATACTTTGTTTTTCAAACCGGAAATTTTGCTGCATTTTCATTTTTTGGTGTATGGCTTTCCATTCAATTTGGCTTACAAGTTGATGAAGTAGGTACAGCTATGCTCGTATTAGGATTAGGAAATTTAATTGGTAATATTTTTGGTCCTAGAATCGTAAATAAAATTGGTTATAACCTTTCTTTCTATGGTGGAATTATATTTACAGCAGTGCTATATGTATTACTTCCTCATGTAAAGAACATTGTATTGGTGGAGTTATTGTTCTTTGCTTTATTTTTTGTGACAGGAATTTTGTTTGTATTAATGATGAGGCACTTACAAAACATGTCTAGTGTAGCAAGAGGAACAGGAGCCGCGCTTGCAAATGCTTCTATGTACATTGGTCAAATGATTGGTGCGGCAATAGCTGGAATGTTATTTGCAATATCTCACAATTTTATACTTATAGGTAGTTTTACTGCGTTACTATATATAGGAGCTTTATTTTTGTTTAGAAAAAGTGAAAAAATTACTGAAAATAGTGAAACAGGAATTGCATCATAAAGCTTGTATAAATATTTCGCAAATCAGAATTAATAAGAGTGTGAATACATGAATGTGCTTTTAATTAAAGTGGTTACTAAAAGTATAGAAATAGTAGAAGAAATGTATTGTAACAAAGTTATGAGGAATCAAAAAATAAAAATCCCTATAAAGATAGGGATTTATATATCGGCATATAGTTCCTTGGAAAAGGATATACTTAGTTTAACATATAGGAGTACTTATAATTGTGAAATAGATGTGAAAGTAATGTGAAAAGTATTGTAATAAAAAGCACTGTTTTAGCTAATGTAGCTAAAACAGTGCTTTTCTCTTTGATTGAACAGTTGCAGCATTTTCATCATGTATACCTGCATCTTTTATAATTCGTTGTTTTGCTTTATTTAATAGATGGTTTACTGCTTCGCCAAAATAGTTAGCTTCGCTTTTTGTGCGGGCTTCTCGTAAACATTTATAGTTTTCTAGCAGTTCCTCTTTTTCGGAGTTTGTTAAGAAATCTTCTATTTTCTTTTTTGTCATACGAAACACCCTTTCTCCTGACAAACGACGCAATAGAAAATATTTATTTCTCATTATAACAATAATTTTAAAAGAAAGTATACACTAACGTCGCAATAATTTGTCAATTTCTTGAATCTTCTCATCAGCTTTCCCAATTTGCGTATTTTTAGCCTGTTCGCCACCAAGAGCTTGATGTAGTAAAAAAGTTTGACCGGAAATAGCAGTTACAATGGATACTTTTATAATTTCTTTTATTGCGGTGACATCGAATAAAACGAGCCCAAGAAGTGCGGCTAGGCTACCAGTAAAAATATCAGTTAAAAATCCAAAATGAAAAAATGTTTTCAAACGGCGTGGAAGCAATAACTTACCTTGGTTATTGATTAGATGGGAAACGAAGCCGGTAATGCCACCAACGAGAACAGCGGTTAGCCATTGATACATCTCCATCGAATCCACTCCTTTTAGTGAATAAGATTCGATTATTTTATATTGATTCCTTTTAATATTTCATATAAGCATATTGAGAAAGTTTGTTTGGGTATAATTTGTATTCAAATTAATTGTAACAGAAAATTTAGATATATTTCAGTCTATTATATGAATCATTTTTACAATAATATGAATGCAGAAAGGGGTGCGTGATATGAATATAGATTATCGAATAAGAAGTGTAGATGGTTATACAAAAAAAATAGGGGAATTAGTAAGCCTGCTTGAGCATACGAGAGCTGTAACATTAGGCGAAGTAAAAAATTTATCAGTTGAGCAATTAGATTTAATTATGCAAAGCAGCGGAAATTCAATTGGCGCCTTATTAAAGCATATAGCAGCTATTGAAAAAGTTCATCAGCTTATTTCATTTCAAGATCATGAATTTACAAAAGAAGAATTAGAAATATGGGAAGATGCACTGTATTTAGGGGAAGCGGGTAGAGCAATCCGTGGTCATGAAATACAATATTATGTACAACTTCTACAAAGTGTTCGAGAAGAATCTCTGAAGTATTTAAGTGAACAAGGTGATGAGTGGCTCATGTTAGAAAGAAAGTGGCCTAACTATGGTTTCATGTGCTAGAAGATGAAATTAGTCATCGAGGACAAATTAGAATGCTCAAAAACAAGTTATTTGAAAATTACGTAAAATAATGTAGCTTTTTATAGGAGAATTCCATATAATGAGAATAATTAAAATAAGAACGGGGTGATGTATTATGGCGAAAATAACTTATATGAATAATCAACCAAATACAAAGGTGGATGGAAAGGGCGATATTATATAAGGTAATTCGCAATCCTTCCACTTAGTACAAACTAGGGAGGATATTTATTTGAATCAAAATATTTTAGAATCTTTCGGCTGGGATTCATTTTTTGAAGAACAAGTTACAGAGAAAAATTATGAAGTAGGTCGTATTTTACTTGAGCATAAGCATATATATCGCATTATTTGTAATGATGGTGAATATATGGCAGAACTGTCTGGGAAGTTTCGGCATGAAGCGGTTACGAAAGGCGATTATCCAGCAGTTGGTGATTGGGTGTATATAAAGAAATTAGAAGATGAAAAGAAAGCGATTATTCATCGTATTTTCCAGCGAAGAAGCTCTTTCTCAAGACAAGAGGCTGGAACAAGAACAGAAGAACAGATTATAGCAGCAAATGTAGATTATTTATTTTTAGTGAATGCACTTAATCATGATTTTAATGTTAGAAGGATGGAACGTTATTTATTATTAGCGTATGAAAGCGGCGCTATGCCAGTTATTGTTTTAACAAAGAGTAGTATATGTAATGATGTGGAAGAGAAAATTGTAGAAACGGAAGCTATAGCAATTGGTGTTCCTATTTTCGTTGTTGATAGTTTAGAGCATACAGGTATAGATTCGTTGAAACAATTCGTTTCTTCAGGGAAAACAATTGCTTTAGTTGGATCATCAGGGGTAGGAAAGTCAACTTTGTTAAATGCTTTAATAGGAATTGATGTAGCAAAAACGGGAGATATACGTGAAGAGGATAGTAGGGGGAGGCATACGACAACGCATCGAGAATTATTCCAATTGCCTAGTGGCGCTCTCGTTATTGATACGCCTGGCATGAGGGAATTGCAACTTTGGGAAGGCAGCGAAGCGATTCAAACAGCATTCTCTGATATTGAAGAACTTGCGACAACATGTCGTTTCCGTGATTGTAAGCATGAGAATGAACCAGGATGCGCGGTGTATAGTGCAATTGAAAACGGACTTATTACGATAGATCGTTTGAAAAGCTATAAAAAATTACAAAGAGAACTGGCGTATTTTATGAGGAAACAAGATGCCATCCTTGCCAGAGCAGAGCGTGATAAATGGAAGAAAATTTCTAAACAACATAAAAAAATGTAAAAACCAAAGGGGCCCCTTTGGTTTTTTCTATTTGTAAATTTTATAATAATATTATTCATATATATAGACAAAGGGAAATTAATTGTTTAAACTTTACAAAGTATTCACCATAATAGGTTATGAAAATAATAATTAAGGAATGGGAAATATTCATAATTAACTCAATTTAACTTTTAAATTTGAAAATTAGGAGGTTCATAATGGGTAAACTATTAAATTTGTTTCGTGATATGAAAGTAGCAAAAAAGCTATTAATTTCATTCTTTGTAATTTTAATTGCAGCCGTTTCTATAATCGGGGGCATGTCTTATCAAACTGCTAAAAAGAATTTTGAATCACAAATTACGAGTAGTGCTAACGATAATATAAAAATATTAGATAATTTAATCAATCAAATGATTGAAGCAAAATTTAACGATGTGAATAACTTTGCACGAGTAATTCAAGGGAATATGTATCAAGGGGATAATCAGGATGAGCTAAGAAAGACGTTATCTCAGTATATCAATTTGAATATAGATGTTGAACAAGTGTATGTTGCCGGTAATGATAAGAAATTTGTACAGGAACCAAATATACAAATGGCAGCAGATTATGATCCAACAACACGACCTTGGTATAAAGATGCAGTGGCAAAACAAGGTGGTATTGTTGTTAGCGAGCCATATAAGGCAAAAGGAAATGGACATATTGTCGTAACGATTGCAAAACAAACAGAAGATAAAAATGGGGTTGTTGCGCTAGATTTAAGTTTAGACAATTTATTAAAAACAACAAAGTTAATCAATATTGGTAAAAAAGGATATGCCTTCATTTTAGATGGAAAGCAAAAAATCATTGCTCATCCACAAGAAAAATCAGGGGATAAAGCAGCTGATTCTTGGGCAAAGAAAATTTATGAAGATAATCATGGTGCTTTTACATATTCTTATGGTGGTAGTGAAAAGAATATGGTATTTGCTACAAACGTAAAAACAGGTTGGAAAATTGGTGGGACGATGTACGCAACTGAAGTAATTGAAGCTGCTCAACCTGTATTTTATAATATGTTAATTGTTATGCTTATTTCGTTAGTAGTAGGTGGAGTACTTATTTATTTTGTGACACTTTCAATTACGAAGCCTTTAAAGAGATTAGTTATCACTTCTAAAGAAATAAGTGAAGGGGATTTAACGCAAACAATTGAAATTCATTCTAATGATGAAATTGGTCAACTTGCGAAAGGTTTTAACGAGATGACAAATTCATTACGGACGTTAATTGGAAGGATTAACACTTCGGCAGGACATGTTGCAGCAGCATCAGAAGAACTAACTGCAAGTGTAAGACAAGCGAGTGAAGCAACTGAGCAAATTACAACAGCAATGGATGAAATATCAAGTGGGGCAACGACGCAAACAACAAGTGTAGAAAATGGTGCTATGTTACTGTTTGATGTAACGGAAGGAATTCAGCATGTAGCAAATAGTTCATCATCTATTAATATCGCTTCTGCTCATACTCGTGAAAAAGCAGAAGATGGTGGGAAACTAGTAGGAAGAACAGTAAACCAGATGCAGTCTATTGCAGAATCGGTTTCACAATCAGATGCTGTTATACAGTTATTAAATAATAAATCAAAACAAATTGGTGATATATTAGAAGTAATTCAAAACATTGCAGATCAAACAAATCTTCTAGCTTTAAATGCGGCAATTGAAGCTGCAAGAGCTGGTGAACATGGAAGAGGTTTTGCAATTGTTGCAGATGAAGTACGTAAATTGGCAGAGCAGTCTAGCATATCTTCCAGTGAAATTAGTAAATTAATAGGCGAAATACAAGACGATATGGGTAAGACAGTCAAATCAATGAATCATGTAAATGAAGAAGTTCAATCTGGACTTGTTATTGCAAATGAAACAAAGCAAAATTTTGCTGAAATTTTACAATCTACAAATGAAATAGCTAATCAAATTAAGACGATGGTTGAAACGGCTAATGGAATGTCAAAAGGGGCAAATGAAGTATCTATTTCAGTAGGACAAATTGCAATGACAGCACAAAATAATGCGACAAGCACACAAAATGTTGCGGCTTCAGCTGAAGAACAGCTAGCTTCGATGGAGGAAATTGGATCAGCGGCGGGTACGCTATCTCAAATGGCTGAAGAGTTGCAAGTATTAATTGAGAGATTTAAAGTTTAATAAAGAACAGACTACCCCTAGTAGCATTATGACACTAGAGGGTAGTCTGTTTTATTATGTAAAATCAAATGGAGATGTAAACTTCCTTTATGACGTTTAAAATGGTATTTTGTATAATATTTGTCGAAAAATAGAGGTATTTGTTAGCTTTGTGTATAATTATTAACCTATAGAATACAAATAAAAGGAGAGTATTATGGGAGTGTATTGGGGGACAAAAAGACATTCTTGGCTTAGTTACGTCTCATTTTGGCTAAGTATTTCATTTTTTATTGTTTTTCTAATTGAAGTGTTTATATTAAAAACACTTTCGAATAGCTCGGTGCAAATTGTTAAATATTTTTATTTTATACTTGTACCAGTAAATATTTTTCTTAGTTTAAAGTTACTATTTAAGAAAAATGAAAAGAAAGCGTTACCTATTTTTAGTTTCATTGTCTCATTATTATTTGCAATTTTAATAATCGTATTAGTTTTAGCAGCTATAGGGAAGTTCTTTTAAGGGGAGTGGTATAAGTCACTCTCCTTTTTTATTTGTGGTAGTCTTACTATATGTAAAAGTTGTGAATGCTGTGAGCTAATAAAAGCGGAGAGTAGACAATATTTGCATGGATTAAAGTCTGTCGTTATTTGAACTTATAAGAGTGTATGGAGTAATGAGGTAATATACATAATAATGGAGATAGAATTAGTTATTTTATAAGTGTGTATGAAGCAAATGAATACGGTAAGAACGGTGATATATGGTACAATAGCTATGGATAGTGATAGAGATAAAGGGTATATAAAATACTCATCGTTTTTTAGTAAGAGAGGGGTTATCTTATGCTATACGAGGATTTGGAGACATTATTTCAAACAGCTCCGAAAGAAGATAGAGGCGGATGGAAATATATAATCCAAGAACAAAATGATACATTTAAAATTGATGATGAAATACTGAAAAATCAAATGAGTGTCGAATTGTATTTTAATGAATACGATGAGGTGAAAATCACTTTATATAAAGATGGAATTCCCATTACGACTATGCAAAAAATTACGATTTCAAAAGTTGAATTAGACGAAGATGAAGAAGGTATTCAATTTGTTTTAGAACGCATGCCTAGTCGAATGATTCGGTTGCAGTTAAAGCCGTATTTAGCATTAGAAATGGGACTGTACTGGGAAGTATGTGATGATTGTGAATGAACATAAAAAAGCATCCAATAACATGGATGCTTTTTTATGTTTTTTGAAGTTGTTTAAACGCAATGATTGGAAGTATAACAATACTTACCCATCCGATGATAGGATATAGAATGTGAAGTAAGTCACTGTAACCGATGTAACTAAAGCAATAACTAATTAGTAAAATGAAGAAAATAATATTGTGATTCTTCCACCCAGTAATAGATTGCATCTGTTTTGTCATTCCGAACACATTACCAACTAAAGTTGTGAAAACTTCACCGAAAATAATGAGGACGAAGAAGAAGTGAAAAGTTGCATTAAATCTTCTTATGACTTCAGCCATTGGGATGTTATATTGATAAAATTGATCGACTGATAAGATTGCTAAATGGCTGCATAATAAAATTAAAGAAAGTCCAGCACCACCTAAAATCCCACCCCAAAAAATGGCTTTTCGATCCTTTACTTCACTGGCTAATGGGACGAGAACACTTTGGGCGAGAGAAAGGTTTAAGGCGACATATGTAATAGGGCTAGTAATCCATTTCATATTCCAGCTCTCTGCAGGAATAGTGTTATTAATAGGAGGTGTACCGTGAAAAAAGGTTGTAATAGCAAGTCCTATAATAAAAATCATCATAATAGGTACGACAAGTGTATTTACTTCAAAAACACCTTGTAACCCGCGGCTACTTATAATGAGACAAGCGATAACTGTAATGAGAATACCGAGTTGTCTTGGTAAGCGAAGTTGCTCTTCAAATACTGCACCAGCCCCTGATAACATAACGCTCGTTACGCCGAATAAAACGAGTAATAATAATGTGTTTACAACATTCCCAAATACATCCCCAAATAAATATTTGTTAAATTCTTGCGCTGAAAATGCCCCGATTTGTGATGAAAGTAACATCATCTTTGTGCCAAGCCAAATAAAAAAAAATCCACTTACACATATGCCAATTGTCCCGTATAATCCATTCACTGTGAAAAATTCAACAATTTCTCGTCCAGTAGCAAATCCAGCTCCAACGACAGTTCCGATATAAGTAGCAGCTACTTTCTTTGCTACTTGCCATTGTTGATTGTCCATGTTATCCCTCTTTCTACTATGATGAGCTTGATGTACTATTATGCATATGTATGAGCTTGGACAATTAGACGTATGAAGTGTTTGAAAAAATACATGAATTAAATGATATTAGGGAAGCATTAAAGGTGTTAAAACTTTGTTACATATAAGCCAATTGTTCGAAAGGAAAGGGAATGTATGGTAAAATGTAATTAAGTTATTAAAAGATAAACATTACAAAATGATAAGAGGAGTGATTGTATGAGTACGAAAACAAATGTTGTTGAAGTATTAAACAAGCAGGTAGCAAACTGGAATGTGTTATATGTTAAACTACATAATTATCACTGGTATGTGACAGGGCCACACTTCTTTACATTACATGAGAAATTTGAAGAGTTTTATAATGAGGCTGGAACGTATATTGATGAGTTAGCAGAACGTATTTTAGCTTTAGAAGGTAAACCATTAGCGACAATGAAAGAATATCTCGCAACATCTAGTGTCAGCGAAGGGACAAGCAAAGAATCTGCAGAAGAAATGGTGCAAACATTAGTGAATGATTATTCTGCACTTATTCAAGAATTAAAAGAAGGTATGGAAGTTGCGGGTGAAGCTGGCGATGAAACATCAGCTGACATGCTGTTAGCAATTCATACAACATTAGAACAGCATGTATGGATGCTAAGTGCATTCTTAAAATAACGATAAATATATAGAAACCCATTGAAAAATTATTTCAATGGGTTTTTTTATGATTTTTCAGTTTTCTTTTATGCTATAATATAGTAAAAAGGAGGCGATGCGATGTTTCGCTTTTTCAGAACTGGAAAAGAAGAGCGGGAAATTACGAAAGATGAATTAGAACAAGCGATGGCTCAGTTTTTAGAAACGAATGCTAATATCGTTTATACAGTATTAGTAAATGATGATTATACAGTAAATTATGATTTGTTAAAACCATATTTACCTGCATTTCCAACAAATGTTTTTCTCATAACGAAGGAAACGCTTGAGGTATTTGAACATACAGCAGAAAATTTAAACCTAGTGAAAGAAATTGATGTCGTACAAAAAGCAGTAGATCAATACGTAACAGAAAAAGAAATGTTCCCAATTGTTGAAGGTAGCGAAGATCGCCTCATATGTGGAATGAAATTAGGACCTTACTTAAATCGTAGCTTAAAAAGAGACTTATATATTTCAGAAAAACATTATTTAGTTTCAAGTAAACCAGATAGAAAAAAACAAAAGAGTGGGTAGACGTAATGAAAACAACAATACATATATTGTTGTCTTTTTTTGTTTGTTAAAATATTGATTTTTCAGTCTATTCTTATTTATACTAAATGTATTGGACAGGGAAGAGCAACTATTAAGCATCATTCTGAGAATAAGGTATTGTTAGCGTGGGTTATACAAAGTGGTATAAAGATTCGCAAAATAAATATTATAAAAAGTTGCGGGGGAATTGGTACATGAAAAATAGTATGACTTACATTCAATTATTAAATGAAACGTTACGTTGTTATGTAAATAAAGGAAGTTTTGAAGCGTACAATTATATAATGGAAAACGCTACAGGTGTAATAGGGAATGAGGCGCAAATATATAATTTTAAGTATGCACTCGCAAGTGCATCGGGACTTGAAAAAGAAGCATTACATTTAATGAGAGAGGCCATTATAGAAAAGGGATTCTGGTATGGAAATGAGTATTTAATTTCCGACGAAGATTTAAAATCACTACATAAATTTGAAGAATTTCATACAATGGTGCAATTATGTAAAGAAAGAGAAGAATTAGCACATAAAAAGGAAAGACCAGATGTGAAATATATATACAGCAAGAAAGAAGGAAATCTACTACTTACATTGCATGGTAACCAAGAAAATATGCAAATAGTAGAACCATATTGGAAATCTGTTTTGATACAAGATTATACGTTAGCTTTACCACAGTCTTCACAAATTGAGTTTTCAGATGGATTTGTTTGGGAGGATATAGAGAGAGGGAAAGAGGAATTAAAAGAGCATTACAATAAGTTTATAGAAAATCATATAGTAGAAAGTGTAATCATTGGTGGTTTTTCTGCAGGGGCGAGAGTAGCTTTATATACGATTTTACAACAAGATATAAATGTAGATGGTTTTGTTTTTATTGCACCATGGCTTCCCGAGATTGAAGAATGGGATGAGTTGCTAAGAGTGCTGAAGGATAAACATATAAAAGGATATATAGTATGCGGGGATCAAGATGAAGATTGTTTCGAATCCACGCAGCAATTTGTACAACTATTAAGAGAGAAAAATATAGAACATAAGTATAAAGTTGTGTCTGACTTAGATCATGATTATCCTATTAACTTTGAAGAGCTATTAAAAGAAGCTATTGAATATATAGGAAATGAAAACAATAAGTAGTAAGAAAAAGAGATGCATCACATGTGATGCATCTCTTTTTAGAATTATAAATTAAAAGCATTTGCTAGTAAGCGATAAGAATTTAATTTATGTTCAAATTGATGAGTAATCGTGACAATCATAAATTCGTCAGTATTGTATGCTTTGCTTAAGTTTATTATTTTTTCTTTTACAGAAGACGGATCACCAACAATCATACGTTGACGATTTTCTTTTATACGGAATAAATCATAAGCGCTGTATGAATAATTTTGAGCAGTTTCAATAGAAGGTGTACCAGTAGTTCGTTTTCCTTGCTCTAATAATAAGATTGATAAATCTAAACTAGAAGCAATTTTTTCCGCTTCTTCATTTGTTTCTCCGCATATAACAAAGATGGCAACGATTGAATTAGGCTTATCTCCTAAAAATGAAGGCTCATATTGTTCTTGGTAAGCCCTCATAACTTCAGGGCCTCCGAAGCCGTTAATAAATTGTGCAAATGCGAAAGAAGCTCCGTTGTTTGCAGCAATTTTAGCGCTCTCTCCGCTAGAACCGAGCATCCACATTTCAGGAGACGTTGGGATAACTGGAGTGGCTTTTAAGTTTGCATAGTGATGGTTTTCTGGTACTTGATCATGTAAGTACATTGCAACGTCTGCAATTTGTTCTGGGTATTGATCAAGTGAGACCATTTTCCCTTCTTGAAGTGCGCGAGTTGCTATTGGCATACCACCAGGAGCTCTACCAACACCGAGATCGATGCGGTTCGGATACAGTGCTTCTAGAACACGGAAATTCTCAGCAACTTTATATGGGCTATAATGCGGTAACATAACACCACCTGAACCGACTCTAATACGTTCCGTTTTTGCGGCAATATGAGAAATAAGTATTTCTGGACTTGAACCAGCTAAGCTTACGGAATTATGATGTTCGGATACCCAAAAACGTGTGAATCCGAGTTTTTCAACTTCTTGTGCAAGCGTAACTGTATGTGAAAAAGCTTGGGCTGCTGTGCTACCATCTGAAATAGGTGATTGGTCTAATACACTTAACTTGATCATAGAATATACCTCTCAATCTTAATGTACATCCTATTATATATTTACTTATGAAAAATGCGTAGTGAAATGCTCAAAATGAAAAGCGGATAATCTTATTTCCGCTTTTAACGAGAAAATCCGCGTTCGTAATGATTCATTTCGACTAGATTTAAAATATATTCATAGTTGTCAATTTCACGTTTTAGTTGTTCACGTTCTTTTTCAGATAGCTTCATATTGCTAAGTTTTTTACATAAGCTTTGTTTCTTTAATTCTAAATGTTTTTTTGTAGCATCGTAGTCATAAGTATGTTTCATTTTTAACCACTCCTTCTTTGCAATTGCTATATTATACGAAGTATAAAGAAAAGTGAGATCTGTCTCTTATGTACTTTTAGTGAATATTCAAATTGCAATGGTGTTATGTTTATGGGGATTTATGAATAAAATGCACTAAACCACTAACGTCCATTTGATGAAGTAAGGGGTGGAATTGTGCAGAAAGATATAATGTATAACACTGAAATGGATGAAGCGTTAAAAGTTATAGATAAAGGATTGAAGAAGACGATAAGCCCAAAACAGATTATTGTAGTGGGAGCTGGTATGGCTGGGTTAGTTTCAGCATCTTTATTAAAGGCTGCAGGACATGATGTGAAAATTTTTGAAGCAAATAACCGGGTAGGTGGCCGTATAGAAACAGTGAGAATGGAAGATACCGGATTATATTTAGATGTTGGAGCAATGAGGATTCCGTATTCGCATACATTAACGATGGCATATATAAGAAAATTTGGGCTACAGGTGAGACCTTTTATTAATAGGAATGAGACGGATATTATATACGTAAATGGACGGAAAACGACGTTAAAACAATATGAAAAAGATCCAAGTATTCTAAGATATCCTGTGGAAATGAATGAAGTTGGAAAAACGTCAGAGGAATTATTAATGTTAGCGGTACAGCCCATTATAAATTTTATAAAAAAGAACCCAGAAAAAAATTGGGATATTGTTGTAAAGGATTTTGGAAGATACTCTACTGGACAATTTTTAAAGTATCATCCTTATCAGTATAATACTTACTTTTCGCCAGTAACAATTGAGATGATTGGTGTTCTATTAGATTTAGAAGGTTTTTTGGAACGATCGTTTGTAGAGACTTTACGCTTTCTATACATTATGCAAGAGGAGAGCGGATTTTGTGAAATTGTGGGCGGGAATGATAGATTGCCAAAGTCATTTTTACCGCAATTAGAAGAAAATATTATATATAATCAAAAATTAATGAAGTTACATCAACACGATAATGGTGTGACAGCTTTCTATCGGAACGAGGAAACTTTTGAATATAGTAGTATTACAGGAGATTTAGTTATTGTTACCATTCCGTTTTCGACAATGCGTTTTGTAGAAGTAGATCCGTTTGATTCTATATCTCATGAAAAATGGAAAGCAATTCGTGAATTACATTATATGCCTGCAACGAAAATAGGAATTCAATTTAAAAGCCGATTTTGGGAAGAACAAGGACAATTAGGTGGCAGAATTATAACAGATTTGCCAATTCGTTATGCCTATTATCCAAGTTATGGAATTGGGGAGAAAGGACCGGCTATGATGTTAGGTAGCTATACATGGTCTTATGACGCGTTGTTATGGGATGGTTTATCAAAAGGGGATCGTATTTATTACGCATTACACAACTTAGCAACAATATTAGGTGGTCAAGTGTATGATGAGTTCATATCTGGAATTTCAAAAAGCTGGACATTGGATCCGTATGCGCTTGGAGGATTTGCACTTTTTCAAGCAGGTCAAGAATCTGAGCTGCAACCAGCGATTGTCAAACCAGAGGGGAGAATATTCTTCGCTGGAGATCATACAACGCTATATCACGGATGGATTCAAGGTGCGATTGAATCTGGAATTCGTGTAGCGGTGGAAGTGAATGAGTAAAAGGTTTTTAATTCAGAAAATTCTTTACCATATAACTTGAGATGGATATTATTATATATAAAAGAAATATAGGGAGTGTTTACAGTGAATCCGTTATTATTCGATTTTCCTTCTGAATTTTATACTGACAGGCTTTTTATTCGAATGCCGAAACCAGGAGATGGTAAAGTTGTATATGATGCAATTCAGGCTTCAATACAAGAACTAAAACCTTGGATGATGTTTGCACAAAAAGAGCAAACAGAGCAAGAAGTAGAAGAAAGTATTAGAAAATCACATATTCAATTTTTGCAACGTGAGGATTTAAGATTACTAGTATTTTCGAAAGAAACAGGTGAATTTATTGCTTCAGCCGGATTACATCGTATTAATTGGGATATACCTCAATTTGAAATCGGATATTGGATTGATACAAGGTTTAGCGGAAAAGGCTATATGGTAGAGGCTGCGAAAGGTATAACGGATTACGCTTTTTCTGAATTAAAAGCAAACCGTGTAGAAATTCGTTGTGATTCTTTAAATAAGAAGAGTAGAGCGATACCTGAGAAATTAGGGTTTAAGTTAGAAGGTACGTTAGAAAGTGCGAGTGTTGCGGTAGATGGAAACGGATTAAGGGATATGTGTGTATTTGCCATGACTAGAAATACATATGAAAAAGAAGAGCTGTAAAAAAACAGCTCTTCTTTTTATGCATTATGGTACAGGATGTCCATTAGAGCTTTCGAAAATTGTAAACCATTGTTGACGGTCTAAGTTAACTTTTGTAGCAAGAGCGGCAGTTTTTACGCGATCTAATTTACCAGAGCCAACGATTGGCATCATATTAGCTGGATGAGCAAGTAACCAAGCATACATAACCGTATCGATACTAGAAACACCTAGCTCAGTAGCAACTTTTTGCACAGTTTCACGTACACGTACGGCGCGTTCTGATTGACCAGTAAAAATCTCCCCACCAGCAAGAGGTGACCAAATCATTGGATTGATTCGTTTTTCTTGGCATAAATCAATTGTCCCTTTTTCAAAATGCTCAAGCTGTAATGCAGAAACTTCAATCTGGTTCGTAATAAGTGGGAAATCTAAGTACGAACTTAACATATTAAATTGTGAAGGTAAGAAGTTAGATACACCGAAGTGACGAACTTTCCCTTCTTGTTTTAATTGTGAAAATGCTTTTGCCACTTCATTTGGATCCATAAAAGGATCGGGACGATGAATAAGTAATACGTCAATATAATCTGTATGTAAATTTTTAAGTGATGCTTCTACACTTTGCATAATATGCTCTGTACTAGTATTGTAGTGAGCAACATATCGCTCTGGAAATTTCGGTGATGGGGGAGCGATTCCACACTTTGTAATAATTTGCATGTTTTCTCGTAAGGAAGGCTTTAATTGTAAAGCTTCGCCAAATAACCCTTCACACGTATATGCGCCGTAAATATCAGCGTGATCAAAAGTAGTAATTCCCATATCCATACAATCTTCAATGAAAGAAAGTAATTCTTGTTTCGTCATATTCCATTCTGCTAAACGCCAAAATCCTTGAATAATACGAGAAAATTCTAGCGTCTCAGCCATTTGAACTCGCTCCATTATAAGTACCTCCTAGAAGAATAATAATGTTTTGAAAAGGCTTTCTTACTACATGTTATTATATAGTTAATTAGGTGTACAGACAATAAATATGTTTTGCTATAAAAACGATTTTTTCTATCATGCCTTTCGAGAGGACTCCCATCTCTAAACGTAAATGAAGGTGGTGAGGTGAATCGAAAGAAATATTTTATTTTTGAGAAAAAAACGGAAACGTATGTTCTTTTTTGCTATAATATCCTTAACAAGGAGGTGAATAAAATGACAAAGGAAAATCCGTCAAACTATAAAACTCTTCAAATTTGGATTAAAAAAGGGCATCGTATGTATTCTTATTTTCAAGAATGTTGT
>NZ_RPSJ01000012.1:0-203960 GCF_003946765.1 Bacillus sp. 2D03 | reverse complement strand
TTCGCTCGACTTGCATGTATTAGGCACGCCGCCAGCGTTCATCCTGAGCCAGGATCAAACTCTCCAATAAAGTTAGTTTGTCTAGCATCTAAAATAAAAATTGACGTTTCACGTTGTTTGTTTCGTTCAGTTTTCAAAGAACTTGTCCACCGCTTCAGAAGCGACTTCATCATATTAACATCTTCATTTTTCGATGTCAACCAAGTTTTAAAATTTCTTTTTTGTCGTTTTCTGCGTTTCCGCATCAGCGACGTTTATTAATATACCATCATGATTTTCAAATAACAAGTGTTTTTATAAAAAACATAAAAAAAATTATCTACCCTAATTTCTTCTATAGAAATAACTATTATCCTTACTACTGAAAATAGTTATTTTAATTGTATGCTAATACACTCCGTTCAACCAAATTGTATTTCACAATGCCTTCCCAAATTTTCATTCTCTTCTATATTAAAGTTTATAATAATTATCCTTCTATAAAATAACCATACAAATTAGCCGTAAGAAAAAATCCCATCTACATTAAACAACCACTCGCGCGCATTATCCCCTTCCTTCTCATTCAAAATTTATCTCCCTACAAATTAACAACATTCCAACCCTAATATAAACTTAAGGATATTGTTAGAATTTTTTTACATTTAATTGATGAAAAATATCCATTTTTTGTTATATAGTAAGAAAGGACGCACTCAACTATAAATAAACCAATGGAGGAATTATTTTATGGATAGGTTAACAAAGTTTTCATTAAAAAACCGAGCTGCCATTATCATCATGATTTTTCTCATTTCCATACTCGGTGTTTATTCCGGCTCTAAATTACCTATGGAATTTTTACCAAGTATCGACAATCCAGCAATTACCGTCACAACCTTATCTCAAGGACTCGACGCTGAAACGATGACAAAAGATGTAACTGATCCTCTCGAAAAACAATTTCGCAATTTAGAGCACGTCGACACCATTACTTCTTCTACATACGAGGGATTATCACGTATCGACATTGCGTATACATCAAAAGCAAACATGAAAGATGCAGCACGCGAAGTCGAAAAAGCCGTCAATACAATTAAATTACCTAAAGATGTAACCAAGCCCGTAGTTAGTCAATTAAACACTTCTATGATTCCACTCGCTCAAATTACTATCCAGAAACAAAACGGTTTTTCAAAAGCAGATGAAAAACAAATTGAAAAAGAAATCGTACCACAACTCGAAAACATTGATGGTGTTGCCAACGTTATGTTTTTCGGAAAATCCACCTCTGAATTATCTATCGTACTTGATCCAAACCAATTAAAAAACAAAAACGTAACATCACAGCAGATATTAACTGTTTTACAAGGAAAAGAAACTTCTACTCCAGCTGGGGCAATTACTGTTAATCAGGAAGAATACAACCTCCGCGTCATTGGGGACATAAAAAATGTAAATGACATTAAAAACATCACTGTGGCACCCCAAGTGAAATTGCAAGACATTGCTCAAATTGAAATTAAACAACACTACGATACAATCTCACATATAAACGGAGAAGAAGGCACAGGATTAATCATCATGAAAGAGCCAAGTAAAAATGCAGTTGCCATTGGAAAAGAGATTGATAAAAAAGTTAAAGAGATAGATAAGGAATATAAAAATCAATTTTCTATTAAACTTTTGGCTTCAACCCATGAACAAGTTGAAAATGCTGTTACTAGCATGGGAAAAGAAGTAATACTTGGAGCAATCGCTGCAACTCTAATTATCTTAATCTTTTTACGTAACTTCCGAACAACACTCATCGCTGTTGTCAGTATTCCATTATCTATTTTATTAACACTCTTTTTACTACATCAATCTAACATTACGCTTAACATTTTAACCCTCGGTGGTTTAGCTGTTGCGGTTGGACGTCTCGTCGATGATAGTATCGTTGTCATCGAGAATATTTTCCGCCGTTTACAAAAAGATTCTTTCTCTAAAGATATCATTCTCGATGCAACGAAAGAAGTCGCAGTCGCAATTACTTCTTCTACTTTAACAACGGTCGCTGTTTTTTTACCTATCGGCCTCGTATCAGGAGCAATCGGAAAATTAATGTTACCTATGGTATTAGCAGTTGTATATTCTATACTATCATCCTTAATCGTTGCACTAACAGTTGTTCCACTTATGGCTTTTTTACTACTCAAAAAAACAAAGCATCGAAAGCCAAGTTCTTCATCACGATATGTCGCTACATTAAAGTGGGCTCTTTCTCATAAATTCATTATTCTACTTACTTCATTTTTATTATTTGCAGGATCAATTGCGGCCTATATATTACTACCGAAAGCAAACATAAAATCTGAAGACGACACAATGTTATCTATTAACATGACATTTCCAGCCGATTATAATGCTGAATCTCAAAAACAAAAAGCATTTGATTTTGAAAAGAAATTACTTTCTAATTCAGATATAACAGACGTTATTTTACGAATGGGATCTAGCGCAGAAGATGCACAATGGGGGCAAACAACTAAAAATAACCTTGCTAGTATATTCGTAGTCTTTAAAAAAGGTTCTGATATTGATCAATATATTAAAGAGTTAAAAAAGGAAAATAAAACTTTTGAGCCTGCTGAACTTGATTATATAAAAACAAGTTATTCAAGTTCTGGCGGCGGCAATAACTTACAATTTAACGTAACAGCTACTAACGAAGCGGATTTAAAAGAGGCGGCTACTATCGTTGAAACAAAACTAAAAAGCATGGATGATCTTTCTAAAGTAAAAACAAATTTAGAAGACTCTAAGAAAGAATGGCAAATTCATATTGATCAAACAAAGGCTGAACAACTAGGTTTAACACCAGAAATAGCTGCGCAACAAGTAGCATTCCTTATGAAGAAATCACCTATTGGCGAAATTACAATTAATAATGAAAAAACTACTATTATGATAGAACACAAAAAAGAAAACATTAATAAACAAGAAGATATTTTAAATACAAACATACTATCACCTATTAATGGCCCAATACCTTTAAAAGACATCGCAACTATTTCAGAAAAACAAACGCAAACAGAAATTTTCCATAAAGACGGAAAAGAAACAATCCAAATTACAGCCGAAGCTTCAAATGAAGATTTGAGTAAAGTAAACACAGCAGTAAATAAAGCGATAACTGACTTAGATTTACCTAGTGGTGCAAAAGTCAATATCGCAGGAGCTACTGAATCTATGCAAGAGAATTTTACAGATTTATTCAAAATTATGGGGATTGCAATAGGGATTGTATATTTAATTATGGTTATCACCTTCGGGCAAGCACGTGCTCCTTTTGCAATCCTATTCTCCTTACCGTTAGCTGCTGTCGGTGGTATTTTAGGCTTAATCGTTTCACGAACACCTGTTGATGTAAATTCCTTAATCGGCGCATTAATGTTAATCGGGATTGTTGTTACAAACGCTATTGTATTAATAGAAAGAGTCCAACAAAATCGGGAACACGGAATGGAAACAAGAGAAGCCTTACTTGAAGCAGGTTCTACTAGACTACGCCCAATTATTATGACAGCTATTACAACAATCGTTGCTATGCTCCCACTTCTATTTGGCCAATCCCAAGCAGGGAGTATGGTATCAAAAAGTTTAGCCGTCGTTGTCATCGGTGGTTTGGCAGTCTCAACTCTTCTTACATTAGTAGTTGTTCCAGTTATGTATGAACTATTAGATAAAATCGGGAGAAAAAGACGCTCCCGTAGAAAAATAAGCACTTCTACAGAAACACCTGACATTTAAAAGAAAAGGGTTATCTTCACGAATGAAGATAACCCTTTTTCTCTACCTACTCATATAATCCATCATTTTTTCCGCATACCGTTCTAGAGATTCACTAGAATCCACAATCTAAATTACATCTGTTCGTCTATATAATTAATCACAAATTCAACAATCGTTACGCCCTTTCCTTCTATAATTAAAATACAAAAGAACCCCCTATTTATAAGTAGAGAGTTCTTCTTTATAATTTATGCCGCTTTTACCTTTTTCGTCGTTTTACTTTTTCTTTTCGTTCCTGTAAAGCGCTTGTGTAATATAGATGCTATCAAGCGTGAAATAACATTGAATAGTAATACCATAATAATTAATACAGCTGCAGATTTTGTCGCAATTAACTTCGCATCCGGGATAATTCCTTCAGAATTTAACTTCCAAATGTGAACCGCTAACGTTTCAGCTGGTCTAAATGGATTTAAAGGATGAGCAGGACTTGAGAAGTCCGCTGCTGAATTTAAAATCGGAGATGTTAAACCCGCTGTATAAATTAATGCCGCTGCTTCACCAAATATACGACCCGCAGCTAAAATAACACCTGTAATGATTTGTGGTAATGACGACGGAATAATAATACGAGTGATCGTTTGCCACTTCGTTGCACCTAGCCCAAGACTTGCCTCTTTCACATTAGAAGGAACTTCTGAAATCGCATTTTCACAAACACGCGTTAAGCCCGGTAAGTTTAAAATAGTTAAAGCAAGGGCACCACCCATTACTGTATATCCCCAACCAGTCATTGTAACGAACACTAACAAACCGAATAAACCAACAACAATAGAAGGTAAAGATGCCATTGTCTCGATACATAAACGAACAAAGTTTAAAAAACGTCCTTGCTTTGCATACTCTGCTAAATATATTCCAGCACCTAATCCAAGAGGAATAGATATAATAAGCGTTATAACAAGCATATAGAAGGAATTGAATAACTGCGGACCAATCCCACCACCAGCTCTTGTATTACTTGGTTCTTCAAACAAGAAATTAGGATCCCAAAAACCCCATCCCTTTTGTAAAATTTCAAACACTAAGAACACTAGCAAAGCTACAACTAAAGCTGCAATCGTATAAAAGATACCTGTCCAAACTTTATTTACCGTTCTTGCATTCATTATTATCGCTCACCTCTTTGCCCAATCGCTCGAATTACTAAAATAAACAGGAATGAAATAACAAGTAAAATCATTGCTAAAGTCCATAGCGCATTGTTCCAAGCAGTTCCGTTTAATGTATTTGTCATGTCCATTGTTAAAATACCAGTTAACGTCGCTGTTGGACTGTATATTCCTTCTGGTAATTTAATCGTATTCCCGATTACCATTTGAACCGCTAGCGCTTCACCAAAAGCACGCGCTAAACCTAAAACAACACCTGTTAAAATCCCTTTCTTCGCAGCAGGAACAATTACTCGGCTAATCGCTTGCCATTTCGTTGATCCTAGACCATAAGAAGCTTCTAAATAATCAAATGGAACAGAACGTATTGCATCAGAAGCGATACTAGCAATAGTTGGCAAAATCATAATACTTAATACAACAATACCCGCAATTAAACTAAAGCCTACTCCCCCAAACGAATCACGTAATAGTGGCACTAAAATCGTAACCCCTAATAATCCGTATACAACCGAAGGAATACCAACTAATAATTCTAAAACAGGCTTCAATACTTTATTTCCAAACTTTGGCGAAATTAAATTCATGAATATAGCAAGAGCTATAGCAATTGGTGCACTAATAATGACCGCACCTAACGAAACCACCGTTGAACCTACAATGAAAATTAAAGCCCCGAAGGATCCTTGATCAGCATTTGGATTCCATTTTGTCGATGTTAACATCTCAGTAAATGAGATACCACTTTGTGTAAAAGATTGAATACCTTTACCACAAATAAACGCAATAATAGCTAATGTAATTAAAACAATAAAAATACCACAAAACGTAACAAGTGATCTTCCTATATATTCACTTTTTACGTAATTAATTTGTTTTTTCCCCTTCATCACAGGACAGACCCCACTTCATAAATTGAAATGAACAGGACTGGCCTTGCAGCCAGCCCCATAAATTTTATTACTTATTTAATTTAGACATTGGAATATAACCCATATCTTCTACTTGCTTTTCAAAATCTTTACCTTTTACATAGTCAATGTAAGCTTTTGTTGCTTCTTTTGCCTCACCTTTCGTTACCATGTACTCGTAAGACCAAAATGGATATTTACCAGACGCAATGTTTTCAACTTTTGGTTCAGCACCATCAATTTTTACTGTTTGTAGCGCACCTTTTTTCTCGCCAACCATGTAAGACATCGCTAAATAACTTACTGAACCTGGAGTAGAGTTAATCGCTTGTTCTACTGCACCGTTAGAATCTTGTGTAGTACCAGTTCCATCATTGATTTTCGCGTCTTTCATAATTGTTTTTTCAAATGTAGCACGTGTACCAGAAGAAGCTGGACGATTAATCACGTTGATTTTTTCATCTTTCCCGCCTACTTCTTTCCAGTTTGTTACTTTTCCAGTGAAGATATCTTGTACTTGTTGTACTGTTAAGTTATCAACTTTTACATCTTTATTTACGACAAGTGCGAATGCAATACCCGCTACCTTGTTATCTACTAATTCTTTCGCCTTATTAGCATCTTTTATTTTATCTGCAGATGGAACATCTGAGTTACCAATTTGGACTGCACCAGAAGCTACTTGGTTAATTCCAGTTCCACTACCGCCACCTTGCACTTGAATAGAAACGTTTGAATTTTTCTCCATAAATTTCTTTCCAGCTTCCTCTGCAAGAGGTTGAAGTGCTGTAGAGCCTGCAGCTGCTATCGTACCTGACAATTCTTGTTTTGCATTATCGTTTCCTTTAGCATCTTTACCTGATGTCTCTTCTGCTTTTCCACATCCCACTAATGAACCCGCTACCACTAAAGCTGCTAAAGAAAATTTAATACCCTTTTTCATAACCATGTCTTGTACCCCCATTTGGATTATCACTTTTCACATTTGTCTACTTCTTTCGAACACAAATTCATTGTAGGACAATAATATTATGTAAGTGTTAAGCAATTTTTAATTTTAAGTAAATGACGATAATAATCCTTAAAAACTAGGAATCCCAACATTTATAGTTAAAGAACCCAACAAAATCCACACTATTTAAGCTGTAATGTAAATTTATTCTTAACAATGTAAATCCAATGTAAATGTTTTTCTCTCTTTTTCCCTTTTAATTAAAGTTATATTTACAATTCCGCTGTATTTTGTAACTTTTACACGCCTAATTTATGCACATAAAAAAGAATTTCAGTAATATTTTTTAGTACAACTAAATAAATTGGAACAATTCTAAAATTAAATGAATATTTTTAAAGTACCAATTGACAGTATCATCCAATGTAGTCTACTATATTACTAACAAAAAGTTTACCTAAGGAAACTTTTTAAACTCAAACTAAAAATATAGAGATGAGGTAACTTTTATGGTATCGGCTAATATAAAACCACTTTCCGAATTTAAAATAGGAGAGTTTGTACAAATTGAGAAGATACAATTAGAAGGAACTATGAAACGACGCTTATTAGATTTGGGATTTATCCCGGGGGCGACGATTAAAGTATTGCAACGCAGTCCACTTGGAGATCCGGTCGCTTATCAAGTGAGCAACACAACTATTGCACTGCGTAAAGAAGAAAGCTCCCTTATTTTCGGGGTATTAATAGGAGATGATTTCAGATGAGCAAACATCGTATCGCTTTAGCTGGTAACCCGAATACAGGGAAAAGTACATTATTTAATACTTTAACAGGCTTAAAACAACATACTGGAAACTGGACGGGAAAAACTGTTTTAAAAGCTGAAGGAGAATATGAACATAACGGAAGTAATTATACATTAATAGATTTACCTGGAACTTACTCACTATACTCAAATTCCGCAGACGAAGAAGTAGCAAGGGATTATATTATATTTGAAAAACCAGAAGTAACTGTAGTTGTTATAGACGCAACTGCTATGGAAAGAAATTTAAATTTAGCACTCCAGGTGATGGAGATGACAAATAATGTAGTCATTTGCATTAACTTAATTGATGAAGCCGAGAAAAAAGGGATTGTTATCGATGAAAAGAAATTAGCAAAATCACTTGGTGTGCCTGTCGTTAAAATTTCAGCACGTAACCGAGTAGGTATTGGTCATTTGCTAAATGTTATTGCAAAAGTAGCAAATAAAAAACTAATTCCAACACCAATTAAAATTACTTACAGCGAAAAAATCGAAAATATGATTCAGGAATTAGAGCCACAAATTTATAAAGTATTCGGTGATACGTATCCAGCACGTTGGATTACGTTACGTATATTAGATGGAGATAAAAATTTCTTAACTACACTTCAAAAACACCATAATGAACCACTTGTAAGGGAGGTCGTAATTAATGGAATCTCACTCAGCCAGTAAAGCTCTTCCATTAGACTATATTATTCAACATGCACAAACACTTTCAAAAGAAGATATACGAGATGATATAGTCGGAGATATTTACCGAACATCCGCAAGCATATGTAAAGAATCCATCCAATATACAAATACTGATAAATTATATCGTTCCGAAAAACTAGATAAAATTTTCACATCTCCAATCTGGGGATTCCCAATTATGCTCGGTATTTTATCTATTATTTTTTATCTTACAATTGCAGGCGCTAACGTACCATCTGATATGATTGCCGAATTCTTCGGATGGGCCGAAGGATATTTAACATCTTGGTTCCAAGCAGCGCATGCACCTGAATGGTTACATGGCATTTTAATACTTGGTTTGTTCCGTGGTATCGGTGCTGTTATTAGCGTTATGTTACCACCTATGGCAATCTTTTTCCCTATGTTCGCGCTATTAGAAAACTACGGATACTTACCACGTGTCGCGTTTAATATGGACCGCTTATTCAAACGATCCGGCGCACACGGGAAACAATCTTTAACAATGGCAATGGGATTTGGTTGTAATGCAGCAGCCATTATGTCAACACGTATCATTGAATCACCACGTGAACGTATGCTAGCAATTTTAACGAACAACTTCGTTCCTTGTAACGGTCGCTGGCCTATGTTAATTTTAATGGCTTCACTATTTATGGCTGCTGGTTATACAGGCAGTATGCAAACATTGGTTACTGCTGGTGTTGTAGTTGGAATGGTTGTAATTGGTGTTATTATGACATTAACTGTTTCTTGGGTACTATCAAAAACAGCCTTAAAAGGGGTTCCAACTCACTACACACTTGAGTTACCTCCGTACCGCAAGCCAAAAGTTTGGAATACAATTGTTCGCGCAACACTCGATAAATCAATCTATGTTTTAAAACGAGCTATAGTTGTTGCTGCCCCTGCGGCTGCATTAACTTGGTTACTTGCTAACATTTTTATCGGTGACACAAGCTTACTTATGTATTTTGTAAACTTCCTAGATCCATTTGCTAAAATGTTAGGACTTGACGGGTTTATTCTAGCTGCATTCATTCTTGGACTACCCGCTAATGAAATTGTAATCCCAATTTTATTAATGTCTTACTTATCAACTGGGGCTTTAACTGAAATAGATGATTTTAATCAAATTAAAAATCTATTCCTAGAAAATGGTTGGACTTGGTTAACAGCGTTAAACACAATGTTGTTCTCACTTCTTCATTTCCCGTGCGGAACAACACTTGTTAATATATACAAAGAAACAAAAAGTGCAAAATGGACATTCTTATCGTTTGCAATCCCTACCGTTATCGCCATTGTTGTTACATTCCTCTCTACACAATTGGTACATTGGTTAGGGCTTGTATAAAGCAAAGCATACATAGAAGGTATCCCCCTTCACATATGCTTTGCACGAAAGAAACCTGAAATTATTCAGGTTTCTTTTTTTGCACATCAGTATTCCACGGCTGTGCTCCATACGTTGTGAGTTTTTTATGAATAAAATATATAGTTCCTGGAAGAACTGCCATTAATATCGTGCAACTAATTCCTAATCCAGTAAACAACTTTCATCACCTTATTTCACTCTTTTCGGTAAAGCTGAACCTGAATGTTCAATTGTTGGATGAACATGAACAGTAATTTCAGCATTACTAAAGTAATTTTCGCCTTGATCCCAATTCTTACTTACCTTTTTCCACTCTTTATAATTATGTCGCTTATACACTTCCCCTAACTCTAGTACATCTACCTTATATTTTTTTTGAACAAGTTTAATTGATTTTTGAATACGCTTCTCCATTTCTTCCGATATATCCTTCTCTAAACGCTTTTCATTCAAAACCTTTTTATGATCACTAAAATGCAACTCAGCCAATGTGCCTTCCAGAGATAAATGAATATCAAACTTTGGTTTTGTAGCATTCGTTGTGGATACTTTAATTTTTCGACGTAACTTATGAATTTCATATGTAATAAGTTGATTCTTTTTACGGATGGTAAAAAAACCTCCAATTTTTTTACCTATTATATAATTCATCCCTACTGTTTCTTCCCCACTCAAATTGCCTACACACTTATTATCCTTTCCACGAAACAATGCTGCACCGTTCATTTGTACTCCTTGTTTTGTTAGTTCCAGAATAGGTAATACAAAACTTCGGTTAGAGATCATCTTTTCCTGCACCTCACCAATTCTTGCAGCCTCAATCATTTGGGCATTTTTCGGAGGGTGTTCAGCTAACATATCAATATACTGCGCCGGTAAATTTTCAGGCTTGGCACTTTGTTTTAAAATAGCTTCGGCATTTTTATTAGAAACGAACAAACGAATATTTCTTCTCATCTCATGATCGCGAATATATACATCTAACGTATTTTGTAAAATGTATGGATGTGAAAGTAATTCTTCAGAGAAAATAATCACCTGTATATGAGGGAAAAATAATGTACGACTAATTTTTTTTGCGATTATTCTTATTTGTTCAAATACACTATCTGCTTTTGCACTAACATTAATATAATTTTCGCTATCCCCACCCCCTTGTCCACCCTGTTGAGACAATTTACTGGGGAGTACCATCTGATAGGTCCCTTTCATAATTGGATTCGCTTTCTTCTCCTTCACAATATCGTAAGCCGCTCCTACTACAAATCCTCTTTCTTCTATCTCTTCTAACTCAGAACACCCACTCATAAATCCAGTTAAAGCCATAACCATTATAATTTTAAGAAGGTGTTTCATTTCCACCATTCCTTCTTTTTATTTTATATACAATTAAAACGAGCAAAGGTGCTAACACAACACACCCCATATCTATCCAAGCTAAATAAGTCCCATAACTTGATAAAGTATTTAAACTACTAGGTATCATATTCACCATAAAAATAATAGGGGCACTTATGAAAATAAAAATTTGTTTCTTCACTTTCGGAAACATAGCACAAAACAATAAAGATGCGACGTCATAATACATTGCTGTAGTGTTATAAATAGTAATAATCCAAGTCGTAAAAAAAATCGCATCAAACCTTTCTAAAAATCCTCCACCAATTTCAATTTCTTTCCCTAATTCAATTGTTGGATATGTCAATCCACGTGTTGTCATATAAGTAAAAACACTAATACAAGTTACATAAATTAAAATGTATGACAGCACGTTTACCATCACCGCTTTCGCGACTGCCATTGGCGCTTTTTTCGCTGTCTTATTATTCAGCAAAACTGCATAAAATAACGCTACTTCAAATCCAATAAACGTAAAAATAGAATTTTTAACTCCAACAGCATATTGACTTACTTTCGTTTGAAAAGCTGGTAGTAAATTATTTATTTCCATTAAATTTATATTCAATAAAGAAAGAAGTACTATCGCAATTAAAACAATAGGCAAGAATAAAACATTTAACCTTAATAAGGCTGCTCTTGATCCTGCTATTCCATAAATAACAACTAATAAGAAGAAAAAAGACAGTAGTTGTATTGGTGTATCACTAAATAAATACGTTTGAGAAATAACTGAAATCATTCGCGATTCATACGCTGTCAAAGCAGCAAAAGTTAATACTAAAATACTACTAATTGTGTATGCAACAGGCTTCGTCAAATGCGCACTCGTATATTGAACAAAATTTTGTTTTGGAAATAAGATAGCCACTCTCGTCACAAACCAGCCTAAAACTGCGCAAATCAGTCCACCCAAAAGCAAGATAATCCAACCGTCCGAAAATAAAGTTTGGTTAGCGATATCTCTTGGCATAGACAATGCCCCTATACCAATAATGGTCGATGATACCGCAAACCCAATTTCCCGAGATCCAATCTCTTCATCGCCATACTCAAATGGTTTCACTTATTTTCGCTCCTTTGGACGTATTGTAGAGTCTTTTGTTTGTAAGTACTCTGGTCTATCTTTCAACATCGATTTTGGCATGCGAATAAATTCTTCTTTCCAATCTTTATAAAATGCAGGAGCAATGGGAGTTGTATACGGTATACCAACACTTGTTAAATTTGTAATATGAATAGCAAGTGCGATCAGAGCTAGAATAATCCCATACAGTCCAAAAGCCGTTGCAGCTAATACAAAGACGAAAAGTAAAATTCGGAACGTAATCGTAATACTATATACAGGAAGCGAAAACGTAGCAATCGCAGTAACTGCAATAATAATAACTAAAAACGGATTTACAATCCCTGCATTTACCGCAGCTTCTCCAATTACAAGACCTCCTACAATCCCTATCGTTTGCCCCATCGGTTTCGGCAATCGGATTCCAGCTTCTCGTATTAATTCCATAGTCAAGGCCATCATTAATGTTTCAATATATGCAGGAAACGGAACACCTTCCCTCGCACCTGCAATTGAATAAGCCAATTTAGAAGGAATAAGTCCTTGATGATAAGATACAAGTGCTACATACATAGCTGGTAACAAAACCGCAATTATGCCTGAACCCATACGTAAAAACCTTAATAACGTTCCAATCACCCAGCGCTCATAATGATCTTCTACAGATTGAAAAATATCAACAAACACAAGTGGTGCAATAAGAGCAAACGGGGATCCGTCTACTAAAATGGCCGCCTTCCCTTTCGCTAATGAGGCTATAATATTATCAGGCCTCTCTGTATTCAAAAACTGTGGAAATGGGGATAAATTATTATCCTGAATTAATTGTTCAATCGTACCTGTTTCCAAAACGACATCTGTCACTATTGATTGAAGACGGCGATCTAACTCTTTTACAATGTGAGGATTAATAATATCTTCTATATATACTAGGGTTACTTCTTTCTGCGATCGCTTCCCCATAATATAAGATTGGAACCTCAACTTTGGATCGCGTAAGCTGCGTCGGATTAACATTTTATTCACATTAATGTCTTCATTTAATCCAACTCTCGGTCCGCGTATTAAATCTTCTGTCACTGGTGGTTCTAAACTTCGCTTCTCCCAAGCCCTACTATTAATAATGATAGCAGTTTGAATATTATCAATTAATATAACTGTATCTCCCGCTAAAATCGCATTTATAATATCCGGAAATGTTGTCTTCTTACCCACTTCCGCAATAGAAATAAAACGGTCCAATAACGTCTGAACGACAGCCGCTTCATTTTGCACTTCTTCATATTGAAGAGTACGAACTACATATTTATAAACATTATCCTTGTCTGTTAACCCACATAAAAACACAACCGCACAACGTGTAAAACTCCCAGCAAGAGCAACTTCTCTAATTGTTAAATCATTAGGTGAACCTAACTCATCCCTAATTTCTTTCATAACTTCAAATAAGTTACCTTCAAGCTCTAACAATTTCCCCACCTAACTTCCTTTTCAACAAGTTTTTAGTTAGATTCCGCTAATTGAAGAAAATATATACAAAAAAGAGCTATCTCTTTTCAAAGATAGCTCTAATAAAGTAAAACTTTAATCACCCCTCACCAATCGGGCTTTTACAGGCAGCAAGGCCCCCACCTAACTTCTTTGCTTCCGCTGAATTTTGAGGTGGGGGTCTTACTGCTTGTTAATGCGGGATAAACGAATTACTTTTCCACTATTATAGTGTTTTTCTTTATAAATACACCTTTTGTAAATCCACTGACTACAAACATCACAATTATATTAATTAACAATGCGACTATACCTACATTCAAATCTTTTATATACTGCGGGAAACTCGGAAACATCGTGGCTATAGTTGAACCAGATAAGGTAATATATGCGACCACTAATAGCCCAACTCCCATTCCTGCAATAGCTCCTTGCTTCGTAATAATTTGACGTGGAAACAAACTACATACAAGTGCAGGGAAAAGTTGTGTAACGATACTGTATCCCATTAATAGAAGCGCTCCTATCGTTTCTCCTCCTTTAAATGTAAATAAAACTGCCACGAGCGTTACTACAGGCACAAATAATTTTGCCATCTTAGCAACTTGTCTATCTGAAGCAGATGGAACTATCGTTCGATAAATATTTTTCGCTAACAGTGTAGAAGCCGCCATAACAAGCATCGAACCCGGAACCAATGCCGTTAATACTCCCGCACTACCAATAATTCCAATAAACCAAGGGTCAAACGTTTGAAGAGCAAGTCTGAACAATGAAAGGTCTACATCCGCTCCTTTTAATCCCGGAACCTGTAATATAGCAGCAAATCCTGCAAAAAATACGAAAAGTAAAACTAAAGAATACAATGGCATAATTGCTGCATTTTTACGAAATACTTTTTCATTTTTTGCAGAAAAAGCAGAAGCAAATGTATGAGGCCACATATAGAAACCGAGGGCCGTTAATATAATAGTAGAAACAAACCAAGAAATACTCATTCCTTCTTCAGGTAAAGATAAAAATCCCGGTTTCGCTGCCTCTACAGCCTCAAACATCGGCTGAAATCCTCCATAATAATGATACGGTAAATATATACCTAAAAACATAACGATAAACAGTATCATAATATCCTTCAAAGCGGCCGTCCAAGCCGAACCATGTATACCTGAAACCATTACATATATAGTTATAACAATAGCACCAATCCAAACCGCAACAACAGGTGACACCCTTCCGTAAGAAGCTTCTGAAACGATAATTCCCAGTCCTTTTAACTGTAAAACAAGATATGGGATGATGGAAACAACACCAACAATTGAAACAATAATCCCAAGCGCTTTACTTCTATATTTCTTCGCAAAAAAATCCGACTGTGAAACAAGGTTATGCTCTTTCGCATACTTCCAAATCGGTGGCAATAAAAAATACGATAAAAGATAAGCTAAAGCGCCATAGCCTAAAATATAAAAGGTAGGTGCTCCTTTACTATACGCCCAGCCACTTCCTCCCAAAAATGTAAACGTCGTATAAATTTCACCTGCCATAAGGAGAAAAACAAAAATAGTGCCAAACCCTCTTCCCCCAACTGACCATTGCTCTAAATTCATATCTTTTCCATGTTGTGCCCGAATCCCTAAAAATAGTGCGAGAAACAAAAATAAAATAATGATAAGTAATGCAGTCATTTTACATCCTCCTTATTAGCAGGATCCAACACGTACACAAGCCCCATACAAAAAGATGTAATAAACACTGATAATAATACCCAAAATAATAAAAATGGCATCCCTAATACGTAAGGAGTAACTGAATTCGCAAATATTGGCCCAACTACTAAACAAAGAACTGGGATAAGCGCTAGAATGTGTATTTTCTTCATCTCATTCTCCTTTACTTATAAAGTTCATAATGGCTGATACAAAGACTTCCACTCCAATCGGTAATGCATCTTCGTCAATCGTAAAACGAGGGTGATGGTGAGGATATATAATACCTTTCTCTTTATTTCCCGCTCCGATAAAAAAGAATGTCCCCGGTGCCTTTTGTAAAAACGCTGAAAAATCTTCTCCAGCCATCGTCGGCTGTAAACGAACAACTCTATCCCTTCCATAAAGTTGTAATGCCGTTTGTTCAATAAGCTCTGTAGCTTCATAGTCATTTACAACTGGTCGATACCCATATTCATATGAAAATGTATATTTCGCTCCGTAAGATTCCGTAATATGCTTCACAATCCGCTCAATCTTCTTCTCTGTTTCACCTCGTAATTCATGTCTTAAACTTCTCACTGTCCCTTCAATCTCGGCTTGCTCTGGTATTACATTATGAGTTGTCCCCGCATGAAATTGCGTAACAGATATTACGAGAGAATCTAATGGATTCGTGAGGCGAGATACAATTTGCTGAAGTTGCGAAACGACTTGTGTTCCAATTGCAATACTATCCACCGTTTCATGAGGGATTCCAGCATGTCCACCTTTTCCCTCTATCTTAATTTTAAAAACATCCGGTGCAGCCATTGCAGGACCATAAATAACACCTATTTTCCCAACCTCTAACGACGCCCAAAGGTGAGCACCAATAATATAATCCACACCTTCCATTACACCTGCAGCAACCATCTCCTCTGCACCACCAGGAAAATTCTCTTCAGCATGTTGGAATAGAAAACGAATCTCCCCTTTAATCTTCTCTCTTTCTTCTACTAACTTATATACAACCCCAAGTAATATCGCTATATGTCCATCATGACCACATGCATGCATTACACCTTTATATGTAGAAATAAAATCAAACTCATTTTCTTCATGAATAGGAAGAGCATCCATATCGGCGCGAATCGCAACTGTTTTGCCCGGATGTTTACCTACTAACTTTGCCATCACACTATATTTAGTCGGCCGTGACACTTCTAAACATGGAAATTTCCGAAGTATATCGAACACAAACTGCGATGTTTTTTCTTCTTGAAAAGATAACTCTGGATACTTATGAAAATGCCTTCTCCACTCAACTAACTGATTTTTTGACAAAACAAGTTCCTTTGCAACATCCATTTCTCTTCTCCCCTTCTTCACCAAGTTAAATGTTATTATAACGTGAATTGTTAACTTTTAAAAGAATCTTCTGAATTTTCAGTGATGATAAACTAAAAAGAAAAAGCCATCCAAAAGATGACTTTTTCATTATTATAAAATAGTAATTGCTTGTTTTCCCATTTGCTCCCAAGCTTTCTCAAATTCTGCTCGCGGAACAGCCAAACGTGGATTATTTTTAAGAGGATCATTTACATATACAAAGTTTTGATCATATCCAATTACTACTGCACTATGCTCATAATATGTAATTTTCACTTCGCCTGAACTCGTATTCCATGTTTCAAAACTACTTTCAGCTAGCGGCTTAAACGTCGTATTAATAATGACCCATACCGGAGAGCCTGAACTAATTACTTTATATATATCTTGCATGTCTCTACCTGTTAAATTAATTACTTTTTCAGGAACATATTTTTCTGCTAAATCAAAGATTGGTTTATTGTACACACCATATCCAGGCTCTGCCTTTGTATAAATATTTCCCACAAATCCCTCGTAAGGATTTCCACGCAAACCATTTTGTTCAAATGGAACACGATGAATTTCGCTAGCAAGTTGCATCTTATCTACTTGTACACCTTTATATTGCAGCAACATAGCTAAACTTGTCACTTCACATCCTCGAGGTAATTCTGGTAATTGTTTAATAAACGGAACATCTTCAATCATAGCTGCTTCTTTCATTTCAGATAGAAATTCTAGGCGTAGAACTTGCGCCTTTTGCATGATTTTATCTTTCCCTATAAAAAACGCAGCAGCAATTATAATCCCAAAAACAAAAAGATATTTTAACTTTTTCATTATAAACAAAACTCCATTAATTATTATTTTACAGATACAACTCTTATCATTGTACCCTTCTTCTTACTAGTTTGCTAGAAAGATCATGTGAATTATCGCTCATAGAATGAATTATAAAAATTCTAATTATTTTTAATAAAAAGAAAAATAAATATACATTTCCAGAATATTTTGCTAAAATCAAAATTGTTAACATAGTGAAGATATCACCATGTTAACAAACATTCTTAGAGTATTTAGTCATAGTTCGTTTTTTTACATACTCCATTCATTTCATAGCAAATAAACCGAGTGTGTGTTGCATCCCCCACTAATGATTAAAAACTCAGAATAAAACGAAGTTCACACATTCAAGAAAATACGGGGTGAGGGCATATGAATCAACAAATTGAACAAACAGATTTAAAACGAACAATGAAAAGTAGACACCTATTTATGATTGCACTCGGCGGTGTTATCGGAACCGGGCTATTTATGGGATCTGGTCAAATTGTCCATAATGCCGGACCTGGTGGTGCTATTCTTGCATTTTTAGTCGGTGGATTTGTTATGTATTTAACGATGTTATGTCTTGGTGAATTATCCGTTGCTATGCCAGAAGCAGGTTCATTCCAAAGTTATGCAAGCAAATTCATTTCACCTGGTTTTGGATTTGTTGTTGGTTGGATGTATTGGTTAAATTGGGCTGTTACAGTTGGCGTGGAGTTAACAACTGTAAGTATTTTAATGAAACGCTGGTTTCCAGACGTTTCTTCCTGGATTTGGTGCGTTACATTTGCAGCAGCACTCTTCCTTGTAAACGCTTTATCAGCAAAAGCATATGCAGAAGCAGAGTTTTGGTTCGCAAGTGTAAAAGTCGCGACAATTGTTATTTTCATCGTGCTTGGTGGTGCTGTTATGTTCGGTCTACTAGACTTCAATGGAAAGCCAGCTCCAATGCTTCATAATTTCACTGAAAATGGTGGGCTATTTCCAAACGGTGCATTAGCTGTTCTTCTTACGATGATTACAGTAAATTACTCCTTCCAAGGAACAGAATTAATTGGAATCGCTTCAGGAGAAAGTGAAAATCCTGAAAAAACAATTCCAAAAGCAATAAAAAATACAATTTGGCGAACTCTCTTCTTCTTCGTCTTAGCGATATCAGTTGTTGTAGGTTTACTCCCATGGCAAGAGGCTAATCTAGTCGAAAGTCCCTTTGTACTTGTATTTGATGTAGCCGGTGTCCCATATGCAGCAGACATTATGAACTTTGTTATTATTACAGCTGTATTATCCGTTGCTAACTCTGGTCTATACGCAAATTCTCGTATGCTGTGGGCGATGGCAAAACAAGGAATGGCAAGTCCAGCATTTACGAAATTAACTAAAAAAGGTGTACCGCTAAATGCATTAATTTTCAGCCTAATTTTCGCTAGCCTGTCCTTACTAACAAGTGTATTTGCGGCAGATACTGTCTTTCTAGTTTTAACATCTATTGCAGCAATGGCTGCCGTTGTAGTTTGGATGTCAATCGCCGCTTCACAGTTTTTCTTCCGTAGAAATTTCGTGAAAAATGGTGGCGACATAAATGATTTAAAATATCGTACACCGCTCTATCCACTCGTTCCAATCGTAGCGTTCTCGCTCAATTTCATTACATTTGTTAGTTTGGCTTTCATTCCAGATCAAAGAATTGCTCTTTATTGCGGCATTCCATTTATGATTATTTGTTACATTTTATACCAAGTTAAATATAAAAAAATTGTCACACTTGAACAGCCACGAACTGTCACACAAGAAATAAACTAAATATACAAAATATTTAGCTATCTTTCTTATCATAAGATAGCTTTTTTCTATTTCTTGGATATCCTGGTATAACTTTATTTATCTTAAAATTTTCACAATCACGTTTTTCTCTGGAAAATAGTTTACAATGTAATCAAGTTACAAATGATATTCACCTTAAAAAGTGTGCATTTGTGTCTATTTTTTAACAATATATCAAAAACTATTGCCTTCTATAAATTAATAGGTTTATATTGTTTTATTGGCATAGTTTCAATCCAAGGAGAAAGGAGATTTTCAATCGTGCAACTAAAGAAAGCGTTTTGGAAGTTGGCTTCACTTCTTCCGTTATCATTACTTCTGTTCCTCGGTGGCTGTGATAAAAAACTCGCAGTATTAAATCCGCAAGGACCTGTTGCAAAAGCACAGTATGATTTAATTGTTTGGTCATTCTTGCTTATGTCATTAATTATCGCAATTGTATTCATTCTGTTTACAGTCATCTTGATTCGTTATCGTGAAAAACCAGAGAATATGGACTATGAGCCACCTGAACAACACGGTAACACATTACTAGAAATTATTTGGACGCTTGTTCCTGTTATTATCGTTATCGCATTATCGATTCCAACAGTAAAAGCAACTTATGCTTCGGAAGAGGTTCCGAAAGAGTCCAAACATATTAAACCAGTTGAAATTTATGTTACATCTGCAAACTGGAAATGGTTATTCAGTTACCCAGAGGAAAAAATTGAAACCGTTAACTATTTAAACATCCCAGCTGGTGTACCAATTCAATTCAAACTGACTTCTGTCGGCCCAATGAATGCTTTCTGGGTACCAGAACTTGGTGGTATGAAGTACACAATGGATGGCATGATTATGGATCTTTATTTACAAGCTGATAAGCCAGGTTCTTACCTAGGCCGTAGTGCGAACTTCTCTGGTGAAGGATTCACACACATGGAGTTCGAAGTTGAAGCAAAAACTAAAGAGAAATATGACAAGTGGGTTAAAGAAGTACAAGAAACTGCTCCTAAACTAACAGAAGCTAAGTACAACGAAATTGTTAAACCTGGTGTAGTTGGTCGTATGACATTCTCTAGTCACCACTTAAGTTATGTAGATCCAAAATCACTTGAATATTGTGATTACAACTACTACAAAAACAAAAAATAATAGCTATTATTCCAACAGATTGGAGTGAACACAGTGAAGCTTGATGAATTCTTTGTCACAGGTGACCCGATTATTTACGGTGCAGACGCTTCTATCGTTCTTGTGACATTAGCAATCATTTTCGTACTAACAAAGTATAAAAAATGGAAATGGCTTTGGGACGAATGGTTAACAACTGTTGACCATAAAAAAATCGGAGCTATGTATATTATTTCTGCGGTTATCATGTTATTCCGTGGTGGTATGGATGGTTTAATGATCCGTGCACAATTAACATTCCCAGAAACAACTTATTTAAACGCTGAACACTATAACGGGATCTTTACAACACATGGTACAGTAATGATTCTTTTCATGGCAATGCCATTCGTTATGGGATTAATGAACCTTGTAGTACCATTACAAATTGGTGCTCGTGACGTTGCATATCCGTTCTTAAATGCTTTAAGTTTCTGGTTATTCTTTGTCGGAGCAATGTTATTCAACATCGCTTTCGTAATCGGTGGTTCTCCAGACGCTGGGTGGACTTCTTACTTCCCAATGGCAGGTACAGAGTTTACATCAGGCGTAGGAAATAACTACTACGCAATTGCATTACAGATTTCAGGTCTCGGTACGCTAATGACCGGTATTAACTTCCTTGTTACTATCTTAAAAATGCGTACACCTGGTATGACTTTAATGAGAATGCCAATGTTTACTTGGTCAATCTTAATTACAACAATTATCATTATTTTCGCTTTCCCAGTATTAACAGTTGCTCTTGCATTAATGACATTTGACCGTCTATTCGATGCTCACTTCTTTACGATGGCGAGCGGCGGTATGCCGATGTTATGGGCCAACCTGTTCTGGGTATGGGGTCACCCTGAAGTATATATCGTTATTTTACCGGCATTCGGTATTTTCTCTGAAATCATTAGTACATTCTCACGTAAGCGTCTATTCGGTTACAGTGCGATGGTATACTCAATGGTTGCAATTTCTTTACTAAGTTTCGTCGTATGGCTTCACCACTTCTTCACGATGGGTGCAGGTCCAGCGGTTAACTCATTCTTCTCGATTTCGACAATGGCGATTTCGATTCCAACCGGGGTTAAGATCTTTAACTGGTTGTTTACACTGTATAAAGGACGTATTCGTTTTACAGTTCCAATGCTTTGGTCATTGGCATTTATTCCAAACTTCGTAGTCGGTGGGGTTACAGGGGTTATGCTTGGAATGGCAGCAGCTGATTATCAATACCATAACAGCTACTTCCTAATCGCTCACTTCCACTACGTATTAATCGCAGGTACAGTATTCGCTATGCTTGCTGGATTCACATTCTGGTATCCAAAAATGACTGGTCATATGTTAAATGAACGCCTAGGTAAATGGACATTCTGGATCTTTATGAGCGGATTCAACATCTGTTTCTTCCCAATGTACTTCTTAGGTTTAGACGGTATGACTCGTCGTATGTACACTTACTCTGAAAGTCTTGGATGGGGATGGCTAAACCAAATCGCATCTGTTGGTGCGGTAATGATGGGTATCGGCTTCCTACTTCTTTGCTACAACGTAATTTGGAGTGCACGTCACGGTGAACGTGACACAACTGGAGATCCATGGGATGGTCGTACACTTGAATGGGCAACTCACTCTCCTGTACAACATTACAACTTCGCGAAGCTTCCTGAAATTAAAGAAGCTGATGCTTTCTGGTACATGAAAAAACGCGGAGAAACAGTTACACCAGCAGCAGAAGATATCAAACCAATTCACATGCCAAGTAACTCTGGTGTGCCTATTATTGCGTCTGGATTCTTCGGTCTTGCAGGTTTCGCATTAGTATTTAGCTGGTTCTGGCTTGCAGCAATCGGTGGAGTTGGTATTTTAGCTTGCTTAATCTATCGTTCATTCGATTATGATGAAGGTTACTATATCAGTGTTGATGAAATTAAAAAAACAGAACATATAGCATGAGAGGTGAAATGACATGGCGGCTTTAGATAAAAGCTTACCTTTGGAATATCAATCCGAACAAAGCAGATTGAATATCCTAGGATTCTGGATTTTTCTTGGGGCTGAAATTATGCTGTTCGCAACACTTTTCGCCTCTTATCTAGTCCTTGCTGGTCGTACGGCAGATGGCCCAACACCAGCGCAACTGTTTGAACTTAAAACGCTTTTAATTCAAACATTACTACTTTTAACAAGTAGTTTCACATGTGGTATCGTAATTCACGAAATGCGTAAGCACAACCAAAAAGCGATGCTTGGATGGTTCGTCCTTACATTACTTTTAGGTGCAGGTTTCCTATTCTTCGAGATTGAAGAATTCATTATGTATATTGGTGAAGGTGCAACAATTCAAACAAGTGCCTTTTTATCTGGATTCTTCGTTCTTCTTGGAACGCATGGAGCCCACGTAACAGGCGGTATCATTTGGGCAATTTGTGTTATTATCCAAATTTTAAAACGAGGTTTAACACCAGTTACAGCTCGTAAAGTATTCATTATCAGCTTATACTGGCATTTCCTCGATCTTGTTTGGGTCTTTATTTACACACTAGTTTACTTGAACGGGATGGTGGCGTAAATGGGTCAAAATAACAACCAAGCAAACGGACATGCGCATAGCGGATTCCCTTGGTCACACGTTTTCGGATTTATTTTATCGCTTGCATTAACGTTCCTAGCGTTATACGTGGCACTTTACACAACATTGCCACTTTCAACAGTCCTAACAACTATTATCATAATGGCTGTTGCGCAAGCGTTGTTACAATTAATTATGTTCATGCATTTAAAAGAAGGAGAAGGAAGAGTTCAAATTCTTACAATGATATACAGTTTCTTCGTTGCAACTGCAACAGTTGGTTTAACTGTATGGATCTTCTTCTCAATGTAATGTACATGAAAAAGACTGCTGAGATTCCTCAGCAGTCTTTTTTTATCCCCCCTATTACATCCACATTACGGAATTAACGGCATAATCATGAAAAATATACTTATTATGACAAATGTTAAGAAAAGTCTTTCTTTATGAAATCGAATCCATATGCGTTGCTTTTCTACCTATTATATGGCTAAATAGGTACTATATTTATTTGAAGGGAGAGAACGCAATGGAACATCATACTTCTGTTCTATCACTTATGGTTGTCGTTGCAATCGCGTTTTTCGTTCCCCTTTTGTTACAACGCTTTAAATTAAAAGCACTTCCTGTGGTCGTTGCAGAAATTATTGCAGGAATCTTTGTAGGTAAAAGTGGGTTTAATATTATTGAGCCAGATATATGGCTTCAAGTTTTATCAACATTAGGATTTATCTTCCTTATGTTCTTAAGCGGTTTAGAAATTGATTTTTCTATCTTTAAACAAAAAGGGAAAAAGAATACGACAAACGAGCCAAATACATTTCAAGCAGCAAGCATTATCTTCTTATTTATTTTCATCTTGTCTTATGCCCTATCATTACTATTCGTATGGCTAGGATTCGTAGATAATGCAATGTTCATGACTTTAATTATTTCAACTATTTCTTTAGGTGTTGTTGTACCAACATTAAAAGAGAACAACCTAGGAAAAACTGCAATCGGACAAATCATTTTATTAGTTGCTGTTATTGCAGACTTAGTTACAATGATTTTACTCGCTGTTTTTGTCGGATTAAATTCCGAAAGCGGTCAGAGTATGTGGCTCTTACTTATTCTATTCGGTGCCGGTATTGTCATTTACTTTATTGCAAAACGCTTTAAAAACATTCCATACTTAGATAGTTTAAAAGCTGGTAGTGTACAAATTGATACACGAGCTGTTTTTGCACTCATTTTAATCTTAGTTGGGTTATCGGAATCTGTTGGAGCAGAAAATATTTTAGGCGCCTTCTTAGCAGGTGTACTTGTATCGTTATTATCACCAAATGAAGATATGGTGGAAAAACTTGATTCTATCGGCTATGGTTTCTTCATCCCTATTTTCTTCGTAATGGTTGGTGTAAATCTAGAGGTGTGGTCTATTTTCAAAGAACCTTCTAGCATGCTAATGATTCCAATCTTAATTGTAGGACTCTTTATTTCGAAACTCTTACCATCACTCGTCTTAAGAAAATGGTATCCACGTAATATCGTACTTGGAAGTGCAATCTTATTAACATCGACACTTTCTCTAGTTATTGCGGCTGCACAAATTGGTGAAAAACTGGAGATCATCAGTCCAAGTTTATCTGCCTCTCTTATTTTAAGCGCAGTTATTACTTGTATTTTTGCACCTATATTGTTTAAAAAAATGTTCCCAAAAGTAGAAACACCAAAACCAAAAGTAGCTATTATTGGCGCGAGCAGAATTACCCTTCCGTTATCACTAGATTTAAAACGAGAAGATTATGACGTAACGCTATATATGATGCGTCAAAACAAAATAAATGATGAAGAAGCGAAATCACATGACTTCCCTATCGTGAAATTAGATGACATCACAATCGCATCATTAACTGAACAAACAGCATTTAATGCAGATCGCGTCGTTGTTGCAACAAGCGATGATGAACAAAACTTATTATTGGCAGAACATGCAAAAGAGCTAGGTGTTGAACATGTTATTGCAAGTGTAGAAGATCCACTTCTACAAGAAAAAGCAACGCAAGAACATATCGCTGTATTCTCAACAATTAACTCTACACGTATTTTATTACGTGCACTTATTGATAAACCTAGTCTCGTTCGCTTAATTACAACAGCAAACGAAACAGTACGTGAAGTTGAACTGCGCAGCAATAAATATAACGGCGTTGCGCTTCGCCGCCTCCCGTTTTTAGGTGATGTACTTGTCATTCAAATCTACCGCGGTAACAAAGCATTAATACCACATGGTGATACAAGACTACAACACGGTGACACATTACTTGTAACAGGTTCAAAAGAACATATCGATACACTAAAAAACATATTAGAGTAAAAAAATGCCCCTCACATAATTGAGGGGCATTTTTTTAACTTCATATGGTAAAATGTTACTATCACATATTATGAGGATGGATCACATTATGTCTATTGTAACTTTAGCTCTTTTATTATTAGCAGAAATACTCGTTGCCATTATTCTCATCGGTGTTAGTATTGAGATTTGTAGTTACGGATGGAAAAAATCGAATGGAATAAAATATTCTTGCCTCCTACTTTCACTCCTTCTCGGAACTGCTAGCATACTCGGACTTCTCGCCGCACCTGCTTATTTCTTTATACAATTAACAGAAAAAGCCTTATAAGAAAGGATGTTAATATGATTATCGTGAAAAATATTGAGGGATCCGAAACTTACGTATTACGTCAAAAAATTTTACGCCCCAATCAAACATTAGCAGATTGTAAATATCCTTCCGATTATGAAACAGACACCTTCCACTTAGGCGCATTTATAAACGATGAACTAATTAGTATCGCTTCCTTCTCAAAAGAAATATATCCTGACCTACCAGCCGGTATTCATTATCGTCTACGAGGAATGGCCACATTACCTGAGTTTCGAAACAACCACGCTGGAAGCTCCTTAATTCAGAATGCAAAACAAATCTTACAAGAGCGTCAAGCAAATATGTTATGGTGTAATGGCCGAATTACTGTAGCTGACTATTACAAGCGCTTAGGCTTTCAGGAACATGGTGAAATTTTTGAAATTGAACCAATTGGCCTTCATAAAGTTTTGTATAAAAAGATATAAGAAAAGCTTTCCTCAATACGGGAAAGCCTTTCTTATATTTCAATCTTCTCTTTTTATTTTTTTCATATATATGTATATAAACAAACTAGGAACTAAAAAACAAGCAAACATAATAAGTCCTGTCATACTAATTTCCTTTATCGAAATATCTGGTGTTACAACGATACAAATAGCTAAAATCCCAATAATAATACCCACCGGAATAAATAATAGCTTCATAAAATAACGACGCGACACTCCGCCCGTATGCTCATACACTTCCACTGAATTTTTCAGATTTAAAAAGTTAATAATTATTATCCCGCCCATAAATACCATTAATAAATCCGAAACACTTTCATATCCTGCCCCTTGCAAGACATAGCGGTAAAAGACGATAGCTAGTATGACGATATTTTGTAAGATGAAAGCTAATCTAATATGTTTTAACCCTTCAATCATTAAACGTTCATCTTTCACGATTTTCATCCTACCACTCCTTTTCCTCCCAAAACAAATCATTCAACGTTTTATCTACTGCATAACAAATTTTTAAACATAAATCTAAAGATGGATTGTATTTCCCCTTCTCAATTAAACTAATCGTTTGCCTTGTAACGCCTACTTTTTCTGCTAATTGTTGCTGTGTTAAATCTAACTGAACACGCGCGACTTTTATTTTACTTACAGCCATTCATGTTCCTCCTCCACCTATATTGTAACATATATATTCCATTAAGTAATTTATATTTTACGAAACCAATTAAGTTTTCATCTTATCCCGATTGGTGCGGGCTAATACACAGTGAGGATATCCCCTACTGCCCATAGTTTCACTTTATTATACACAAAAAGGGAGCCTCCCATAAGAAGGCCCTCTCCTATATTTATATTATAAGAATAAATGACATCCAAATAAGAATGCAAATAAGTATAGTAATGGATGTACTTCCATCCCTTTACCCTTCACAATTTTCAAGACTGGATATACTAAAAATCCAATTGCGATTCCATTTGCAATACTAGATGTTAACGGAATACCTATAAAAATTAAAAATGCTGGTAACGCATCTTCAAATTCATTCCAATTAATATCTCGAATGCTTTGTGCCATTAAACTACCTACTATAATTAATGAAGGAGCTGTAATAGCGGCTACACTTGATAAAGAACCAATAACAGGACTAAAAAATGCCGTTATAATTGTTAGACCAACAACTACAATCCCTGTTAATCCAGTTTTACCACCTGCAGCAATACCTGCTGACGATTCAATCGTCGCTGCTGTTGGGCTTGTTCCAAAGATAGAACCTGTAGTCCCGCCAATTGCATCCGCAATAAACGCTTTACCAAAACGCTTCTCTGTATTGTCTGTAATTAAGCCTGCTTGTTTAATTAAACCGAGTAATGCACCTGTTGTATCGAATAAAAGTACAAGTAAAAATGAAAATACAACGCCGTATAATCCGTATTCAATTACATCTGAAAAGGCATTGATTGGGTTTGAAACGATGATACCCTCTGGTAAATGAGGCATCGCCACAATTTTATCAGCAAACTTCAATTGCCCTGTAAAGAAGGCAATAATTCCTGTCACAATCATACTAATAAATAATGCACCGCTCACACGCAATGCCATTAATACCGCCGCTAATATTAAACCAATTAAAGTTAAAATAACAGCTGGAGAATGAAAATCACCAATCGTAACTAAATTAGACGGATGATCCACGATAATTCCAGAAAGGCGCAATCCAATAAAAGCAATAAATAGTCCAATTCCACCTGCAATTGCATGCTTTAAACTATCAGGAATTGCTAAAATTAACTTTTGCCTAAACGAAGTAAAAGATAATAAAAGAAAAATAATCCCCGTTACAAATACAGCTGAAAAGGCAGCTACATATGTAATCCCTTCTGCCTTCTGTACAACAGAATAAGCAAAATATGCATTCATTCCCATAGCTGGAGCAATAACAATCGGGTAATTCGCGAAAATCGCCATACCTACTGTTCCAACAACGGTTGCAATAATTGTTGCTGTAAACGCTTGGTCAAATGGTACACCTGCATCAGATAATATTTTTGGATTGATGACAAGAATATACGCAAATGTAAAAAAAGTTGTGATGCCAGCTAAAAACTCTTGCTTCACAGAAGTGTTATATTTTTGTAATTGAAACATGCTTATGTACCCTTCCTACACCTGAATTATTATCACACATTCTTTTTCTTACTAGTATGTGAGAAAATATAATACTTAATCTTAACAATCAATAAAAAGAAGAGTCAATATATTCCCTAATAGTTCGAATTTTAAGTTTAAGTCTGACAATTACAGATGTAGTACAGTTCATTATGATTATTTTTGTAGCATAACAGATAGAAATGTTTTATAATTTGAAATAGTTAAATATTTAGCAAACACATTCAAATATCGTTCACTCTACAAGGGGGATTCTTCTTATGCAGCACACAAACAAATCTGGAACTTTAAATCGTGGTTTAAAAGAACGACATATTACTTTAATGTCACTGGGCTCAGCTATTGGCGTTGGGCTATTTTTAGGATCCGCTTCCGCCATTAAACTAGCAGGTCCTTCTATTTTACTAGGCTATATGATTGCCGGTCTCGTTATTTTTTTCATTATGCGAGCGCTTGGGGAAATGGCAATTGAACAACCTGTTGCTGGTTCTTTTAGTAAATATGCATATGATTATATTGGACCACTCGCTGGTTATATTACTGGTTGGAATTACTGGTTCTTATGGGTTGTTACTTGCATGGCTGAAATTACAGCAGCTGGTATTTATATGCAGTACTGGTTCCCAGATATCCCGCGCTGGACTTGGGCGTTACTTGCTCTATTGTTAATGAGCGCTTTTAACTTCTTATCGGTAAAAGTATTTGGAGAACTTGAGTTTTGGTTTGCTCTCATTAAAATTGTCACAATTATCTGTATGATAGTAGTCGGAGCTGGTATTATTTTATTCGGATTTGGAAACGGTGGTATCGCTACTGGTATTTCAAACCTTTGGTCACATGGTGGCTGGTTCCCAAATGGATTTTCTGGGTTACTACTCTCCATGCAGATGGTACTATTCGCTTATTTAGGCGTTGAATTAATCGGTGTTACAGCTGGTGAGGCTCAAAATCCGAAGAAAACACTCGCAAAGGCAATTGATAACGTATTTTGGAGAATTCTACTCTTTTACGTTGGGGCATTATTCGTTATGATGGCAATTTATCCATGGAACGAACTTGGTGAGAAAGGCAGTCCATTCGTATTAACATTCCAGCAAATTGGTATCGCAAAAGCAGCAGGTATTATTAACTTTGTCGTATTAACAGCAGCTCTTTCTTCTTGTAACGGTGGTTTATTTAGTACAGGCCGTATGCTATATACATTAGCTCAGCAGAAAAAAGCTCCTGAAAGATTTGGTCGTTTAAATAAAAATGGTATTCCAAGCCAAGGAATTGTAGCAACTGCTATCGTTTTACTCATTGGTGTTATATTAAACTATCTCGTACCTGCAAAGGTATTTACATGGCTTACTAGCATTTCAACTTTCGGCGCAATTTGGACTTGGGGCATTATATTAGTTGCTCAAATTAAATTCCGTAAAAGCTTGCCTACTCAAAATAAACAAAGGTTATCGTATAAAATGCCTTTATACCCATTAAGCTCATATTTCTCACTCGTTTTCCTTGTATTAGTATTAGGTATAATGGCGTATTCAGAAGATACACGAATTGCATTGATTGTTGGCCCAATTTGGCTTATCGGCTTAGCAATCGTATATTACATGAAAGGGTTTCATAAGATTGATGAAACACCTAACTCAAAAATTAGTTAAGCAAAACATCCCTTCCTTATTACTTGGAAGGGATGTTTTTATATCTATATAAATATTTCTCAACAAAATTCACGGTATTTTTACAATCTTTTAATATTTTTTATGTTTTCCGTCTTTATTTTTACAGAAAAATAAATTACATTATTAAAGCACATATATTTATTATTAGGGGGATTCTTCTATGAAGAATAAAAAATGGATTACATTTTCTTTAGCAACAGCAATTACACTAAGTATAGGGACTTCGTTCATACCGTCTACTTATGCCGAAAGCTCTGTAGACCCAGCTCCTGAAATTGCTGCAAAAGTTGTAAATCAAAACAATGGGAAGAAAGTATTATTCGATAATACACACGGTCAAACTGCTGGGACAGCTGACTGGGTTATTGACGGCGGCTTTTCTGACTTCGGAAACGGCATTGCAAAAAACGGATATCACGTAAAGGAACTTCGTAAATCAACACCTCTTACGTACGAAGACTTAAAAGATTACAATGTATTTATCGTTCCAGAAGCTAATATTCCTTACAAAAAATCTGAGCAGGACGCTATGTTACAATATGTGAAAAATGGTGGTAGTATCTTCTTTATTGCTGATCATTACAATGCAGATCGTAATAAAAATCGCTGGGACTCTTCTGAAGTATTTAATGGATATAGACGCGGTGCTTGGGATAGTCCAGCAAAAGGAATGTCTAATGAAGAAGCAAATTCACAAGCTATGCAAGGAGTAGAAAGCTCTGATTGGCTCTCTGACAACTTCGGTATTCGCTTCCGCTACAATGCACTTGGTGATGTTTCAGCGAAAACAATTGTATCGCCTGAACAATCTTTCGGAATTACAAAAGGTGTTTCGTCTGTAGCAATGCATGCTGGTTCTACTCTGGCAATTACAAATCCAAAACTAGCAAAAGGACTTGTTTACCTTCCAGAAAATCCATCAAAATGGAATAACGCTGTTGATAGCGGCGTTTATAATGGCGGTGGTATTGCAGAAGGCCCATATGCTGCAATTGCAAAAGTAGGACTTGGAAAAGCTGCCTTTATTGGTGACTCTTCTCCTGTTGAAGATGCTACGCCAAAGTACGTTCGTGAAGATTCTGGCCAAACAAAGAAAACTTACGATGGTTATAAAGAAGAAAACGATGCTATCTTATTAGAAAACATCGTAAATTGGTTATCAAATAAAGAGACATTTACAAGTTTAGATCAAGTAAATGGTTTACAACTTGATTCACCTACAGCTCTACAAACATTTGAACAGCCAAGCTTATCAACAGAACCACAACCTGAACCTTGGAGTGCACCAAATGCAGGTTATCAATGGTTTAATACAAATACTTTTAAACCAGGTTCATACGGTTATAACGGTGCGGTAACAACAAGCGACTACGTCGTTACACACCCTAGCATTCTACCAAACAATGAAATTTTCCAAATGAAGATTCAAGTAAATAACTTACTACCTAATACAACGTATAACAACTATTCTTTAGGTATCTTCACTACTGGTGGAACACAAGTGGCTAAATTACAAAATGCAAACGGCACTTGGCCATCTACTTTCGGATATAGTAGTGCATTTTCTTTCACAACAAACAGCTTAGGCTCTGCTGAGAAAGTTGTAAATGTACAGATTGATTCAAATACAACTGGACAAGCAACGCTTCGTCTACGCCAAAATACAACAACGAAATATAATGAAACTGTAACGATTAATAAGAAATAATAAAAAAGGCAATCCATACATGGATTGCCTTCTTCTCACTTCTCTTCCTTCGAGAAAAACATTCTTGAAATAACGATACCTATACTACCGACGATTAGGAATAACACTGCCCTAATCATCATCGATACCTCTGGTAAGTCAAGTAAGAATAACTTCCCTACCGTTACGACTAAAACGACTAAACCAGCATATAATATTTCATTCATATTTCTATTTCTTCCAAACCAAACCGCAAATAATGCATATACCATCCATAATAACGATACTGATACACTAATTACGCTTCCATCTGTAGATAAAACTTCACCGATTCTCGTAATTGTAATAAATACAATTATCATAAACCAATAGAGCACTATAGAATACATATATTTGCCGAAGCTCGCTAATACTTCTTTCGCCTCTCTCATGCAATAATAGAACGTTCCTATTAAAATAAGATGAGCAACAAAGCCTGCCGAAATAAATTGATCAAACGGGCTAAAAATAGTCTGTATCATTCCAATTGCGTAAACCGTCGCACTAACATACAACTTTATCTGTTGTTTTACTTTAATAGAAGTGACCATGCCGAGGAAACCTTGTAACAATAGTACAATCGCTGCATTCACTAAACTATACTCATATAAAATTGCTAAACTAAATGCTCCCATTGCGAAACCAAATAAGAGATTTGTAAATGTAGAATGTCTATTTTTCCTATATTCAAATACGAACATAACGGCATGCACGAGTGCACTAATAATTAATCCCCATGTTGTAAAATCAGGTATTTTTGAAATAGCTAGTATAAAGAACACTGCATTCGCACTAAATATTGCCAAACGTGGTTCTAGTATAAAACTTCTCTCCGTAAACATATGCCAAAATAATAGTAAATGAATCAAACCATATACAATCGTTAACTGTATTTGCAAGTTCTCTACTAACATTGACATAACAGCAAAGAAAACGAAAAGGACAATGGCAGCAACAGCGTAAGAAATCATATATAAGTATTTATAACGATTTTTCAACGCATACCATAATAAACTAAGTGTTAATACTGTCTCATATCCAAAGAAAATATAAGGATTAGGAGTCGTACTATTTAACAAGAATGGTACGAAGAACGCTCCGACCGCTACGAAAATAGTGAGATATTCCGATTGATATCTTTTCGCTAAATAAATACCTAAAATAACCCATGCAATATTACAGAGAAACGCGACACTTGCCGGAATAAATCCATATAAATAATGTGCTGCAAACGTTGTTAGAACAATCCCGGTAATACTTCCTCCAGCTAATACTAACCCTAACGCCTGCCGCTCTCTTTTAATTTGAATATCTCCTATATAATACAATCCGATAGATAATACGATACCAAACACAATTCGTATCGCTGGTGTTAATAAGCCAGCATCTACCCCTGCTTTAAATAACCAGATCACTCCAAGCAACATAATACCGACAAATACACGCGGTAACCATGTTTGACAAAACTTAATAATATTAAATGGCTCTGGTTTAAAAGCAGATATATCTACTTGTTTTACCTCACGTTCTTGCAAAGGCTCTTTTATCTTAACTATTTCTTCTTTTGGCTTTTCCTCCATTACCGTTTCAATATATTCTTTCTTGTTCTTACTAACATGTTGCTGAGCGTTTTCTACTTCTATTTCCCTTTGCTTCACTTTTAATTCAGCAAGTGCTTCTTGAATTGTTTCAATTGCCGTTTCGAGTGCTTCTATTTTCTTATCCAAATCCTTCTTCATACGCTCCCCCCTCATTTGTAACTCTCATTAAACCTATATATTACCAATTATCTTTATCATACTCTTAGTCTATTCATTTTCAATAGTATTTTTTCCAAAAAAGAAAGGCGTCTTCCAAAATCGGAAAACACCTTTTTACTCAGTTATTCTTATTTAAAACAATGCTAACGATGAAACCAAGACACATGCCTACAATAGCTGGAACAATCCACCCAACACCTTCTGTATAAAACGGAATGTATTTTAATGCTGACGTCCACTGATTCATCATTACATTTTTATTTAAAATGTCAATTGCACTAAATATCGCTACAACCAAAACAGTTACTGCATATACGTATGCATACTTTTCAATATACTTATGGAATAACCCTAGAATAATAAGAGTTAATGCAATTGGATAAATAAATCCAAGAATTGGAACTGATACTTTTAAAATTTGCGTTAATCCTAAATTAGCTAAGATCATACTAACAACGCTTACTATAAATGCCCACACTTTATAAGATACTTTCGGAAATGCACTCGCAAAAAATTGACTACAAGACGTAACAAGTCCAATTGAAACACATAAACATGCGATAGTAAAAATAAGACCTAATAAAACGACTCCGCCCTCCCCAAATAATGTAGTCATAACTTGCGCTAACACTTTCGCACCGTTATCGAATGTTCCTAATGAGCCACTAATTGCCCCCACATATCCAAGGATGACATAAATAATCGATAATAATAATCCTGCCACAATGCCAGCAATACTCATATATTTCGCTAAACTTTTATCATCTTCAATACCTTTTGCACGTAATGCATTTGCAATAACAATTCCAAAGATTAAAGCAGCTAACGCATCCATTGTTAAATATCCATCTAAAAACCCTTGAAACATAGGAGCTTGTCCATAGTTCCCTATTGGTTCTTTCATATCTCCTACCGGTGTAAACATACTCTTTATAAAAATAAGTGCAATCATACATAATAATAACGGCGTCAATACTTTTCCAAACAACCCCATTAATTTAGATGGAGATAAACTTAACCAGTAAACAATACTAAAGAAAATAACTGTGTAAAACAACAATAGTCCGCTTCCTGCTTCAGGGAATAACTGACCTGGCCCCATTTCAAAAGCTAAACTTCCCGCACGTGGTATACCAAGCCCAGGTCCAATAAATACATACACGATACATGGAAAAATAATTGCAAATGAAGAATGAACCCTACCCGCTAACGTTTGAAAACTTCCTGCTTTTGCAATAGAGATAACACCTAATATAGGAAGACCTGTTGCTGATATAATAAACCCTACTAATGAAATCCAAACATGTTCTCCTGCTTCATACCCAAGGAAAGGTGGAAATATAAGATTCCCTGCTCCAAAGAACATAGAGAATAACATAAGGCTAATAAGTAAAATTTCTTTTTTCTGTAACAATTTCATTTCTTTCTCCTTCTTTAATTTCATCTTTTATGAAATCAATTTCACATATAAAAAAGTACAATAACCCGCTTCCTTACAAAGAAAACATAGTCCATAGTCTATCACAAAAGAAACACCCATTCTATAGCTATTCCTCTTTTCCAATTTCTTCTGAAAAATCAACCTTTATTGACTTATAATAGTTAATAAGGTAAAATATTAAATGTACAAAATTATTAACTTTGTTTTTGTTTGTGTCAGGAGGAAAATAACATGGAATCAGCGATACAACTAGAAAGAGAACAACAAAGAAAAAAGAAACATCCTCCAGGTTTATACTTACTCTTCTTTACAGAAATGTGGGAAAGATTTAGTTACTATGGATTACGAGGATTATTAACATTATATTTAACGACAGCTTTAGTAAGCGGTGGTCTTGGGTTTAGTCCCGCATGGGCACTCTCTATTTACGGATTTTATACTGGAGCCTGTTATTTCACACCAATGATTGGTGGATACTTAACAGACCGTTTTCTAGGTAGACGAAAAGCAATCACAATTGGTGGTATAACAATGGCAATCGGTAACCTTACACTATTTGCCTTGCAAAACCAATTAGGTCTATACCTCGGATTAGCGCTTATTATTATAGGTAACGGATTCTTCAAACCGAACATCTCTACACTGGTTGGAGAATTATACGAAGAGAACGATCCAAAACGTGATAGTGCATTTACCATTTTCTATATGGGTATTAACGTCGGGTCATTTTTAGCTCCACTCGTTTGCGGATTTTTATCAGAAAATTTATTCAAAACAACAGTTGATGGCGTTGTACATTACGGATTCCGTTACGGTTTCTTAGCCGCTTCAATCGGAATGATCATTGGACAAATTTTATTTACAACACTATCAAATCGCTTCCTTGGTAATATCGGTAAGAAACCAACTCGCGATTTACAAACAGCTACTGGACAACCATCAGTAGGAGATACACCGTTAACAAAAAAAGAAAAACAACGTACCGCAGTTATTGTCATTTTAACATGCTTCGTTGTCTTCTTCTGGGCTGGCTTTGAACAAGCTGGTAGCTCATTAACATTATATACAAACAAATTTGTAGACCGCTCTGTGTTCGGATGGGAAGTTCCAACATCTTGGTTCCAATCGGTCAATCCATTATTTATTATTTTACTTGCTCCAGTCATTTCTGCATTATGGGCAAAACTTGCAACTCGCAAGCAGGGTGATTTAAAAATCCCAACTAAAATGGGACTTGGTATGATCTTACTCGGTATCGGTTATATCATTCTCGTTATCGCTACATTAAAAACAGGTAGTGATGAACATAACATTACAGAAAAAGCAAACTTACTGTTTATCGTCTTTACGTATCTTTTCCATACGTTAGGTGAGCTATTCTTATCACCTGTCGGACTATCAATGGTTAGTTCGCTTGCTCCGGTAAAATTAGCATCTTTATTAATGGGTGTATGGCTAGCAAGTTCAGGTATCGCCAACATTTTAGGCGGACAACTTGCAAGCTTCACAACTTCACTTGGATACGCTGAAGTATTCACAGTTATTGGCGCTGTGGCAATTGTATTAGGCTGTGTTTTATTATTAATTTCTAAGAAATTAGTGAAATGGATGGATTAAAAAAGATGAGGAATTTCTCCTCATCTTTTTTATGCTGTTTTACCTTTTTCTATTGCTTGTTCGTACAGCTCTTTATGTTCTTTATATTCACTTGGTACGAAACTCTTATAGAAGAATGAGAACCAGCTGTCTCCTTTTTTATACCCTTCTTCTCGAATTTCCGCTGCTTTTTTATTCGATTTAAATCCTTCAGTAAACCACTTCTTTAACAATTCATTTCGTTCATACTTAGCAGGAACTTTTAAATCATAGTTTTCAAATGCATACTTATAGCCAGCCTTTTCTACTACCTTTTTTGTAGACTTATAGCCTTTTTCATACGCTGTTTCATATGCCTTCACGTATACTTCTTTCTCTCTATTTTCAGGATTCTTTTCAGCTAGTTCTTTCCCTGTCTTTTCCCCTAATTCAGCTTGCTCCTTTTCAATTTTTTCTGTTCTTTCTTTATTCCCTACTTTGAACCCGTCTGCAAAGTTTACCTTAAACTCTGGAGCAACTTGACTATCGTCCATCGTCTCTTGTGCTAAACCTTGTTCTTTTCCTTTTTCAAAATGCGTTTTCTTCTGCTCTTCTAAAGACCATGCGGCTGCATAAGTCGCTTTAAACGCTTGTTTATATGCATCAGATTTTCCAGCTACATGCACTTCTGCATCATTTTTTCCTGCTTTAAAATCAGTTTCTCCATTCTTTTGACCTTCAAGTTGACCTTTTTCCATATCAGCTTGGCGCTGCGCTTCCTCTTGCTTACGTGCCTCTTCAGCTTTTCTTTGTTCCTCGGCTACACGTTGTCTCTCTTCTTCAGCTTTACGCTGTGCTTCTGCAGCACGTTGTTTTTCAGCCTCAGTATTGCGCTGTGCTTCTGCTTGTCTCTCAGCTTCTACAGCACTATTATTATTCTGACTAGGAGCTGGGCTCGTTGCGCCACTACTAGAAGCTGGTTTATTGTGATAATGATATTCCCCGTACTGTAATCCCCACTTCTCACAATTTGTACGACACGTATGTCCGCCATTAGCATCTGTACGCCCTGGATGCGCATAAGCTGAAATTGGAGCTACCAATAACGCTATACTCGTTGTTAAAAGAAGTTTCTTCACCTGTTGTCTCACTCTTGTTCCTCCCAAAATATAGAATTCTAACTTTATTATACATAAATAGAAGAATACTTAAATACGAACCGAAATATTCTATTATTTCTCAACATTAGTAAAAAAGAAGGTGAACTCTTTAAAGAGTTCACCTTCTTTTTTACTTCTTCGCCTTCGTTCCTACTAAATCACCAGCAACAACATAACGCTTAGAATTATCCTTTACAGATACACATGTAATAAGCGTTATCTCATCTTTCCCATGATCCTCTACAACTTCCCACTTATCAGGAGTCACTTCAGATACACCAGTAACCGCATACTCATATTCATTTTCATTGTCATACAAATAAATTTTATCGCCTTTTTTCAAAGAAGCTATATCACTAAATAAAACACCTTTTTTAGACATATTATGTCCTGCTAATGCGTAATTTCCTTTTCCCATAACTTGATTCTCTTTTACTGTCGCTGCACCTGATAATAAGTTTTTTTCAGTAGAAGCTTTTAAAACAGGCAGTTCTACTGAAACACTTGGAATCGAAATACGACCAATTACTTGTTTCTTATCTAATGATGCATTCGCTACTTCCGCCAAGTCTGGTTGATTAATTTTGGAAGCATCTACAAATTCCGTCTCATGCTTTTCATAATCCATCTTTTGAACAGCCTGCACATTTTCAGTCTGTTTCTTTTCAGCCTGATATCCATCATAAAATGGCTTTCCAATTAACACGCCACCTACAACAAATAGCAGAATTGCTACTATACTATAAATTCTTTGCTTATTCATACACAGTTCCTTTCCCTTACAAAATCTTACTCTATATAAAATGATAAAATAATATCGTCATATGTACAAGTATTAGCTGAAAAGAAACCTTCTTGCCGGTGCAAGAAGGTTTCTTTTTAAGCTAATTTATTTCTGTATAGTGATACGTGAAATACTGTCATTTGAATAAAGAAAATAGAAAATAGAATATATAATGGGTATCCAGGAAGATATTCATTAATAATAGGCGAAAAAGTTAAAAATCCAACTGCACAAGGTAACACAAACCATAACGATACAAATGTTGTTCTACAAGCTTTATCCGTAATCGCTTTTTCACGTTCATCTTCTAGTGGAAATAATAATGGATACATCCAAAAAGATAAATTCTTATATTTTTTCTTTTGAATTCGATAAAAAATTGTAACTATAATTGCTCCAATAAATAATAAAATGAATGGTACTCCATTAAACCATACTTCAAACGGGAATTTCTCGTTTTTAATTATATCTGCTAACTCTGTAATAACACTATAAAATTCAACAAATGTCCAACATGCTAGTGCAGTATAGAGTACATTTATAATATAAGAAAAAACAATTCTATTCATCCTTTTCCCCCTCCTTATTTAAAACAAACACATCTTCCATCTTTAACTGAAACACATCACAAATCGTAAGTGCCAATAACAACGAAGGAACGTAATCCCCTTTTTCAATTGCTGCAATTGTTTGTCTCGTTACTCCAACCTTTTCTGCTAATACGCTTTGCGTAAAGTTAAAACGAGCTCTTAATTCTTTTACTCTGTTTAAAATGGTCAAATTTACCACCTCTCACCATTATTGTATGCTATCCTTAACAAAATGTAAACTCAACTTAACATTATTATTATAAAAAAATCCAACTCTACGTATTGTAAAGTTGGATTACATATTAATTTAAAATTTTAACTTTAACTGTTCTTCTACCCCAGTCATTAGCTTGAGCTGAATTTGGCATTAATAAATCAATGATATGCCCTTTTATTGCACTACCAGTATCTCCAGCAATTGCTGTTCCATATCCTTCTACATATACAGTAGAACCTAATGGGATAACAGATGGATCTACAGCAATTAATTTCATGTTTGGATTTGCAGTTAAATTATGTCCTAACTTAGATTTTACAGTTTCACCCGGTTTATAGCCATTTTCAGATGGGTCAGCTGTATAAGCGGTTGCTGTTACGTAAAATTCTTTTCCACCTTGAGTTGGTTTCGTATCAGGCTTAGGCTGTGTTTCTGTATTTTTTGCTACAGGTTCAGCTGGTTTACTAGCTTTTTCCTGCTTTTGCTTTTCAGCAATTTCTGCTTGTGCTTTCGCTAAAGCTTCTTGCTCTGCTTTTGCAGCCGCTTCTGCTTTTGCACGCTCTTCCGCTGCGATTCTTGCTGCTTCTTGCTCACGAGCAATTGTTTCTTGTACTGTCTTCATATTTGATTCAATTTTAGCTTTTTCTTCCGCTGCTAAATTAAGTTGACTTGCAACTTCATTATATTTAGCTTGAACTGTTTGTAAGTTATCTTGACGCTTCTTCAAGTTATCTTGCAGTTCAGCTTGCGCTTTTGCTAATTTTTGTTTGTCTACTACTAAAGATGCTTCTTTTTCGTCAATTGTTTTCTTATCTTCTTCAATTTGACGAAGATCTTGTTCTTGTAGACGTAAAATTTCTTTATCTGCTTCTAGAATAGTAGAAACTGCGTTCATACGTTGTAAGAAGTCTGCAAAGTTTTTTGACTCTACTACAACTTCTACTACTAAACTTGTATTTGAACTGTTTTGAACAGAAACCATACGTTTTCTCATAATATCTTTACGAGCAAGGACTTTATCCTCCAAAACGACAATTTCTTGCTTTTTTTGCTCAATCTGCTTATGTGTTTCATCGATTTTACGTTGAATAGCAGCTTGATCCTCTTTATTTTTTGCAATTGTATTATTTAAATTATGTAGTTCGTTTTCGATACCTTTAATTTCTTTACTAACAGCTTGCTTCTCTTGCTCTTTCTTTTGCATTTCTGCATCGTTTTGTTGCAATTGCTGTTGCATGTTGTTAAGTTTCTCGTCGTTTGACTCTGCTTTAACAGCGACTGTACTAGAAAGACCGATAATTCCTGCTAATACTAGACAGCTGATTCGCTTAAAATAGTTCATAATCCGACTCCCTTCTTATACAGTTATACATGATTTATTTTACAGTTTGTTTACAAAACGATTAAATACAGTTTATTTTTCGTGACGAAAAAAAGAGAATTATGAATAAAATGTAATAGATTCTTAAATATTTAACAATTCCTATATTTAAAAAATACAAAAGATGCTAAAATCCAAATATAGAGAAAATATAACTTTCGAAGGCGGTTGAAATAAATACATGTTTACTCAAAAAAAATCACTCCAACATACAATTGCTCAATTAGAAGAGCGTATACAAGAATTAGAAGCAGAATTAAAACAAAAAGATATCGAAAAGCAAGAGACTATTTCTACTATCCACGATCGTGTACAAAGCGTTATCCAAGAGCATCAACTTGTAAATAACCAACATAATACACTTCAAAATTTAGTTCAACAATTAAGTTCATGTTTCGAAAATGTTTCAACACGTACGACACATTCCAATGAGTTAAATAATGAAATGTTACAAAAGGAACAAAGCTTAATTCAGTCTATTGCAGAAATTATTGACTGCTCTAATGAAGGAAAAGAATCCGTTCACCGCTTACTTATTGTAATTAATAAATTAGGTGAACAATCTCAACGCACGTCTAATAGTATGAATCATCTAAGCGAACGCTCAAAGGAAATCGAGCAAATTGTAGAAGTCATTCAAAACATTGCAGCACAAACAAATTTACTTGCTTTAAATGCGAGTATTGAAGCCGCGCGTGCTGGAGAGCATGGTAAGGGATTCGCCGTCGTTGCCAATGAAGTAAGAAAACTAGCGGAAAGTACAGCAGAAAGTACAAAAAACATCGGCAACTTAACGAAAAAAATACAAGAAGAAATTGAAAAAGCATATGATAACACAAAAGATAATTTACATTTAGTCGATGAAGGTGTAGAAATGAGCGCCGATACAAATGCTAGAATTGAAAATATTTTAGTTATGATTCAAACGTTACAAAATGGTGCTACAAATGTTATTAAGGCTATCGAAAACCAAAAGTCTTGTAATAATGACATATTACGAGAATTCGCTAACACACAACAAATGTTCCAAAAATTAAATACTACTATTATGAATCATATTCATGATGCTGAAAAAATCGATGTTCAATTGTCTAAAAGTCTTCAAGGAACAGTAACTTCTTAATTAAAAATAAGAATCCCTTATACTGCTATAAGGGATTTTTATTTTATTTAGAATATTTATTTCTTTTCAATATTCATCCATATCTTTGTTATAATGGAAAAGTTGTTTCTTTCAACTAATAAACAAGGAGGTTATTATGGAACAATTTTACTACGTTTTAAAATATTTAATTCTCGGTCTGTTCCAAGGATTAACAGAACCAATTCCGATTTCTTCAAGTGGTCATCTCGTTTTAGCACAACATTTGCTAGGACTAAAAATAGAAGGGTTTAGCTTCGAACTACTTGTTAATTCAGCTTCATTATTAGCTGTATTACTTATTTATAGAAATGATTTAATTCGTCTAACGAAGAATGGTCTCTCTTATATATTTACAAGAGCAGAAGACGCAAAATCAGATTTCTTCTTTATTATTTATCTTGTTATTGCAACCATTCCAGCAGGTGTTATTGGTGTTTTATTTAAAGATTACATCGATCAGTACTTAAAAGGTGTGAAGATGGTTGGGATTTCCCTTCTTATTACTGCTGTCGGCCTTTGGATTATTAGAAATTTACGCGGTCGTAAAAATGATGGCGACCTTTCTATGAAAGATGCAATCATCGTCGGATTAGCACAAGCTTGTGCACTGATTCCCGGAATAAGCCGATCTGGTGCCACAATCGTAGCAGCAATGTTACTTGGTATGAAGCAAGAAACAGCTCTTCGCTTCTCATTCTTACTATACATTCCTGTTAGCTTAGGTGGCTTATTGTTAAGCATTACAGACATTGCAAATGACCCAAATCTAGACACATTATTCGTACCATATGTCGTTGCATTCATCGCAACATTTATCATGACGTATATTTCACTAAAATGGTTTATGAACATTATGGCAAAAGGAAATTTAAAATATTTCTCTTTCTATTGTATTATCGTAGGTGTACTTACTCTTATTTTCTTATAAAGTAAAACTTACAAATTAAAAGCGAGTCATCTAGTGTAATAGAATGACTCGCTTTTTTATACCTTTATTAAGTTAAAACCTATTATCCACTTATAATTTTCAGAATGTTATAATATTTATCGAGTTCACTATTACAGTAATTCTATCTTTCCTACTATTATCGTAAAAGAGGTGTTTATATGTTTATAGTTACTAAACTCATTCACATTAAGTACGAATATGAAAATGAGCTACTTTATGGGCTTAAACAAAATTATCCTTCCCCCGGAACGAACGGTTGTATTAACATAGAGTTTTCACCTGTTCATCGTACAAATGATAAGGTAGAGTATATGATTCGTATGTTATGGAAAACACAACAAGATTACCATACATGGCTTTCTCAAAAAGAAGGCAATGAAACTTTGAAGCACAAAATACAAGGCTATATCCTTTCTTCCAAATCAAATGCTACCTATGTGCATTAATCCTTCTCTTTTTATTCCTTACGAGGGGCAAAATGATAAAGTGAAACTTTAATCACCCTCATCAATTGGGCTGTTCACAAATAACGAGATAAGGACCCTCTTACTTTTCATACTGTAAGAGGGCTTCTCTTATGCATACACTTTCTTCTCTTGACAATACAAACGAATAACATGTTTATTTTGTTGAAATACATCATGCGTCAGCCGAATAATAATAAAGTTTCGTTTTGTTTGATCATCATGAACAAAAATCTGTTCTCCCTCCTGAAAACGCCATGCACTTTCAAAAGTCGTAATATGATCCCCACTTACAGAAAAAAGTTCATATCGCATCTCTTGTACCCTCTCTCAACTTATGAAATCACAATATCCTTATATTAATTTATTATAACTTAATTCCTATCAAATTAGTAATTTTTTCTATTTCGAAAGGTTTTAACTTTGTATTTAAATATTTTTAGCGCTATAATGATAAACGAATTTTTATTGAAAGGAGTTTTACTTTGACTGCATATTTATTTCCAGTGAAAACAGCCTTTATTTTATTTCCTTTTTTAGCAATGTTTCTTTTAATCCCTTTTTTAATATTTAATTATCGAAAATACGGTTATTTAAATAAATGGCGCTCATTTATTTTATACTCATTATTACTTTACTTATTAAATGCCTATTTTCTTGTTATTTTGCCGTTGCCACAAACGTTTGATACTTGTAGCCTACAACCGGCTAATACACAACACATGCAACTCGCACCATTTTATTTCATACAAGAGATTAGTAGTCATACATCGGCAGTTTTAACGAAACCAGCTACTTATTTCTACTTATTAAAAGAGTCTGCGTTTTTACAAGTTGCCTTTAACGTTCTATTAACTGTTCCATTCGGTATTTACTTACGTTATTATTTCCGACGTAGTTTCTTACAAACAATTTGCATTTCCTTTTTCCTTTCACTATTTTTCGAGCTAACACAAGTGACTGGATTATACAGTATATACAATTGTGCATACCGATTATTTGATATCGATGATTTGTTTTTAAATACATTAGGTGGCGTAATTGGTTTTATCATTGCACCAATATTTACGTACTTCCTTCCGAAGACAAACGAGTTAGATAGTCATATTGATTTGGAAACGAAACCAGTCGGATTCATTCGTCGCCTTATCGCGATGCAAATTGATTGGATTTTCTTATCTATCGTCGTACCTGTCGTTAAAAACAAAGGAAATTCTTTCTTCGTTTCTAATATGCAATCTTACACCAATATGTATGAACTCATTTTCATTACGTGTTCAATCCTTATTTACTTTATTATTATTCCATACTTTACTAACGGAAAAACAATTGGGAAAGCATTGCTTCGCATTCACGTGAAAGGAAAATCAAATCGTATTACATTAAAAGAACTATTTATTCGCTACGGTATATTTTATTTTGCGTTAGGTGGAATCAATTATATTCTTTCTAGTAGCTCTATTTTAAATCACACAGAGCCTTTAGTATTACTCGTTACATTATTATTCCTATTCATCATTAACGGCCTATTTATTATTCATGTTTTACTACATGTATTTAGCCGTGATAAACTACTATTTTATGAACATATTAGTCATACAAGAAATGCAATTACACTAAAAAAAGCTGACAAATAATTATTTGTCAGCTTTTTCATATACATAATGTGAAACTTTAATTAGCCCTCACCTAACTTCTTTGCTTCCACTGAATTTTGACGTAGGGGTCTTACTGCCTGACAAATAGCGGGATAAATAACTTCTCCGCATAAGGATTAAAAAACATTCCAAGTTCATCTAGAGATTTCCTCACCTGTAAAAACGAATGAAACTCTGGATATATATATTGTAATTGCTCATACGATAATGTATGCATTTTCCCCCAATGTGGACGCCCTTCATACTTCAGAAAAATCTTTTCCACTTCGCCAAAGTAAGCAGCATATTTCATACCTTTATACATATGAACAGCGATATATGCTGAATCTCTTCCATAGGCCGGACTAAGCCATATATCATCCCCTTTCACATAGCGGCATTCGATTGGGAAGTGCACCTTATACTTTTTCTTTTCAATAAGATTTGAGATTTCTTCTACAACCGTCCTCATATACTTTGAAGGAATGCTATACTCCATTTCATAAAATGGCACCGTACGTGATGTAGCAAATACTTCATAGCTCGGGCCAATTATTTTTGTGTTTGGTACAGCTTTAGCTGATAATCGACTCACTCCTTTACTTATAGAAGGAAACCATTTACATCCTTTAGATAGTAAAGAGAACATCCTATTTTCAAGTAACTCTACCTTTAGTTTATGCCATTTCAAATCACTGCCTTTATTCGTTGTTTCGTTCGTAAGTTTCACTTGTACTTCATCAGAATAAGGAAAAACGAAAAATTCAAAATGACGATGCTTCTTATATTCTTCTAGTTTGTTCATTACAGTGGATAATGACTGTTTTTCACTTTCATAAACGAGTGAATACGCTGGAATAACCTTCAATTTTACCTTTACAATGATACCTAACATTCCAAGTGACAACTGAAACGCTCTCCAATATTCTACGTTCTCAGCTTCCGAACAAACTATACTCTCACCATTAGATAGAACTGCCGTAATCTCTATAACTTGTGTTGATAAACTCCCAAAGGTAATACCCGTTCCATGAGTCCCCGTACTAATCGCTCCTGCAATAGATTGCGAATCAATATCCCCTAAATTTTCTTGCGCATAACCTTTTTCCTCAAGTAACTTCCCTAAATCATATAACTTTGTTCCTGCCCATACTTCAGCAACCATCTTCTCTGCATCAATATTCACAATACCCTTCAATTCATCTAAAGAAACTAAAACTTCTTCCGTTTGCACAAGGGGGGTAAACGAGTGTCCTGAACCGACAACACGAATTTTCTTTCCCTTTTTTCGCGCAAGCCCCACAACTTCTACTACATCTTGTATACTTTCTGGATACATCGTATAATGCGGCGTTCCTTCTACATTCCCTGTCCAATTTCTCCACTTTTGTCCCTTTATAGAAAGCATTGGCCATCCCCCCGATATGTTGAATACTCCCCGACAATCTCTCCTTTTTTAACACGATACAAAAAAGGAAAGCGTTCACATAATTCACCAGCCTTACTATGACGAAACAAAATGGTCTCTCCTATATCCACTCGTTCCTCGCCGTTATAAAAAATTGGCGTTTGTACCTCGCCAGCACCTTCTAAAGCTAATAATTTTGCACCCTTCGGTCTCCAAACTTCAGGCTCTTTATCTTTTCCAACTGCTCCTGAAGCAATATATCCACCACCTAGGCAAGTGTAAATAAACGGGACTGGTTTACGCACAACTGGTAAGGCAAATCCGACCGCTGGATGAAATTTCACCTCTTTATAATAATCAAACAGCTTCGGAGAATAAAAAGCAGAACCTATTGTAATCTCTGAAACTGAATTATCTTTCTCGGTTGTTTTTATGCTTCCTGTTCCGCCTCCATTTACAAACCTTAGCTCAATACCAATGTTTTGTATTGCTTTTACAATATGTTCTCTTCTTTCTTTAACTTCTAGCACTGATTTCTGCTTTAAATACGAAATCACTTTACTTTTCAACCATTGATTCGGTATATAATCGCCCACCCCGGCAATTTGAGCTTCATATCCCATTACACCATCTAACATTAAATATGATGACCTTCTCACCTTTTCTACTACTTTCAACGCATCCTGCACATTTTTTACTGGGGACCTTTGTACACCAAAATGAAATTGAAAGAAGCGACTACTCATATCAATATCCAAACAAACACGAAAACATCCTTTAGATTGCTCAGCAATGTTTTCTAAATACACAATATGCTCTTCACAATCCACCATACAAGTTATAATGAAACCTTTCTTTGTTAACAAACTAATTTCATACAGAGCTCTTTCATCGTAAGCAGGATATCCAAGCAATAAATCATTAAATCCTTGTTCTATTAAAAATAAAATCTCTCTAGGTGAAAAGCACATAATACCTTGAAATCGATTATTTGTAGCTAGTATCTTTTGCATAATCGGAACAGAGCGTAACGATTTACTCGCTATACGAATCTTTTTATTTCCACTTAACTCTATAATCGATTGAATATTTCTATCTAAAGCCACTTCATCCAAAAATGCACACGGTAATGGAACTTCTTTAAAAATTCCTCGATCCACATTTTTCTCTCCTCTTCTCAATATGTCTTATACATATTGGAAAGAAAGTGTGATTTTCCTGTTTGCAAATAAAAAAAGTTTCTTCTTTACGAAGAAACTTTTTGAAACTACTTCATAGAAATAGTCGCCTCTACTGGATAATGATCAGAGTAATCATTATACATATATTTTTGGAACCATGATGTAACAGTCCATTGTGGAGATTGCGGCTGTAACACCTTATTCTCTATATACGATGGGTTCGCATGGTCTTTACTTGCAATAATATAATCTAAATACTCAGCAGGACTATCAGGGAAATTATATTTTGCAATACTGTTTGTCGTTGCGTCCCAAGTCGCTGTATGTCCAGTATAAGATGGTACAGAAGCGTTCAATGTTTTAAACATAGATGCATACTCTGAGTCATTCTTGTTCTCTGCATTTATTTTATTTACGTTCATATCACCACCAATTAACACATACTCATTATTTGGTATATTTTTATTTTTAATAAAGTCTTGAATTTCTTTTAATTGGTCTGTACGTACAGATGCAGGTGAAGTTTTTCCGCACATACTATCTTCCGCTTGCAAATGCGTACCAATTACATGAACAAAGTGATCATTTTTCTTAATTTTCGTGTATACAAATCCTTTATTCGATAAATTATCTGGCCCGCATCCTTTTGCAAATACATATTGAATCTTTTCAGCGATTGGCCATTTGCTCACAATCGCAACGCCACCATCTTCAGGAGTTGAAGATGAATAGTTTCCTAACGTTTTATCCCATTCACTTCCACTACTACGACCTAATACTGCTGTTTGATTTGGATATTCTTTCTTCAAATTCCCTAATAAACGATCTGATGCGCTATTATCAAACACTTCATTTAATATAACTACGTCTTGATTCTTTATATAATCTGCCGCCCCGATTAAATCAGCACGCTCAGTTTGTCCCCAGTTCGGATATAAGTTTGTTGATAGCATATATACATTATGCGTCATCACTTTTAATGTATCGTTTTGATTTGTAGACGCTTCTGCTTGAGCTGACGTTCCGCTATATAAAGCTCCTAGACCAACACCTAAGCTAAGTACACCTTTTAGCAATTTACCTTTCACGTTTCATACCTCCATGTATTGTATAGTGATAAAAAGGCCAAATACTCTATTCTGAGATTTGACCTTTTTTAAATACTTAACGATTTCCGTACGTATCAAACCAAAGCTGAATATATCCAGCAGTAACACGTTGTGCATCCATTAAACGCTTACCTGTCATTGGTGTAACTTCAGCGCGCCATTTATCTGCATATTCTTGTGATACAGCAGCTCTCACGAACCAATCTTTCGTATTATCATTTACAATGCCAGCGTAATCTTGTTTCGCAACTACTGCCGCTCCATGAATCCAATCTTCTGGATTCGTACCTTTCCAGTTCCAATATCCATTTCCATCCGTTACTTTATAGTTATCTTTTATCGTATCTACAAAGTTTTCATATTTAGAATGGAACCCTTGTGGATACGAAAGGTTCGTAAAGTTTGCTGCATGCATCGGTTGGTTTACATCCCCTAGATAATGAAGAGATAATCCTAAATAGAAGAATGCTTGTTTCATATCTTTATTTTTGTAAGACTCACCAGCTAATTTAAAATACTTAGCTCCAGTTTCCTTTGCCTGCTTTGCATACGGAATATAAGTTTTCCCATTGTCAGGGTCATAGAAATGTGAAGCAAATGTGCTATTATCATAATAAGGATTTTCATAGTCAGCAGCATAAATACCATTCTCTAACTCCGTACGCCATTCATTTAATAGTGCAACTCGATCTTGTTTTACAAGTGTTTTATTACGAGACATAATATCAATTGCACGGTTTACAATCCATAAATGAGAATTCACGCCTTCTTTATGTTTATCTTCAGCAGACCAGCGCGGAATAACTCCAAATCTCTGTCCCCCATCATTTTCATGAGCAAATGCAACACTTTGTAATGGAGCAACTAATGTAATAGCTGCCGCTAAAGCAAGTACTTTCTTTTTCATATAAAATCCTCCATTTTATAATTGAATTATTGTAAACATTTTGTTAGGATCCTATGATGTCGTCCGGTTAACCTATGACTAGAATATCCCACCTTTCACGAAATTTCTATCAATAAATTAAAATATGCAAATGTTCATATCATTATAACTTTATACACAGTGAATATAATGAATGAATACACTTTCATTTTAATAAACTATTATTAAGGCTTGTCTAAACTAATGTAAAAAAAGAGTAAAGCATCTGAATGCTTTACTCTTTTTTTCTATTCGATAATATACTTGGCAATTGTACATTAACTGCTAACTTATGAATAAATCCAAACACTAATCCAATCCCAATAAATATGTATAAGATTGTAAATATCTTTCCGAAATCAGTTTGCGGACTAAAATTCCCATCACCGACAGTCGTCAACGTGACCACACTAAAATATAAAGCGTCAATAGGACGTAATTCTTCAACTGTACTATAAAAAATCGTACCCGATATTAAAGTCAAAATTGTTAATACGAATAATACTTGAAATTCTTTATCTTTCCACGCTCGTAAACAGGCTCTTAACATTCGCTTTAAAGTTAACAAAAATGAAAGCATTAGATTCTCCCTTCCAAACAAAAATACATTTAGTCAAAGGAAAGTCTATCACCTTTCAGTATAGAAAAAAAGTAGCCCTCTTCTATTTCTAGAAAAGGGCTACTCTATTCGATTCTATCTTATTTAGGTGAAACAAGAATTTTCACTTGTGTTTTATCTTTTACAAGTGCTTCAAATCCTTCTTCAACAACTTGATCGACTGTAATTTTTTTCGTAATTAATTTCTCTGCTTGAATTTGACCAGAGCTAATTAATTTAATAACAGCTGGGAAGATGTGACGGTATCCTAAAATACCAATAACTTCTTTTTCTTTTAATACTAAGTTATTTGGAGTAATTGTTGCGTCTTTTTCCCATACACTAACAATTACAGTTTGTCCTTCGAAGCTTGTACTTTCAATCGCTTGACGTAGTACAACTTCAACACCTGTTACTTCAAAGCTAACATTTACACCTAAACCATTTGTTAAGTTACGAATTTCAGCTAACACATCTTGAGTTGCTGGATTTAATACATAATCCGCACCTGCTAATTTCGCTAACTCTTGACGTTCTTTAGAAAGTTCAACTGCAATAACAGGAGTTGCTCCTGCTGCTTTAGCTGCTTGGATAACAAGAAGTCCAATTGGACCGCAACCAAATACTGCTACAGCTTCCCCTTCTTTTAATTTACTTTGACGTACTGCATGAACTGCTACTGCTGCTGGTTCTACAAGCGCACCTTGTTCATACGTCATTTCATCTGGAATGTGATGAACCATATCTTCTGGTACTACTGTATATTCAGAGAAACCGCCGCCTTCTCCGCCAAGACCGTGGAAAACAAGTTGTTCACAAACATTGTAATGTCCATGTTTACAAGCTTCACATTTACCACAAGAATAAATTGGTTCTACAACAACGCGGTCTCCCACTTTATGAGATGTAACTCCTTCACCAATCTCTATTACCTCACCACTAAACTCATGACCTAAAATAACAGGTGCTTTCACATGTGTTAATGGATGTTCTTCTGTTGGAATAAAAATAGGCCCTGCTAAATATTCATGCAAGTCTGTCCCACAAATGCCACACCATTTAACTTTGATTTTCACTGTTCCTGGTTTTACTGTTGGTTCTGGTACTTCTTCTACTCGTACATCACGTTGATTATGCCAAAGTAGTGCTTTCATTTTATACATCCCTCTCTATGTATATACTTAACCTGGTGAAGTTTACAATTCTATTATAATACTTCTATCCATATATTTCAAAAAAACAATCGCATCTCTACTAATTTTTTACAAATAACGTTCAATATTTTGTCACTTTGTACTTTTTTCCACATCTGTTAATTCAATTTCATTGCAGGTGAAATTAGCATTGTGCCATAATAGCATAGGAGAGGTGAATATCGCTTGAAACATTTTATTTACTTTATCGTTATCGTGGCTTTTTTAGATACATTTTCACAATTACCTATTATGAGTACTTTCGCTCAAAGCCTTGGAGGAACCCCTCTTATTATCGGGCTAGTTGTCGGTATGTACTCATTCGCTAATATGATCGGTAATATTATTGCTGGAGCAGCTGTCGATAAATTTGGTGCAAAAAAAATCCTTTATATAAGCATGGGAATTACGAGTTTCATAGTCTTGTTATACACCGTTGTTCAAAGTGGTGAACAACTATTAGTTGTTCGCTTTATGCATGGATTTAGTGATGGCTTTTTAATTCCTGCTGCCTTTACATTCTTATCAAAACAAACAAATGCAAAAAGACAAGGAAAAGCAATGGCTCTATCTGGTGCTGCTGTTGGAACAGCCGCAATCGTAGGACCGGCTTTCAGCGGTATTATGAAAGCAACAGCTGGCGTAGAATGGGTCTTCATTACTATTTCTATTTTAATGGCTCTTGGTACGATCGTATCTCTATTCTTCTTACCAAATAACGTATCAAGAAAAGATACATCAAGAACGCAAATGATGAACAAAGAAGATATGGTTGAACTTTTAAAATCAGAACCGTTATTACAAGCATATATTGGTGCTTTCACATTAATGTTTTCACAAGGAATTGTCACTTATATGTTACCAGTAAAAGTTGAGGCATTAGCGCTTAAAGCATCCACAACAGGCATGATGTTAAGTGTATTTGGTATAACTGCTATCCTCTTCTTCTTGCTTCCAACAAATCGTATTTACGATCGATTTAATCGTTCGAAACTAATGCTAATCGGAATTGCAGTTATGGCATTCGCATTATCTTTACTCGGATTATTTGCTACAAAAGGTATGCTCTTTATCGTAATGATGATTTATGGAATTGGATTCGCAGTCCTCTTCCCGTCTATTAACGCTTTACTCGTTGAAAATACTACAGACGATAATCGCGGAAAGGCATTCGGATTATTTTATGCCTTCTTCTCATTAGGAGTTGTTGCTGGCTCCTTTACAGTCGGCGCAATCGGAGCATCACCTAGCATCAGCTTCATTATCGGGACAGCATTTTTATTAACATTTGCTGGGATGATTTATGTAAGAAGCAAAGTAAAAAAGACAATGATGGGATAATCCATCATTGTCTTTTTTAAAATGCATATTGATATAATCCGTAATATAATGGAAGCGTTGGAATAATGCCAATTAATTTAAATATAAAAGGTAACGGCTCATCTCGCTCTTCATATAAACGAAAAACAAAAACTGCAGTTAAAGTCCAAATGACGCTAAACAAGAAGATACATTTCCAAACAATTGAGGTTAATATTTGTATATCAAATACAAAACCAAAGAGCCCTATCCACGTAATAATAGAAACTACAAAGTCAAACTTTTGAATTGGTGTTTGAAACATGCCCCTTACTAACGAAATAATAGCTAACATTGCTACAATAACTAAATATATTTTCCAAAGCATTATGATAATCTCCTATTCAATTCAACTTTTAACTTTCAATAAGCCGTATTTAATAAACAATATAGCATTATATTTTTCATAGAAATAATACAATGGATAACAAAATAAGAAGAAAATAAGTACAGTTGGTACATCATCTATAATAGAAAAATATTTTACTAGTAATTCCTTAATACTCTCTCCAATTATAATAAACAGTGGAATGATACAAATTGCTGCTAATATTAAGCACGGTGTGATTCTCATTTCTTTTAACTTCACCTTGCAGTGTGGACATCTGAATGAAAAAGGATGCGGGAGATCAATAATATGTTGCGCAGTAATCTCTCCTTCACACTGTGGACATTCAATTATTTCTTTCATTTAACTCAACTCCTTTCTATCTACAAAAAGAGCACTATCCAATAGCGCTCTTTTACTGCCGAATATATTACTTTTGTGTGTAACCAAGTAACAATGTAAATAAATTAAACTGTAAAGGCAATACTACATTTCTTCTTTTACAAAAAAGGTGTATAAATACCGACGATACTTCGACAATTTCCTCGGAAATATTTCCTTTCCCCACATAATTTGATACACTACATATGAACAGAGACTTGTATTACATAAGCTAAAATAATAACTTACTGTACAAATTAAAAAGCACACTCTTCATATGAAGAATGTGCTTTTATGTTATTAGCGTTTAATCCAAACAGCGCCTGCCGATTTATCTTCTGCCTGTCCAACAACTTGGAATTTAAGTCCAAGGTTTGGAACTTTTCTTCCTGCGTCTGCAATTTGCTTGTTACTATATACTTTTGAATCATCAAAAGTTGTAACACCTTGTAATCCAGAATAGTTAAACTGACCACGTGTTAATGAATTTACACTCCATGCTGGTGTTTTATCAAATGAAAATGCAGCATCTGCAATTTGCATGCCCGTATTACCGTATGCTGGTTTCCCGTTTAAATTACCAACTAGCGCTTCTGGATGAGAGTCAACAACACCAAGGAATCCTTCACCTGGATGCATCCCAACCCAGTTATCTTTAAAGCTATCATCTGCATACCAAACGACAAGACCTGTATTGTACACTGGACCTTTTCCTGCTTTTAATCCATTATCTGATCCCGCATAGTTTCTCCATTCTAAGTAGTAATAATGAGCTTTCTTCTCTGTCCCATCAGAAACAACAAAACCATTTAAATTCATTTTAGACTGTCCTTCTGCATCATCAGAAAATACAACTTGTCCATCAACAGTTACATTTACATTATCCATCGCAAAACCTTTATATGTTACAGCCGGATCTGTAATATAGTCGAATTGTAGTTTCACTTTTTTGCCTTTAAATTGACTTAAATCATATGATTTATCAATCCATTTCCCATCTGTTGTATCTTTATCTCCTTGGACTACTTTTTCTCCAAGTCTATCAATTAACGTCTTCATTCCATCTTCTGTTACTGCATGTACTTCGACGAAATCGCACTCTGCTTCTAACTCATAATTTGCTTTATAATCGAATTCTGCATTTGTTCCCTTTGTTAAATTAAAGAATGGTGTCTCTAACGTTGTATGCATATCATCGCCTCTTGTACTATAATATGCATGCTTTCCAAACTCCGGTTTAATCGTTTCAACACTTTTACCTGGCAAGTTAACACGTACAACGCCTGGACGATTTGATTTCGTAACACTTTGATCAATATAGGTAGGAACTCCCACACCACTCTTAATTTTATCGTAATCTACTTCTAATATTTTTGCCCAGTTGCCACCCATATTCTTTTGTAAAAAGTCTTTATTTTGTGGTGAAAAACTAGTCGGCTCTGTTCCTGCGATTTTCCCTGTCCAACTACCTCCACTCATTAATGACCAAGCTTCGACTGGTGAACCATTTCCAGTATATTTCGTGTCATATTCATCTGGTAATCCAAGATCATGTCCAAATTCATGTGCAAACACACCTACAGCTCCATCTTCCGGTTCAATTGTGTAATCATGTGCTGCGACTTTACCACCAAAGTAATCTACCTTTGATTTCGTACCTTCAATCGCTACTGGATCTACTGCTAATTTTGAACGATGTGACCAGATCGCATCATCACCTAATTTACCACCACCAGCTTCTTGACCAACACCAGCATGGATTACCATTAAATGATCAATTACACCGTCAGGTTCATTTTGATTCCCGTCCCCGTTTGTATCATATCTATCAAATTGATCAAACTGGGATAAATCTAGTCCTTTCTCAGCAGCTGCATGCAAAGCTTCTTTCACTAAATCACGTGCACCTTTTGGACCTTTGTTATCGTGACCACTGCTACCATCAGCTCCATAATCAGATGCTTTTCCTGGAACAGTTAGCCACTCCGTTACATATCCATCTGTCGTATAACTACCACCAGACTGCTCTTCATAGTATTGTTTAAACGTTTTTACTTTTGAACCATCAAATAAAGTATACGGCTCATTACCGAACAACATCTTTTGATAATGTTCTCTACTAAAGTCTTTCGAATACATATAACCTGGTGTTTGATCAATATTATTATGTTTATAATCACTAAATTCAACGAGTAGCACTAATACTTTATCCGATCGAACAGATCCCTTATATGGAGCTTGCTTTGCTTTTGAAGTTGGAACTTGCCCATTCAATTGCTGTTTATTTGGTTCTGGCTTTTGCTCAAGGCTAACATTTTTTTCAGCCTTTTTTACATTTTCCTTTTCTTCCATCTTTTTCTCTTTTACTTTTTTTGTGAAATCAGACGTTTCTTGTGAGTGAGCATCTGGAAGAATTTCTTTATTCGCCTGATCTCCTTGTTTCTTTTCAATATATTGCTCAACAGCTTTTTTCGTCTCTTCTTTAGAAGAGGCTGGATTAATTGTTCCTCTTTCTTTCAGTGCTTCCGCTAAACGATCTTCTTGAATTAAATTGTAATCAATTGGTGTTGTAGATACATTATCTTTCTCTTTTGCTGCCGTTTCTGCATATGCTAACGGAGCACTCATTACAGATGTACATCCGATAATTGCCGCAATTGCTAATGATGACAACACTTTAAATGGTGCTTTTCTTCTCATTCCATTTCTCCCCTTTTATAAAACTTAAAATTCAGATAAATTGGTGCATTTTTGTCGAAATCTCTGTTTACTACCCTCCCTATATAAAAAGACATAATTCTATAAACATTAAGCTTTTTGTTATAGAATCATGCCCTCCAGTTTTCTGGTCAGACCCTCTATCTTTTTATCCCTTGGTTCAATTAATAATCAGTGTGGGGATGAACAAATCCCCCACTGATTAAAGTTTCACTTTATGTCGAAATATGAAAAATAAAGAGTTATGTGATATATATTAAATATCTTATATAACAAATTTAAAAGACAATATGCAAAATTGCATGAAAATTCTTTTAAATAAAAAAAAGAATCCTAGTCAATTAAACTAGGATTCTTGCTTTTCTATTATTTCTCTTGTGTTTTTTCCCAATCAGCTAAGAATTTCTCAATTCCTTGATCTGTTAATGGGTGCTTCACTAATGAAGCAATTACGTTTGCTGGGATTGTTGCAATATGTGCACCGTTTAATGCTGCGTCAGTTACGTGAACACTGTGACGTACAGATGCTGCAATGATTTCTGTTTCGATGCCATGAATTGCAAAGATTTCTGCGATTTGACGAATTAAATCCATACCGTTATGACCGATATCGTCTAAGCGACCTAAGAATGGTGAAACGTATGTTGCACCAGCACGAGCTGCAAGTAATGCTTGAACTGCTGAGAACACTAATGTAACGTTTGTACGAATTCCTAAATCAGAGAACGCTTTTACTGCTTTTAAACCTTCTGTTGTCATTGGAACTTTTACTACAACGTTTGGAGCAATCTTCGCTAGTTCTTTTCCTTCTTCAATCATCTTATCAGCTTCTAAGCTAATTACTTCTGCACTTACAGGTCCTTCTACAACGTTGCAAATTTCACGAATGCGTTCGTGGAAATCTACGCCTTCTTTTGCTACAAGTGATGGATTTGTCGTTACTCCAGCTAATACACCTAATGCATTTGCCTCTTTAATTTCGTTAACGTTTGCTGTATCAATAAAGAATTTCATTTGTTGTTCTTCCTTCCTAATTTTCATTTTATATTTATTTATTTTTCTTAATAAGCTCTAATTCAATCGGAATAGATTTGTCCACTTTTTTACCTTGTGTTATCTCTTTTGCTGTTTGCATCGCCTTCTCTCCGATTAATTCTGGTTTTTGAGCGACTGTTGCAGCCATACGCCCATCGTTAACCGCTTTCACAGCATCTTCTGTTGCATCAAATCCAACAACTACTACATCTGTTTTTCCAGCAGACTTCAATGCTTCAAGTGCACCTAATGCCATCTCATCGTTATGAGCAAACACGGCTTTAATATCGCTATTTGCTTGCAAAATGTTTTCCATAACAGATAATCCTTTCGCTCTATCAAAATCAGCCGCTTGTTTTGCAACTACTTTTAAAGACTTATCGGCTACGTTATGGAATCCTTTCCCACGTTCACGAGCAGCGGAAGATCCAGGGATTCCTTCTAACTCAGCAACGTTTGCTCCTTCGCCAACTAATTCCCGAATGTAATCACTAGCCATTTGACCACCTTCGATATTGTTAGAAGCAATGTGAGAAACAACCTTACCTGAATTCGCAACGCGGTCTACTGTAATAACAGGAACATTTGCTGCATTTGCCGCACTTACTGCTGAAGCAACAGCATCTGAATCGGTCGGATTAATAACAACTACATCGACACCCTTTTGAATTAAATCTTCAACATCGTTCGTTTGCTTTGCTGCATCATTTTGTGCATCAACAGCAATTAATTCGATGCCACTATCTTTCGCTTTCTTTTCTGCACCCTTTTTCAAAGTTACAAAAAAGGGATTATTTAAAGTTGAAACAGAGAATCCAACTTTAATAGTTTTATTTCGACCTTTATCGCTAGAATCCTTTGCCCATTCTGGCGGTTCCATTGAACAACCAGCAGTAATGACCATAATACATGCAACGAGTATAAGTAACCATTTCTTCATGAACTGTCCCTCCATTACGCTTCTTTTCTGCGATCAATTAATACAGCTAGTAAGATTACAAGTCCTTTTACAACTTGTTGGAAGAAAGAAGATACACCCAATAAATTTAAACCGTTATTTAGTACACCGATAATAAGTACACCGATGAATGTACCAACAATCCATCCTCTTCCCCCAGAAAGACTTGTTCCACCTAATACAACTGCTGCAATTGCATCTAATTCATAAGAAGTACCTGCAGTCGGCTGTGCAGAATCTAATCGTGATGTTAAGACAATACCTGCAAGCGCTGCCAAAATTCCGGAAAGACCGTAAATCATTACTTTAATTCTCGTAACATTAATACCTGATAGTGCTGCTGCTTCTTCATTTCCACCAATTGCAAATGTACGGCGACCAAATGTCGTTTTCTTCAAAATGAAGTACAGTACTGCGAAAGCGATCATCATTGTAACAGCTGGTACCGGAATACCAAGAAAATAACCGCGGCCAAACATTTGGAACATTAAATGATCACCAAGACCAGTGATCGGACGTCCGTCCATATAAACAAGCGTCAACCCACGAAAAATAGTCATTGTTGCCAAAGTTGCAATAAATGGAGCTACTTTTCCTTTCGCAATGATGATACCGTTTACAATGCCCATTACAAGACCTGCTAATAATCCAACTGCCATTGCAAGGAACGGATCCATGCCACTTGCCATCATTCCAGCAACAAGTGCACTTGATAATGCTAAAATAGAACCTACCGATAAGTCAATACCCCCTGTTAAAATTACGAAGGTCATTCCGAATGCAATAAGCGCATTAATCGATACTTGACGCAGTATATTAAATAAATTTGGAATTTCAATGAACGCTGGATTTAAAGCTGTAATTACGACGATAATTAATACTAAACCGATTAAAGAACCGAGTTGTTGTAATACATTCCCCTTCTTAGCCATCCTTACTCTCCCCCTGTAGCTAGTGCCATAATAGACTCTTGTGATGCCTCATCTTTCTCTAAAATTCCGCCGACTTTTCCTTCATGAATAACAAGAACTCGATCACTCATCCCTAAAACTTCCGGAAGCTCAGATGATACCATAATAACGGCATCGCCTTGCTCTGTAAGCTTATTCATAATAGAGTAAATTTCTTTTTTCGCTCCAACATCAACACCTCTTGTTGGCTCATCTAAAATGAGTAATTGCGGATGAATGCCTAGCCATTTTGCGATTACAATCTTTTGCTGATTTCCACCAGAAAGAGATTTCACTGCCTGCTCTCCGCTAGATGCTTTCACATTAAGAAGCTTCATCATATCCTCTGTAAACTGTTGTTCTAGCTCATTGCTTAGAACACTTCCCTTTGAAAGACTTTCTAAATTCGGTAAAGCTAAATTTTCTCGAATTGAAAAATCTAACACTAATCCTTCAGACTTTCTATCTTCTGTAATAAAAGCAATTCTTTGTCTAATTGCATCTATTGGACTATCAATCTTTACCTCTTGTCCATTTATAAAAATTTGTCCAGAGTCTAAAGGTTCGTATCCAAATATCGCTTTCATAATATCTGTACGGCCAGCTCCCATCAAACCAGCTACACCAAGGATTTCACCTTTCCTCACTTGAAAAGAAACATTTTCAAATTTCCCTTTCTTCGTTCCGTTACGCATTTCAAAAATGACATCACCAATTTGACTATTTCGCTCTGGATAACGTTCACCAATGCTGCGCCCCACCATCATACTCACTACTTCATCAAATGATGTTTCTGGAATTAATCTCTTTCCGACGTATTCTCCATCACGCAAAATCGTAATAGCATCACATATTGAGAAAATCTCTTCCATACGATGCGAAATGTACACGAATGAAACACCTTCTTTACGTAACTTATTGATTACTGTAAAGAGCGTTTCGATTTCACGATCCGTCAGTGCCGCAGTAGGTTCATCCATAATAATAACGCTCGCGTTGGTCATTAATGCTTTCGCAATTTCGATAATTTGCTGTTGTCCAACCGATAATTCCTCTGCTAACATAGCGCCTCTTACATGCAACCCTAACTCCGCTAGTTGCTGCTGCGCAATGGCGTTCATTTGTCGAGTGCGTAAAATACCTGTTTTCCCATACATTAACTCTTTACCGAGAAACATATTTTCAGCTACTGTTAAATTCGGCAATATGTTTAGTTCTTGATGTATAAATGCGATGCCGTACTCTTCAGCTTCTTTCGCATTTTTAAAGGTGCGCTCTTGCCCATCAATCGTGATTGTCCCACCATCTTTTTTGTATACACCTGTTAAAATCTTCATGAGCGTTGATTTACCCGCTCCATTTTCCCCCATCAATGCATGGACTTCTCCTGTTTCAATCATAAACTGTGCATTCTTCAAAACAGGATTTCCATTGAACGCCTTTGAAATGTTTTTCATTTCAATATGCATTCCCATCACTTCCCTTTATTAAAAAATCACGCCTGCATGTAAAATTACATTTGCATAAGGCGTAGCCTCGCCTGTACGAATAATCGCCTTCGCTTTCTTTGTATGCTCTTTAAATTGCTCATGAGATACATACTCAAATGCTGGCTCTATTAATTTCTGCTCTATTTCTTTATTTACTTCCGCATTATTTATAATGACTTCTTCTGCTAACGTCACTTTTTCGATTGCCATATCATCAGCTACAACTTGTAACACCTCTAAAAAACTCGGTTTTCCAATCTCAACAGCTAAATCAATTCGTTTTACTCCATCCGGAATCGGTAACCCGCAATCAGCAATTACAACCGTATCTGTATGCCCAAGTGAAGCAAGGACTGCCGCGATTTCACTATTTAATACACCATGCTTTTTCACCCAACAATCACCTGCACTTCACGTACTCGATCTCTCGTTGGCATACCGCCCTGTGCTCCAAGTTTCGTTACAGAAAGACCACCGGCAATATTCGCGAAACGAATTGCTTTTTGAAGTGTCTCTCCTTCAGAAAGTGCAACTGCTAACGCACCATTAAATGTATCACCAGCTCCAGTTGTATCCACTACATCAACAGCAATGCTAGGAACATGTACAATCTCCGTCCCATTATGGAAACGAACACCGTTAGAACCTTCTGTCATCAATAGTTTATTTGGATATTTAGCCAGTAAATCTTCAATTGGTGAGATGAAATCATCTAATACGATGCGGCACTCATGTTCATTTGGCGTAATATAAGTTGCCTTTTCTAAAATTTCTTCTGATAAAACTTGTGCTGGCGCTGGATTTAACATAACAGGAATATTATGTTTCTCACAAATAGCCAATACATATTTTACTGTTTCAAGTGGAATTTCTAGTTGAAGAACAACCATATCCGCTTTTACAAGAAGGTCTTTGGAGCGATCTACAACTGACTTATTTACAAGAGCATTTGCCCCTTGTACGACAACAATACTGTTATCTTCTTCTGCTAAAACGATATGAGCAATTCCTGTCGTTCTATCTGTAACCGGTACCACATAATCGATAAAAATGCGTTCGTTCTCTAAATTTTTTCTAACTACTGTTCCATAATCATCATTTCCTACCGCTCCAACCATTGCTACATTTGCTCCTAATCTAGCTGCAGCAACTGCTTGGTTTGCCCCTTTCCCTCCTGGGATTGTATGAAACGCTTCACCAATTACTGTTTCTCCTGCTTTCGGCCGTTTTTTTGAAACAGCCACTAAGTCCATTGAAATGCTCCCTACTACTGCAATATTTGGCATCTGTTTCATCTCCTTACTTCGTTGTATTTCGTTCTATAATTTCAATCGGCAAACGATAATGTTTCTCTTCTAATGTATTTCCTTCCATTTGCTCTAACAACAACTCTGTTGCAATTTTCCCCATTTCATATATTGGTTGTGCAACTGTCGTAATAGATGGATACATCATTTCCGTTAAAGAAATGCCATCAAATCCGATAATTTGTAAATCATCTGGAATGGCAATCCCCTTTTGAAGTGCAGCCTTTACAATACCGATCGCAATTAAATCATTCCCAGCAACAATACCATCAATATGCGGGTATTCTTCTAATAATTCCATCGCTACACGCTCACTATTTGCTGGATCAAACGTACTCTCTGCAATCATATACGAAAGATTATTTTGCGTAATAACGTCTACAAAACCCTCAAAGCGTTCATTTGCAGTACTCACATCACGTGGACCGCGAATATGTGCAATATATTTACATCCTTTATCTAGTAACAACTTTGTCGCAGCCTGACTTCCTGCATAGTTATCTGCATATACAGTAGGAATACGCTCATTAAACATACGGTCAATCGCAACAACCGGAACAGATACATTCATGTAATTAACACTATTTTGTGGATTCGTTGCTACAATAAATCCATCTACATTATTTTGTCTAAGCACATCAATATATTGTTTCTCTTTTTCTAAACTTTCATCAGAGTTACAAAGGACAACTGTGTAACCTTGTTTATGTGCTACATCTTCTACGGCACGTGCAACTTCCGGAAAGAATGGATTCACGATATTTGGAACAACTAAGCCAATTAAACGAGACTTTTTATTATACAGTGAACGCGCTACTGTACTAGGCTTATAATCTAACATCTCAATTGCACGTTCTACCTTTTTTAATGTATCTTCGTGAACATATCCATTTTTATTTAGAACTCTGGAAACGGTCGCAACAGATACTCCCGCTAATTTCGCAACGTCTTTGATCGTACTCATTCTCTTTTCTCCTCATTTCATGTAACCGTTTACAGAAAATAATATAACGTATTTCTAAAAATACGTCAATCATTTCTCACTAAAAAGCTTTTGAGGTTATACTCAAAAAAGCACCGCCATAAGGCGATGCTTCTTCATTACGAGTATGATACAGTTTTTTCTTTTTCTTCTACAACAGGCTCTTTAGCATCTTTTTTACGATCTGATAATTTAATTTTTTGTAAGAAAATCGTAAAGATAGCACCTACTACGATAAATACTAATCCTGTTAAGAATACAGTATGAAGCGAGTCTACTAAAGAGTTTTTCAAAATAGGTACAATACTGTTAGCGAACGCTTCTGGCATTTGTTTTAATGCCTCTGGGCTAAATAGCATCGAATATAAACCTTGTGGATCTGTGTGAATCATATCTTTAAATTTCGTTACCATTTGTCCCGCTTCTTTCGGGAATGTATCTAATACAGGTACTAAATTCTTTGTTAATGTCGTACCTGAAGTGTTATTCATAATTGATCCTAAAATTGTAATACCAAATGTACCACCGATTTGTCGGAAGAACTGACTTGATGATGTTACAACACCAAGGTCTTTTTTCGGGAAGCTTTCTTGTAACGCTAATGTTAATGTCGGCATTACAAGACCCATTCCTAAACCGATAACCATCATATAAGAAGTAGCTGTAAGCTTCGTTGTGTGCATATCCATCGTTGTTAATAACCAGAAACCACCGGCCATAATAAGCATACCTGCGATAATTTGTGGTTTTACACCAACTTTTAATACAAGTTGCCCACCGATAATACTCATCACAATCATTGTAATCATCATTGGAGTCATAATTGTTCCTGATTCAGCAGCACTTACTCCTACAATACCTTGCATGAAGAATGGTACGAACATAATCGCGCCGAACATTCCAATACTCATAAAGAATCCAATCGCATTCAGTATTGTAAATGTGCGATTTTTAAAGAAATGCATTGGTAAAATTGGCTCTTCAGCTTTCGTTTCAACGATAACAAAGCTAACGATACCAATTACAGCTAGTGCAAATAAACCGATAATTTGCCAAGAATCCCATGCATAATCTTTTCCGCCAAACGTTAGCGCAAGTAATAAACTTACAACACCGAGAATCATCGTAAAGATTCCAGCGATATCAATTTTAATTGGTCCTGTTTGTTTATGCGATTTTAATCCCATTGCAATAAAGATTGTTGCTAAAATACCAACCGGTAAGTTAATGTAGAATACCCATCTCCAGTTCACTGCATCTACAATCCAACCACCAACTTGTGGTCCAATTACAGAAGCAAGGCCGTATAACGCACCAAAAATACCTTGCCATTTTGCACGTTCTTTCCCCGTGAACATATCTCCAATAATAATCATAGCCATTGGCATCATAATACCGCCACCAAGACCTTGAATACCACGGAAAATAATTAATTCTGTCATACCATTTGCCATACCACATAACGCCGAACCAATCATGAAAATAACTAGCCCTGTTATATATACGTTACGACGACCAAGTAAATCCGCTAATTTACCTGCAATTGGTACAACTGTCGTTGATGTTAACATATAAGCTGTTGTTAACCATGTCATTAAACTTAATCCACCTAGGTCACCGACGATACGTGGCATTGCTGTACCAACAATTGTTCCATCTAATGCAGCAAATAGCATCGCGATAATTAAACCGATTAACAACAACTTTCTATTTTGATTTTCTTGTTGCTCCATGTAATCTCCTCAATTCCTCTTAGTTATTCTCTTTTTTCTCTTGTGTCCCACAAATAATGGTTTCTAACTTCTCAAAGAGACGTAATAAATCTTCTCTTTCTTGCAACTCTAAATGTGAAAAGTATTTTGCAATATGCTCGTTACGAGCTGTCATTGCCTCTTCTACTCTAGCTTTCCCCTTTTTCGTTAACTCGATGATGACAACGCGACGGTCATCTTTGTCGTGATAGCGTTCTACAAGTTCTTGATCGATTAGACGATCAATCATCACTGTAATCGCGCTAGGCTTCACATACATCTTTTTCGCTAATGTTGTCGCTCTTGAAGCCCCATAATGATCTAAAATCTTTAAAATATAAAACTGCGGTGGTGTAAGTCCTGTCGCTTGCATTTGTTCTAATAACTCCGTCTGCATTTTCTTTCCAATCGAAAAGGCAAGAGCTTGAATTTTATCGATATGCGTCATATCATTTGGCATGTTATCCACCTCTTATTTAAACAATAAAATATTTAATGTATTTAAATATTAATCCCACGAACAAAATCCGTCAATACTTTTATTCATAAAAACGTTTACATTTTTGTCACAAAGTTGTATAATTTTCGACGAAGTTAATATTGACAGTCACGGAGAAACGGAGTACACGGCTATGAATCATAAAAAAGGAAACTTTTTTATATTTCATGGCCTTTTTATGTTCTCTGTCTTAAAACGCTTCGAATTAATTAGGGGAGGATTTTCATTTTATGTTTTTCACACAATTATTTAAACCTGCGCCCCACGCGGAACGCTTACCAGCTGATCGCGTTGATAGCGAATACCGTAAATTACGTTTACAAGTATTCTTAGGTATCTTCATCGGTTATGCAGGTTACTACTTTGTTCGAAAAAACTTTTCACTAGCAATGCCATACTTAATCGAGCAAGGCTTTAGTAAAGGGGAACTTGGGGTTATCCTTTCAGCAGTTTCTATCGCTTACGGATTAAGTAAATTTCTTATGGGTATCGTATCCGATCGTTGTAATCCTCGCTACTTTTTAGCAGCTGGGCTATTTTTATCAGGTATCATTAATATTATTTTCGGCTCATTTTCTTTCATTACAACGAGCATTATACTTATGTTTGTACTTCAGTTTTTAAATGGATGGGTACAAGGTATGGGATGGCCTCCTTGTGGTCGTACGATGGTTCACTGGTTCTCTATTAGCGAACGTGGTACAAAAATGTCTATTTGGAACGTCGCTCATAATGTTGGCGGAGCGCTTATGCCTTCACTTGTAACATTAGGCTTATACTTCTTCGCAGATGACTGGAAAAGTATTTTTTACTTCCCAGGTATTCTTTCAATTTTAGTTGGTATTTATGTATTAATTACGATGAAAGATACACCTCAATCTTGTGGACTACCTTCTATTGAAGAACATACTGGAGAATATCCACCAGATGAAAAAGTAAAAGATCGCGAACGCGAGCTTTCAGTAAAGGAAATTTTATTTAAATACGTATTAAACAATAAGTTTTTATGGTACATCGCTATTGCGAACGTTTTCGTATATTTCGTACGTTACGGCGTTGTAGACTGGGCTCCTACTTATTTAGTAGAAGAAAAAAGCTTTACTCATAGTAGCTCACGTACTGCTTACGCTCTATATGAATGGGCTGGTATTCCAGGTACACTTCTTTGCGGATGGATGAGTGATAAACTCTTTAAAGGACGTCGTGCACCTGCTGGTATTCTATTTATGGTTGGTGTATTTATCGCAGTTCTTGTTTACTGGTTAAACCCTCCTGGTAATCCAATGGTTGATAGTATCGCACTTGTCGCAATTGGATTTTTAATTTACGGACCGGTTATGTTAATTGGTCTACACGCTCTAGACTTAGCACCAAAGAAAGCTGCTGGAACTGCAGCAGGCTTAACTGGATTCTTCGGTTACTTAGGCGGAGCTGCTTTTGCTAGTGCAGCTATGGGCTTTATCGTAGATGCATTCGGATGGGATGGCGGATTCATCTTATTACTTGCATCTTGCGTACTTGCAATGTTCTTCCTTGCTCTTACTTTAAATACAGGGTCAGTAAAACAAAAGCAAGCTTAAATAATATATAACAAGCATAAAAATAGCTCTTAGCATTTACATACATGCTAAGAGCTATTTTTTATTTTCATTGCTGTTCCTACTAATGATAACAACCAATTCCTTCCCTACTATAAGATTAAAAGATTTGATGAAACACCTTTATTAAAACAGCTAACGTAACAGATGCAGCAAATCCCCCTAAACAAATAAGACTGACACCTTGGCTATATGACAAATTTTGAAATGATTTCATTGCTTCCATCCTCCCTATCTCCCCTTTGATACTTTTATTTTACCAATGGGAAAAATTTCATAACATCGATTTCTCTAACAACTAACTTACAAATTTGTAAGTTAACATCTTTTCAACTTATATATCTAGTATTTCCACAAATAAGAGTCATTTATACATAAAAAAAGACCTCAGTTATACTAAGGTCTTCGTTACGTTCTATTTCATTTTATAATCATCACTGGACATTTCACACGCTTTGCTATTTTATGACTTACACTTCCCAGCACCATTTCTTGCAGTGTATTGAGCCCTCTACTTCCAGCAATGACAAGATCTATATCTCCTGTATTTACATATTGAACAATTGTATCTCCAGGATCACCATGTAATATCGTAATTGTATAAGAAATGTTCTCTTTCTTTAATAAACCTTCAATCTCTTTTAATTTATCTTTTCGACTAGCCGATATTGTTTCTAAATCTGTTTGACCTTGTATAATATCTGATTTTGCCGTTCTATTATCTACTACGTACACAACTTCAACATTTGTTTCTTCGCTACATTTCGCAATATATGTTGCATGCTCCGCTGCTCGAAGTGCATGTTCAGAACCGTCACATGCTAATATAATTTGTTTGTACATATGCTGAATCCCCTTTTCGTTATCCTATTCGTATTATATAATAAAGCCCCCTAAAAAGGAGGCTTTTAACTAGCAATTCTTTTATTATAAGTAGCTAAATTTGCAACAAGTTTTGAACTACGTTCATTTAATCCTGTTATACTTACTTTCACACCACTTTGTTCATACTTCATGATAACTTTATCAATTGATGCCACTGCCGAATCATCCCATACGTGCGCATGAGTAAAGTTCATTTCGATTTCTTTTACATCTTCATTAAATGAAAAATTATTTATAAAGTCGGCTGTAGATGCAAAAAAAAGTTGACCGTGAATTTCGTATATTTTCTTATTTTCAATATATAAATGTTTCACGTGAATCTTTGCCATATTGAATGCAAATAAAACCGCACTAATTACTGTTCCGATAATTACACCTAATGCTAAATTATGTGTAATTAAGACAATCACAACTGTTACAATCATAACAAATGCGTTTCCTTTTGGTACTTTATGAATTGTTGTTACAGAGTTCCAATCAAACGTTCCGATTGAAACCATAATCATAACTGCAACTAAAGCTGCCATCGGAATATGAACGACATAATCTCCTAAAACAAATAGTAATACGATTAAAAATCCGCCCGCTACAAATGTTGATAGGCGACCTCGTCCACCTGATTTAATATTAATAACAGATTGACCGATCATTGCACAACCTGCCATTCCTCCGAAGAAACCAGCAACAATGTTTGCGATCCCTTGACCGCGTGCCTCTTTATGCTTATTACTTTCCGTATGCGTCATATCATCTAAAACTGAAGCTGTTAATAATGATTCTAGTAAACCGATAATTGCAAGCATAACTGCATACGGTAAAATAATCCCTAATGTCTCAACTGTAAAAGGCACGTCAGGAATGCTAAAGAATGGTAATTCTTTAGGCAAGCTTCCCATATCTCCTACTGTTTTCAACTGTAGTCCGCTCATAAGTGCAATACTCGTCACAATAATAATTGAAATAAGCGTAGAAGGTACAGCCGTTGTAATACGTGGAAATAAATATATAATTGCAAGTCCTAATACAACGAGTGCATACATTTGCCAAGTTGCATTTTTAAAATGTGGCAATTGCGCTGTAAAAACTAAAATTCCAAGTGAATTTAAAAAACCACTCATAACAGATTTCGGAACAAACTTCATAAATGAGCTCAGTTTGAACACGCCAAAAATAATTTGGACAATACCTGTTAATATTGTTGTAGCAAATAAATATTGCAAACCATGATCTTTAACGAGCGTCACCATTAATAATGCCATTGCACCTGTTGCAGCTGAAATCATCCCAGTTCTTCCGCCAACAAATGAAATGGTAACTGCAATACAAAAGGCTGCGTATAACCCAACGGTCGGATCCACACCAGCGATAACAGAGAAGGCTATCGCTTCAGGAATTAATGCTAAAGCAACGACAATTCCTGATAACACGTCCCCTCTCACATTAGAAAACCAATCATTTTTTATCGTTTGAAACAAAATACCACTCCTCTACTCCTTTATCATTTGATTTTCTCCATAAGAAAATCAGCCGACTGCACGAAAGCTATTATATAACGAGTAGAAGATTTTTTACTATGTAAAAGTTTCCTAAAAAGATGTTACCTTCGTAGCTTCTTTTTTAGGAAACTTTAAATATACTATCACCTATTGTTGATTTAACGTACAATGATTTAGGATTCTACAGTATGTCAAATGAAGAGAACTTTGTTTGGATGGATGGATGGATGAAAAATGCACATGTAATTTAGTTCATTTAATTGAATAATCCAAGGATCAAGATATTAGCTACCAAGGGAATTCATTTAAAGTTCTATAGATATTTCCACTTCATATATGAGGTTTAGTTTGGATAGTTTTGGATTAGAGGAGTTTATGCTAATTTAATGAAAATAGTAAGAGCACTCTTTCGAGTGCTCATTTTATGCAGATACAGTTGCTTTATCCTTCCGGAATATACCCATTAACCCACCGATTAATAATAATACGCCTGGTAATAAGTAAATTATAGAAATACAAATAAATCCACCGATAGCAGCCACAGTCATCATAATACCGCCAACCTTCGCTTTACTTCTTACCATAACAGATCCAACAATCCCTAAGATTGATAGAGCCACAGCTCCCCAACCTAAACCAATAACAGTATTTGCTCCATCAGCTTCAAAAGCAGCTCCCATACCGCCGATCAACAAAGCAATAAATGCACAAATAATACCAAAAATACCTCCAATAAGACCTAATACAAATTCAGCTGTTCTTTTCATTTCAATCTCTCCTTATTTAGCAACTTCAAATTCAAATTTCACTGATTTCTCGTCAAATGTAAATGTAGGTTTAAATGTACCAACAAACTTATCGCCTTCTGGTACATCAAATAACATTTTGTTTGTAATTTGGTTACCTGGCGCAATATTTTCGTTTATAAACGTATTTTCCCCACCAAAGTACTCTTTGAATTGGTTGCCGTTAGTATCAGCAATTTTCAACTCAGAAGTTCCAAAATATATATCTTTTTTGCCATTATTTTTAGCGTTAAAAGCGATTTCTAGTACTTTCCCTTTTTCAGCTTTTATGTATTCGTTAGGCTCAACGAATTTAGCTGAACTGAAAGTAAGCTGTAGACCATTAACTTCTACCGTATCTCCAATTTTATAAATCTTGCTTTCAGCTTTTTCCTTTTTATCTTTCTTTTCAGCCTGTTTAGGAGCATCGTTTTTACTCACTTCTTTAACTTCAGTTTCACCACAAGCAGCTAAACTAAAAGCAAGTGCACCTGTTAAAGCAATAGTACCCAATTTTTTATACATTCTTTTTCCTCCGATTATGTAAAATGTAAGATTTCCGAAACTATCATAACAGAAACAGTTACAACTTTTTTGTCATATTTTGTCGAGAAAAATAAAAAAAGACGCTATATCAGTAGCGTCTTTTCTCATTTCATTAATGTCCACCGTGTCCTTGACCACTTTCCTGAACAATTTCTAACCTCTCATCTAGTATTCCTTGTGTTTCAAATGAAATATCACTCGTACTTCCTAATAAGAAGCCATGATTATATGGTCCAAGTGTTGGATCATCTTTAAACTTCGGCTGAATGCTTGCAAGGAAGTCATACACTGGTTGTGAAGCTTTACCTTCTTCTAATAATACAACAGGTGCGTGTTTACCCATATGTGAAAAAGGTGCCCCAGCAACTGCTAAATCTGGTGTTTTACTTGAAACAAATGATAAACCGTGACCAGGTTTTGTGAATCCCCAGCCAAATTTTGTTTTTTCATCTTTAAATTTAGCGAACGCAATCGAGTTTTCTGTAGGGGTCTCTCCACTAATACGCGTTACTTTCCCGTATTTGCTCAGCTCTTTTTCCACTTCTTTTGAAACAATTTTTTCTGGCCCTAATACATATATATTTGCTTTATCTTTTCTCATTTTTAATGCCTCTATTGTCGCTTCTGGCACTTTATTCTTTTCTGTATAGAGTAGTGGTTCCGGCATATGAGAAATCCAATTTACAGCGGGTGTTGTATATAAACGTCCTTCTTCTGCAGACGAACCAATAATAACACTACTTGGGTAGCTTCCTGTTATGTCGGCATACTCCTTATCAACATCCTTCGCAAATATAGCTGGGTCCATTTCTTTTATTTGTTTTACTTTATAACCTTTTAATTGTTCAAGCGCGCTAGTACCTACATCCCCCATCACCATAATTTGTGTCCCATCTTTCGTTCCGATTGGATTTAATCGTTTTATTTCTTTTAACGTCATTTCCGGTATCTTTTCTTTTTCTATAAATAAAATCGGCCCGTTATTCGGATGATGAATAAGGTCTGCACTCGCAATACCTAATTGCCACTCGCTTGCTGGTACTAAAATAACAGCACCTGGCTGGTTCTCCTTATGAGTTGCTGGCCATATCGTTTGCGAAGTTAATACTGCCATTTTTAGGGGGTCATTTGTATTTAACCTCGTCACATTTTTTAGACTTGTCGTTAATAAATCATTCAATGCACCTTCGTTCATTTCTTTTGGCGCCGTTACCTCCTGATTCATTTTCATTTCCTTTTGCTCTGTTTTCTTCTCTTTTGTAGATTCATGGTTTTTATGGTCTGTATTCGTTTGTCCGCATGCAGCAAGACCAACTGCTGTAATTATTGTTATCCCAAAAATTCGGGTCATTTTTTTCACTATACCGCCTCCGTATTAATCATTTTTGAGCCAATATGATTACCTAAAATGTAATTTCAACTCCACAATAACAAGCAATTCTGAAGAAATTATGCAGACGCATCATAATCTGCACCATTTCTTCATGATTTTGCATTACACTTTAAGTAACGATTATAAATATGGAGGGCTCTCTATGATTGATATACTGCTCGTAGACGATGAACCGAGAATGCTTGAATTATTAACGCTTTATCTTACCCCAATTGGATATAACTGCGTATGTGCGACTTCAGGAGAAGAAGCTATTTTACATATAGAAAATCGAAACTTTAAATTTGTTTTACTCGATATTATGATGCCAAAGATGGACGGATGGGAAACGTGCAAAAAAATCCGATCTTTTAGTAACATTCCTATTATTATGGTTACAGCTCGTGATCAAACAGTAGATGTCGTTCAAGGATTAAAACTTGGAGCCGATGATTACGTAATGAAACCTTTCCATGAAGAAGAACTTTTCGCAAGAATTGAAGCCGTTTTAAGACGTACAAATGAACATAAACAAATCCAATATCACGGTATTGTATGGGATGAAACAAAACACTTCGTTTCTGTCCATAGTGAAGAACTCCTTCTCACACCAATTGAATTTTCTTTACTCGGATTATTTTTACGCCATGTGAACTACGTATTAAACCGTGATCAGCTCATCGAACGAATTTGGGGATTAAACACAAATACAGAAGATCGCACAGTCGATTCGCATATTCGTAATTTACGTGATAAATTGCGAAAAGCAAATTTCCCTATTGATCATCATTTAAAAACCGTGTATGGAGTAGGTTATCGATGGGTTGATACTGAACAGTAAGGGGCAAAACGATGAAACGAATTTCAATTCAATTCGGGTTTTATTTTTTAATTGTTACACTTTTAATTGAAAGTGTTCTCTTTATTTTGCTCTATTATAGTCTCGTAAACACTAGAGTAAATGAAGAAATGACAGCTTTATTAAAGCGAGGAAATAGTCATCGAGATGTACTTGAAAAATATTACGATGAGCAAACCATCTCTCACGTAGCATTAATGGAATCTGAAGCTGAAACAACTGTCGTTATTACAAATACAAATAAAGAAGTGCTAGCTAAATCTAACGAAATAAACACGACTATAAAAAATCACATTAGTAGCATGCAGACTCGAACAGACCATAACGGAGCGATTATAGAAAATCATTGGAAAACATCTAATTATATATGTACAGTTAGTCCTATCATAGTAGCTGGAAAACATGAAGGGTATGTGTATATGTTTCTTGGAACAGAATCCATTGAAAAGTTGGTAAATGGATTAACGAAACAATTCATTATTGCTGGCGCCATCACGTTTCTACTCACAGTCATCACAATTTTCCTATTATCACGTTTATTAACAAAACCATTGTTACACATGAAACATGCAACTGAAAAAATGAGTAAAGGCGATTTGTCCGTTTCATTAACGACTACTCGAAATGATGAAATTGGTGAACTAGCATCATCTATTCAAACGCTCGCAAATGATTTACATTATATGAAAACAGAGCGAAGTGAATTTCTAGCAAGTGTTGCTCACGAATTACGAACACCGTTAACATACGTAAGAGGTTATGCTGACATTGCTTCAAAAGAAAGCACCCCTTCTGAACAACGTTTGCGATATTTATCAATTATAAAAGATGAGTCTGATTACATTACAAACTTAGTTCAAGATTTATTTTCACTTGCACAAATGGAACAACATAACTTTTCTATTCAAGTAAAGGAAGTACATTTACACACCTTCCTAACTCGCATAGCCGAAAAAGTAAATGCCATATATAAAGAAAGATACATTAAAGTTTCTTTCTCTTGTCCTCCTACACTGCTAGTAAACTTAGATGAACAACGATTTGAACAAGTTGTGGTGAACATTTTAAATAACGCTTATAGACATTCAAAAGAACATTCTCATATAAACATTTCTGTTACAGAAGAACATAAAAGTATTTCCATTACAATTGAAGATGAAGGCGAAGGTATTCCTCCTGAAGATCTCCCTCACATTTTCGACCGCTTTTACCGTGTCGATAAAGCGAGATCACGATCTACAGGCGGAACTGGTTTAGGACTATCTATCGTAAAAGAAATTGTAGAACTACACGGCGGAAATATTACTGTAACGAGCGAAGTCGATTACGGGTCTTGCTTTATAGTTTCATTACCATCCATAAAGAAACACGACTATCATCAATAGTCGTGTTTTTTTATCACTTTACTTTATAATATAAATTTACAAATTGCCCAAAACGTTTCGTATCCGTTAAAGTTAAATTAATTTCCGGGTTCTTGTCTTGAAATAACGGAACTCCAGAACCTAATATGTGAGGTGTAATCGTAACAACATATTCATCAATTAGATTATTCTTAAAGAACTCTCTTAAGAGACTCCCTCCACCGACCATCCATATTTTAGATCCTTCTTGCTCTTTCAACCTTTTTGTAAACTCCACTACATCTTCATTTACAAACTCCACGTGTTCGTTTGAACCTTTTTCTGAGTTAGAAAAAACATAACATTTTTTATCTAAATACGGGAATGGTTCTATATGCTCTACTACATAATCATACGTTCTTTTTCCCATAATTATTGTATCAATCGTTTCGTACATTTCTGTATAACCGTTATCTCCCTCTCCTTCGGTTTCCATTAACCACTGTAAATCATCATCTTCTTTCGCAATATATCCATCTAAGCTCGCCGCAATAAATAAAACTATTTCACGTGACATATTTTTTCCTCCTTATACCTCATCTTGATAACATTATGATGTAAACAATATACTAACAATAAAACACGACAATTTATGTCATGTTAAAAAGAAAAAGGTGATACATTTGTCAAAAGCTAAACGCTTATTAGATATTCTTATATTTGCTTCTGCGAAAAAAGCATTTACAGCTCAAGAAATAGCCGATGAATTTAATATTTCTGTTCGTACTGTCCATAGATACATTTTAGATTTAAGTGATATGGGATTACCCATTTACGCTGAACAAGGTCGCAACGGAGGATATAAAGTATTAACGAATAGAGTAATTCCACCTATTTTATTTACCGAAGAAGAAGCAGTCTCCATCTTTTTTGCCTTTCAATCTTTAAGCTACTACAGAGACTTGCCTTTTAACACAGAAATAAATTCCGTTACACATAAACTATATAGCTCCCTACAACATGATGCGAAAGCTAAAGTTGACAAAATACGTTCTTATATCGCCTTTTGGAATCCGAAAAGAACAATTGAGACACCACTTTTAAACGAAGTGTTAACAGCGGCTATTGAAAATAAAAATTTACACTTTCAATACGAATCTAAATCAAGGATCAAAACAAAACACGTTCATCCTATCGGTGTATATGCGCATGATGGTTTATGGTATTTACCTGCTTATGATTTTAATGTAGAAAAAACATTACTGTATCGCGTCGATCGTATTCTTTCTATATTATCAACGGAAGAAAATGAAGATACATTCATGAATTTAGAAGAGTGGTTTGCCTCTAACTCTCACGTAGTACATAATCCTACTCAGTTACATGTTTTACTGTCAACAGAAGGCGTACGCCAATGTAAAAGCGTGCCTTACCTTGAAGAATTCGTTGTAACAAACGAAAACGGGACAGGATATATACATTCAACAATTGATAAAGGAGAAATCAATTTTATTACCCCTTTATTTTATAGACTCGGAAAAGATGCAAAAGTTTTAGAACCGATAGAATTGATAGATGGTTTACGTATGCGTGCAAAAGAAGTTTTACATATGTATGAAGACGAAAAAAGCTGCTAAATATAAGCAGCTTTTTAGTCTCTTTGTTACTATTGACGAATATCAATCCACCAACGATATTCCGCATTCATATTTTCAGTGCCACCATTCCCTCTGTAATGGAAAGCATCAAGGAAGATTGAATCTAGTTTATCCTCATCTACAAAATAACCTAAGTTAACTTTCATCGTTTGTCCTGGTGTGATACTGCCAATATTGTAAAAACTTTTTCCATCTCCGTGAGGTTCTAAATAATCAACTTCACCTGTCATAATACGCGTTGCGTCCATTCCCTCTTCTTTAGCGTATTTCCATGCATTCCCTTCAAATTTAAGCTGTTTTATGGATGGATGCATATAGATTTCTTCTGTCGACTTTTTGCCAATATTTTTCACTTTTGTTGTTAAGTAGACAAATTTAACATTAACTAATTTCGAATCTACTAATGTATCAATTGAATCTTTACCATTCCCTAATTTATATTCATCTCGTCTGTATGATAGTAATTTTCCCGTCTGATCTAAAGCCTTATTCTTGCTTAATATCTCTAGGCCAAGTTCATTAAAGTTCTCTTGTTTAAAATCTTTGATTGAATCAAAAACTTCAACTTTTTCTATCACATATTCAATTTGGCTGTTATCCATAGATATCGTTACTGGAACCTTTTGTCCTATATGAAATAGTCGTTTACTATCTTTTTTCAAAGGAATAACCTTAGTTTCTTTAGGTTCATCTGCTTTGCTAAAACGATTTTCATCATAATCTACTATATATGATGCCTTTTCTTTTGACGTAGGCTCAAGTGAAATACTCCCTAACACATCCATCATTTGTTCTTCGTTTACATCGGTTCCAATATAACTTTCTAACATAATCCCTTCTTTCTCAAAAAAGAGAAAGACCTTTCTGTCAAACATTACATTGTTGTTTCCTGTTTCTTTATGGACAATTACTGCTTTCCTACCGTTTATTTCTTTTTCTTCATAACTTTTAGAGTACAGCGTTTGAAAATCTGTATTCTCCCCTACTCTCCGAAGAGCGAATGAAAATCCCCCCTTTGCGTCATTATCTTTAAAGGAATATTTCATAGCAGAGTCATCAATTGCTTCCATATTTTCTGGTAATTTATCGATTTTCAGCTTATACCACTTATCAGCCTTTTTCGAGTCCTTATTTGTTACTGAAACATTTACTTCATAATTTTGTTTTTGAACGATCATATTATAGACCTTTACTGCTCCAAAAACGGTTGTCGGCATGCCGATCAATAAGCAAGCAGCAGCGATTAACATACGATGTCTTTTACGCTTTTTCAGCGGTTGTCCATCTTGCGGCTTCATTTCCTCCATAAACAATTTCTTTTTGCGCGTATATGTATGTGAAAATTCATGTTGTTCTTCAAGTTTATCAAAATCATCTAAAGCAATTTTTTCAGCAAGTTCATATATTTCTTTGGAGTTCTTTGAATTCGTCATGTTGTATACCTCCTATCATATTTTGGACTCGTTTTCGAGCGCGTTCAAACTGCTTGCGGACATTTGCCTCGGTTATCCCCATGATACTTGAAATTTCTTGATACGTTAAGTTATAGAAGACTTTGTACTTAAACACCTGTCTATTAGATTCGTTTAACTCTTTTAGCAATGCATCAATTTGAACCTCAGACATTTTACGTTTTTCCCACTCTTCAATATTTTCATCTACTGCTTCTACAGATTCTCTTTCATATTCTTCTAAAAATGTTTCATGTCGTTTGTTTTTCCGGTAACTATCAATCGCCTTGTTTTTCGCAATCCTCAAAATGTAACGTTTAAGCTCTTGAGTAGCCAAGTTATGGAGCTTTTCCAAATTCTTATAAAGAGTAATAAACGTCTCTTGAACTGCATCTTCTGCCTGCTGAATATTATTTAAAATAGAATAAGCTACGTAATAAATTTTTTGCTCGTACAATTCGTATAGCTCTTCCATCTTTTCATAATCGTTGTTTGTAACTTTCATATAATTCCTCCTCTCACTCTATATAACGAATGAGCGATATACTTTGTGACACCACAAAATCTGTTTATAAATAAAATTTAATAACAAAATAAACAAAAGCCCAATTTCTCTATTTTAACTGAGAAACTGGGCTTTTTAATATTAGAATTTTCCTGACCGCTACGCCTTTTCAGTAAGCAGCATATGCTCTATCGCTTCTTTTAACAAATTCTGTGTCTCTTCCAAGTTATGATTCTGCTTTTCTCCTGGTTGTACCATATAAAACTCAGCAAACGAACGCTCTTTATATCTTGGTACGACATGCATATGATAATGTGTTAACTCGTTAAATACTCCACCATTTTGACAAACTGTAACTCCGTCAGGCTTATATACTATCTTAATCGCTTTTGCAATAAGCTTAGAAGCATCCATAACGGATTTTGCTACAACATCATTTAATTCATCTACTTCTACAACATGCTGCTTTGGCACAATTAAAGTATGACCTGGGTAGAAAGGCGCTGATCTAAAAAGCAAGTTACATAATCATCTTCATATATTTTATATATAATTTCCTCTCCGCCTGCTAATTTACACCCTAAACATTCCATCATATTTCCCCCTTTATTAAAAACATAAAAACGTGAGAGCCGTATTCTCACGTTTTTATGTTTCATTTTATTAGTTCAATTGTTTCCGTAACCTTTATACTATCTTTTACAGATTGAACAATCGTACAATTTTTCACTGCAAGTTGCAGCGCCTTGTCCAGCTGCTCTTCTGTAATGTTTTCCGCTTTAATTTTATAGTGCAAATGAACACTTTCAACTGGCTTCGATAACGCTTCACTTCTACCAATTTCAGTTTCGATTGTAAACGTATCGTATGGAATACGTTTCTTTTCTAAAATCGTTCGAAAAACAATTGCACTACACCCTGCGATAGAAGAAACGAGTAATTGTAACGGTGAATAACCGTTTTCTTTTCCAATCGCTAATTGACCATACAATAAATCTGCTTCTATATCATCGTGTTTGATTGTTAGTTTCATTTGTTTTTTCCATCTCCACTTTCATCGGTTTCTGCCGTTTCTTACTAATATAATAATATATATAGCAGAAAATGATAAATGGAATACCACAGTATAACGCCATTCTTTGTTCAGGAATAAACGCTAAACTAATAACAACAATGCTATTTGTAATTAAAGCTAAAATTGGAACAATCGGGTATAGTGGTGTTCTATACTTTAAGTCCTCTAACTTTCCTCCACCTTTTATATACTGACTTCTAAAGCGAAGTTGCGATAGAGCAATAATGATCCAACTTGAAACAGCCGATAAACCAGCTATCGATAATAAATACATGTATACTGTATCTTCTGCAAGGAAACTTGTGAATAGAGATAATCCAGCTACCGCAATCGTTACGACTAGCGCTGTAATTGGAATACCACGCTTATTTACTTTCTGGAAGGAAGTTGGTGCCATTCCCTCATTTGCAAGTGACCATAGTATACGCGTCGCTGCATATAATCCAGAGTTCGCTACAGATAGTAACGCAGTAATAATAACGAAGTTCATAATATCAGCTGCGTATGGAATACCAATTTTATCAAATACGACTACGAATGGACTTTCAATTACGCCTGCTTCTTTCCAAGAAATTAATCCTACTAAAATTGTCATTGTTAAAATGAAGAATAACATAATGCGCCATACTGTATTACGGATCGCACGTGGAATTGTTTTTTCTGGATTTTCACTTTCTCCCGCTGCAATTCCGATTAACTCTGTTCCTTGGAATGAGAAGTTAACTGTAATCATTGTAAGTAGTACGGCAGCTAGTCCATTCGGGAAAAGTCCACCATCGCTTACAAAGTTAGAGAAAAGAGGTGCTGCTTCTTTTCCGTCATATGATATAAATCCTAATAATGCACTACCACCAAGAACGACAAATGCAAGGATTGTAATTACTTTAATACTAGAAAACCAAAATTCTAATTCAGCATAACTTTTTGCTGAAATTGCGTTTGAAGCATATAAAATAACACCGAATACAAGGCACCATACCCAAACATCAACATTTGGAAACCATCTTTTCATCATTAAACCTATTGACGTTAATTCTAGACCCACTGTTACTGCCCAGCCAAGCCAGTATAACCAGCCAATCATAAAGCCCGTTCCTGGTCCAATAAACTTCGTTGCATACTTTTGGAAAGATCCTGAAACCGGCATCGCTACCGTTAACTCTCCAAGACAAAGCATTGTTAAATACATAATAAATCCGCCTACTAAATATGAAAGGATGGCTCCCCCTGGTCCAGCCTGATTAATAGTGTAACCTGAACCTAAGAAAAAACCAGTTCCGATTACACCACCAAGTGCGATCATAAATAAATGTCTACTCTTCATCGTGCGATGTAATTTCTCATTCGTTGGTTGCTGCATCTAAATCCTCCCCCTACCAATACCCCTATATCTTGTTAAAATTTTCTGATAATAAAAATATACACGAAAGCGATTACATTTTCTATATAAAATTAAAACTTTTCTGATAAAATAATATAAAAATCGAATTATTGCAAGATTTAGATTCTATTTAGAGGAAAATAAGGAGAAACAAGGAAAAAACCCTTACATATATTGTAAGAGTCAACGAAGTTCTAATCTTCTCGATAAAATTGATAAACTATAATTTACGATAAAGTACATACAAGCTACTAATATAAATGTTGGAATCATGTAATTCACATTTTGCCCGCTAATAATTTGAGCATTATGCATAAGCTCAGGGAGTGATATAACAACCGCTAGCGACGTATCCTTCAGCAATGAAATAAATTGACTGACAAGCGGTGGAACCATTCTCCTTAATGCTTGTGGCAAAATAATATGCCAAAGCGCTTGCACATAAGTTAATCCCGAAGATCTTGCGGCTTCAACCTGCCCTTTTTCAATAGACAATAAACCACTTCTAACAATTTCAGATATCATTGCTGCCTCAAATATTGTTAAAGCAACAATTGCAGCTGTTATAATTTCTAATTTCAAGCCTGCTTCTGGAAGTGCAAAATACGTGAAAAATATAATTAACAGTAGTGGTAAGTTTCGAATCACTTCAACTATAACTCCTAATACTTGTGAGACGACAGGTATTTTCGTGTAGCGCAATATACCGATTACACTTCCAATAATAAAACTAAGTACAATTGCTATGAGCGCTACCTCTAATGTTATCAGTAATCCTTTTAATAAAAATAGAATATGATCCCCTGTAATTGCTCCCTTGAAATCCATTTACACCGCCTCCTTTGCCAAGCGTTTTTCTAAATAACGCACTAGCATACTGAGCGGAATTGTTAATATTAAATAAAACATCCCGACAAATATATAAACATCAAACGTAACAAACGTCTTCGTTGAAATTAAATCTCCTTGATACATTAAATCAGAACCAGCAATGATTCCAAGTATTGAAGAGTTTTTAACTAAATTGAGAAACTGGTTTCCTAAAGGGGGAATTACAATTTTCACAGCTTGTGGTAAGACAACATAATACATCGCCTGCACATACGTTAGCCCTGAAGAGCGGGCAGCTTCCATTTGCCCTTTCGCAACTGATAAAATACCAGCGCGAATTACTTCTGCAATAAAAGCTGCCGTATATACCGTAAGCGTAACTGTTCCTGCTACAAAACCATTTAAAGTAATTCCTATTACAGGTAAAGCAAAATAGAATATAAATGCAATTAATACGAGTGGAATATTTCTTACAAACTCCACAAAAGCTGATCCTATCCAATTTAAAATACGAATAGGTGCAATACGCATTACTGCCAAAATTACTCCTAAAATAAAACTGCCTATCAATGCAATTACACTAGACATAACTGTATATTTAAATCCTTCTAAATACATATCAATGTTATTCGTTAATATAGAAAAATCAGGCACATATTCTCCCCTCTTTCTTTACAAGAAGAGGATGAGCACTCTCATCCTCTCACTTTTACTATCTACTTTTCTGGTTTTTGTCCAATCCACTTCTCATATAATTTGTCATACTCCCCGCTTGCTTTCATGTCTTTAATTAAAGTATTAATCTCTTTCGTTAAATCATCTGCCCCTTTTTGCACTGCAATTCCATACGGTTCATCTGTGAAAATTTTTCCTACTACTTCATAATTAGAATCTTGTTTTGCCATTCCGTAAAGGATCGCATTATCTGTCGTTAACACATCACCTTTACCTGCCTTTAACGCTGTAAATGCCTCACTATAATTTTCAAACTCTAATACAGTCGCTTCTGGTGACTTTTGACGAATGTTATTTGTAGATGTTGACCCTTTTACAGCTAATACTTTAACGCCTTGTTTTATATCATCGACACTCTTAATATTGCTTCCTTTTTTCACAAGTAACGATTGTCCTGCTTTAAAATATACATCTGAAAAATCCACTTCTTTTTTGCGTTCTTCCGTAATTGTCATTGTTGCAATAATTGCATCAATATCACCATTTTTCAGCATTGGAATACGTGTTTTAGACGTTACTTCTTTCAGTTCTAGCTTCTTTTCATCTCCAAGAATCTTTTTCGCAAGTGCCTTCGCGACATCAACATCGAATCCTTCTACCTGCCCTGTTGAAGGATTTTTTAATCCAAATAAATTCGTATCATTCTTCACCCCAACTACTAATTTCCCTCGTTTCTTAATTTTCTCAACAGCCCCGCCTTGCTTCGTATTTGTTTCCTTTGCCTCATCTTTCTTACTTCCGCATCCAGCAACAACAAGCACGAATAAACATGAAAATACGATTAAAGTAAATAATTTTTTCATTTTAAGCATAAAATTCCTCCTCTAATGATTTAGCACCCGACTTAAAAATAAACGAGCTCTTTCTTGTTCAGGGTTTGCAAAAAATTGCGCCGGTGTTGTATCTTCAATAATTTGACCATCATCCATAAATAAAATCCGATCTGCTACTTCTCGCGCAAATCCCATTTCATGCGTGACAACGACCATCGTCATCCCTTCTTTAGCCAGCGCCTTCATAACATCAAGTACCTCTCCAATCATCTCTGGATCAAGAGCAGACGTAGGCTCATCGAATAGCATAATTTCCGGCTGCATCGCAAGTCCTCTAGCAATTGCTACCCTTTGTTGTTGTCCTCCGGATAATTGATGTGGATATACGTTAGCCTTCTCTGGGATTCCTACTTTCTCTAAATAAAGCATTGCTGTTTTCTCTGCTTCTTCTTTGGAAACTTTATTTACTTTAATTGGTGCTAATGTAATATTTTGCAGAACTGTTTTATGTGGGTATAAATAAAAATGTTGAAAGACCATCCCAATATTTCGCCGCAATTCATTCATGTCCGTTTTTTTATTGTGTACCTCTGTATTTTGTACAATTAATTCTCCATCTGTAATTGCCTCTAATTGATTTATACATCGAAGCAATGTACTTTTTCCTGATCCTGAAGGCCCGACAACTACCACCACTTCACCTTTTTTCACTTGCACATTAATATTTTTCAAAACTTGAAAGTTACCATAATATTTATTTACATTACGAAATTCTATCAACATACTCCCCCTTCCCCTAACAATGCATGTACATTCTTTTTATATTCAAAAATAGTCCCAAAAATAACTTCTAGCTTCAATTTGTCCATAAAAAAAAGCAAAGAGTTTCCCCTTTGCTTCTTCATTTCTATTCTGTTAAGATACTTCTTCTTTCTTATCTTTCCCGTATTCATGCTCCCAAAAATCAGCATTTTTAATTCCTAATGGCCCTGGATCGAATACTGGATCTTTTCCTTCTTTTTTCTGTTTTTCATAATCCTTTAATGCGACTAATGCAGGTTTTTGTAATAGTAAAATCGCAATAATATTTACCCATGCCATAATTCCTACCCCAATGTCGCCTAAAGCCCAAGCCGTTGCTGCTGTTTTTATACATCCATAGAATACAGCTCCTAAAAATACAAACTTTAGTAGCATAGACATCCAAGGACGGTCTTTATCACGATTTAAGTACGCAATATTCGTTTCTGCAATGTAGTAATACGCCATAATTGTTGTAAACGCGAAGAATAATAACGAGATTGCAACGAAACCGTTTCCAAATCCAGGGAAAACAGATTCTACTGCCGCCTGTGTATACCCCGGTCCTGGCTGAGCACCGTTTAATTTATTTACGATAAAGTTTTTTCCGCTCGCATCAAATACGTTATACATGCCTGTAATAATCATCATAAATGCTGTTGCTGAACAAACAAATAATGTATCAATGTAAACGGAAAATGCTTGCACTAAGCCTTGCTTAGCTGGATGTGATACTTCAGCAGCTGCTGCTGCATGTGGCCCAGTTCCTTGCCCTGCTTCATTGGAATAAATACCACGTTTTACTCCCCAAGAAATTGCTAAACCGATAATACCACCGAAAGCCGCCTCTAATGCAAAAGCACTTCTTATAATTAACATAAATGCTTCTGGCAATTTTTCAATATTCATAGCAACAATAACGCAAGCTACTAAAATATAACCAACTGCCATAAACGGTACGACAACTTGTGCAACGTTAACGATTCGCTTTACTCCACCGAAGATGATAATAGCTAATACAACAACTAATAAAGCCCCTGATAATGTAGTGTTAATTCCAAAAGCTGTCTCTAAACTTACAGCAATACTATTTGCTTGCACACCTGGCAATAAAAGCCCCGTTGCAATAATTGTCGCTGCAACGAATACTAATGCATACCATTTTACACCTAAACCTTTTTCGATGTAATAAGCAGGTCCACCACGAAACTGCCCTTGATGTTTCGTCTTATATATTTGCGCGAGTGTTGATTCTACATAAGCTGATCCTGCCCCTAAAAAGGCTACTGCCCACATCCAAAATACAGCTCCTGGTCCACCAAATGCAACCGCTGTTGCTACCCCAGCGATATTCCCTGTCCCAACGCGTCCTGATAATGAAAGTGCTAACGCTTGAAATGAAGAAACACCAGCCTCTGATTTTTCTCCTTTAAATGTCAGCTTCACCATTTCTCCTACGTGCCTTACTTGTAAAAACCTCGTTCGAATGGAAAAATATAAACCTACTCCTAAACATAAATAAACAAGTGCTGGACTCCAAACAATATTATTTATCCAATTTACGAAAGTTTCCAACATTCCCCCTCCTTCTTTATAAAGAATTTTCAGAATATATATAAAATTATAAGTGTATACTGAATCTAGGACAATATTATTTTAATAAAATAAACATATTTTTGTATAAAAAAACAAAGTATATATTTGTTTTATATACTTTGTTTTGAACTAAATGTATTATATATTCACAATTGCTTCTCTTTTAATAATTCTTTCGTATAGCTCTTCTGATAATTTCAAGAAGTTATCAGGCATATCTTTCCCTTTAAACTTCTTTTGAAGCGTTCCATATAAACCTATATCACGTAAACGTAAAAATAGTGGTAACGATTCATACCAACTATCCGCCAGCCTGTGCTCATACTCATATCCTTTTCGTAACACTTGTAACTGTTTACGAGCAAAATCTGTCTTCTCTTCTGCTGTCCACGTTGTAAATAGAACAGAGTAGTATAGAACCATTGCTAAATCATGTATAAAGTAATTATAAGCTGCATCATCAAAATCAAAGATTGTTAGCTCTTTACCATCATAATGAAAATTACCTTGATGGATATCACCGTGCATAAGACCGAACGTTTCTCTTTCAACTGGAAGGGCCTTAATTTCATCCATTAGTACCGCTGCAATCTTTTTCACTTGACCATCTTCTAATTCATTAACAATTCCACTTTCGTCTTCTTCCCACGTATCACGGTAGTCTGTTTTAGGATAATCCATTTTAAGGCGATGCAGTTGCCCAATCGCTTTTCCCCATGCTTCAAAATAAGCATCTCCCCAATAAGGCGATTCCTCTCCTTTTACTTGCTCACCTTTTGCATATGTAAATAAAGAAGCGAAAAAGAACGTTCCATCCTCTGCTACGATTTCTTCTACGAGATTTCGAGACGTTGAATAAAGAGGTCCTGCTACCTTTGCCCCATTCTCCGCAACATATCGTAAAAAATCTAGTTCAGCCTCTACCTCTTGTTTAGAACGATGAGAAGAATGTGTTAAACGTAATACGTAATCTTCATCATTATCACCCTTCGCCTTAAAAATATAATTCTCAAAATCTCCAAGTGGCTTTTCTTCCACTGTTACATGAAACAAATTCGCTGCTCTTTTTAAAATCTCTTTCGTAAAAACACGTTCTACAGCTATTTCCATATATATCCCTCCTATATATCTTCTTAATTCGACACAAATGTTAGAAGTACTGCTATGAAATTGAATAATGCGCAAAAGACAATGTAACGTAACTTTGAATTCTCTTTTAAAAAAAATAATTCAAGCATAAATTTCTCACAAACGACAAAAATTAACAGAAACAATCGTACTTTAAAAGAGGTGGAAATTATGACAGACAAAAAAGAACAACAAGAGAGTAAAAAACAAATGCATATGTTTCCATCACTTCTGGAGAACATTAATTACATTGAAAATAAACTTTCTCATTCTGATGATATAAAAAAATTAGATCTCCCTTTTCAAAACGGAAAAGGAACAATCATATATATTGAATCTTTAGCAGATCCAAATTTAATTCATCAATTAGCTCTTGAACCATTATTAACGAGGTCGGATTTATCTTTAGATAAAGCTTTTTCTACGTTAAATATGAAAAAAGAAACGAATTTAAATTATGGAGTACAGGTTTTATTACAAGGTAAATCCTTATATTTTCATGAACACGTCGATAGTTTTTGTATTTTCGAAACAGCTTTATCTTTAAAGAGAGATATAGCGGAGCCTGATAATGAAGGGATTGTGCGTGGTCCACATACTGGTTTTGTAGAGGATCTAGCAACTAATTTAAGCTCTATTCGTAAACTCATTAAGAGTCCAAATTTAGTTGTTAAGTATTTTACAATCGGTGAAGAAATGCACACGAAAGTAGCAATTGCTTATATGCAAAATATAGCGAATGACGATTTAGTTACAGAAGTGAAAAGAAGATTAGAAACGATTAAAACGGATGCACTTATGTCACCAGGATACATACAAGAATTTATAGAGGATACGTCTTTCTCCCCATTTCCGCAGCAATTAAATACAGAGCGTCCAGATAGAACTGTTGCTAATTTAATGGAAGGACGTGTTGCCATTTTATCTGACGGAGATCCAACAACGCTCATCGTACCTGTTACGTTATTCGCTTTTTATCAATCACCAGATGATTATAATAACCGTTGGATTGTCGGTTCTTTCGTCCGAATGATTCGCTTAGTAAGTTTTTTAATTGCCTTTCTCTTGCCAGCTTTATATATTGCAACTGTCGCATTTCATCCCGATGTGTTGCCGCTCGAACTTGTGTATACGATTAAAGCTTCGTTAGAGAAAGTACCGCTTCCTCCTATTTTTGAAGCTCTCTTAATGGAGTTAATTTTCGAGTTATTACGAGAAGCTGGTATTCGCTTGCCGAGCCGTGTTGGACAAACAATCGGTATTGTAGGTGGTTTAGTAATTGGTGATGCGATTGTAAAAGCTGGGCTCGTTTCTTATACGATGATCATCGTAGTAGCTTTAACTGCAATCTCATCTTTTCTCGTTCCATCAAACGATATGAGTTCAGCAGTTCGAATTCTTCGTTTTCCATTAATGCTCCTTGCTGCCATATTTGGATATGTAGGCATATCATTCGGTCTCATTATAACTTTCGTTCACTTATGTCAGCTTCATTCATTTCATACACCATATCTTTCTCCTGTTGCCCCGATGCGGATTAAAGATATGAAAGATTCTTTCGTAAGACTACCAATTTGGTCATTTTGGGAACGACCACATGATCCAAAACCAAAAAAAATGCAACGCCAACATGTAACGAGAGAGGATGAGGACGGTGACAAACACGCAAAGTAAAATCTCGCTAGTTCAATTTACCTTTTTCGTTATTCAATGCCAAATTGGGGTCGGTATACTATCTCTACCTGACCGGCTTCATCCGATAGCAAAAGGTGGTGGTTGGATTTCTGCGCTCATCGCGGGGCTTGCCATTCAACTTATTATTTTACTTATGTGGCTTTTCTTAAAACGATTTCCTGATGCAGATATGTATAAAAGTGTTTGTATGCTATTTGGTAATAAGTTAGGAAAACTATTGGGCTTTTCTTATATTTTTTATTTTACCCTTATCGGTATGACGGTTATGTTGAATGCTTGTAACGTCATTAAAGTTTGGATATTACAAGCAACTCCGTGGTATGCCATTCTCATGCTATTTACAATAGCTTGTTGTTATGTAGCTTATAATACGTTTAAAGTCATCGTACGATTTTATGTCATGACCTCTATTCTCATTTTACCTATGGCGCTTTTAATCGCCCTAGGGCTTTCCCGAGCTGACTTTTCTTATATTTTTCCCATTACAGAGGCTGGATGGTGGAATATTATTCAAGCATCGAAAGAAACAATTACAGCTATGTATGGTTTTGAAATCTTTCTCATCGCATTTCCTAAAGTAAATGGGAGTTCTGTGGAAAAACTGAAGGCAATTTCTATCGCTAATGGATTTGTGACTCTCTTTTATGCTTTCACTGTTTGGATTTGCTTTATCGTATTTAGTCCAAAACAAATTGAACTTATCCCAGAACCAGTTGCTTACTTATTACGCTCCTTACATATCGGGATTATAGACCGGACTGATTTACTATTCATTCCAATATGGATGATAACAGTTGTCGCTTCTATTGCGAGTTATTACTGTGCCGCTTCTATAGGAATTGGACATATATTCAACCTCGCTAATCATAAAAAGGCTGTTCCAATCGTTGGTATTATTGCTTTTAGTGTAGCCTTATTTATAGATACACCTGAAGAATTAAAAGTCATTGCAACTTTCACAGATAAGTTCACCTATATTTTCATCGTTGTTCTCCCTCTTTTATTTCTACTCTATTCAGTAATAAGAAAGAAGAAAGGAGAACAGTATGTTTCCAAAAAGATTTAAATTACTTTTTATATTATGTACTAGTTGCCTCCTTTCTGGCTGTTGGGATCAAGAACCATTAAGAGAAGCTAGATTAGCTTATAGCATTGGATATGATGTTACGGAAGAGAATAAGCTTCAGCAAACGCTTGAACTCGTAAAGAGTTCAAGTGGAGAGCAATCTTCATTCGAAAATGAAATACATTCAGCAACCGGGCATAACATAAGGGATACAAGCGATGCCCTAAAAAAAAATGTGACTGGGAATATTCGCTATTTTAAATATGGTGTTCAATTACTAGGAACCAAAATTCTAAAAAAAGGTATACTACCTTATTTAGATGTTAGCTTTCGAGATCCAACAAACCCAACTGCTTTAGTAAAACTTATTGCAGTAGATGGTGAAACATCGGAGATACTCGAAAAAAAGAAAATAGGAAATTTACTAATTGGAGATTTTCTACAGAAAAAAGTGAAAAGTTTAGAAGATATGAGTGTATTTCCAAAAGAAACTTTAGAAACAGCCGCTACAAAAATGTTAGATCCCGGTAAAGACTTTACACTCCCTTCTATAAAAATAAAAGGAAAAGAATTAATTACAAATGGGTTAGCTTTATTTAACAATGATAAATTGACTGGACATTTACCTTTGAAACAATCTGTTTTATTCGTATTATTAACCGGAAAAATGGGAACAAGTGCCCGTATAACCCAAAAACTTACTAGTGATGAATCTGAGAAGACATCTGATTATTTAACAATGGAAATTAGCAATCGAAAGTTAAAACGAGATTTAAAAATAACAACGGATAAAAAAGGAAATGTTTATGCTCACATTAAGCTCCAACTAAAAGTAATAGCACTTGAAGCCCCAAGAGATAATATTTATAAAATGGAAGCCAGAAAAAAACTAAATAAGGAATTATCAAAGCAACTTACGAAAGAAGCGAAAAAAATAACAAATAAACTACAAAAAGCAAATTGTGATGCTTTTGGAATTGGTAGACATCTCATCGCTTATCACCCTGATTTATGGAAGAAAAAAAATTGGAATAAAGATTATGCAAAAGTAAAATTCAAACCTGAAGTAGACGTAAATATTTTGTATAGTGGTGTCTTAAAATAAAAAGGTTGTATGCCGCTCGGGCATACAACCTTTTTATTTCGTATATCGATACACAATTGATTCATATGGTCTTAATTTAAGTTTTGTAATATCCTTGCTGGAATCTTTATAATTCGACAGTAGTACCTCTTGTTTCATTCCATCTAATTGAACGTGCGCCGGTACAGAGTACGTTATTTCTTCTCCATAGAAGTTATTTATAACAAGTAGTACTTCACTTTCTGTAGTACGAGTATATGCCCAAATTTTAGGATCATTTTTATCCAAAATAGCATATTCTCCTTCTGTAATTACATCATACGTTTTTCTAAGCTCTATTAACTTTTTATAATGATAAAATACGGACTCTTTATCTGCTAATGCCTTCTCTACGTTTATTTCTTTAAAATTTTCAGCCACTGAAATCCAAGGTGTACTTGTTGTAAAACCACTGTTCACCTCTTCATTCCACTGCATCGGAGTACGAGAGTTGTCACGAGATTTTTGCTTTAAAACCCCTATAATCTCTTCTTGTGATAGCCCTTCTTTTAGCTTTATATCGTATATATTTAACGATTCCACATCACGATATTGCTCGATGGACTTAAATTTAGGATTTGTCATACCGATTTCTTCCCCTTGATAAATATAAGGCGTTCCTTGCAGCATGTGCATAGCTGTCGCTAACATTTTTGCAGATTCGTTTCGGTACTTTCCATCATCACCAAAGCGTGACACGATGCGAGGCTGGTCATGATTACACCAAAATAACGCATTCCATCCTCCGCCCTTTTGCATTTCAATTTGCCAATTAGACATAATTTCTTTTAATTTAATGAAATCAAAATTCGCTTTTGTCCACTTATCTCCATTGGGATAATCTACTTTTAAATGATGAAAACTAAACGTCATACTTAATTCATTACGCTTAGGATTTGAATATTTAATACAATTATCAATTGTCGTAGAAGACATTTCTCCAACTGTAATTACATCTTTTTCTGCAAAAACATTGCGATTCATCTCTTGTAAATATTCATGAACACGCGGGCCATCTGTATAATACTTGCGTCCATCACTTGTCGCAGTATTACCTTCATCATTTAAGAAGCATTGGTCTTTTGAAATTAAATTAATGACATCTAATCGGAATCCCGTTACCCCTTTATCCAGCCAAAAGCGCATCATATCATATACTTCTTCACGAAGTTTTTCATTTTCCCAATTTAAATCAGCTTGTGTTTCATCAAATAGATGTAAATAATATTGCTCCGTCTTCTCATCATATTTCCAAGCAGATCCACCAAACTTAGACTGCCAATTATTTTTTTCATCACGCCAAATATAGTAATTACGATATGGACTATTTTTATCTTCCTTCGCTTCTTTAAACCACTTATGTTCAGTCGAACTATGATTTACAACAATATCAAGCATAATTTCAATGTTACGTACTTTCGCTTCTGCTAAAAGTTCTTCAAACTCTTCCATCGTTCCGTAAGATGGATCAATGCTGTAATAATCACTTACATCATATCCATTATCATTTTGTGGTGATTGGTATATCGGTGTTAACCAAATATAATCCACTCCGAGTTCTTTTAAATAATCTAGTTTCTCTGTAACCCCTTTTATATCACCGGTTTCTCTATTGTAATAACTATTAAAGCTCTTCGGATAAATTTGATAGACTACACTTTTATGCCAATCCTTCATGTTTAACTTCCTCCTACTTCTGTTTGACTCTTTTTGCAAATAACCATGTTAAAGTAAATGGGATTACAACTGCAATAATCATTCCGACAATAAACATTGGAATCGATTTCGGAATGATAGAAATAAATGCTGGCAATCCCCCAATTCCGATAGCAGGTGCTAATATACCGTTTAATGTAATGAATATCGCTGCCACAGCAGACCCTATAATCGCTGCATAGAACGGGAACTTATTTCGTAAATTCACACCAAACATCGCTGGTTCTGTAATACCGAAGTATGCTGAAATGGCTGATGTTGATGCCATACTTTTATCATTTTGATTTTTAGAAATCCAGAACATCGCAAGTGCCGCACTACCTTGCGCAATGTTAGAAAGAGCAATCATCGGCCAAATAAATGTACCGCCATGTTGTGCAATCAATTGTAAATCAATTGCAATAAACATATGATGCATACCTGTAATTACAAGCGGTGCATATAACGCTCCAAATAGTACTGCTCCAACTACTGGTACTGTTTCATATACACCTACCAATCCTACTGTTAATAAATCTCCAATATGACGTGTAACCGGACCGATAATTCCTAATGCTAACACACCTGTCACAACGATTGTTGTAATTGGTACAACTAATAATTGAATTGCATTTGGTACATGTTTCTTTAAGAAAATTTCCACTTTACTTAATACAAATGCTGCTACTAAAACAGGTAAAATTTGTCCTTGATATCCTACCTTCTCAATTTGGAACAGTCCTAAAATATTGAAGTACTCAATCTTTTGTCCGTCTAAACCAGTCGCTGCTTTTCCGTAGTCCCAAGCGTTTAATAAGGCCGGGTGCACAAGCATTAATCCCATAACAATCCCTAGTATTGGACTACCACCAAAACGCTTCGTTGCTGACCAACCGACAAGTGCTGGTAAGAATACGAATGCTGTATTGGCCATCATATTAATTAAATCCCAAAGCCCGCCTAAGTTCGGATAAACATCTAATAAATTTTTCCCATCAAAAAATAAGTCTTTTGCGCCTAATAGATTGTTAATACCCATTAGTAAACCAGCTGTTACGATCGCTGGTAATATCGGCATAAATACATCCGAAAATATTTTTACAAACTTTTGAGCTGGATTTAACTTCTGATTTCCAGAGTCTTTTACGTCCGCTACAGTCGATTCTTTCATACCTGCAAGCGTTATCAATTCAGCGTAAACACGATCTACATCCCCTGGACCAATTACAACTTGAAATATACCAGCGTTATGAAACGCTCCTTTCACTAATGAAACAGACTGTAATTTATCATTATCTATTTTACTTTCATCTTTTAAAGCGATACGGAGCCTCGTCACACAATGTGCAGCTTGTTCAATATTGTCTTTCCCACCAATATACTGCAACACTTCCTCTGCTGTTTTACGATAGTCTTTCCCCATATTCCCGTCCCTCTTTTCTTTTTTTGATACCGTTTACAATTACATATTAACTCGTATATATAAGTTAGTCAACACTCATATATACGAGTTTGTGTTTTTTTATAAAAAAAAGAGATGAAACAATATTTTGTTCCACCTCTTTACTTCCTGCGTGCCACATCCGAAAAGTGAAAAATATCTAAGCGGTGGCGTGATTCTGTATATTCAAACTGACTTCCATCATACAAATGTGTAAAGTTTTTCACAACGACAACATAGTCTGTTCCATTTAAATCTAAATACTTTCTGTCATCCTCTGTACATGGCTGTACTTCAATTACCCTCTGTGAATAACTAATATGTAGCCCAAGCTCTTTCTCAATGTATTTATAAATCGATGTAGCTGCAATTTCTCTCGTTAGCCCTGGAATATATTCCGATACAAAATGGTTTATATCTAAAATTACTTTTTCTCCATCAATATTTCGTACACGTTTAATATGGTCAATCACTGTTTTTTCTTTCACGTTTAATAACTTTGCTACGTCTTTCGTCGCTTCAATTTTCTCCATTTCTACGACATCTGTAATACAATGACGTCCTAAACGTTCATTTTCTTCTTGGAAACTTACAATACCACCAAAATTAAATTCAATATTTTTTCGCTTTAAAACAAAAACACCTTTTCCATGAATTTTTTGCACATATCCACGCTCTTGCAGTAAATCTACAGCTTTTCTTACCGTTCCTCGGCTTGCCTCATACTGCTTCATTAATTCTGTTTCTGATGGGATTTTGCATCCCTCTTTTAATTGTTTATTATCAATAGATTTACTGATTTCTGTATAAATTTGTTCATACTTACTCATCATCTACAATAGCCCCTTGTCACCTTATAATTCTATATATATTATAACATGCTTCACTCTTCTGCCAATCTCTCACTTATTTTCCATTACAAGAAAAATATAGGTAAATATTTAATCTTTAAAACGTATTTTTATAAAAATTTTTATATTTTTCTTTTCATTCAAAAAAACATGTAGTATACTAACTTCAAAATCAGAGGAGAAAGGGAGCAAAGAACTATGCTTACTTATACAACAACTGTAGTTACATTTGCACAAAAACATCATCATCATACGTAACCCTTGAAACCTAGCGGAAAAATTACGCGTAGGTACAAGGGTTATTCCCGTTGTACCTACGCTTTGGCGAAAGAGCCATGTAGGTATTTTTTTATCTACATGGCTCTTTTTTTATTGTCAAAAAGCTAGTAAAAAATGATGTTTAAGCAAAACTTACTACAAAGGAGTTAACAAAAATGGAAACGAAAAAATGGGGATTATGGGTTTTAACAGCATTTGTTATCGGGAATATGGTTGGCGGTGGCGTATTTATGCTTCCAGCAAATTTAGCACAAGTATCAGGTCCAATGGGTTCTACACTCGCATGGAGTATTACAGGCCTTGGCGTATTTATGATTGCACTTGTATTTGGAAATTTAGCGATTCGTAAACCAGAATTAAAAGCTGGACCACAAAGCTATGCTCAAGCGATGTTTCCTTCAAAAAAAGCTGGTAAAGTTGCAGGATATAGTATGGCATGGGGATATTGGGCTGCTAACTGGGCTGCAACAGCATCTGTTATTATTTCCTTTGCTGGATATTTATCAACATTCTTTCCAGTTTTACAAAGTAAGCAAATTCTTTTTTCAATAAACGGATTTTCACTAGAACTCGGAAAAGGGTTAACTTTCCTTGTATGTAGCCTTATGCTATGGGGAATTCAATATATTCTTTCTCAAAATATTGATCGAGCTGGAAATATGAATCTACTTGCTACTATTGCAAAAATTATCGGATTTACAATGTTTATTGTAATTACATTATTCATTTTCAATGCTTCTAATTTCGGAGACGGTCAAACCTTTATGAATGAAGCAGGACAATCTATCTCGTTAGGTGGCCAAATCAATTCAGCTGCTATTGCAACACTTTGGGCGTTTATCGGTATTGAATCAGCGGTTATGCTTTCTAACCGTGCAAAATCACAGCGCGATGTAAAAAAAGCTACGATTTTCGGATTAATTATCGCTCTTCTTATTTACATGTCAATTACTTTACTTACAATGGGAGCTCTTCCGCAAGATGCTTTAAAGGAGTCTCAAAAACCGTTAGTAGATGCATTAAATTTAGCAATTGGAAATAAAGGCGCGTATATAATGGCCTTACTCGCTCTTATATCTTTATTTGGATCTACAGTTGGCTGGATCGTTGTTAGTTCAGAAGTACCTTACCAGGCAGCAAAGAATGGACTTTTTCCTAAGTTTTTCGGGAAAACAAATAAAAAAGGTAGTCCTTCAAAATCATTATTGATTACAAATGTAATGACGCAAATTTTCTTATTTTCAACGATTTCTGGTACTGTTTCAGAAGCATATAGTTTCGCTATCGTCGTAGCAACATTAGCCTATTTAATTCCATACCTTGTTTCTACCTTGTACCAATTAAAATTAGTTATTACAGGAGAAACGTATGATATACTACCAGGATCTCGAGTAAAAGATGGAATTATCACTACATTGGCATTGGTATACTCCATTTGGGTTATCAAAACGGGAACTGCTGATTTAAAAACGTTCTTCTTAGGAATTGGATTGTTTATATTAGGTCTTGTTCTTTATCCAGTACTAATGAAAGACTCACAAAAAACGGATTAAATAAAGAGAAGCTGCTGGCTTCTCTTTTTTATTAAAAATCTGTAATTAACTTTTCTTTTAGCTCTCCTACAGATAAAGGTTTCGCATAATAAAATCCCTGTACATAATCACAGCTCATTGATTGTAACAAACTCTCTTGCTCTACTGTTTCTACTCCTTCAGCAACTACTGCTAAATTTAAACTATGAGCAATTTCAATAACGGATTTTACAATCGTTCGTTCTGGTTGTGCGTGATCATAATGAAATTCACGAATAAAATTACGATCAATTTTTACAATATCCAGTGGTAGTTGTTTTAAATAATATAAGGAAGAATAGCCAGTTCCGAAATCATCCAAAGCAATTAACACACCCATATTTCTTAATTCTTGTAATGTAGCAATAATATAATCAAAATGGCGGACTGCTATGCTTTCCGTTATTTCTAATATTAAACGGTTCGGAGGAAAACCCGTTCTCTTTAAAATGCTACGTACAGAGAAAATAAAACGTTTCTGCATTAATTGTTGTATAGATAAATTCACTGATAACTTTAGTCCTTCTTGATAATTTGGCAATGTTTTAAACAATCGGCACGATTTTTCTAATACCCAGTCTCCTAGCTTTATAATAAGTCCAGACTCTTCAGCTACCGGGATAAATTCGTTTGGTGAAATAGGTCCGTCTTCTGTCATACAGCGTACTAGAGCTTCTATACCAGAATATCTCTTCGTTTTCAAATCAATAATAGGCTGCAATACTACATCTAACTCTTCATCACGAATTGCCTTTTGCAAAGCAAACTCAACTTTCATTCTACGATTTATTTTCGCGCGTAGCTCATCCGTAAAGAAACATGCAGCATTTCTCCCCTGTTCTTTTGCACTATACATAGCTAAGTCGGAGTTTTTCAATAATGTTTCCACGTCTTGTCCGTCTTGTGGATAAGAACAAAGTCCTAGACTAGCTGAAATATATACTTCATGGCCTTCAAGAATAAATGGTGCCTGGAAACATGACAACACAGATGTCGCTAACTGCCTCATATCATCTTGTCTATGATTTTTTGTTAACAGCACAAATTCGTCGCCACCTAGCCTAGCCAGAACATCTTTCTCTCCTAGTACATAATGCAACCTTGAAGCGACTTCGCTTAAAAGTAAGTCCCCTATCATATGACCTAACGTATCATTTACTAATTTAAAACGGTCCAAATCAAAGTAAATCATACCAAATTCTTTTTTATCTGCAATCAATTTATTAACGGTCGTTATTAATTGCAAACGGTTCGGCAAACTCGTTAAAGCATCATGATAGGCAAGTTCCCTATAACGACTTTCACTTAGCCGCAACCTCTGTTCCGCTTCTTTTCTACTACTAATATCATTTCGTATTGCGATAAACTGGTATGGCTCTCCTTTTTCATTTAAAAATGGAACAATTGTTGTTTTGACCCAATAATATGTACCATCTTTCGCTCGATTCCGAATCTCACCTGTCCATACTTTCCCATTCAAAATACGTTTCCATAAGTTTTGAAAAAAGGTTTTCGGATGATGACCTGAATTTAAAATACGGTGATCTTTTCCAATTAATTCTTCCCTTTTGTATTTAGAGATTTCACAAAATTTATCATTTACATATGTAATAAGACCTTCTCGGTCTGTAATTGCAACAATTGAAGACTCATCTAATGCTAACTTTAAATCTCGCAACGAAGAGTCATATAATGCATGACCTCTCTGTTCTAGCATGCGCATCTCTCCTTGCTTCTATCTGACTAAAACACAACCTGTTTCTCTTCATAGAAATAGAGATATTTCATTTTCTAATACTAGCCCTTTACATAAATTATCTTTTTAAATAAACCGATTAAAATAACATAATATTATTTGTAATAAAAAGCAATATTATACCGTTTCAATTATAACTGGTAGCTTCCCATATCTCTAATTACTTCGCGCCTTATTATACCGCAATCCTTTTAAGTAGCTCTATGCAAGCCTTGTTTCCAACTAATACCACTCATATCTGATCTCTTTGTTTTTAATAACGAAATAGAAATTAGATCATACTACATAACTATTCACGAATAATAATATGAAAATCTACATTAATGTGTATGTTTTTGAATTACAATAACAAAATATTAACATATTTCTACCTTAACTTTGGAATTATTTTATAAATAAATACTGTATTAAACTAAAAAAGAGGATAGCCTCTTTTTTTATTTAATACGAATATGGTATTTGCTGATAACCTGGGTATGGCATTGGATACGTTACAGGGTATGGCGATGGATAAGCTACTGGATATGGAGCTGGATAATATCCTCCACTTGTTGCACCTGTTAATGCACCAGCTGTCAGTCCGCCTAACACTCCTCCTGCAAAGCTTCCAGGGAAAAATCCACCTCCCCATGAACTACCACCACCCCAGCCCCATCCGCCTCCGTGATGATGATGGTGATCATAGTGATTGTGTCCTCCATGGTGATGATGTCCACCGTTATGATTGTGCCCACCATGATTGTGTCCTCCATGATGATGATTCCGATAGTACAATCCATTGTTTTCTATATAATTCATGTTTCTCCGCTCCTTTTCGATTTTTTCATTTTCATATGCGTTAAGAGTGAGATAAAAAATGGGATAGTACACTGTATGTAGGACAAATGCGGAAAGTATAGGTGATATGTCTATATTTTGTAAAAAAAGCAAAACACCTTATAATAAAGATGTCATATTACATCTTCTATTTAAGAAGTCTATATTGAAAAAAGATTAGGGGAATTATATAGAAATGAAAAAGCCTATCGTTCAATTACTATTAATATTTACAATCGTATCTATCGTTCTGTTCCTATTAAATACATCGTATATTTCGTTATATACATTTGTCGGTGCTCTATGGTCCATCACAATCGTCGGAATTTCATTCGTTATTTTTATAGAAAATAGATCTCCACAAAGTACGTTAGCATGGTTTTTAGTATTAGCACTTCTTCCTATTATAGGTGTGCTTTTATACGCTATTTTCGGACGCAGCCGCTGGAGAAGAAAAAAACATCTCCATCGTTCAGAAGAACAAAGAAAATTATTCCGTGAAATATTAGAAGGAAGAAGACTAGAGTTATTACTCACAGTCCCACTAAATGAACGTTCCATACATTTAACAGAAGTCATACAAAAATTTGGAGGTGGTCCTGCCGCAGATAAAACAACTACAAAACTTTTAACAAACGGAGATCAAACATTTTCAGAAATTTTGCGAGCTATAGAGCAGGCAAAGCATCATATACATATTCAATACTACATTTATAAATCTGATGAAATTGGTACAAAAGTTCGAGATGCTTTAATACAAAAAGCAAAAGATGGTGTTATTGTACGCTTCCTTTATGATGGCCTTGGAAGTAATACGTTAAGAAGACGATTTTTGCAACCTATGAAAGAAGCTGGGATTGAAATTGTAGAATTTGACCCTATTTTTTCAGCTTGGTTACTTGAAACTGTCAATTATCGTAACCATCGAAAAATCGTTATTGTAGATGGAGAAATTGGTTTTACCGGAGGACTCAACGTCGGTGATGAATATCTTGGCCGTTCAAAGAAATTTCCCGTTTGGCGTGATAGTCATTTAAAAATAGAAGGAAAAGCATTATATAAATTACAAGCAATCTTTCTAGAAGACTGGCTCTATGCCTCTAGTGGTTTAAATACCTATTCCTGGGATCAATTCATGAATAGACAATACTTCCCAGGTAAAGAAATTTCAAATGCAGAAGGTGCTGTTCAAATCGTAGCAAGCGGACCAAGCTCCGATGATAAAAGTATTCGTAATACATTATTAGCTGTTATGGGCTCTGCAAAAAAATCCATTTGGATCGCTACCCCTTACTTTATTCCAGATCAAGAAACTTTAACATTATTACGCTTAAGTGCAATTGCCGGAATAGATGTACGGATTTTATATCCAGGTAAAAGTGATAGCATCATTAGCGATCAAGCATCTCAATCCTATTTCACTCCGCTTTTAAAAGCTGGTGCTTCTATTTACAGTTATAAAGATGGTTTTATGCATGCAAAAATTGTACTCGTTGATGATACAATTGCAACTATCGGAACAGCGAACATGGATGTACGTAGCTTTGAATTGAATTACGAAATTATTAGCGTACTTTATGAATCAAAAACAGTTCACGATATTAAATGTGATTTCGAAGAAGATTTTAAACATTCAACTGAAATTAAATGGAACTCTTTCCAAAAAAGAAGTATAAAAAAACGCATATTGGAGTCTTTCATGAGGCTCATTTCTCCTTTACTGTAGGCAATCAACTTTATCTTGATTGCTTTTTCTTTTCCCTTTATCCTCCTTCCTTTTCTTTGCATACCATATTAAAACAAGTTATCATAAGATGTATTACTTTATGAAAATAATGTTAGGTGGGAAATACATGTTAGAACAATTTCATATACATGCTGATTTAAAACAACAGCTTTCTACGATTCATGAAAAGAATAAACAAGAAGCTGGTGAAAATGCACATTTAATCGGAACGAAAATATATAAAGCGTCTGATAATAGCATTATTGAAGATGCGATTACAGCACTTCTTCTTGGCAAGAACATTCTATTAAAAGGACCGACTGGTAGTGGTAAAACAGTACTAGCGGAAACTCTTTCTTCTTTATTCCAAAAACCAATGCATAGCATTAACTGCTCTGTCGACTTAGATGTAGAGGGTATCTTAGGATACAACACACTACAAACGAAAGATGGTGCATCTGAAGTTTCATTCGTTAACGGTCCTCTTATGAAAGCAATGAAGAACGGTCACTTCCTATATATTGACGAAATCAATATGGCAAAACCTGAAACTTTACCGCTACTTCACGGCGCATTAGATTACCGTAAAATGATCACAAACCCATTTACACAAGAGGTTGTATACGGTGATGACGAATACCGTGTAATTGCTGCGATTAACGAAGGTTACGTTGGAACAAGTGAACTAAATGAAGCGTTAAAAAACCGTTTCGTTATTATTGAAGTTCCTTACATTCAAGGTGACACATTAAAAGAACTATTATTAGCAGAATCAAAATTAAATGATGTTGCAACAATTGAAAAGTTTGTTGCATTTGCAAGCGACCTTATGCCTTTAGCTCGCGATGGACGTGTAAGTGAAGAAGCAGCAAGTATTCGTGGTATTATCGACGCATGTGATTTAGGTGTATATATTCCTATTATGCGAGCGATTGAACGAAGCATAATTGCAAAACTTAATGATGAAACAGAACAAATGACTGTCCGTGAATTAGCAGAAAGTTATTTCTTTGAGGGATAATTTATGAGACAAATTTTTAGTGACAAAAAAATTGATGCGTCGCTGTTTCTACAAATGGAAAACTTAATGTATGCCCTTCTAAAAGAAGACGATGCCTATCTTGAATATGGCTATAAAGCATACTACGACGAAATTGAAAAGAAAGTTGTCATTAGTCACTTTTGGGATGATCGAAAAGAAGAAGATACAGTAATCGGATTAAAAAGCGAAGTGTTCTTAAAAGCACTTGGTAATAAACATTACTCGGACATGACTTTAATTCGTTCTTATGCGATTGAATTGCAAGAATCGCCCCTAAAAAAGTTTTTAACACAATTATTTGTTCTATTAGAAGATTTACGCGTTGAGGAAATCGTAAAGAACTTACGTCCTGGCACGAAGCATGTTTTTAAACGTCGAAAAGAAATGTACCGCAACTATTTCGGCTCTCAAAATGAAATAAACCGCGTTCGTAATTATCACGGTGATCGTCTATTTTGCCTATGCTATCTTTCATTAACGAGCGATAAATACGAAATGTTTAATAATGAATATTTTGAGCAAATTGAAGCGATTTTACATGAAACATTCCAAGCACGTAATACAGAAGATATTATGTATATCGTTGAGAAAATTCGCTATCGCTTAGAGGCGCTTCTTGAAAGTGATATGCTTAACAACTATTTCGGACATGCTCCACTTTACTTATCTGTCCTTGCAGACGAAAAGAACTGTCGCGTCGAAGATTTAGCAAATGATGATACGCAGCTTATAGATGACGATGAAAATAAAAACAAAATGGATGAAAGTTTCTCCACATGGCATCGTGAAAATAAAAATAACGAAAACGAGAACTTTTTACGCTTTGAATTAGAAAGCGGAACAAAAACAAACATGATGGGCGATACTGCTCGCGAATCAGAAGATGGCGACCAAGCACTTGGTTCTGTACAAGGTACTTCTCAAAAAAGTACACAATCCAACTTTGATGGCGCTGATACAGAAGAAGCAAGGGCTTCACACGCTTCTAGCCAGCACGACGGTGCATACGGTAAGTATAATGTAGGTGCTTCTCATACATTTAAAGAAGCTCGCAAAGCAAACTCAGATGAGAAAAAAGATTACCAAGCTATCAAATCAGTCGTCAATAAAGATGTAAAAGAATTAAAGAAAATTATCGAAAAAACGATTGAAAATAAAACGAATGCGAATAGTGATAAATATTACGGAAGACTTCGTAAGAAATTCCTTCGTATTTATACCGAAAAACAACCACGTATGTTTTATAAAAAAGGACAAGAGTCACAAGAACTCGATGTTGCATTCCAACTGTTAGTTGACTGTTCTGGTTCTATGTATAACAAAATGGAAGAAACGAAGAAGAGTGTTGTACTATTCCATGAAGCTTTAAAGTCTTTAAAAATCCCGCACGCTATTAGCGGATTTTGGGAAGATGCCTCTAGCGCTAAACCTGAAGATAAGCCGAACGTTATTCATGAAGTTGTAAATTATAAAAACTCAACGTTACCAAACGTTGGTCCAGAAATTATGCAACTTCGTGAAGAAGAAGATAACCGCGACGGATATATTATTCGTATCGTTTCTGAAAAACTTGCCAAAAGACCTGAGAAACATAAATTCTTACTAGTCTTCACAGACGGTGAGCCTTCTGCGCTAGACTATCAACAAGACGGAATTTTAGATACGCATGAAGCTGTTAAACTCGCGCGTAAAAGTGGTATGGAAGTAATCGGTATCTTCATCGAAGAAGGCGAAGCGAAAGAAGCAACTTATCAATTGATGAAAAACATTTATAACCATCACTTCTTAGTTGCAAATCATGCTGAAGATTTACGATTGAAGATTAAACCATTGCTGAAAAAACTATTACTGAAGACGATTGAATAGAAAACAGGAGCCTTGTGGCTCCTGTTTTCTCGTTCAATTACTTTGTTTCTGGTTGAAACTTGTATGGAATGGCTACTTCTAATAAAGATTCAAATCCTCCGTCATAGTATGGGAAGCGCTCATTCGCAATTGTTCGATCTACCCACTCTATTGCAGAAATTTCACCTTCATCTTCCGCAATAAGTTCCCCTTTTACTACATTCGCTCGGAATGTAAAAAACAGTGCATGATTCCCTGATTCTTCAAAGAATTTTTCATTGATCGCAACAAGTCCACCTAACGTAGCAGTTAAACCTGTCTCTTCTTTCACTTCTCTTATTAGTGCTTCCTCTAATATTTCACCTTTTTCCACAGCCCCACCTGGCAATGACCAAACGTTTTGTTCTGTATTATGTACCATTAATATTTTATCTATTTCCTCGTCATGTATTAGTGCGTATACGACATCAACTCTTTGCATAAGACTTCTCTCCTCCCAAAAATAATGAAGAGCCGATTCCTAAGAATCGACTCTTCCTATTAATTCATCACTAACTCAGCTGCGAGCTTTTTTTTTAACTTAGCCAGCATGTCAGTTGTCATTTTGTCTAAATCGTATTCTGCTTTAAAGCCCCACTCTTTCATTGCTGCAGTTGCGTCAATAGAGTTTGGCCAGCTATCAGCGATTGTTTGACGAGCTGAATCTACTGCGTAATCCATTGTAAACGTCGGAATGTGTTTACGAATTGACGCTGCAATTTCCTCTGGCTCGAAGCTCATTGCTGTAATGTTAAATGCATTTCTATGCACTAGCTTACTTGGATCAGCTTCCATTAATGAAATGATCGCTTGTAAAGCATCAGGCATATACATCATGTCCATGTACGTTCCTTCAGCAATGTATGAGGTGTATGCACCTTTTTTAATCGCCTCATAATAAATTTCAACTGCATAATCAGTTGTTCCGCCTCCTGGAGGAGCTACGTAAGAAATTAAACCTGGGAAACGGACACCGCGCGTATCTACACCAAATTTTTGATGATAATAATCACATAGTAATTCTCCTGCCACTTTGTTTACCCCGTACATCGTAGTAGGACGCTGAATTGTATCTTGCGGTGTATTATCTTTTGGCGTCGATGGACCGAATGCGCCGATAGAACTTGGCGTGAAGAATTTACAGTTTAATTCACGAGCTGCTTCTAATGCATTTACAAGTCCGCCCATATTTAAGTTCCATGCAAATAACGGATTTTTTTCTGCTGTTGCTGAAAGTAAAGCTGCTAAATGAATAATTGTATCTACTTCATTACGCTTTGTGATATCATATAGTTTTTGTCCATCTGTTACATCTAACGTTTCAAATGGACCAGACGTTACTACTTCACTATCTGTTTCACGAATATCTGTTGCAATAACATTTGATGCGCCGTATACATCACGAAGTTTCATTACTAGTTCAGAACCAATTTGCCCTAAAGAACCGGTTACTAGAATTTTTTTCATTTTCCCCACTCCTCATTTGCAAGCTATTCAAAAGATGTCGTTACTTAAATGATGCCCATTTCTTTTCCTACTTTTTCATACTTAAGAATTGCTTCATCTAACATTTCTTTCGTATGAGCTGCTGTAGGCATATTACGAACGCGCCCTGTTCCTTTTGCTACAGTTGGGAACACGATAGATTTTGCGTATACACCTTCTTCATTTAGACGTTTACTAAATTCTTGTGTTAATACCTCATCCCCAATGATACAAGGTGTAATTGGCGTTTCACTTTCCCCAATGTTAAAGCCAAGTTCTTTTAATCCTTGTTTTAAGTAGCGACCATTTTCCCATAAGCGATCGTGTAACTCTGTGCTTTCCATTAAGATTTCAATTGATCTCATGCAAGCTGCTGCATCAGCTGGTGTTAATGCTGTAGAGAATAAGAATGGACGTGAACGAACTTTTAACCAGTCAATTAAATTTTGTTTCCCTGCTACATATCCACCAATTACCCCAATTGCTTTTGATAATGTACCAATTTGGAAATCAACTTTATCAGAAAGACCGAAGTGCTTTACAGTTCCTGCACCTTTTCCAAGTACACCTGAACCGTGTGCATCATCTACGTATGTCATTAAATCTAACTCTTCTGCAATCTCAACAATTTCTGGTAGTTTTGCAACATCTCCATCCATTGAAAAGACACCGTCTGTAATTACCATTAATTTATTGTAAAGACCTGATTCTTTCGCCGCAATTGCTTTTTGGCGTAAATCTTCCATATCCGAATGTTTATAAACAATAATTTTTGCTTTTGATAGACGACTACCATCAATAATAGAAGCATGGTTTAATTCGTCTGAAAGAATTGCATCATTTTTATCCATAACAGCTGAAATCGCTGCCATATTACAGTTAAATCCTGATTGATAAGCAATTGCTGCTTCTGTATGTTTAAACTTTGCAATTGTTTCTTCTAACTTAATATGCAAATCTAAAGTACCGTTAATTGTACGAACAGCCCCTGCTCCAACACCGTACTTATGAATAGCACCAATTGCTGCTTCTTGCAAACGGCTATCTGTTGCTAATCCAAGATAGTTGTTTGAAGATAAGTTAATATATTCTTTTCCGCCAATTGTAATGATCGGTCCATTTGAACTCTCAAGCGGATCAATTACGTTATAAAGCCCCTTTGATTTTAAATCCTCTAAATTTTCTTCTAAAAATTTCGCAAGTGTTTTACTAGACATCGTGAAGCCTCCCATCGTTCATGTAAGCGGATTATTGTCTTAATAGTTCTAATAATCCCTCTACTAGCTTAACACGTTTTCAGAATTTATTATAGAAAAATAGTTTAAAGTAACCGCTTACATTTTTAGATTATATATGATTCATTACAATAAATCTATCATTTACTTTTCATATTTGATAGAATTAAAAAAATATTTCGGGAGGTTTCAAACATGGCATTTACAGAATCTGATGTATACAATAACACAGCATTTTTCGAACAATATATGAAACGAAGATACCGAGAAAATAGCCCAAATGAATCCATTGAAAAACCAGTATTCTTTCAGCTCATTGGTCATGTACGAGGAAAACAAATTCTCGATTTAGGCTGTGGTGATGCTAAGTTTGGCGCGGAATTATTAGAAAAGGGATGCTACTCTTACACCGGCATTGAAGGCTCCGAACTTATGTATGAAAAAGCTAAAAAACAACTAGAAAATAAAAATGGATCTGTTCATTTTTTAAACCTCAAAGATTATACCTACCCCTCTTCCACTTTTGATTTAGTAACATCTAGACTCGCCTTACATTATATTGAACATCTTGATACCATTTTTCAAAATGTATTTCAAACTTTAAAAACAAATGGCACCTTTACCTTTAGCGTTCAACATCCCGTTATTACTTCTTCGTTTGAAAGCTTACAAACAAGTGGTAAAAGAACGAGTTGGCTCGTCGATGATTACTTTAAACTAGGCAAACGGGTTGAACCATGGATTGACCAAGAAGTTATTAAATATCATCGTACAACGGAAGATTATTTCACATTATTACAGCAAGCCGGATTTACCATTACATCATTAAAAGAAGCTACACCAAATCCAACCTATTTTCAAAATGAAGCAGATTATAAACGTCGCTTACGTATTCCTCTCTTCCTCTTATTTTCTTGTACCAAATAAAAAAAACGATGAATCACTCATCGTTTTTTTATCTCATTGCCTGAGCAACTTCTTTAACTACACGTCTTCCTCTTCCGTGAGGTATACAAAGCGGTGTTCCAAACAACGGATCCGTACTAATTTGACACTCCATTCGGAATACATCACGTACTAGTTTCTCATCTACCACTTCTTCAGGTTTACCTTGTGCATATATTTGTTTATCTTGAATGGCTACAATGTTATCTGCATAGCGACATGCTAAATTTAAATCGTGTAATACCATAACAATTGTTCTTTGTTCTGTTTCATTTAATTCGAATAATAAATCTAGCACTTCAATTTGGTGAGTCATATCTAAATATGTAGTAGGCTCATCCAGTAAAATAATATCTGTATCTTGTGCAAGCGTCATTGCAATCCAAGCACGCTGTCGTTGTCCACCTGAAAGAGCATGCACATCACGCTCAGCAAATTCTGTCATACCTGTTGCTGCAAGTGCCTTCTGTACCATTTCCTCATCTTTTTCTGACCACTGTTTCAGCCATGTTTGATATGGATAGCGTCCTTGTTTTACAAGTTGCAATACTGTAAGCCCTTCAGGTGCTTGCGGTCCTTGCGGTAAAATTGCCATTTGACGAGCAATTTGCTTCGTTTGCATACTTTGAATAGCTTGATTATCTAACAAAATGTCACCAGTTGTTGGCTTTAATAATCTAGCTAGTGAACGTAATAAAGTTGATTTCCCGCAACCGTTGGAACCGATAAAGATTGTAATTTCACCTTTTGGAATTTCTAAATTCAACTCATCAATAATAATTGTTTCACCATAAGACAACGTCAAACATTTCGTCTCCAATGCTTTTTGCATATTCATCTCCCTTTATGAATTCCGACTTTTATAAAGTAAATAAATAAAATAAGGTGCACCAATTGCTGATGTAAATACCCCTGCTGGAATTTCAAGTGGTGTGAAAACTGTACGCCCAATTAAATCTGCAGCAAGTACTAGAATTGCACCGACAATAGCTGCAACTGGGAGTAATGCACCGTATAAAGAACCAACTAGCCTTCGTGAAATATGAGGTGCCATTAAACCGACAAATCCAATTCCTCCGGCGAAGGCAACTGCTCCCCCAATTAAAGCCGTACTAAGTAATAACATGAATACGCGTGACTTCGTTAAAGGAACACCAAGTCCTACCGCAATATCATCCCCTAGCTCTTGCGCATTTAAATGTCTAGCAGCTATAAATGATATTACCGTTAAAATGAGAACCCACGGTGCAAGCACCATAACGTTTTGCCATGAAGAACCATAAACAGTACCTGTAATCCATACATTCGCTTGACTCGCTTGATAAATTGGTGCTAACAACATAAACAAAGTCGTTGCCGCTTTCGTTAATGCCCAAAACCCCACACCAATTAAAACAAGACTAATCGGCGATAACCCGTCATTTCTCCATGCAAATAAATATACAAAAAGCGCCACAATCGTTGCCCCAACAAAGGCTGCTAACGGCATATAATGAATGCTTACAGTTAGCGCATTATTTTTATCACTAAATATAGCTAAAAACAATACAACTGCAACACTTGCCCCACCCGTAATCCCGATGATATCCGGAGAAGCAAGTGGATTTCGAACGAGACCTTGTAAAATACATCCTGCTACAGCAAGCGCAATTCCTACAAGGATGGCAATTAAAATACGCGGCATACGAAACTTATTTACAACCATGTTAGACATCGCATCGCCATTTCCAGTGATCGCTTGCCATACATCATAAGGAGCAATTTTCATGTCTCCCATACCTGCACTCGCAAAAAATAATCCTATTAAAACAACTAATAAACTAAATAAGACGAGACAAGCTCGTTTATACATTAAAAACGAGGGCCCGCCTTTCCCTATACGAAATGGAATATACTTCTTCATTTGCTAAGCCCTCTCTTACGTGCAATATAAATAAAGAATGGAGCTCCAATAAATGCTGTCATAACTCCTACTGGTACTTCTTGTGGCATAATGACATATCTTGCTGCTATATCAGCTAAGATTAATAGTATTGCACCTAATAAACCGCTATACGGTACTCTCCACCTATGATCTACTCCAACTAGAAATCTGGCAAAATGCGGGGTAACAATACCAATAAATCCAATTGGACCTGCGACCGCAACTGAACCACCAGACAACAGGACAATAATAAGTAGTACGAATGATTTCATTAAAATCGTTCGTTGTCCAAGTCCTTTTGCAACGTCTTCCCCCATCATTAATGTATTTACTTTCCCTGCCATCATAAGAGATGCAATCCATCCTATTAATAAATATGGGAATACAGATTGTAAAATTTCTAACTTTCTCCCTTGCACAGATCCAGCAAGCCAAAATAATACCTCTTCAAGTGCTTTTTCATTTAACACAAGTAATCCTTGTGTTAATGATGAAAATAATGCACTAATTGCGACCCCTGCTAACGTTAACTTAAGAGGAGTAGTCCCTTCTTTTCCTAAAGAACTAGAAGCAAATACAAGTACAGCTGCAACCGCCGCTCCTAAAAAGGCAATCCATGTGAAAGCTGATAATGATGTTACTGAAAAGATTACAATTGCTACAACTATAAAGAACGCAGCACCTGAATTTAATCCAATAAAATCTGGAGAAGCAAGTGGATTCTTAGTTAAAGTTTGCATAAGACAACCAGCAATGGCTAAACTAGCACCAACACTAGCTGCAATTAACGCCCTAGGCAGACGTACATTTTGAATAATAATATGTTCATTGGAACCGTTAAAATGGAAAAAAGCATCCAATGCTAGTTTCCAACTCGTATTTGTATATCCGAAAATAATACTTCCCCAAATACAAATAACGACTGCAATGATTCCAACAAATAATCCAATCCATTTTGCTCGATTTGTTTTTAATAACATGCAGCGTTTCCCCTTCAATGTATAATGATACGTTGTTAGTGTATTTCAACTTAATTCTCATTGTCAACGGAAATGAGAATTATTTTCACCCATATGTATTGACAATCAAAAGATAAAGGCTTAATATCATGCTTGCTATTGAAAAATATTCTCAACATGTAGGGGGTACATAATGAATTTCATGCGGAAGAAATCGTTTACAGTATTTGTATTTTTACTAGCATTTTCAATGCTTTTAAGCGCTTGTGGAAAATCAAATAACAAAGAAGAATCTACAAAAGAAGATAATAAAAAAGAAGTGGTTACTGTAGAACATGCAATGGGTAAAACAGAAGTTCCTGCTAATCCAAAACGTGTAGTTATCTTAACAAATGAAGGAACTGAAGCTTTACTTGAATTAGGTGTGAAACCAGTTGGTGCTGTAAAGTCTTGGACTGGTGACCCATGGTATCCACATATTAAGGATAAAATGAAAAATGTAAAAGTTGTTGGTGATGAAGGACAAGTTAACGTTGAAACAATTGCTTCTTTAAAACCAGACTTAATTATCGGTAATAAAATGCGCCACGAAAAAGTGTACGAACAACTAAAAGCAATTGCACCTACTGTGTTCTCAGAAACATTACGTGGTGAATGGAAAGATAACTTCAAATTTTATGCAAAAGCATTAAATAAAGAAAAAGAAGGTCAAAAAGTTGTAGCTGATTACGAATCACGTATAAAAGATTTAAAAGGCAAACTTGGCGATAAAGTAAACCAAGAAATCTCTATGGTTCGTTTCATGCCTGGTGATGTTCGTATTTATCATGGCGATACATTCTCTGGTGTTATTTTAAAAGAACTTGGATTTAAACGTCCTGGAGATCAAAATAAAGATGATTTTGCAGAGCGTAACGTATCTAAAGAGCGTATTTCTGCTATGGATGGTGACGTATTATTCTACTTCACATTCGATAAAGGAAATGAGAAAAAAGGGTCTGAACTAGAAAAAGAGTATATAAACGATCCTCTATTTAAAAATTTAAATGCAGTAAAAAATGGTAAAGCATACAAAGTTGATGACGTTATTTGGAATACAGCTGGTGGCGTAATGGCCGCTAACCTACTATTAGATGACATCGAAAAACGCTTTGTTAAATAATATTTCCTTAACCAGCTCCCTTCTGTGGAGCTGGTTATTTTTCAATTCACTTAAATGTCACATTATTTCGTTTTGTATTTTTATTCCCAATATGTTATATTGAGAAAGTAAATAGAATATATTTTCTTTATATCAGAATAAATGTTTTAATCTAAATTTTCTGATTAATCACTATTTTATTTTCTTTTAGAATTCAATTATTACATTTGAAAACGCTTATCATCTCGTTTTCAGGGCAAAATACAGTAACGGTCGAAGAAAAATAGAACTTTTTTAGAAATTTTCTTTCTATTTCCATATAATTCTATTGACTTCTAAATATTTTGTAAATTAAAATGATTACATAAATATCCGTTATACAGGATTAGGGGGAAACAAAAATGGATGCAGCTTTAAAATTAGACAAAGCTGGAGAGCAACAATCACCAAAAAAACATCCACCAGGGTTATACTTGTTGTTCTTTACAGAGGCGTGGGAAAGATTTAGTTATTACGGAATGCGTGGCTTATTAGTTCTTTATTTAACAACGAGCTTAGTAAGCGGCGGTTTAGGATTTGATAAAGCAGTTGCAGTTCAAATTTACGGTATTTTCACAATGTTAGTATACTTCACACCTATTATTGGTGGTTGGTTAACTGACCATTTCATTACGAAGCGACATGCCATTACTATTGGTGGTATCATCATGGCAATTGGTAACTTTGTATTATTCTCAATGAACACAAAAACTGGACTTTTCTTAGGATTAGGATTATTAGTTATTGGTAACGGATTCTTCAAACCAAATATTTCGACTTTATTAGGTCAATTATATAGCGAAAACGATTCTCGTCGTGATAGTGCCTTCACTATCTTCTACATGGGGATTAACTTAGGAGCTCTTATCGCTCCATTCATTTGCGGTTACTTCGCAGATTATAGATACGGTTTCTTAACAGCTTGTATCGGTATGATTATTGGGCAGCTTGCCTTTAATTTCTTAGCACCTCGTTACTTAGGGTCTATCGGAACAACTGTTGTAGGTAAACAATCTAAAGAAAAAAATGCAAAAGCAATTGAGAAAAAACCTTTAACAACACAAGAGAAAAAACGTACTGCTGCAATTTTAATTTTAACTTGTTTCGTAGTATTCTTCTGGGCAGGATTTGAGCAAGCTGGTAGTTCTTTAACACTTTACACAGATAAGTTCGTAGATCGTACAATTGGTGGATTTACAATTCCAACACCTTGGTTCCAATCTGTAAACCCACTATTCATTATCTTACTAGCATTACCTGTTTCTGCGTTATGGATTAAGCTTTCAAAAACAAAAAATGGCGATTTGAAAATCCCAACAAAAATGGCATTAGGCATGATTTTACTAGGGATTGGATATTTAGTTCTAACTTTAGCTGTTTTAAAAACTGGTAGCGATGAAGGTAACATTACAATGAAAGCAAACTTACTATTCATTGTATTCACTTACATGTTCCACACAATCGGTGAGTTATTCTTATCACCAATCGGATTATCTATGGTAAGTGCAATTGCTCCTGTTAAATTAGCATCATTATTAATGGGTGTATGGTTAGCTGGTACTGGCTTCGCAAACTTATTAGCAGGACAATTAGCCGCTTTCACTCAATCTTTAGGATATTTAGAAGTATTCGCAAGCATCGGTATTATCGTAATTGTACTGGGATTAGTACTTCTTATGTTCTCTAAGAAAATTGCACATATGATGGAATAACAAAAAGACGCTTCTAAAATTAGAAGCGTCTTTTTTATTACTTCTCCTCTAAAGCTGTCACGTCCACATGAACGCTCTCACCAGGATTAGATACATCATACACTTGAGCACTCCCCTTCTGCTCATCACAGCTCTCAATCCATACTGGTACGCCCTCATATGTAACGTCAATTCTACTTGAAGAAGATAAGATTTGTTTCACACGTTTCACATCCATACTACTATCCCTCCTTTTGCTTACTATACTCCTTTTTATTTTTTCTTTTCCTTTTAGAATATATTCCGTAAGGCAGCATATTGATTGATAGTCATTTCTTCCTAACATGCTAATATTTACTCTCTCGCTACCTTTCTGACAAATAAAAAAAGACGTATATTCTACACGTCTTTTTCCATAATATTCAAATTTTAAGAAAATAATGTTTTTACTACTGCACTTACTTTATCATTATGGATTTGATAATACACTTCTAATCCTCGTCTTTCAAAGCGTACTACTTTATTTTGCTTTAACTTCGTTAAATGTTGTGAAACAGTTGATTGTGGAATTTCTAATACTTCCTGTAGCTGTGTTACATTACATGTTCCTCTTTGCATAAGTTCCATTACTAGACGTAGACGAAGTGGGTGAGCTAACGCTCTTAACATTTGTACATCTTCTTCTGAAATACGACATTCGAATTGATTTTGGCTCATAAAGTTCCCCTCATTTTCGTTTTTATTTGCGTTTTTATGTTCTTTTTATTTATTTATATATCTGTTCTTATATTTCCTGTTACGACATAACTTTATCAACCTATAAAGCCGAAAAATTTTTCCATCTTTATCAGCAAAAATTCAGGAAAAAATCCTTGCTGATTTTGAATATTATACTATATGATATAACGAAAAAGCAAAATAATGGCCTACGAATACTTTGCTTGCAAACGTTGTTTTATCAGGCTTTTTGTTATATTTTCACCTCATTGAAATGCACAGTAACGGTATTGTAAAATACCGTCTATAATTGATAACCTATCGTAATGTAGTTGAACTATAATTAACCTCTTTGTTACGCTAAAAGGAATTTTCAGTAAAAAGAGATGATGTGATATTAAAAATTTGTTTCTTATTTTTTATTCGTATTGCAAGCGGTTGGATTGTTGTGCAAAACTTCCTATTAAATCCACTCACCGTTCCCCCCACTAGATCAAACAGGACAGATAATTGCATATATCAAACTTTATACTTAATATAAAAGACTTCATCTAATATACGCCTATAAGGAACATGCCATCTGAATAAGCAAAATAATATGCACATAGTTTATACAGCGCACTTAAATTCATTTGAGTGTGTTTTTTGTCTACTTTATGAACAAAGCTTTTCTTTTAACACTATTATGGAATAATTATACTTTTTTACGTTGACAATAGTGTTGAAGGAGAATATACTAAGCATGTAAGTTGATTGTGAATTATTTCACAAATAATGTGAATTTCTTCACATATAATAGATAGGAGTTGTCATTATTATGAGTACTTGGACACAAATTTATGACCCGTTAAACAATATTTGGTTATCTGCACTAATCGCAGCACTTCCAATCTTTTGTTTCATCATTTGTTTAATGGGATTCAAAATGAAAAGTTACATGGCTGGTCTTTATAGTGTGATTGTCGCTATTATCCTTGCAATATTTGTTTATAAAATGCCAGCAACAGTAGCTGTAGCATCTGCCGGATTCGGTGTTTTATCTGGATTTTATCCAATTTGTACTATCGTTATCGCTGCAATTTTCCTTTACAAATTAACTGTTAAAACAGAGCAATTCAATATTATTCGCGATAGTATTTCAAGCATTACAAATGATCAACGTTTACAAGTATTATTAATCGCTTATTCTTTCGGTGCTTTCTTAGAAGGCGCAGCTGGTCTAGGGGTTCCAGTTGCTATTACAGCCGCACTACTTGTAGGTATGGGCTTTAATCCATTAAAAGCAGCAGGTATTTGTTTAGTAGCTAATATTGCTGGTGGTGCTATGGGTGCTATGGGTATTCCAGTTACAGTACCAGCACAATTAACTCAACTTGACGCATTAACTATTGGTCGTCAAACTGTTCTTATTTTACCTTTCATTAGTGTTATCTTACCTTTCTTACTTGTTTCAATGGTCGATGGAATTAAAGGTATTAAAGAAACTTGGCAAGGTATTCTTGTAAGTGGTGTTTCTTTCGCTATTACTCAATTCGCTGTAACTTACTTCTTAGGCGCAGAACTTACTAATATTTTCGCAGCCGTTGTAAGTATGATTGCTCTTGCATTATTCTTACGTGTTTGGCAACCAAAATCTTCTACTAAAGAAGAAAAACAAGAAACTAAAGTATCACATACATTCAATCAAATTTTATATGCTTGGTCTCCATTCGTATTCTTAACTGCATTTGTAACAATCTTTAACTTAAAACCGATTAAAGCTTTATTTGCTCCAGATGGTGCGTTAGCAAACTTAGTATTTAACATTCAGTTCCCTGGTCTTCATAATGCTGTTATGAAAACTACACCAATTACAAAAGCTGATACACCTTTCGCAGCTGTTTTCAAATTTGATGTATTCTCTTCTACAACTACTGCGATTGTACTAGCAATTATCGTTTCACTTATCGTTTACCGCGTAAAAGGTAAAATGGTTAAGGAATTAATGATTGAAACAATGAAAGAATTAAAAGCTCCAGTATATACAATTTGTAGCGTTATCGCTTTAGCTTACGTAGAGAACTACTCTGGTATGTCATCTACACTTGGACTTGCATTCTCTTCTACTGGTAATGCATTCCCAGTTCTTTCTCCAATCTTAGGATGGATTGGCGTATTCATTACAGGTTCAGTAGTTTCAAGTGGTTCTTTATTCGCACCACTTCAAGCAGTAACAGCAGACCAGTTAAACATCGTTCCTTCTACACTCGTTGCCTTAAACGTAGTAGGTGGTACAATGGCAAAAATGGTTTCACCACAATCTGTAGCAGTTGCTTGTGCCGCAGTTGGACTAGTTGGTAAAGAATCTGCTCTATTTAAAACAGCAATGAAATACAGTTTAATCTTCTTAGCTGTTATTAGCTTACTTCAATTAAACGCTGTATTTAATATCTTTTAAAAATAAAACACCGATCCAAATGGATCGGTGTTTTTCACATTACATTTCTTTATTTTTTAATAAAGAAGCTCCAGCAATTTCAGGGTGAGTCATTTCGAATGGATCTAAAATAATATCCAATTCCTCTTCTGTCAGTACACCATGCTCTAAACATAACTCCCTAACAGATTTTCCTGTTTCAATCGCTTCACGTGCAATACGAGATGCTGCTTCATAACCAATATGAGGATTAACTGCTGTAATAATTCCAACACTTTTCTCAACATATTGCTTCAGCAATTCTTCATTTGCTGTAATTCCTTCAATACAATATTCACGGAATACACGGAATCCATTATTCATAATACTTATAGATTGAATTAAATTAAATACAAGCACAGGCTCCATTACGTTTAACTCTAATTGTCCTGCTTCTGATGCTAAGCAAATTGTATGATCGTTTCCGATTACTTGGAATGCGACTTGGTTAATCACTTCTGCCATAACTGGATTCACTTTACCTGGCATAATCGATGAACCCGGCTGACGTGCTGGCAATTGAATTTCAGCCAACCCAACACGTGGCCCAGACGCCATAATACGAAGATCGTTTGCAATTTTAGACATGTTCATCATACATACTTTAAGTGCTGCAGATACTTCTGTGTATGCATCTGTATTTTGCGTTGCATCAACTAAATGCTCTGCACCAACAAGTGGGAACCCACTAAACGTTCTTAAATGTTTTACCACCTGTTCAATATACGTAGGATTTGCATTTAATCCTGTACCAACAGCTGTCGCCCCCATATTCACTTCATATAAATGTTGACGAGACTGTTTAATTCTTTTTATATCACGCGCAAGCACTCGGCTATACGCTTCAAATTCTTGTCCAAGGCGAATTGGAACTGCATCTTGTAAATGTGTGCGTCCCATTTTAATAACGTGATCAAACTCTTTTGCTTTTTTACGAAAAGCAGAATGAAGTTCTTCCATTGTAATAAGAAGCTTTTCTAACATCATAAGAGTTGCAATATGAATTCCTGTCGGAAACGCATCGTTCGTTGATTGGGCCATGTTCACATGAGTGTTTGGGCTAATTTTCGCATACGCCCCTTTTTCATATCCCATACGTTCTAACGCTCTATTCGCAATTACTTCATTTGTATTCATATTAATAGAAGTTCCGGCTCCGCCTTGAATAGGATCCACGATAAATTGATCATGAAACTTTCCATCAACAATTTCTTGCGCTGCTTCTGCAATTTCATGTCCAATGTCTTTAGCTAAGTAACCAGTATCTATATTCGCAAGCGCCGCCGCTTTTTTCACAATTGCCATTGCTGTAATGAGTGATGGATGAATGCGATATCCTGTAATTGGGAAGTTTTCTACGGCACGTAATGTTTGTACACCATAATAAGCTGCACTTGGTACTTCTTTTTCACCTAAAAAATCTTTTTCTATACGTATATCCTTCGTTGCTATCATTTTTATCACCTATACTTTTTCATTCTAAATCCTTATCCAAAAAATCCGCCCTCTAAAAACACGAGTATCATTCAGAAGAATTTTTCAGTATCCACCTTCACTATATAGTACCTTTTTTGAAAGCGCAAACATTTATTTTTCTGCATATCCTTTTTATTAAAGTTTATAGAAAATCATTCTTCTACTTTCCTTATTTCCACTCGTTTAATTTGATGCATATCCTTTTCAAGGACTTTAAAATAAAAACCGTATTTCTCAATAACATCTCCTTCAGCAACGATTTGTTTTTGTACCATAATCCAGCCACCAATTGTATCTACATCATCAGCAATTAAATGTATGCCAAGCAAATCATTTACTTCACTAATAAGCACTTTTCCCTCTACGATTTTATAACCTTCACTTACATGCTCTATAGGTGGATTCTCATCTTCATCGTATTCATCTCGAATTTCTCCAACAATTTCTTCTAAAATATCTTCTAGTGTAACAATCCCTGCTGTACCACCATATTCATCATACAATACAGCTAATGGAATGTGTTTTCTTTGCATTTGTAATAGTAAATCATGAATTGGAATATTTTCTAGCACTTCAATAACTGGCCTTGTATATGGCATAATCGAGCACTCCTCGTCCCGATTACCATCCATATAACGAATAAATAAATCTTTTACATTAACCATCCCAATAATTTCATCTTTATCTTCACCAAATACAGGATATCTCGTGTACTTTTCTTGCGCGATTACTTTAATATGTGTTTCAAATGGTTCGTCCTCATATAAGCCTACAACTTCCGTACGAGGTACCATAATTTCTTTTGCTACTCTATTATCAAATTCAAAAATATTATTTACATATTTAAATTCCCTTTGGTTAATCTCTCCGCTCTCATAGCTCTCAGATAAGATTAACCTTAATTCTTCTTCTGAATGAGCTACTTCATGTTCAGAAGCTGGATTTAATCCAAATAAACCAGTTACAACCCTCGCTGAACCATTCAAAGCCCAAATAAACGGATACATAACTCGGTAAAAATAAATAAGTGGCTTCGATAACAATAAGCTAACTTGTTCTGCTTTTTGTATAGCAAATGTCTTTGGAGCAAGTTCCCCAATGACAACATGTAAAAATGTAATTACTGCAAAGGCAATAATAAATGAAACTGTACTGGAAATTGTAGGTGAGAATTGCAATTTTAAAAACAACGGCTCGAGTAAATGTTTAATGGTTGGTTCCCCTAACCACCCGAGCCCTAAAGCAGTAATTGTAATACCTAGCTGACAGGCCGATAAATATTCATCTAAATTTGTAGTTACCTTTTTAGCGGCCAGTGCACCTCGTCTTTTTTCGCTAACGAGTTGATCAATACGACTGCTACGTACCTTAATAATTGCAAATTCAACAGCCACAAAAAATGCTGTTAACCCAATAAGAATGACTACCATCAATAATTTTAAAATATCCACATATGCTCTTTAGCTTTCTTAGCTAAAGTTACACCTCCTTTTAAAAAGAAGTTTCACTTTAGTTTCTTCAATTATTGGAAAGCAACTCTATATAAAATCCACCAATTTTCAAACCTCATACAATTCTAAAGGTAAACCATCAGGGTCTTGGAAAAAGACGAATTTCTTCCCCGTTATTTCATCAATACGGATCGGTTCGGTCTCAACACCACATTGATTTAAATGCTTCACAGCTTCTTCTATATTTGTAACAGCAAATGCTAAATGTCTAAGACCGGCTGCTTCTGGAAAACTTTTGCGCTCAGGCGGATTTGGAAATGAAAATAATTCGATTTGATACTCTTCTCCTACACATAAATCTAATTTATAAGAATCTCGTTCCTTTCTATATACTTCATTCATTTCTTTAAACCCTAATATTCTAGTATAAAAATACTTTGACGTCTCATAATTCGAACAAATAATTGCAACGTGATGCACTCTACATATATTCATACTCTCTCTATTCCTTTCTTTACCAAAGATGCATATTCTCCCTTGAAATGAAAAACATATATAGCAGAATATCTCTTTTAGGGGGCTTACCATGAAATTCATTACTTTTTTCGTCGGACTAATTGTTGTTTTCTTGCTCGCTTATATTGCTAGCAATAATAAGAAGCATATTAAATTTAAACCAATTTTTATCATGCTTATTATACAGTTAATTTTAACCTATTTACTATTAAATACAGAAATCGGCCTCATACTTATTAGAATCATTTCCAGTTTGTTTACAAAGCTACTCGAGTATGCTGCTAATGGAATAAATTTCGTATTTGGTGGTCTTGCAAATAAAGGTGAAATGCCATTTTTCCTTACTGTATTATTACCAATCGTCTTTATTTCTGTTTTAATTGGTATATTACAACATTTCAAAATACTACCATTTTTCATTCGTTGGATCGGGTACTTTCTTAGTAAAATAAATGGTCTTGGGAAATTAGAATCTTACAACGCTATCGCCTCTGCCATTGTCGGCCAATCAGAAGTTTTTATTACAGTAAAAAAGCAATTAGCTCAAATCCCAAAACACCGTCTTTATACACTTTGTGCCTCCGCTATGTCAACCGTATCTATGTCTATCGTAGGTGCCTATATGACAATGATTGAACCTAAGTATGTAGTAACTGCACTCGTTCTCAATTTATTTAGCGGTTTTATTATCGTACTCATCATTAACCCTTACGACGTTAAAGATGACGAAGATATTTTAGAAATCAAAGGTGAAAAACAAAGCTTTTTTGAAATGCTTGGAGAATACATTCTTGATGGTTTTCGTGTAGCCATTGTTGTCGGCGCTATGCTCATCGGATTTGTTGCCTTAATTAGTTGTATTAATGACTTGTTCCTCATTATATTCGGTATTACGTTCCAACAATTAATTGGCTACGTATTTGCACCTATCGCATTCCTTATCGGTGTACCAAGTTCTGAAATTGTAGCAGCTGGCAGCATTATGGCAACGAAGCTTGTAACGAATGAATTTGTCGCAATGATGGACCTTAGTAAAATTTCTAATAGTCTTTCTCCCCGTACAGTTGGTATTATTTCTGTTTTCCTTGTATCTTTTGCCAATTTTTCTTCCATTGGTATTATTTCAGGTGCGGTAAAAGGACTAAACGAAGAACAAGGAAACGTTGTTGCGAGGTTTGGCCTTAAATTACTATATGGAGCTACTCTCGTTAGTATTTTATCTGCAATTATCGTAAGCATTATGTTGTAATTAGGTAAAATTTTATCATTTTCTTATCCCTATCTTTTGTATACAATAACGAATAGGTGTCTTATAAAGTGAAACTTTAATCAGAGTGGGGCTATCCCCACTCTGATTATTAGCCTTCACCAATCGGGTATTTACGGGCAGTTATCTCCCACCTAACTTCATTGTATTCACTGGACTTTGAGGTGGGCGTTTTACTGCTCGTTAATACGGGATAAATAATCAAGACATCTATTTTTTATACATGTACAATCGCTTTTATTTAGCGTAAAATATTTTTTATGTGTTTGAATACACTTCTAAATGTATACACTTTGATAGTTTTAAAGGAGAAAAAATGATGAAATTCGACACGAACAACAATACGCGAGCCAAAAAAGGACGCTCAAAGAAAAAACGCCTACTTTGGTTCCTTCTTATTCCATTACTAATTGTAGCACTTGGAGCAGGAGGCTACTCCTTCCATATATACAGTAAAGCAAAGTCCGTCTTAAATAATGCTTATGCTGAACTAGGTCGAGGAGATAAGTCCAGTAAACGTGAAAAAGCTGTTAAACCTATGACCGACAATATTTCCGTACTAATTATGGGTGTTGATGAAAGTGATATTAGGGAAAAAGGTTATGGAAAAGCAACTCGAACAGATGCGTTATTACTTGCAACAATTAATAAAAACGATAAATCCGTTAAACTTGTAAGCATTCCACGTGACTCACGCGTCTACATTAAATCACGTGATAAATACGATAAAATCACACATGCGCACGTATTCGGTGGTGTAGACAGCACAATTGATACGGTAGAGAACTTTTTAGATGTTCCAGTTGATTATTATGTAAAATTCAATTTTAAATCCTTTATTAAAATTGTTGATTCTCTTGGTGGCATTACTGTGGACGTTCCAGTTGAATTCACAGAGCAAAACAGTAAAGATGAAGCAGATGCAATTCATCTAAAAAAAGGACGTCAACATTTAAATGGAGAAGAGGCACTGGCACTAGCTAGAACTCGTCACATCGATAGTGATTATATGCGTGGCCAACGACAACAGCTTGTATTAGAGGCCATTGCTGAAAAGGCACTATCTCTTAATTCCATTAATAAAATCGGTGGCCTACTAGACGCTGTCGATAAAGACTTAAAAACCAATTTAACTTTTGATGATATGATGACAATTACAAAAAATTCAATGGATTCAAATTTAAAGATGGAAAAAATGCAAGTAGAAGGTACAGATAAATATATAGGTGGTATTTATTATTACGTTCCAAATGAAAAAAGCGTCGATACTATTTCAACTACCCTTCAAAAACATCTCGGTGTTACGAATAAAAATGAACATAAAAAATTATAATAAAAAGGCTGCTAGATCTTTCTAGACAGCCTTTTTATTATATTTTTCAACATATTTTTCATACACATTGTGACAAGAAGTGACAATTATTACAGCAATGTAACATTTTTTATGAAAACATTACACACGCAGTGAAAATAATAGTATACTAGTACGTACATAATGTTATTTTCATCATTTTTATACAAAAAATGTAATACATATATTTATACATAAATTTCTGGGGGGAAATAAATGAAGCTAAGTAAAATACTGATTGGTTCTGCAATTGCTGGGGGCATATTACTTTGTGTAGGCGGTGTTGGGGGATATCAATATGTATCCAAATTAAATAATCAATTAGATACTACTGCATTACCAAATACTACATTTGAAGGTATTTCTCTCGATGGAAAAAATAAGAAAGATATTCAAGCAATTATTAATCAAAGGGTAACTGAATTAGATCAAAAATCCCTTACCTACATATTCCAAAACGATAAACAAACTTACACATGGAAAGATTTAGGAGTAAATTATAAAGAGAAAGATATTATTGACAAAATCTTTAAAGAACAAGAAGGAAACGTAATGAATCGTTACAAAATGCGTAAGCAAGCTGAAAACGGTGAATTAAAACGTGACTATAAATTAACACCACAATTAAATGCAACAGCTTATGAAACCTTTATAAAAGATAAATATAATGAAACATTAAAAAATCCTGTTAATGCAGAATTAAGCATTGAAGGCTCAACAGTAAATGTTAGTCAAAGCCAAAACGGAGAAAAAATTGATAAAGGAAAACTAAACAGTTTAACAAACGAAGCTATTACTACTGGTAAATCAGATGTTACATTACCAGTTACATTCATAAAACCAGAACGCTCTACAGAAGATATACAGAAAATGGGTATTAAAGAAGTCATTGCTGAATATTCTACTCCAATGGCTGGCCGTAACGGAAATCAATCATTTAACGTAAATAAGTCAGCTAATACTTTAAGTGGGGTTATTGTGGCACCTGATGAAACATTTAGTTTTAACGGCCGCGTTGGCGTAACTGATGCTGCACATGGTTACAAATCTGCAGCAGTATATTCACAAGGTAAAGTAATACAAAGTGCAGGCGGAGGAGTTTGCCAAGTCAGTAGTACTTTATACAGCGCAGCTTTAAGGGCTGATTTAGGAATTGTTTCTCGAAGCAATCATTCTATGCCAGTAAATTATTTACCACTTGGGCAAGATGCAGCAGTAGCAGATTATGGTCCAGATTTAAAATTTAAAAATAATACAGGCAATCATATTTATATTCAAGCATTTTCAAATGGAGGTAGTATTACTACACGCATTTTCGGTACAAATACTGGTAAAAATGTTGAAGTTTCTTCTCAAGTAATTAGTAGGACTAGTGATAAAATCACAGCGGTTACGTATAAAAAAGTAACACAAAACGGGGAAGTAATATCAAATGGACAAATTTCAAAAAGCGTATATAAAAGCGCTCCAAAAGAATAGATAATATCAACCAAATAGCATAAAGAAAAAGGCGTGAGTAAATCACGCCTTTTTCTTTTGCAGTAATAGTAAAAAAGTTTCAAGATGATCTTTCGTTTCTTCTAAAGACCACATACGGTTTCCTTGCTTCGCAGCTAATACACACGCCTCTTCCCACGCGTTCTTTTTCTTCATATTTATTAATTCATCACGTAATTTCAAAACAATTTCTTCGTCTTCTTGTTCAATAAACTCTTCCATCACGCTTACTATTTCATCCTCATGAATACTTAACGTACAGTACGATTTAAGAAAGTATTGTAATGTCGTATACATAATGTACTCCCCCTTCTTATTTATCAGATGGATAAGAAGTAATAATCTTAAACCCTAATTCCCCTGACTTATCTCTTGCTAAAACAGTAACAGTTTTTACCAACTTGTCTTTTACACTCATATTTTTCTTTATTACCGTTTTTCCAACAGGGAATGAATGAGTTGTATTTATTACGAGACGAGCCTCTTTAGAATTTTTTAACCAATCTTGAATTTCCTTGTCATGTTGCTTCAAGCTATCTTTTACAGCTTTCGTCGCTGTTTCTTTATCATAGTATGTACTTGCGGCTGACACTTTATCTGTCTTCAAGCGATTCTTCAAATCCTCTTCTGACTTGCCTACATGTCTTTCAATCGTATGACCATTTTTAGGTGGTCCTTCCATTTCATCTAAAATATTATCACTAATTTTTTCTACCGATGTAGCTTGATTACCTGTCTGTTTCTCTGTTTTTTGTTCTTTTCCTGCACATCCACTTAAGATCAGCACTAATGCCAATAAACTACTGAAGAAAAGACTGCTTATTCGTTTCATCATATCACCTCTTCCATGATTATTATCGCAACTTCACTAAAAGTCAATTTCACAACGAAAAAATCTATCAGTTTTCATTTTTCCCATCTATTTTTCCATATTTACCCCAGCAATTTCATCAACCCTCTATTTTTCGCCTTTTATAATATATACCCCCTATATTTTATAATTATTTCCCGAATAAAATCACCAATAATATAATTATAAAACTCTTTTACACAAAGGTTTTTATACTGTTTTTCAAAACGATTTAAAATACCCCTATTTTTATATACCTAATACCCATATAAGGTATCAATACCCCTTCTTATCAACGTTTTTCTACATTATGTAAATTTTCCCTTGCCTATACAATCGAAATATGGTGTAATGCAAAAAAAGATAAAGGATTTTAAACAATGGCTGAAACGATTCAAAATTTCTTAACAGAATACTATTCAATCGCAATTCCACTTAGTATCTTAATTAACATCATCATTAGTCTTTTAGGTGTTATTCCTAGCATCTTTTTAACCGCCATTAATATACAGCTCTTCGGTGTAACAAATGGCACAATCATTTCGATCGCAGGTGAGGCCTTAGGGGCTATTATCTCGTTTTATATTTACCGCCTGGGCCTTCAAAAGTTCACTCACGATAAAGTAAATAAGTACCCAAAGGTAGAGCGTCTTCTTTATGTAGAAGGTAGAGAGGCCTTTCTACTCGTTCTATCGTTTCGATTGATACCTTTCATCCCATCAAGTATCGTGACTTTATTTGCAGCTCTAGGGAAAATGTCATTACTCTCCTTCAGTATTGCCAGTACAATAGGTAAAATACCGGCCTTATTGATTGAAGTATATTCGGCATACCAAGTCATGAACGGAACAAATGAAGCGAAGTGGGTTGTAACAATCGCAGGCGTTATTGGATTGTTTTATTTGTGGAAAAAATGGAGAAAAAAATAAAGAAGGAGCCTATGCTCCTTCTTTATTTTTGAGGTATTTTATTAATAACTATCTCTTAAAGTCTTAGTTTACACCAACAGCACTATATGATTGCTTAACTGCTGCTACTTCTGCAGAGCTAGCACCATATAAATCCGCTGCAGCTTGTACTAATCCAGCACGTGCTTGACTAAAAGTAGTAGATTGAGTGAAATATTGCGTATTTGCACGGTAATAGATCGCTCCTACTTTATCTTTACCAATTCCATTCACAGTAACACCGTAATGCGTACCACCATTCGCTAATAAATAAGCTGCTTTGTTAATAATACCGCTGTTTGTATGAACGCCACCATTGTCACTAGTACCAGTATAACGCTTAGAGTAGTGGTCTGGATCACCATATTTCGTTGGATCACTCATAGAGCGAAGCGCATCTCCAGCTTTACCAGGCGTATAAATATCTTCACCAATTTCCCAATCTGGGTTACGGTTATCATAATACTCTACTAATGTACCAAAAACATCTGAAATAGCTTCATTTAATGCCCCTGATTCATTTTGATAAATTAAATCTGAGCTATACTCTGTAACAGCATGCGTTAATTCGTGGCCAATTACATCAATTCCACCAGATAATGAAGTGAACGTTATACCATCACCATCTCCGTATACCATTTGTGAGCCGTTCCAGAATGCATTGTTATACTTACTTCCGTAATGAACTGTTGATTTTAATGGTGCTCCTGCATCATTAATAGAGTTTCTATTAAATGTAGCTTTATAGTAATCATATGTTTTACCTGCATAGTAATGAGCATCTACTGCCGCTGCATCATACGCTGCATTGAAAACATTATCTGCATCTACCCATAAAGTTCCTGGTAATGTAGTACGATTTTTCGCATCATATGTGAAAATCGTTGCTCCGCGCGTATTATCTTGTAAGTAGTAAGAAGATGCAGATAACGTTGTATTAAGTGACTTCGTATCTCCTAATACACCTTTACCAGTACCCACTGCATTTGTCCCTGTTACAGGCTTTACAGCCGGTTTCGCTTCTTGTTTAGGTGCCTCTTGCTTAACCGGTGATTTATCTTCATTTGTTACATGATCCAATTTATTATATTTATTTAACACTTTACCGCTGTCTGCTTCAATGAAATAGTAATAGTTTCCTGGACTTGGATCTAAGAAGTTTAGATTTACAACGTATGCATATGTTGTTTCTTCACCATTTTGATATACATATAAGTCCGCTTTTGGTTCTACCTCATATTTCGGTGTTACCCCTAAATCTTGCTGCGCAATTTCAATTGCTTTTGCGCCTTCAATCTTATTTTTATTTTTCAACTTTTCCTTTTTGTCTAAATCAGGTGCAACTGTTCCAGACAATACTTTTAAAGAGCCATCTTTACTTACGTGAGCTACTTGAGTAGAACCCCATACAGGCACTCCTTCGTAAACTTGTTGCATACGTACTACTGTTGCATCAGTTACAGCATCTTTCTTCACTTGTTTCACTTTGAAAGAATCTTGCGCACTCTTTTCCCCTAGCTTGTAATCACCTTTTGCTGCGTTTAAGTAATCAAACACAACAGATTCTGCTTTCTTACCAGTCGCTCCAGTTAGATCACCAGAAATAAACTCAGGTGACTGTACTGTCTCATTGTACTTCTTCGTAGAGAGTACATTTTTAGAATCCGCAAATGCAGAGCCTGTCCCTCCAAACGTTGTAACTGCCATTCCTGTCGCTAACACTAACGCTAAACTTTTCTTTTTCATGAACCTTCCCCCTAATAAATTTTTTTTGAAAAAGAGTAGTTTTATATTAGCATTATGTTTTCACTATTAATATACTAAAAATTCAATTAATTTATTTCTCAAGTTTTGTAGAATTTTGAGGAACAAATATTGAAAAACCCCTTTCCTGTTGGAAAGGGGGGGAGATTATAAATTAACTTGTTCAACAGTTTTAGCTTGTTGACCAACAATATCAGGTTTACTGCTATATTGATGTATTCCTCCAGCAACTGTAAGAGTCACTATAAACGCCAATACTCCAAATACCATCTTTTTCATTTTTATTCCTCCTTATTATCATTCATTAAATCAATAACTAACCTATAGTATCGATTACTTTCTTCAAATCTCGATAAACTGGAAAAATGTTCTGCTAGTTCAACGTATACTTTCTTTAATTCTATTTTATTTCCTGCAGATTTATACAACGGGATAGCCTCATTTTCCAAAAATGCTTTATAATCTTTTGCTTCTTCAAAATATTTATATCTAAGCATTAAAAGCAAATATAATTTTGCATTAAATCTCTCTTCCTGTTTTGCTGCATCAATTCCCTTATCAATTAATGTCCTTGCCTCTTCCAACTCTTCTAATTTAATGCATACTAATGCCATTTCGTATATTGTATCTAAATAGTTTAAATCTATTTGTTTTTGAAGTTGTAGACTATCTAAATAATATTTTTTCGCTTGCTGATATTTGCCTTTTTTATAATAGATACTTCCCATATTACTTAAAGTAATAGCTAATAGTACATCCTTATCAGCAAAAGATGTGGCCTCTCTCAATATACTCTCATACATTTTTAAAGCTTCTTCATACTGACCTTTTTCTGTATAACTTACCGCAATAAGGATTTGGCAATTAATTATGTTTCTAAACTTATATTCACTACGAAATCCTTCTAATGCCATATTTACAAAATGAATTGCAAGATGATGAATATCTAAATGAGTATATGCAAGCGCTATATTATAATACAAGCCTGTTTCATGATACCCCTGTTCTTTGGCCATTACTTCTGTTTTTAATAAGTAATCTAGCCCATCCTTCCATCTATACTGTAAACAGCACAATAATCCTCTACTGTACATATATAACAACTTCTGAAATGGAGAATATTTTTTATATACCTTCTTCAACTTATCTAATTCTTCTTCGAGCGCAGAAATATCCCTTTTCATAATTAAATAACGTGTATACAGCAGTTTATAATAATTTATAATTTCAAAATCCAACACATGCTTCATTTCACCTTGCAACTCTTCATATATACGTTCTACTTGTTGCTTGTCCAAATGAACTAGTGCATTCAACCATTCATCCAGCTTCCCCTTTACATCTTCTTCTACATCTCTCAAATCCGTCACAGCAATTTCTAGTCTTGTGCAGAGCAATTGTAGAATTTCTTCTGATGCTTCAATCTTTCCATTTTCAATCTTACTTAAGTATGAGACAGAACAAATGCCCTGACATAATTCTTCTTGTGTCATTTTTTGCTGTAGCCGTTTATAAAAGACTTGTTTGCCTATTTTTTCTAATGTGTGTTGCATTGTCCTCCTCCATTCTCATTACCCCCATTACTCTAATAATACATAAAATCTGGAGAAATATAAATTGATAAATATAAATTTTCTAAAAAATATGCATAATTTCATTTTTTTCTCTCTTGACTTCACATCAATATCTCTTCTTTGCTACGAATGGTGAAAAATTGGTATACTATAACCAAATTATGGAGGTGTTCTCGCGATGACTCATTATAAAGACGATAGTTATGCCTTACATACAGACCTATATCAAATCAACATGGCTTATACATATTGGAAAGATGGTATTCATAATCGCCGTTCTGTTTTTGATTTATATTTTCGAAAGCTTCCATTTGAGAACGGTTACGCTGTTTTTGCTGGCCTTGAGAAAATTGTAGAGTACATAGAAAATTTCAGTTTTACTGAAAGCGATATAGCTTATTTAGCAGAATTACAATTTGAAGAAGAATTCCTTCATTATTTACAAAATATGAAATTCACTGGGACGATTCGCAGTATGCAAGAAGGTGAAGTTGTATTTAATAACGAGCCTTTATTACGTGTTGATGCACCACTTGGTGAAGCACAAATTATTGAGACTGCCCTCTTAAATATTGTGAATTACCAAACATTAATTGCAACAAAAGCAGCACGTATGAAACACGCTGCAAGTAATGATGAGCTTTTAGAGTTCGGCACAAGACGTGCCCATGAGTTCGATGCTGCCCTTTGGGGGACACGTGCTGCCTTTATTGGTGGTTTCTCCTCTACAAGCAACGTTCGTGCTGGGAAACGCTTTGGGATCCCTGTAGCTGGCACACACGCTCACTCTTTCGTTCAAGCATATCGCGATGAATACGTCGCGTTTAAAAAATACGCTGAAACTCATAAAAAGTGCGTCTTTCTCGTTGATACATATGACACATTGAAATCTGGTGTTCCAAATGCGATTCGTGTTGCAAAAGAATTTGGGAATCGTATTGATTTCTATGGCATACGTCTTGATAGTGGTGATATGGCTTATTTATCAAAAAAGGCACGAAAACTATTAGATGAAGCAGGGTTTACAAATACAAAAATTATCGCTTCTAGCGATTTAGATGAATACACAATTATGCACCTTAAATCTCAAGGAGCAAAAATTGACGTATGGGGTGTTGGGACGAAATTAATTACGTCCTTTGAGCAACCTGCATTGGGGGCTGTTTACAAACTAGTTGCGATTGAAGATACTGACGGAAAATTAAATGATACGATTAAAATTTCATCTAACCCTGAAAAAATTACCACTCCAGGACTGAAACGAATTTATCGTATTATCAATCGGGTAAACGATCATGCAGAAGGCGATTATATTGCGTTAGATTCTGAAGAACCTGGAAAAGAAGAGCGCTTAAAAATGTTCCATCCAGTTCACACATATATAAGTAAATTCGTAACAAACTTTGAAGCCCGTGAACTGCATAAAGACATTTTCGTTAACGGTGAAAGAACATATGAACTACCAAGTATATTAGATATTCAAAAATATAATGAACAGAGTCTCTCTCTATTTTGGGAAGAATATATGCGAACTTTAAACCCTGAAGAATACCCTGTCGATTTAAGCCAAGAGTGCTGGGATCATAAAATGAATTACATTCAAACAGTTCGAGAACAAGTTGAAAAAAACATACAAAAGTAAACAGAGAAGTTTCCCCTTCTCTGTTTTTTCAATACTATATGGATATTTGTAAAAAATATATTAAAATAATAAGACGAATGTATTTTATTTTTAAATTTTAATATCACGCTATTTAAAAGTAAAATAATATTTGGTATTATTTTATTGAGTCAATTTCAACAAAATCACCAATAAAAAAAAGGACGCGGGTCGCGTCCTCTTTTTTATAAATCTTTCACTCTTAATACACGCATTGCATTTAACACTGCAAGTAGTGTCACACCAACATCTGAGAAAACAGCTTCCCACATTGTTGCAATACCAAAAGCACCAAGTAATAACACGATCCCTTTTACACCTAGAGCAAAGATGATATTTTGCCACACTATACTTCTTGTACGTTTTGCAATTTTTACAGCTGTCGCAATTTTTGAAGGCTCATCAGTCATAATAACAATGTCTGCCGCTTCAATTGCTGCATCTGATCCTAAACCACCCATCGCAATACCAACGTCTGCACGGGCTAATACTGGTGTATCGTTAATACCGTCACCAACGAAGGCAATTTTTTCTTTTCCGTGCTTCGCTGCATCAATTTTTTCAATCTCTTCTACTTTTTGTTGCGGTAGTAATTCCGCATGAACTTCATCTAAGCCTAATTCTTTACCGACAGCTTCACCAACTGGTTTTGCATCACCAGTTAACATTACTGTCTTTTTAATACCTAGTTCTTTTAACTTTTGAATCGCTTGTTTCGAATCCTCTTTTACCTCATCAGAGATAACAATATAACCTGCATATCTTCCATCTACAGCAACGTGAACTAATGTACCTACTGTTTCTGGTTGCTTAAATTCAATATTTTCTTTTCTCATTAATTTTGCATTACCTGCAAAAATTTCTTTTCCTTGTACTTTTACGACTGTACCGTGACCAGAAATTTCGTTATAATCATCGATTATTTTTTCATCAATTGATTTTCCATATGCCTTTCGAATAGATTGGGCAATTGGATGGTTAGAATATACTTCAGCAAATGCCGCATACTCTAATAACTCTTCACTTGTAGTACCTTCACTCGGTTCCATTTTTGTAACTTTGAAAACACCTTTTGTTAATGTTCCTGTTTTGTCAAAAACAATATATTTTACATCATTTAAAGCTTCTAAATAGTTACTACCTTTTACTAACACACCACTTTTAGATGCACCACCGATACCTCCAAAGAATCCAAGAGGAATGGATACAACTAACGCACATGGACAAGAGATTACTAAGAACACTAAAGCTCTATAAATCCACTCAGAGAATGTAGCTCCTTCTAAAATAAGTGGTGGAATAAACGCCATGATCGCCGCTGTAATAACTACAACTGGAGTGTAGTAACGTGCAAACTTCGTAATAAAGTTTTCCGTTGGTGCTTTTTTACTGCTTGCATTTTGAACTAAATCTAAAATTTTTGATACAGTGGATTCACCGAATTCTTTTGTAACTTCAATTGTCAACACACCATTTTGGTTCACAAAGCCACTTAATACATCATTTCCAACTTCTACTTCACGTGGTACAGATTCACCTGTTAATGCTGAAGTATCTACCATTGATGTTCCTTCAATTACTTTTCCGTCTAACGGCACTTTCTCACCTGGCTTAACGATAATATAATCGCCAATTTTTACATCTTCTGGTGATACTTGCTTCGTTTCATTTCCAACCTTTACATTCGCATAATCAGGACGAATATCCATTAATGAAGTAATTGATTTTCGGGAGCGGTTTACCGCAATACTTTGGAATAGTTCTCCTACTTGATAAAATAGCATTACTGCTACAGCTTCAGAATATTGTTGAATTGCAAAAGCTCCTACAGTTGCAATTGCCATTAAGAAGTTTTCATCAAATACTTGGCCACGAGTTATGTTTCTTATCGCTCTCCAAACGATATCTCCACCTATTAATAAATAAGCAAGGACAAATAACGGAATTGTTACCATTTGTGGTAAGCCCGCTAATGCAGCAATTGCTGTCAAAATTCCGCCGACCACTAATCTCCCTACCATCTTTTTCACATTTGCTTCACCATGATCGTGACTATGTCCGTGGTCATGACCGTTCTTCTCTTCACGAACAACTTTCACATCTGGTTCTAACTTTTGAACGACATTTGTTATATTTGCTACAGTCGCTTCTAGTTCTCTTTTATTCGCAACTTCTACTCGTAATTTCTTCGATACGAAATCAACAGTTGCTTCTGAGACAGCTGGCATTTCCTTCACTTTATTTTCAATTTTCATTGCACAGTTCGCGCAATCTAAACCTTCTAATATAAATACTTCTTTAGCAATTTTATTTTTTTGTTCTTCTTGAACTTTAATATGCGGTTCTAATTTTGTAACGAGTTGTTTTGCTTCCGTAACAACTTCGTTTTCTTTATTTTGTGCTGTTTCTAAGATCATTGTCTTTGTTGCGAAGTTTACAGAACAAGAATTTACCCCTTCTATATTCCCAACACCTTTTTCAATTTTCATTGCACAGTTCGCACAATCTAAACCTTCTAACATCAGTTTCTTTTTCACCAATGCTTCAGCCATCGTTCTCCCTCCTCGCGTTCTTTTATTCTTCTTCGTTTACGTGTTCAAACGCTTGCTCGAAGATATGAATTACGTGCTGGTCAGCTAACGAATAATAAACAACCTTTCCTTCTTTACGATTCTTCACAAGTTTCGCTTGCTTTAACACACGAAGCTGATGCGAAATAGATGATTGTGTCATTCCTAATAAATAAGCTAAATCACAAACGCACATTTCAGCTTCAAATAGCGCATGTAATATTCTCGTACGTGTACGGTCACCTAATACTTTAAATAGTTCTGCTACTTTACTTAAACTTTCATCAGTTGGAATTGTTTGTTTTACTTGCTCTACAACTTCTTCATGAATTATCGTTTGAGAACATGTCTCTTGTGGTGTTTCTACTTTATTTCCAGCCATTATAGCTCACCTCTTTAATTGAACATATGAACAATCATTCATATATCTTATACTCTTATTATATGAGCGCCTACTCATATGTGTCAACGAAATCTGAATTTTTTTTATGAACATTCCGTTCACATTTTAATAAGTCGTATACATATTTTCCGCACCCTCTATATTCTCATACAAAAAAAGGATGTACAATTCGCGCACCCCTTTTTACTTACTTTTCATTTTTTACCGCATCCACAATTAAAGAAACAAATCCTAACTGATTATCCCGATTTCTATGGTCAAAACGTTTCGAACGATAAATAAATCCATCTTTCTCATTCCAATCATTATAGTGAAACTTACCATTCTCATCACAGTATTCTAAGAGCATCACTTGAAAACCTGCTGATTCAAACATGGACGTGATTGTTTTATAGTTATGAACAATTTTATGGCTTGCTGCAGGATGATCTAATGGACCAGGTCCACCTACTTGTACCCCTTGCTGATATTCTTCATCTGGAAAAAATGCATCTGGTACTGCACAACGAATATATCCATTCTCTATTAAAAACTCATAACAAATTTTTGCAGCTTCAATTCCTTCTTCATATGATAAATGCTCCCATACATGTTCTGCCAAAATTACTGATAAAGAATTAGGTTGAAATTTATCAAGCCAAGTTTCTCTCCGTAATAAATTTAATTCTTCTTCATTCGTATGTAACCAACCAGGGTTATTATTATAACCCTCTGCTCCAACAACAACTTTTGTTTCTTCCATTTTGCCCCCACCCTTTTTTCATATTCCGACATAAAAATTCAACAAAGTAATATACATCCCCTTTATTTCAACAAAAGAAAAAGCCTTGCGCGCTCCCTAGACGCACAAGGCTTACTATACTTATATCCCTTTTAATTAGCTTGTTCTAAATTATCCTGCGAACTTCCATCGTCTTTTAAATGACTATGTTTTTTCGAATAAACAAAGTATACAACTACTCCAATTGCTAACCAAGCACCGAAGTACATCCATGTTTTTAATGGTAGATTTACCATTAAGAATAGACAACATGCAATCGAAATAATCGGCAAGATCGGTACAAGTGGTACCATAAATCCACGTTGTAATTTTGGATGTGTTTTACGAAGAATAATAACTGACACACCAACCATCGCAAATGTTAACAACGCTCCAATATTCGCTAAATTCGACAATTCTTTTAAATCGATAAATCCAGCAATTAAAGCACTACCAATTCCTGTTAACCAAACTGTAAATGTTGGCGCTTCTGTCTTTTTATTAATTTTCGCGAAAGATTCTGGCAATAAACCGTCACGGCTCATCGCGAAGAATACACGTGTCGTTGCATAAATGTAAGCAAAAATTACTGCCATAATACCAATTACAGCTCCAATTGCGATTATACCAGCTACTTTATCTTGTCCTACAACTTCTAACACATATGCCATAGCTTCTGGTACATCTAATTCTTTATAAGAAACCATCCCCGTCATAACGAGACAAACTACAACATAAATGATTGTACAAATGACTAACGAAGCGATAATACCAATCGGTAGATCACGTTGCGGATTTTTTACCTCTTCAGCAGAAGTTGCTAATGCATCAAATCCTAAGAAAGCAAAGAATACTGCTGCTCCCCCCGCGAAAACTCCACTTAAACCGTACGGTGCAAATGGTATCCAGTTTTCTGGTTTCACGTAGAATACACCAACTGCAATGAATAAAACAACGATACCAATTTTAATTAATACCATTATGTTATTCACGCGTTTACTTTCTTTCGTACCTCTTGATAATAACCAAGTTATAACTAATGTAACGATAACTGCTGGTAAATTCACCATACCACCTTGAGACGGAATCGTTAGCAGTGCTTTTGGAATTTCAAGCCCTAATCCACTCACTAAGTTATGGAAGTAACCAGTCCATCCGCCAGCTACTGCGGCAGTCGTTACAACATATACGGATAGTAATGTCCATCCCATTAAATGAGCTACAAACTCGCCAATTGTTGCATATGAGTATGTGTACACACTACCTGAAACAGGAAGTGTAGAAGCAACCTCTGCGTAACATAATGCTGCAAATCCACAAACGATGGCTGCAATCATGAATGAAAAAATAACTGCTGGACCAGCATCTCTTGCTGCTACTAATCCAGTTAATACTAGAACTCCTGTACCAATTATCGCACCAATCCCTAGCATTGTTAGGTCAAATGCCCCTAGCGTTTTCGTCAAAGTTTTACTTTTACTTTCCCCTAACAATTGCGTAACGGATTTCTTTTTAAATAGGTTGGCCACGATGTATGCCCCCTTTTGCCAAGAAGAGCTAAGAGATCTTCACTCTTAGCTCTTATCATGTTGTTTTATATATTGTTCGATTTTGTTTTGTATAATGCTTCTATTAGCAAGATACTGTTTCTGCTTCTAATAATTCTTTAGCACCTTTGTACTCTACACCGTGAGCTTCTGCAACTGCTTCAAATGTTACATAGCCATCTAATGTGTTAATACCTTTTAATAGTGCAGTGTTGCCTAGGCAAGCTTCTTTGTAGCCTTTGTTAGCAATTTGTACTGCATATGGTACTGTTACGTTTGTTAATGCAAGAGTTGATGTACGTGGAACCGCACCTGGCATGTTTGCAACTGCATAATGAACAACGCCGTGTTTTTCATAAGTTGGGTTATCATGAGTTGTAATACGATCAGTTGTTTCGAAAATACCACCTTGGTCAATCGCGATATCTACAACAACAGAACCTGGTTCCATTGATTTAATCATTTCTTCTGTTACAAGTTTTGGAGCTTTTGCACCTGGGATTAATACTGCACCGATTACAAGATCAGACTCTTTAACAGCTTCTGCAATATTGTAAGGATTAGACATTAAAGTTTTTACTTGGTTTCCGAAAATGTCATCTAATTGACGAAGACGTTCTGCGCTTAAGTCGATGATTGTTACATCCGCACCTAGTCCAACTGCAATTTTAGCAGCATTTGTACCAGCTTGTCCACCACCGATGATTGTTACTTTACCACGTTTAACCCCTGGAACACCTGCAAGTAAGATACCTTTACCGCCTTTGTTTTTCTCAAGGAATTGTGCACCAATTTGTGCAGCCATACGACCAGCTACTTCACTCATAGGTGCAAGTAATGGTAATGAACGATTTTCTAATTGTACTGTTTCATATGCAATAGAAACAACTTTTTTCTCGATTAAAGCTTTTGTTAATTCTGGCTCTGGAGCTAAGTGTAAGTATGTGAATAAGATTAAGCCTTCACTGAAGTGTTTGTATTCGCTTTCAATTGGTTCTTTAACTTTCATAACCATTTCCATGTTCCAAGCTTCTTCAGCTGTATCAACAATTTTTGCTCCCGCTTCAACATACTGAGCGTCTGTGAAACCAGACCCTAAACCTGCACCCTTTTGAATGAATACTTCGTGATTGTTACGAATTAAATGTACAACACCTGCTGGTGTCATTGCCACACGGTTTTCGTTGTTTTTAATTTCTGCTGGTACCCCAATACGCATAATGAAATGCCCCCTTATAATTAACAGAAAAAAGAGATTCTTTTTTCTTTTTGTAATAATTAATAACTTATGTCCTTATTCTAGCATAACTTAAAAGTTATGAAAACGCTAACATACCATTTTTATAAAGTTTATATATTTAGAATAGTGTAAATATATAAAACATTGATTCTATTGGGGGTTTCGTGACATTTCATTATCTATCACTCTATTTTTATTATACCTCTTCAAAATAAACAGCAACCTTTTATTATTTGACAATAATTTAACAATGTAAGAAACCTAAGCGATAACGTATACATATACAGTTATTATTTTACTCAATACTTTAGAGATATATTCTTTTCAAAAAAAAAAACAGCTGCTAACATTTAGCTAGCAGCTGGGTAACTTATAAATAACTTAGAAAATAAATCATCTGTCGTTTCAGTAATTTTATCAAACAGATCACTTTCTTCCGCTTCTTGCTCTTTTAACATCTTAATTGTTTCACGTGCATCTTCAGGGTAATCGGTTATGATACCATCTACGTTCAACTTATAATATGCCTTTAAATTTTCCATATCATTTACTGTCCATACGTAAATTGGTTTGTTTAACTTCCTTGCTTCTTTTACTAACTTCTTATTTAACATATATTCTTCTGCTACGTAAAAGTCAGCCTTCACATTCTTTAAGTTAGCTCTACTTGCATACAATATATACCCTACTTTTATATCTGGATTTGCACGCTTAAACTCTTTAATAAGTGGATAGTGTAACGTTTGAATTACACATTGCTTCTCAAATTCATTATCTTTAATCGTTTTTAAGACTTTGTTTACAAAATCTTTTTCGCCCCCATGAAGCTTCACTTCTATATTAAGTTTGATTTTGCCATTTGCTAGCTTAATGATTTCATCAAGTGTACTTATTTGTCCTGAAAGTCCATCTTGACTAAGGGTAAGCTGCCTTAACTCAGCCATCGTTAAATCTGACACATGCACATTGGCATTTGCGAGACGTTTCAGCTTCAAATCATGTATAACCGCTAGTTCACCGTCTTTCGTTTGTAATACATCTATTTCAGCGTAGTCTGCTTTTGCATCAATAGCACCTTGCACAGCTTCTTTCGTATTTTCTACACCTTTTGATATATACCCGCGGTGCGCCATAATAATCGGTTCTTTATATGAATTTGAAATAAACGTTACAATGAAAGCAACGACCATTCCGGCAGTAATAATTCCTACAATGTATACGCCAATGAATTTCCAACGATGTTTTTGGAAGAAACATTTATCTGCTTTCGTTTTCGAATAATCTAATCCTTCTTCTAATAAAACATCCTCAACCGGTACCTTTTGTAAGTATAATCGCGTAATCGCCATAATATAAAATGGCGTCACGATAAAGCTGAATAAATACAATGTGCTCGTTAAAAATACAGAAATCGTTGATTCAGCTAATAATGCAAATGTTCCTTTCGGGTTTGTAAATTCATAAACACCCCATAGGCACAATAAATATATTCCCAAAAACACGACATATACAATTCCAATTGAAATAAAAAATCCTACTAAAAAGAATAGTACTTTAAAAAAGCTTTCCTTTACTAAAGTTGCACTTTTACGTGCTGCCACGCGAAATGGTTTTTGCTCTAAAACAACAATGGGTAGAACGAAAATCCATCGAAGATTCAAATACGCGACTACAGCAAAGAACGTGTAATAACCAACTTGTCCCATCGTTGTCTTAAACAGTTCTCCTGTAATAAAGTTAGGAATTTGAATTTGCGGGATTAACGCCGTTTCATATCCCATATTTAAAAGAGGCAACAATACGACAGCATATAAAATAAATCCTGGTAAGCAATATGTGAAAAGAGTAGGTAAATACGTTACCGTTTTATATAAAATCGGACGTAATTTCACCTTCTGTCTTTTATGAGCGAAATACGAAATAATAATAAGCACCGCAAATTCTGTAAAGATAAGAAACAGTGCTAACAATGATAAAATTACGATTGCTAAGATGCCATAAGGCGTCTTTAAAAACGCTAATAATTCATCATTTGTCGCATTTGCATAACCAGCAAAATACAATAACTTATTAAAAATGATTCCAAATAGTGGAACAAACACAATCGCTGCTAATAATTTATAAGCAAGTTGAAAAGTTAATACATTCCAAAAAGCAAATTTAACTGTTTGAAAGGAATGTCTCATTACTCCTGGTATAGATAGTTTTTTACGGTGTTGCATATATTCCTCCAAATTCTAAAACGGTATTTGAGATGGATTCCATATTTCAAGTTCTAATCCATCTTTTTAATAATAATATATTCCGCTTAACATGAACACTCTTATACATATAATGAAAAAAGTGATGGCTACTTCCCATCACTTTTTCATTTATTCTATTTTTTCTCTAGGCCTTGTCCAAATGCTTTCAAGAAGCTAAAACCGAATGTAATAGCTCTATTGATATCTGGATCTTTTAATACTTTAAAGAAATCCATTACTTTTGTTTTTTTACCACTATTTAATTCATCTGTTGCAAATTGCAATCCTGTAACTAAACTTGACGTAATTTGCTTCGTTATTTCTGGATCAACTGAAGATAACGCTTCTCCTGCCCCCATCATATTGTTGAGTGCATTTTTAACTGGTTCACGATTTAATTGCTCCACAGCGATTTTTGAAACATCTTCCTTCGCAGCAAGTAAACTAATTGCTGCATCTAATATACCAGCCTTCTGCAACTGTGCTAAAAGCTGCATCGTTTCTTCTACTGCTTCACGATTATTAGATAACTCATTTAGAAGTTCATCTGCTACTTGCTGTTTCTGTTCTTCCTCTGTTACAACTTTCTTTTTAATTACAGTAATTTCTTTCGCCACTATCTCCGCCCCCTAGTCCACAAGTGATACGTATTGTTTTCTTTGCCATTTTTGCTGGATTTCAACACCATTTTGCGGATTACGCTTTTTATCTCTCGGGTTTGAAGATGGTAACGGACGATTCCCTTTTTCACGTAGTACACGCATCTTTACCATCGTTTGTTTATACGCTGGTGTACACGTATAAAGATCTGTCGCCGTTCCAGTTAAAATATTGATTGCCTCTTCATTTACTGTTGCATGCATCGGTAAATATAGCTCTTTCCCCGTTACACGATCTGTAACAAGTGCCTGTACTTTAATTTTCCCAAATGGTGATGCTAATTCTACAAGACCACCATCTTTCACATTGCGCTCTAGGGCAAGTTCCGGGGAGATTTCAACGAACACTTCAGATACTTTAGATAAAATACCAGCCGATTTATTCGTCATATTCCCTTCATGGAAATGTTCTAACATACGTCCATTATTTAAAAGTAAATCATACTCATCTGGCGCTACAACTGGTGGTATCCATTCATCTAATGATAAACGAGCGAGTTTATCTGGGAAGTTAAATCCGTCTACATATAATAGCGGTGTATCGCTACCATCATGACTACCCCAACATAAACTATTCCATCCTTCTAGACGGTCGTACGTTGCTTGAGAGTATAACGGTGCAAGTGACGCGATTTCGTCCATAATTTCACTTGGACTTTCATAATTCCAATCCCCGCCTAGTGCACGAGCAACTTTTTGTAAAATCCACCAGTCTGGTTTTGAATCACCAAGCGGCTTCAATACTTCATATAATCTTTGAATGCGGCGCTCTGTATTTGTAAACGTTCCTTCTTTTTCTAAGCTTGGTGCCGCTGGTAAAATAACATCAGCAAAACGAGCTGTTTTCGATAAGAACATATCTTGAACAACAAGGAAATCTAAATTCGCTAAAATATGTTGTACATGGTTGGCATTCGAATCTACTAAAGCCATTTCTTCACCCATAACATACATACCACGCAGTTTTCCTTCATCTGCCGCAAGTAACATTGCAATATTATTTAAGCCTGGTGCTTTCGGAATTGTAGTACCGTATGCTTTTTCAAATTTCGCACGGAGCGCATCATCTGAAACCGCTTGGTAACCTGGAAGCCAGTTTGGTAATGTTGCCATATCACAAGCGCCTTGTACGTTATTATGTCCGCGTAATGGGTATGCTCCTGCACCAGGACGACGATAGTTACCCGTAACAAGCAATAGATTTGAAATTGCTGCTGAAGTTGTACTTCCTCCAGTATTTTGAGTTACACCCATTCCCCAAAGTACACAAGTACCATCTGCTTCATATACCATACGAGCCATTTCTTTCAGATTTTCTTTCGAAATCCCCGTGATTTCTTCTGTATAATCAAGCGTATACTTTTCTACCATTTTGCTATATTCATCAAAATTCTTCACATTTTCAGCTATGAACTTTTTATCGTGCCAATCTTGATCAATAATATATTTCGTAATACCAGCGAGCCATACGTAATCAGTTCCTTGGCGCGGATGAATGAATAAATCCGCACGCTCTGCCATTTCATGTTTACGAAGGTCTGCCACAATTAATTTTTGGTCATGTAATTTATGTGCACGTTTTACACGCGTTGCAAGTACAGGATGTCCTTCTGTTGGATTTGCTCCAACGATAATGACAAGGCCTGCTTCCGCAATATCTTTCACTGTTCCAGCGTCCCCGCCCATACCGACAGTTTTAAATAAACCGTCTGTTGCTGGAGATTGACAATAACGGGAACAGTTGTCTACATTATTCGTTCCATATATTTGACGGGCTAGTTTTTGCATAAGATAATTTTCTTCATTCGTTACTTTCGAAGAAGAAATAAATCCAAATGCATCACTTCCATATTCTGATTTAATATGCTGCATATTGGATGCAACAACTTCAAGAGCCTCTTCCCATGAAGCTTCAACAAACATATCTCCTTGGCGAATTAATGGCTTCGTAATGCGGTCTTCACTGTTTACAAAATCCCATCCAAATTTGCCTTTTACACATGTGGAAATACCGTTAACCGGCGCATCTGAAACAGGCTGTACTTTCAAAATGTGGCGGTCTTTCGTCCATACTTCAAATGAACAACCTACACCACAAAATGTACAAACTGTTTTTGTTTTATTCACTTTCGTCTTACGCATCGCAGCCTCTACTTCTGAAACTGCTAAAATACTACTATATCCAGGTTCTACATCCTTTACAAAATCAATCATCGGATCTAACACATCCGGTTTCAATCCTGTCATGAATCCAGCTTCACCCAGCATTGTTTTTTCCATTAACGCATTACATGGACATACTGTTACACACTGCCCACAACTTACACAAGATGAGTCATTTATACTTACACCATTGTCCCATATAACACGTGGACGGTCTAAGCTCCAATCAATCGATATAGTTTCATTCACTTGTAAGTTTTGACATACTTCTACACACTGCCCACAAGCAATACATTGATTTGGATCATATCGATAAAATGGATGTGACATATCCACTTCACACGCACTTACTTTCGGCTCATACGGATATTTCTGTTCCTCAATTCCCATCATATGTACTGTATTGTGGACTTTACAGTTACCATTATTGTTATCACAAACAGTACAATACAATAAATGATTCTCTAATATCCGATCCATTGCCTCAGTCTGTGCCTCTTTTGCACGCTGGGACTGTCTTTCAATATGCATACCATTCTCTAATTTCGTTGAACAAGCACGCATTAACTTCCCATTTACTTCTACAATACACGTATCACAAGTTTGAATTGGATCTACTTCTGGTACATGACAAATTTGAGGATGTTCCAAATTACTCTCGTTAAATAATTGTAGTATCGTCTTTTCACCTGATGCAAAAAATTCTTTACCATCGACGGTTACACGGACTGTCTGTTCTGCCATAGTTTCCCCTCTCCTTACAACCAACTGTACAACACAATTATGAATCCGTTTTCAAAATCGCATTACTGTACATATTTTTGAAACGCTCTACCCAAATACTTTCTTATGAAGTCGATTCTAGATGTTATAAGGTATAACTACGAAAGCTTGAAATTATCACTATTCTACAGTTCTATTATATCGTACATATACAATAATAACCAAAATAATCTGTGATCTTCTTGTTAATAGGTGTTTTTATTTTTTCCATTGTTTTATGATAAATGTGGGAGAGAAATACATATAAAAGGGGAATTTAATATGGGGCCTACGCAAGAGACTTATACAATTGTACGCTATCAATCTGGTACATTTTCAAAACAGCTTGATGAGATTGTTACAGAATCTCCTATTACTATTAAGTTGAATGGTGAAGAATATGTAACAGTCGTATGCACACCAAATTATATTGAAGATATGGTAATTGGTTTTTTAATTTCTGAGGGGATTATTTCTTCCTATAAAGATGTTGAAGAACTATGGGTTCAAAAAGATAACGGAATTGTCCATGTAAAATCATCAAAAGTGAATCCGCTCTATCAAACTTTATATAATAAACGATACATCACTTCTTGCTGCGGAAAAGGTAGACAAGGTTTTATTTTCGTAAACGACGCAGCAAAAGCAAAAGACTTACATGATATACATGTAAAAATTACTCCTGAAGAATGCTTTCACTTAATGAATACCTTGCAACAATCTTCTACTACATTTCGCCAAACTGGCGGTGTTCACAATACCGCGCTATGTGATCGAAACAATATCCTCCTATCAAGAATGGATATTGGAAGACATAATGCATTAGATAAAATATATGGTCATTGTTTGCGTAACGATATATCCATTAAAGGAAAAATCATCGCATTTAGCGGACGTATTTCATCCGAAATTTTACTCAAAGTTTCAAAAATCGGATGTGAAATTGTTCTATCTAAATCCGCTCCAACAAAACTGGCATTGCAACTTGCCCATGATTTAGGCATTACAGTCGTAGGGTTTATTAGAAATGAATCTTGTAATATTTACACACATCCAAAACGAATTGATGGCTATCAATCCAATGTTTAAAAAATAACTCCTCAATCGAGGAGTTATTTTAGTTATAAAAATGTAACATATTAAACACTTGAATAGTTAACAAAGTTAATATATAATTTAATTACATAATTAAAACAAAACATTGTAGCATATATCTTTTCATTCTTTTACAAATTAAAAGAGAATACTAACAAAACATATACTCAATCTTATAAAAGTAATGGATTTATTTGAAATCCACCAGGGAGGTTACAACTATGGAAATTCGCTTATTAACAACAGAGGACGCAGAAATATATTTAAAAGTTTGTATGGAAGGTTTAACGAAGAATCCGGAAGCTTTTAGCTCTTCTTATGAAGATGTTCTTAAACATGAAAATCCTGTGGCTGCTATGGCTAAACGATTAAGCAATCCGGATAAGTATACTCTAGGTGTCTTCAAAGATAATGATTTAATTGGTATCGCTACTTTAGAAACAAAACCATTTATTAAACAAGAACATAAAGCAAAAATTGGCTCCGTTTTTGTTTCCCCAAAAGCACGTGGTCTCGGAGCAGGACGAGCTCTAATTAAAGCAATTATTGAAAATGCCGATAAATTACATGTAGAACAACTCATGCTTGATGTTGTAGTTGGTAACGTTGGTGCAAAAAAATTATATGAGTCATTAGGTTTCCAAACTTACGGCGTACAAGAGCGTTCATTAAAACACAATGGTCAATATTGGGACGAGGAACATATGGTTTTGTTCTTAAATGATTAATACTTCAATATAAAGTGAAACTTTACTCAGTGTTTTTTTTCCATTCCCTACTGAGTATTAGTTGAACCAATCGGGCTTTTACGGGCAGTTATCGCCCACCTAACTCCCTCGCATTCGCTGAATTTTAAGGTGGGAGTTACTGCCCACAAATAGCGGGGGAGTTTTCCAAAAACATCTTTCTTAATAAGAAAGATGTTTTTTTGCATTACAACAATGTAATCTTCATGTCACCTTTATCGATCGTACCAATCCTTACCATTCATTATACTAAAAATATAAAGTGAAACTTTACTCAGTGGGGAACTACATCCCACGCTGATCGCATGTACTTGATATGTAGAGGAGAATGTGATATGAAACAAAACAAACGAGCTATGCTTTTAATATTTACTACAGCAATTGTAACTTCTGGGTTAGCAATTTTACCTTGGTTTATCATATAGGAATACTCCCCTAACAATGAAAAAAGCTGATTGCTCCTTAAGAAGCAATCAGCTTTTTTATATTATAAAATCCCCAAAATTTTATTTACGCAACTTATAATAATAATCATAGATACGGCAACACACATGACAACCGTATTACGATCTTGCTTTTCTTTTTTTGAAATTTCTTCTTTTGAATTCATGTGTATGATCTCCTTTAAAAAAAAGTGTGAGATAGGAAATTTTTCTTATCCGATGCGAGGTGAATACGAAAACCCTCTCTATCTCACATACACAATAGAATGGAATTGTCATTTTATAAATAAAATGACATGACGTTATGTCGCAACATAGGGTATTTTGTGTCGCTACGTTTTCTATTATAAAAAATAGTTGTGCAAAACTAGTGCATTTTTTATGTCAATTACTCTGAGCGAAAAATAACTCTTCCACTCAATCACATAAAAAGAGTTTTTTATTATTTTCATGTAAACTATACAAGTAGAATGAACAGTTTGGGGTGCACAAGATTATGGTAAAAATTTTATTAGTAGACGATGAAGAACGTATGTTACGATTATTAGATCTGTTCTTAAGCCCTCGCGGCTATTTTTGCATGAAAGCTACCTCTGGCCTTGAAGCACTAAATTTAATCGAACAAAAAGAATTCGATATTATTTTATTAGATGTTATGATGCCAAATATGGATGGATGGGATACTTGCTATCAAATTCGTCAAATTTCCAATGTTCCTATCATTATGTTAACAGCTCGTAATCAAAACTACGATATGGTGAAAGGCCTCACGATGGGCGCAGATGATTATATTACAAAACCATTTGATGAGCATGTATTAGTCGCACGAATCGAGGCTATATTACGCCGTACAAAAAAAGATGGCTTTGTTAGTTTCAATGGTATTGAGTGGGATAAAACGAAACATACTGTCACAGTTTATGATGAAAAAATCTCATTAACTCCTATCGAATTTTCGTTACTCGGACTATTTTTGCAAAATACAAACCGTGCTTATAGCCGAGATGATTTAATCGAAAAAATTTGGGGCTATGAAACAGATATCGAATATAGAACAATTGATTCACACATTCGTAATATCCGTGATAAACTACGCAAAAAAGGATTTCCAATTGAAGATTACTTAGAAACGGTCTATAAAGTCGGATATAAATGGAAAAGTGAATAATTACTTCGGTCAGTGGGAAATCGTATACCACTGACTCTTTATTATGAATAAGGTATGGTGAAAAAATGAGTAAACTTTCCCTTAAAATTGGGACATACTTTTTAATATTAGCTTTATGTATTGAAACAATTGCTTTCGTATCTTTTTATAAAAGCCTTTCAAAAATGCGTATTGTAGAGGAAACAGATGCTCTTTTAGAGAAAGGTAATCGCTATAGTAAAAAAATAAAAAGCCGCGAGAGACGGGATGAATATTATAAAGAAATGAAACACGCTGAACATAATAAAAGTCCTAAACGCCCTGTGTATCCTGAATTCGATATTACGAATGAGGCTGCACACTTAGTTGAATCGGAATCAATTTCTAACTCCGATATAGCTATCATTATTACTGACCATAACGGCAAAATTATTTCCACCTCAGAACCCGTAACAAAAGATATGCAAAAACAACTTACTTGTAAAACAGAAACTGTCCCAGACGGCGGATTGGTCGTTGAAAGGAACTGGAAAAAATCAAAGTTCATCACAACAGTAAGCCCACTTAACACAACAAAGTTTCAAGGAAAGCTATATATGCTATTAAAAACATCTTTCCTAGAAAATATGTTACTTAAACTCATGAACCAATTTCTTATCATTAGCGTTTTAACAATTATTTTAACAACAATTTCTGTCTTTGTTTTTTCACGCGTTATTACAGAACCACTTGTAAAAATGAAGAGAGCGACAGAAAAAATGTCAAAATTAAATAAGCCAATTCAATTAGGTATTAAACGGAATGATGAACTCGGAAGTTTAGCAAAAACAATTGAAGATTTATCGAGTGAACTTACGTATATGAAAAAAGAGCGCAATGAATTTCTCGCTAGTGTCGCTCATGAACTATTAACTCCATTGACCTATATGAAAGGTTATGCAAAGGTAGCAAAGAGAGACTCTTTAACAAAAGAGGAGCGAGAAGAATACTTACAAATCATTGAGGATGAAACGGATAGTGTAACCGATCTCGTCCAAGATTTATTTATGCTTGTACAATTAGAACAACACCAATTTGTTATAAAAAAACAAAAAGTGCTTCTTCAGCCATTTTTAGAACGAATGGTTGAAAAAACAAAAACAACATTAACGAATAAGCAAATGCAACTTCATGTATATTGCAAAGATGATTTAGAAGTTTGTATAGACGAAAGACGTATGGAACAAGTTATGTTAAATTTATTACACAACGCTTATCAACATTCGCCAGAAAACACATCCATTACGATACGTGTACTCATGGAAACAGATTCTTTTACAATAAGTGTACAAGATGAAGGTGAAGGTATTCCTGAAGAAGATATCCCGCATATTTTTGACCGTTTTTATCGTGTTGATAAATCTAGAACACGAGCTACAGGCGGAAAAGGCATCGGGCTAGCTGTTGCAAAGGAAATTGTAGAATTGCATAACGGTTCTATTCTAGTAACAAGCCAATTAGGAGCGGGAACAAACTTTATAATCGAGCTACCTTTTGAATAATATGCGTGTGAAAACACCAGTAGTAGTAAACACTACTGGTGTTATTTTGTTCATAAAAACAGCTCATATAAGCTAAGCTTTTGAAATTATTCTTATTTCAATATAAAATAAAGGTACATTTGCAAAGATTTGGAGGGTGATATAATTGGATATCCATGTATTAACAAAAGACGAAGCAGAAATTTACTTAGAACTTCGCGTAGAAGGATTAAAGCAAAACCCTGAAGCATTCAGCTCTTCTTATGAAGATATTATTAATAAAGAGTGTGCGATTGAATATAAAGCACAAAAATTAGCACAAGATGAAAACTATACGCTAGGTGCATTTAAAGATGGAAAATTAATCGGGGTTGCAACACTGGAAACGAAACCATATGTAAAACAAGAACATAAAGCTAAAATCGGTTCTGTATATGTATCTCCAAAAGCACGCGGACTTGGAGCAGGAAAAGCACTTATTAAAGAATGTCTTGAGCTTGCTAAATCTTTAGAAGTAGAACAAGTTATGCTTGATGTTGTTGTTGGCAACGATGGAGCGAAAAAACTTTATGAATCATTAGGTTTTAAAACATTCGGTGTACAAGAACGTTCATTAAAATATAACGGACAATATTGGGACGAAGAGCATATGGTCTTATTCTTAGATGAAAATAAATAATAAAAAACATCCTCATGTTTGGAGGATGTTTTTTACTTTCTTGTAAACCATGCCGTGTGTAATAATTGAATCGCTTTCGCAATCTCTTCCTCTGATAATATCGCAAACCCAAGTAAAACTACACTCTCAGGCGCCGTACCGTCTTTATAGTACGTAGACACAGGATATATTTTAATACTATATTTCGCAGCTTCTTGAATTAATTCTTCTTCCCGCATTCCATTATGCACTTTTAATAAAATGTGTAATCCGGAATCTTCTCCTATCACTTCAACACGATTAGAGAAATACTTCTCTATTTCAAAAACAAGTCTATCTCTCTTCTTTCGGTAGACAACACGCATTTTATGAATATGTTTTTCCCAATATCCTTCATTTAAAAATCTTCTAATCACTTCTTGATCTATTCTTGAAACACTTTGTGTATAAAATAAATATTGCTGTTGATACTTTTTAATTAATTTCTTCGGCAACACCATATAGCTCATCCGTAGCGATGGCAATAATGCTTTAGATAGCGTCCCCATATAAATAACTTTCCCCTCTGTATCTAACCCTTGCAGCGCCGGTATAGGCTTTCCAGAATAACGAAATTCACTATCGTAATCATCTTCAATAATATACCTGTTCTCTTCTTTCTTTGCCCATTGTAAAAGCTGCATCCTTCTCGTAATAGGCATAATCATTCCAGATGGAAACTGATGGGAAGGTGTAACAAATACAACATTCGCATTGCTATTTTCTAAATCTGCAATACAAATTCCATCTCTATCTAAAGATAACATTTTGACTCTTGCTTCTCCCTGTTCAAAAACAACCATCTTCCTATGATACCCTGGGTTTTCAACTGCATAATTGCTTTCCTTTAACAATTGAAACAATAGTTTCACTAATATTTGTGTTCCCGCTCCTAATACAATTTGACTAGCTGAACAACGCACACCTCTAGATTCATACAAATAATTTGTAATCTCTTCTCTTAAGCTTGCTTCCCCTTGAGGGTGTCCTAGAAAGAGAAGTTCGTTATTATGCGGTTGCCATACTTCATTTACAATTTTCCGATACATATTAAATGGAAAAGCATTTGTATCAATTCCTGTTTGTGTAAAGTCAAATTTATAACGCTTCTCCTGAAACGGGACTTCTTCTATCCTCTCTTCGCTATCCTCTACATGAACCATTTGCTCAATCTTGCATACAAAATAACCTTTTCTCGATATCGATTCAATATAACCTTCTGCAAGTAATTGTTCGTAGGCTGCCTCTACTGTATTTTTACTTACTTGTAAATGTATCGCTAACTTTCGCTTAGCCGGTAATTTCGTAAAAGGGACAATCGATCCATCTTTAATCTCTTTTTTTATATACTCATACAATTGCACATACAATGCCTTTTTACTATTCACATTTAAATTAGGCGTTAATTCTAACATAATATCTGACCCCTTAATAAAACTAAAATCTGATACTTTTTACAGTACCAGATTTTATATATAATTCCTTTTATCATGTCACACATCAAAAATCAAATACCGGAGAGGAGAAACATGATAATGAACAATGGTAGACGTATCGGACTCATTATGATTATTACAGGGGCTACATTATGGGGATTATCTGGTCCAATGATTCAGTGGCTATTTCAGCATACTAATGTATCCTCAATTGATTTTTTAACAATTCGATTGTTACTTGCAGGAATATTTATTTTGTCTTTCTTACTTATAAAGAAACAAAACATATTTCAAATTTGGAAACACCCTAGATATTCTATACAACTTATTATTTTCTCTATTCTCGGCATGCTTGGTGCGCAATACGCCTTTATCGAAACGGTTCATATTAGTAACGCGGTCACAGCAACGCTATTTCAATTTCTAGGTCCTGTTCTTATTACCATGTATGTTGCATTTGAACAAAGAAAATTCCCTGCTTCCATGCAACTATTCGCAATTATAGCCGCGCTAATAGGAACATACTTTATTATTACAAATGGCTCAATTGAAAATATTGTTTTATCTAAAGAAGCTATTATTTTTGGACTATTAACAGCAATTGGATTTGCATTTTATACCCTTCATCCAGCTTCGCTTATTAAAGCATGCGGAACAACTATAGTAATTGGTTGGGGGATGTTAATCGGAGGAATTGCACTACTTATTTATAATCATTCATTCGGGTGGAATCAATTTTCACAAACCTTTACACTAAAAACTTTTTCTATGCTTATTCTTATCATTATTAGTGGTACCCTTTCTTTCCTTCTGTATATCGGTAGTCTTAAATATTTAGCAGCAACAGAAACAAGCATTTTATCTAGCATTGAACCCCTTGTAGCTGCCATCGTTTCAATCACTTGGCTAAGTGAATCTTTTGGAGCATATCAATTATTAGGCGGCATATGTATCGTTCTATCCGTTATTTTTTTGACGATGCCCCAAAAAGAAACCGAACCAACCTATACAACGGAACAAATATAAAATGAAACTTTAATTAGTGGGGCTATCTCCCACTGATTATTAACCTACACCAATCGGGCTTTTACGGGATACAAAATGTCAAAAGAGGTCGTACAAAACTTACGACCTCTTTTGACATTTTAAAGGAATTGTCCCGCCTTCTAGCAAATACAATTACACTAACAATAAAAACTAGGAGTGTGGCACCATGAAAAAAATCGGAACTATGCTACTTCTCTCCTTCCTCATCACTGGATGCACACAAGCACAACCTGATTCAAAAGCATCTAAAACTGAAGCTGTCGCAACGTCCAATCAAGTGAACGCACCTTCCTTCTTTCATCTTAGTGTTTTAAAAGATGTAAATTGGGAAGAAGCACCCTCATTCATAGACGGAAAAATACCTTTAAAAGGCATCGAAGGAAAAATCGCAATGGCTGATAGTCCTATTATCGCAAATGAACAAAATGAAATAATGTGGTACTTTCTAGATTCTGAAATACCAACTGGAAAATTGTCTATTATTGCGCTAAAACATGGATCTGTAACTCCAACACCAGTACTCTTTCAAAAAGAAATTTCCAAACAAACTTGGACTACTTCAAATACAATCAATTCTACTACAAGCGAACTCCCTCTCGCTATGTCACTACCTTCATCTGGATTATGGTTATTAAATATATATGTGAATGAAAAATATTATGATCAGTTTGTAATCACCGCTGAGTAAAGTGACAAAAATAAACAACTTTCTTACAACAATGTAATTTCTACGTCATGTACTTCGATAGTTGAATTATCTCTCTTCTCTTATACTTAAAGTAAGAAATGAACGAGGAGAGATGAGAGATGAAAAAAGTGATAGAAGTAATCGTAGCAGTAACTGAGGTTTTAGTGAATGGTAAACAAGTTGCAATGGAATTAAATAAATAGTGAAGAAACATAAATAATTCTACACTTCTTCATTATTTTGATTTCTTATCTCAAAAAAGCAGTGCCTTTTAGGCACTGCTTTTAGCTATTAATAACGTGGTATTTTCGTAATTTGTGCCACGCCTGAATCAATAGCTGCTTTCGCTACTGCTTCCGCAACACTTGGAACAACTCTTTTATCTAATGGATTCGGGATTACATAATTCGCATTACGTTCTTCATCAGTAATGATGTTAGCGATCCCATATGCTGCCGCTAATTTCATCTCTTCTGTAATATCAGTTGCGCGCACATCTAACGCACCGCGGAATATTCCGGGAAACGCCAATACATTATTTACTTGATTCGCATAATCCGAGCGCCCAGTTCCTACTACGGCTGCCCCAGCCTCTAATGCATCCTCAGGGAAGATTTCTGGAATTGGATTCGCCATTGCAAACACAATTGCTTTCTCATTCATCGTCTGTACAAGTTCTTTCGTTAATACGTTAGGAGCAGATACGCCAATAAAAATATCAGCTTGGTTAATCGCTTCTTTTAACGTTCCACGCACATGTTCACGATTTGTCTTTTTTGAAACTTCAATTTGTGCTTCGTTCATCCATGTCTCACCTTCACAAACAATACCTTCTAGGCTAACTAGCGTAATGTGCTTTGCACCAGCCTTTAATAATAATTTTCCAATTGCAATTCCTGCCGAACCCGCACCGTTAATAACAATTTTCACATTATCCATTTGTTTGCTAACAACTTTTAATGCATTAATAACAGCTGCTAAAACGACAATAGCTGTTCCATGTTGATCATCATGGAATACAGGAATATTCGTTTCTTCTTTTAATCGTTTTTCAATTTCAAAACAACGCGGTGCTGCAATATCTTCTAAATTAATCCCTGCAAATGTAGGCTCTAAATTTTTTACAAGGGTAACGATTTCATCTACATCCGTTGTGCCTAAACATAATGGGAAAGCATCTACATTCGCAAACTTCTTAAACAAAATACTTTTTCCTTCCATAACAGGCATAGCCGCTTTCGGTCCAATGTTTCCTAAGCCGAGTACTGCTGTTCCATCTGAAACAACTGCCACCATATTGCCACGTGCTGTATAGTCATACACCGTTTCTTCATCTGCTGCAATTGCCTTACAAGACTCCGCTACACCTGGTGTATACGTCAGGCTTAAATCATCCGCTGAATTTACCTCAACTTTACTTGTAATTTCAATTTTCCCTACTAATTCTTTATGCAATAACAATGATCTTTCATTAATTTGATTTGCTAACATACTTATAATCTCCCCTTAATTTGACAAGCTAGCTATATGAATATAGCTAGCTTGTTTGATCATGAAAACATCTTTAATAATATTGTCGCCGTTACAACCATTGCTGCCCCGCCTAAACGAGTCGAAATTTGCGCGAACGGCATTAATTCCATACGATTTGAAGCCGATAAAATAGCAACATCTCCAGTTCCACCTAAACCGCTATGACATCCAGTTACAATCGCCGATTCAACTGGATACATCTTCATCACTTTCCCTACAAGAAAACCTGATGCTACCATTGTAAGAACAACCGATGCGCACACAACAACATATCCTACTGAAAGAACTGCTGCTACGTCTTTTAACGGAATATATAGCAATCCTAATCCAACCATTAAAGGCCAAGTTAAATTCTTCGAAATAAATTTATATAAATGGAATGCTCCTTGCTCCATTTTTGCTGGCATTAATTTAAAGTATTTCACAAGCGCTGCTGAGAAAATCATAATGATTGCCCCAGGAATACCGATGAACTTAGAAGCAAATCCTCCGAAGATGAAGAACGTACACGCAATTAATAAACCTGCTCCCATTAATGAGAAGTCAATTGGCTTCTCTGTATTTTGTTCTTTTAATAATTCTGCTTGATTGTCTGTTTTCACTAATACACCGTTACCACTAAGCTCCGGTTTCTTCTCACCTAAACGCTTCATATACCCTGCACTTACAATTGCGAACATATTTCCAATAATAGCTGCTGGAATAAGCTGTGATACAAACGTTGCTGATGATTCATTTAAAATATCACTATAAGCTAGCGACAATGGTAAAATCCCTTCCCCGATACCACCACTCACAATTGGTACGATGATAAAGAAGAATGTGTGCTTCATTTCAAATCCAAATAATGAACCGACCAATAATCCTACTGCTACAGAAGCTAACGTCCCTACTACTAAAGGAATAAACATGCGAACGAAACCTTGTACTAACACTTTACGGTTCATTCCTAAAATACTTCCGACTACTAAACAAGAAATATATAAATATAAAAAGTTCGATTTTTTCATTAACATAGTCGCAGCTTCCATTGAAGCTGGATTCATCCAGTTAAAAAATACAAGTAATGATGGAATAAATAACGAAAGTATTGCTGGACCGCCGATATTTTTTAAAATTGGAATTCTCATCCCAATATCGCCTAAGAAAATCCCCATGATCATAATAACTGCAAATCCACCAATCATATCTGCTGGCAATTTATTATATACAGATGCCCCATAAATAATAGCAGCCAATACTACATATAATGGTAAAGGTATAACACCGATTTTTACATTCATAATTTTAGAAGCGAAAGATTCTCTTTGTACTTCATTTCCTTCAGAAAATGATACCGCTTCCACATTCTTTTGAATTCCCATATGGCACCCCCTCGTTTTCTTAATAACAATATTAAAACGCTTTCAATAGTAAAAATAGTTTTTGTAAGTTTTGTAATTGATTTTGTAATTAAAAAAAGTATAAGCGACTTATATTAAGTCGCTTATACGTAAAACTCTATTTTCTTTTGATCAACACATCTTAATTTACTTACAGGTCTTCCCACATGTTGGTACATCATTTCGTTTTCTAACACCCCAATGTCAGTCAGAAACATTACATATTTTCGAATAGAAACTCTTGAAATTCCAACTAATTGTGCCATTTCATCTGTTGTAAATACTCTTCCATTCAGAGACTCGATCTTCTGCCAAATTAATTGCAACGTTTGCTTCGTTAAACCTTTCGGAAGCTCTTTAGTGACAGTAGGCTCTCTTTTTTCTTTTTGTAAAATTAACGAATCTAATTCCGATTGACTAATTTTTTGTTGTTCTTTCATGAAAGTAAATTTTTCTCGATATATAGTTAATGCCTCTTTAAATCGTTCAAATGTAAATGGTTTAATTAAATAATCTACAACTCCATATTGTAATGCTTTTTTAATACTCCCCATATCATGTACAGCTGAAATCATCATTATATCGATTTCTTTTTCTTGGTTCCGGATATACATTAAAAGCTCAAACCCAGTCTCTTCAGGCATAAAAATATCAAGTAATACTAAATCTACTCGTGATTTCTCTAATACTTCTATCGCTGACTTTACTGAGTTAACTGCTTGAACAAGTTCAAACCCTCCTACTTGTTCTAAATAATGCGTATTTAACATTGCTACCATCGGGTCATCTTCTACAATTAAAACTTTAATCATATTTGCCTCTCATCCCTACCTTTAGGTATTTCAATTGTTATCGTTGTTCCCTTTCCTACTAATGAATGCATATGAATTTCCCCATTTATTCGCTGTATACTTTCTTTTACAAGATACAAACCATAACCGCGGTTATCTCCCTTTGTGGAATAACCTTTCGTAAATAATTCCTCTATTTCTTTTTCTTGTATACCTTTTCCCGTATCTTGTACTGTAATAGTTAGTATATCCCCATGTTGTATCTCAACTTCAACTTGCTTCTTTTCACAATTCGTCACTGCTTCTAATGCATTATCAATTAAATTTCCGACAATCGTAATAAGTTCATGAGTAATACTTTCATCATCTATTTCCGGCATATAAGAATCTTCACTTATAATTAATTTTATATTTTTCTCTCTAGCATAGCTGAGCTTACCTAGTAAAAAACCAGCAAATACTGGACTTTTTATTCTTTTCATAACTCCACCAATTTCATATTGATGCTCTGATACCATGCCGCTTATATACTTCTGTAATTCTTCATACTGTTTCATATGTGTAAGCCCTAATACGACATGCATCTTATTCATAAACTCATGAGATTGTGCCCGTAATGCTTCTGCATATAGTCTAATACCAGTTAGTTCCTCTGCTAGTTTTCTAATCTCTGTTTTATCACGAAATGTTGCAATTGCACCAACTATTTCTCCTTTTACATATAAAGGAACTCGATTCGTCACAATCGTAATTCCATAAATATTTTGTTCTTCGTTTAATTGTACTTCTCCCGTTTGCAATACTTCTTTTATACGTGAATTTGGCATATACAACTCAACATCTTTACCGATAAAATCTTCTTCAAGTCCGCTTTTTTTAAATAGACGTTTCGCTTCATTATTAATTAACGTTACTCTAGCCTCTTTATCTACAGCAATAATACCTTCCTTTACAGATTGTAGCATCGTATTTCTTTCTTCAAGAATTTTTGCTATCCTGTGCGGCTCAAGACCGAATAAACTTTTCTTTATATGTCTAGCTAGCAATATTGCTCCTATAATTCCGACTAATACACCCACTCCGACACCAATATAAATGATATGTCTACTTTCCTTAACTCTCTCTTTTACATTATCTGCTGAAATACCAACAGCCACTGCTCCAAGTTGTTCACCTGTTTCAGAAAATATTGGTACAAACACTCGCATGGAAATACCTAAAGTTCCTTCTGCTAACGATACATGTTCTTTTCCTTTCAATGCAGGCCCTTCATCTCCCCCAATAAAATGATGCCCTATTTTTTGAGGATTTGGATGTGACTTTCTTATTCCATTCATGTCCATAACTACAATAAATTGAACACCTGTGTTTTGTAATATTCTATTTGTATACGTTTGGATTGCAGAGGTATCTGCTTTCCCAACCAAACCATCGATTACAATCGAATCATTCGCCACAATGTGTGCAATTGTTTTTGCTTTCTCTGCTTGGCTATCCTCCGTCGTCCGTTCTACATTATGACTAATTAATATATCTGTCACAAGTAAAGAAAAAATTACAACTGTACAAACTAACAATGTAATCGTTTTCCATAAATTCCATAGTCTTTTTCTTTTTTTCATCCTGTTAATGACTCCCCTAATTGCTGAATAGAAAAATAAGTAAGGTGATATTATTTTCACCTTACTTATCTGCTGTTATTATACTTTAAATTTACTAGTCATCGCTTGTAGTTCTTCTGCCATCTCAGCTAAGTTTTGCGAAGCTGAACTAATTTCCTCCATGGAATTAACCTGTTCTTCTGTTGAAGCTGCAACACTTTGCATACTAGCTGTATTTTCTTCTGCAGCAGCTGCAATTTCATCAATAGCATTTGTCACTTCATTTGCATCTCCAGCAATTCTCTTCGTTGTTTCTACCATTTGATTAACTTGAGAAACAATATGTGTAGTAGAACTTAAAATTTCCGTAAAACTTACTTTCGTTTTTGTTACAACATCAAGGCCTTGTTGAACTTCTCCATTCACATTATCCATCGCCTTAACAGTATGTTCAATATCCGCCTTAATTTCTGCAATTAAATTTGCAATCTCTCCAGATGACTCTCCTGATTGCTCTGCTAATTTTCTAACCTCATCTGCTACAATAGCAAATCCTCGTCCCTGTTCACCTGCTCTTGCTGCTTCAATAGCCGCATTTAAAGCTAATAAGTTTGTTTGAGTTGCAATGTTTTGAATTGCTTCAGAAATAGCTCCTACTTGCTTTGATTTCTCATCAAGAAGTTTAATAATAGCATCTGACTCGGATACCGACCTAGAAATAGACTGCATTTGTTTTGCGGTTTGTTCAACTAAATCTTCTCCCTCTTCAGCTCTTTCACGGGCATGTAATGAGGAAATAGAAATTGACTCTGCGCTTCCGGTTACACCTTGAATTGCTGTATTTACTTGTTGTAATGTAGCAGCACCTTCTTCAACACCTTGACTTTGTGACTCAGCCCCACCTGATACTTGTTCCATCGCAATTGTAATTTGATCTGTCGCATCATTTGCTTGCTGTACGCTCGCTGTTAACTCTTCAGCCGATGCTGCAACATGTTCTGCTGAAAAGCTAATTTGGGTAATAACATCTTGTAAAGACGTAGACATTTCATTAAATGAATTCCCTAATTTCCCTATGTCATCCTTGGAATGGATTGTAATTTTCTCTGTTAAATCTCCCTTACTAATTTTATATGCCGATTCAGCTATTTTTCGTAATGGCCCTGTAATAGACTTTGTAATGAAATAAATTAATATACTACCAAATGCAATAGCAATAGCAATAACAATAAAAGTCTTATAAAATACTGGATTCGCAGCTTGGGTAATTTCTTCATCAAACATAACTCCAACTACTTTCCAGCCCGTTTTCTCATTTGTTGCAAAGATTAAATTCTTTTTATCATCTTGTTCTGTATAAGAGACATTTCCTTGTTTTTCTTCATAAATCGGTTTAATCCAAGGATCAGTAACTTTTGCACCTGGTTTTCTAGATGGATGACTAACAATTTGCTTATTTTGATCTAAAATAACTGCATAACCTTTTTCACCAATGTTAATCATTTTGGAAATTTTCAAGATGTTATCTAAATTTAAGTTAATTCCTATAACACCTTTACCATCTTTTACTTCTTTTGCAATTGTTACTACCATATTTTTTGTAGATGCTGATTGATATGGTGCAGTAACAATTACTTTCCCTTTATTTTCATGTGCTTCTTTATACCAAGATCTATCTGTTGGATTATACCCATCATCCATTTTGATAAATGGTTCTCTTATAAACTTTCCTGTCTGCGTTCCAATATAAATACCTTCTACTTCTGGATGAAGTTTTATATATTGCGCTAGCTTCGTTCTTACTATTTCTTCCTGTCCATTTGGATATGTATCCTCTGTTAAGATGTCTGCAAAGTACGTCGCATCAACAAATTTCTCTTCTATATTTTGAGAAATAACAGTATTTAAAATCGAAATATTCTCCTTTGCTTTAGCTGTCATTTGATGTTCAAAATTTGTTTTGGCAGTTTGATATGAAACACCACCGATAATAATTCCTGGTATAGTTAAAATAATAAAAAATGAAATGATTAATTTTTTATTGATACTCATACATTTAACCCCGTTAAATATTTTTTGCATAATAAGCCTCCTTTATGTAATGTGGATACTTGTGTCATTTTATACAATTAACATATATAAAACAATATATAATGATAACATGTAAATTTTTCGTCAATTATGCATTTTTACATATTCACTCCTTCTAAAGATGTAATCATAAAAAAATAAGAGAACTTCAGCTTATATAATAAGTTCAAGTTCTCTTATTTCGTAACAAAAAACCCCCACAAAAACTCCTCTTACAATTCCTTACATCTCTTTCCTTACTCATTCATTTAGAGCTTTTCACATAACTAATCGCCTGACTCCCCATTTGCATCCATGCCTTTTCAAAACTTTCTCTCGGTATTTTTACATCTAAACTTTCATTAAGAGGATCTCGAATATATACAAATTCCTTATCATATCCAATAAGCACTACACAATGTTCATTATACGTAATTGAAACATCTCCACTATTTGTTTCCCATGTAGTAAATTCATCTGCATCTAATGGTGCAAATGTTGCATTTGTGATCATGACTACCGGTTGTCCTGCTTTTACACTCTTATAAATTTCTTCTATATTCTTCCCTGTTAAGTCTACAGCTTTATTAGGTAAATATTTTTCCGCTAACTGAAAAAGTGGCCCATGATATACACCGTATCCTGATTCAGAAAATGTATAAATATTACCTACAAATCCTTCATTTGGATTCCCGCGCACACCATCATCTATAAAATCAACTTTTTTTATTTCATTTGCTAATGTCATCTTATCCACTGAAACACCAGCGTATTGTAACATCATCGCTAAGCTTGTCACTTCACAGCCTCGATCTAGCTCTGGTAGTTGCTGAATTAATGGTACACTTGATAAAATGACCTTTTCATCATTATTACTAAATTCCGGTTCTTTTCCGTTTTGTATATTGAAGAATGTCAACTTCTCCACATACTTTGTAACTCCATTTGTATATACACTCCATACCGCTATAGCTAGTAATGCTATACATATATACCACTTAAACCTCCGTATCACTCTCACGCCCTTTTTAGTTCGTTAAATAAGAATAAAATGCGTCAGCATCCGTTCGAATCACTGGTACAAAATTTAGTTCTTTTTCTCTCTCAGGTTGATCTTTTTTTATTTTTTCTGTTAGCTCTTGAATATTCATGTTCGCTTTGTCCATATTAAGCTCATCTGCCAATTGTAGCACCTTTTGTTCATTAATTTCTCTTAATACTTGATATATATCTTTCCCATACAAATCAATATGATATTTTTTTGCTTCTTCCTGCACTTTTTGTTCGTACACCTCTTGTGCTAATTCTTCAATTTCTTTTCCCTTTTGAGAAATGTCTAACTTCCCTGCTTCTTCTCTTACTTTCTTTCCATAGATTTCTTCTGCAATGTCCTCTATTTCTTTTCCATTTGTCGAAATACCTAATTTATCTGCTTCATCATTAATTTTAATCATATTAATTTGATTAATTAAATTTACAATTGATGTATTTTCTATAGATATGCCTAGTTTTAACGCTTCTTGCTTCACTTTTGTTTCATAGATTTCTTCTGACAACGCCCCAACATCTTTTCCTTCAATCGATATGCCTAACTGCTCTGCTTCCCTTCCTACTTCTGTTTCATGAATTTCTTTTTCTAGTGTAATTTGTTCTTTTCCTTCCGTTTCAATACCTAGTTTCTCTGCTTTTTCTTCTGTATGCACTGCATGTATCTTACCATTATTTAATTGTTCTTTACTGCGCTGCGTGTAATCAGTCTTTCCTTTTTGTGTTTCAGAAGGAGAGGCACCCCCTAATATACTTAAGCTCATTACTCCAATAGTGAATACCGTCATCATTTTCTTTTTCAAAATTAATTCCTCCCTCTTATACTTTCTTTCCCATCATTCCCCTAGTTTTTTTAATACTATACATACATCTCATCGCTGCTTGAGATAACATTATGATTGATAAACCCCACTCACATACACCTAGTCTCTTCTTCATGTAACGAACTTTCTTTATGCCATACATAATATAAATAGTTTCTTAACTTTACCTTAAAAAAAGACGACCTTGTGTAAAAACAAGGTCGTCTTTTTACTTATATTTTTTGGTTTTTAGGGAAAATCACTTCAAAACAAGTGCCATCTCCCCATTTGCTCTCTACTGATATTTTTCCGTAATGCTTTTCTACAATCCAATTTGCGATTGAAAGACCTAATCCAGCTCCTTCTGACGTACTTCTTGCTTTATCCCCTTGATAAAAACGATCAAATAATTTTGGAATATCTTCTTCTTTCACTCCTATCCCGTCATCTTTCACCTGTATACGAATTGAACTACTCGTTTGCGTGCAATCAATTTGAATATGCCCACCTTCATTTGTATACTTCATCGCATTATCTAACAGTATGACCATCATTTGATGAATCCGCTCTCTATCCCCCATAAAAGATACGTCACGTTCTACTTTTAGTATCATTTCTTTTTCTTGATAAGAAGCAATCTCCTTATATGGAGCTACTATTTCTTCTAACAATTTATCGAGTTCAAATATTTTCTTATCCATCTCAATTTGATTAGAATCAGAACGGGCTAGCAATAATAAATTACTAACTAGTTTTGATAAACGCCTACATTCTTTTGAAATTGTAGAAATATCCATCGCTTTTTCTTCTATCGTAGCGGATGGTGACTGAAATAACACATCCGTTTTTGATTGAATAACTGCAAGTGGTGTCCTTAGTTCATGTGATGCATCAGAAACGAATTGCTGCTGTTTCTCCCATGAATTTTGAATAGGTACGAGTGCCCTGCCAGCTAAGAAAAAGCCGATTCCTATTGCACATAAACTTCCTATGCTACAACCTATAATAAGAATTAAAAATAAAGTATTTAACATTCCTTCTTCCGCTGTTATATCTCGCACGATTTGAACTATTTCTCCATCTTTTTGAAGCGAAAATGCTCTAAAATATCGTCCTTGTACTTTGATATCTTGTAACTCCCCTATTTTTTCCGGAGAAAACTTTTCCAAATTCTCTTCAAAAATAGAACGGAATTTACGGTTATCGCCCTCTATTTTCACTATTTTCCCATTCCAAGTTATTCTAGTTACTCGCGGATCTCCAATTTGGATATTCTCCATACGTTTTCTTGGTGGTATTTTAACATCTAATTTTTCTCTATACTGAGCCATCATTTTTATAGATTGATCCACTTCATTATAAATACGCTTATATGTGTATGAATAAATAATACTACCTAATATACCTATTAATAGGATAAATACTAATGAATTCACTATAGTCAAACGAATGCGTGTCTTTTGAAACATACTTCCCTTTTTCATTGTTCTTTTAATATATATCCAATACCTCGAACGGTTTGAATATCTTTCTGATAACCGAATGGTTCTAATTTTTTACGCAAATGATGCACATACACTTCCACAATGGCTACTGTCGTATCTGAATCAAATCCCCAAACACGATCAAAAATTTGTTCACGCATTAAAATCTTCCCGCTATTTTGAATGAGATACTCTAGCAGCTCATATTGTTTCAATGTCAACTTAATACTTTGTCCATCTACTTGAACGTCTTTATCTTTTCCGAACAATTCAATCCCTTTATAACGAATCGTTTGCTGCGTTGTTAAACTACCACTTCTGCGTAGTAAAGCGCGAATTCTCGCTTTTAATTCAGGGGCCTGGAATGGCTTAACGATATAGTCATCTCCACCAAAATCCAATCCCTTCACCCGATCTTCTAAAGAATCTCTCGCTGTCAAAAACAGGACTGGTGTTTCAATCTTTTCATCACGTATTTTTTGAATTACTTCAAATCCGTCCATCCCTGGCATCATCACATCCAGTAAAATTGCATCATATATATTTTGAAGAGCTAAAAACAATCCATCTTCTCCATTTATTGCCGTATCTACTTCAAATTCATCACGCAAAATTTGTACGATAGACTCTAATAACGAGGCATTATCTTCTACTACAAGTAAGCGCATGCTCTCACCTTCCATCAAATAGTTCAATTCTATTTATTATTACATTTCTTCTCTTCATAACAAAAGAATGTAGTTACATTACGTTTCATTTTTAACTATTTCCTTCTAAAATTTTGAAGTTTTATTATAAAAACTTTGTCTTAAATTTAGCTTAATAAAAAATTGAAAGAAATAAGATTCCTCTTATCTCTTTCAATTTTTTATTACATATACCTTTTTACTCGGCAATTCCAAACAATTTAGCTGACCACCGTACACAGCCCCGCCATCAATTCCAATAATACGATTACTACCAAAATACACTCCGCAATCCTCACTACCATGAAGCGTTTTTGTTTCCGTATGCCCAAATACAACAACCTTTTCACCGCTATATCCATTATGAAATTCATTACGGATCCACATTAACGTATATGGTTCAGATTCAGAAACTCGTTTCATCGGTTCAACCCCAGCATGTACAAATATATACTCTTCTGTTTCAATGTAATGATCTAATTCTTGAATAAACTTTATATGTTCCTCTAATACACGAGAGTGTAAAATCGGTTTTTGGAAGTCTTTGTCATTAACCGCAATATCCTCTTCTACAAATCCATAGCTATATAATGTCTTATCTCCACCATTTCTTTTTACCCAATGGTTCCATGAACGTTCCTCATTTGTCGTTAACGCCTTAATCATCATATCTTCATGATTTCCCTTTAAAATGAGTGCTCCCTCTTCTTTCAATTCTCTTACCTTTTCAATTACAGCACGCGCATTTGGACCACGATCTACATAATCTCCCAGTAAGATTAATTGATCCTGTTTCGCATCATATTGTGCTTCTTCCAATAACTGTTCGAACTTTTCTATCTCTCCATGAATATCACTAATAACAAGAATTCTTTTCATATTATCCCCCCTCTTTCTAATTATAGTTCAAAACAACAGAAACTTCCGAATCTTAATCTTAAATCAAATTTATCCCGCATTAACGGGCAGTAAGCCCCCCACTGATTACAGTTTCACTTTATTACAAACTAAACTATTATCCTTACAACAATGTAAGTCTCTTGTCATCCAATTCGATAGTTGTAATTACTGTATTTCCTTATACTGAGAGTAAGAAATGAAACAAAAAATAAGGAGAGATGAGCGATGAAAAAAGTAATGGAAGTTGTAGTAGCGGTAGTAGAGGTTTTCGTAAATGGTAAACAAGTGGCAATGGAGTTAAATAAATAATGAAAAGGACAACATTCACTCTAGACCCTTTACTCATATAAAAGAGATAAGACTTCATCATTTCTTTGATCCCTTATCTCCCTATAAAGAAAGCCGTATCCCTTTTAAGGATACGGCTTTCTCTTATTTTTGACTTGTACGAGCTGAAATGCTAATTGCTCTATCTGTTGCTTTGGCAGCTTCATCTAACGCTTCTTTACTATTCTTCCCGTCATACATCGCTTCTAATGCTTTTACAACTGCATCTCTTGATTCTGGAAATACACTAATTAAAGCACCTTGTGTTGCTGGAGATTGCTTCGTTGCTTGCAGTTGATCTACTGTTACTTTCAACTGTGGGTATTTTTCATATTGCTCTTTTACTAATGGCTCATTATATGCATCTGGATTAATTGAGAAATAGCCTGTTGCAGTATGCCATTTTGCTTGTACGTCTGGCTTCGTTAAATATTTCATAAAGTCCCAAGCACCTTGTTGCGTTTCTTCTGAAACCATATTCGTCATCCATAACGATGCTCCACCAATAACAACACCATTTTGTTTCGAATCCTCTGGATACGGAATATATGAAACACCTACATTAAACTTAGATGCATCAATTAAATCACGAACACCTGCTGAAGAATCTAAATACATAGCAACTTGTCCAGACTGGAACGCGGCACGAATATCATCCCAACTTGCTCCATACTTTCCAAGTGCGCCAGCTTTATTTAAATCATCTAACATTCCAAATACTTTCTGTCCTTCTTTACCGTTAAATACCGCCTTCTTTGCAGCATCCTTACGGCCGTTTTCGTTATCTACATATAAAGCACCTTGTGTCGCTAACAATTCTTCAAAGAACCAACCATAGTTAAGCATGGAGAATCCATATTGTTTTACATTTCCGCCTTCTTTAATCGTTAACTTTTTCGCTGCTTCTTGTAATTCCGCATATGTTTTCGGAGCTTTCTCTGGATCTAAGCCCGCCTTTGCGAAAGCATCTTTATTATAAATTAATACTGGTGTAGATGAATTAAATGGCATAGAATACATTTTTCCATCAACTGAATAATAATTTGTAATTGCTTTTTCTAATTTTGACGTATCGTACTTATCTTTTTTTATCCAGCTATCAATTGGTGTGATTTTTTTACTATCAATCATATATTTCGTTGTAATTTCACTCGATTGAACAAGAGCTGGCGCTTCTTTCGTTGCAGACATCGTTCTAAATTTCGTTAAAGACTCTTCATATGTTCCTTGGAACTCTGCCTTTATCTCATATTTATTTTGCGACTTATTATAGTCTGCAACAAGACCATCTAGTACTCCTTGTGTTTTTCCACCCATCGCATGCCAGAAGCGAATTACAGTTTTATCACCATTTTTTTCAACTGGTGCTACTTTTGCCTGTGCTTCAGGTTTTCCTTCTGTTTTACTATTTGAACAAGCGGCACTAGATAATGCCATTGTTGCTACCATTAATAGAGCAGCACCTTTTTTAACTAGACTCATTTAAATCTCACCTTCTCTTAGTTATTTAATTGCACCTTTTGTTAATCCTTGTTGTAATTGCTTTTGCCCTAAAAATAGTAAAATCAATGTTGGAATAACGATAACCGTAACACCGGCCATTACGCTTCCCCAATCAGTTGCAACTTCTTGAGACTGAAGCTGCTTCACACCGATTTGCACTGTTCTTACTTTTTCATCAGTGGTCACTAAAAGTGGCCATAAATACATATTCCATGTTGTTAAAAAGCTATATACTCCAAGCGTAATAAAACTCGTTTTACAATACGGAATTACAACGCTGAATAAAAATCTTATATTTCCAATCCCTTCAATAAACGCAGCTTCTTTCAGTTCATTCGGAAGTGTCATAAAATGTTGACGTAACAAGAAAATACCGAAAGCTGTTGCAAAAAACGGCACTGTCATCCCGGCGAAACTATTGATCCAACCAAAGTTTTGAATCGTTAAAAAGTTAGGCACCATCGTTGCTTCCCACGGAATCAGCATCGTTGAAATAAACAGGAAGAAAATTAAGTTTCTCCCTTTAAACTGAAGAAAAACAAAAGCATAAGCTGCTAAACTTGATACGATAAGTTGTCCAATCATAACGACTGTCGATACAATTAAACTGTTATATAAGTATGTAAAAAGCGGTACCTTTTGAAAAATATTAATAAAATTATCAAAAGTAAATTGAGTCGGAAATAACCTTCTCATTTGAATATCGTCTGGTGTCATAAAGCTTATTAAAAATGCATACAGTACAGGAAAAAATACCATTACTGCACTAATAATGAGCAGCATGTATAATAGGAAATTTTGTTTCCACTGTTTAACAATCATTTATAATGCACCTTTCTCTCAGCAAACTTAAATTGAAGTAATGTAGCAATGAAAATGAAAACAAATAATACCATTGCTTGTGCACTTGCTGTTCCAAATTGATGATTCACAAACGCCTCTTTGTAAATCGAGTACACAATCAAATTCGTTGCATCATTTGGTCCACCGTGCGTTAAAATATCAATTTGCCCAAAGCTTTGGAACGCACTAATTAATGTTACTGTTACAATAAAGAATAAAGTTGGTGATAGCATCGGTAATGTAACACGGCGAAGTTTATATAAATAACTAGCACCATCTATAGATGCACTCTCATATAACGACGTATCGATATTTTGTAAACCACCTAATATAACTAAAAATGCAAAACCTGTATTCACCCAAACTGTTGTAACTGATACAGAGAATAGTGCCCAGTCCGGACTCGTTAACCATGCGATTGCAGGAAGGTTCATAGAGGCTAATATATTATTAAATAATCCTACACTTGGATGAAATAAAAATAGCCAAATCACTGCACTAGCGGCTACTGATATTCCCATCGTCGAAGAAAACAGAACTCGGAATAACCCAATACCTCTTACTTTTCCATTTGCAATCAATGCAAGAAACAAAGCAAATATAATACTCGTAGGCACTGTATATAAAACAAATAATAAAGTTGATTTTATACTTTTGTAAAAGGCTGGATCAGAGAATAAGTATTGATAATTTTCTAAGCCAACGAAAAGATTAGCTTCCCCATGTATATCGGTTAAATAAAAGCTATAGTAAATCGTCCTAAACAATGGATAGAACAAAAAAATCGAAAATAACAAAATAGATGGCGCCAAAAACAATAATCCTATTCTTAAATCTTTCGTTCTCCCCCATAATTTTTTCTTTTTTGACACCTTTGTTTGAACTGGTAACTTACTTACTCCGATCATTATTTCGCCACCACTTTCAACTCTTCTTCAGCTACCACTTTTAAGCGTTCATTCGTGTTTTCATTAAAGAAGCATAACTTTTCTTGCGAGAATAATAATTTTACTTTGTCACCTTTGTTCAAGAGTAACTGTCCGATGACTTTCGCACTCCAAGTTGTTCCATTTACCGCAAAGTTCAATATAGATTCATTCCCTAATACTTCTACAGATTGCAACGTCACTTCTTGTCCCTCCTCAGACAGTGCAATATGCTCAGGGCGCATGCCTATGCGAATTGTTCCTTCTGGTAATTGCTTTAACTGTCTAATAGATAATGGAATTTGCAATTGCCCTATATGTAATACACCTTTTTCTTTATTTACTTCCCCATCATTTATATTCATAGAAGGAGAACCTATAAAGCTTGCAACAAATTCGTTTGCAGGTTCGTTATATATGTCAAGTGGTGTTCCAACTTGCTGTATACTTCCTTTATTTAAAACCATGATACGATCTCCCATAGTCATCGCTTCTATTTGATCGTGGGTAACGTAAATCATCGTAATTCCTAATCGCTGCTGAATTTCTCTAATTTCAATTCTCATTTGCGCACGTAATTTCGCATCCAAATTCGAAAGTGGTTCATCCATTAAACAGATTGGTGCTTGACTCACAATTGCCCTGGCAAGTGCAACACGCTGTCTTTGTCCGCCTGATAATTGGCCTGGTTTCATTTTCACATACTCTTTCAATCCTACCATTTCAATAGCTTCCATTAATCGCTTTTGTCGCTCTTCTTTTTGTACTTTTCTTACCTTAAGTCCAAATAAAATATTTTCTTCTACAGATAAGTGTGGATATAATGCATAATTTTGAAATACCATTGATAGATTACGGTCTTTCGGCTCTAGATCATTTGCAACACGTTCATTAATAATTAAATCTCCTGAAGAAATCTCTTCTAAGCCAGCGATCATTCGTAATAATGTGCTTTTCCCGCATCCCGAAGGTCCAACTAAAACAAAAAATTCACCCTTCTTAATATGAACCGATACGCCTTTAACCGCTGTCTCTTCTGCATTTTTATATACCTTTGAAACATTTTTCAATTCAATCACAAGGTTGCACTCCTTTTTTCTTCTTGTATCCATACTTCATAATGACTTGTTGAAATCGCACTTGCTCCTGCACGAATTGCAATTTCCGCATCTTCTCGCGTTTGAATCAACCCTCCTGCAATAATAGGAAACTCTATTTCCTCTACTAGCTGTTTAATAATAGAAGGCATAATCCCCGGCATAATCTCTACTGCATTTGGTTTAGTCGTTTTACAATTTTCAATTGATTTAGTAAGAGATAAAGTATCTACAATAAAAATACGTTGAATTGTTTTCAATCCAATTTTATTAGCATTTCGAATTGTTGAACCCTTTGTTGAAATAATACCTTGTGCCCCGATAACATCTTGAATATACAAAAGCGCTTCCTCTGTATTCGTATTTAAGCCTTGTATAAAATCACAATGAAGAAATACATCATGTCCATGTTTCTGCAATTCATATACACGCTCTGGTAATTCCAGCATTGAACCAGTCATAAGAAAAACTGTTTTCGGCAATTTTTTGTATGCTTTGTATCCTTTCCAATCCTTTATCATCGCAATATAAGGTTCTTTAAACATTTTTTCCACCTAACTGTTCTATTTTTATCCAAACTAAAAACACCTACTTACATAGAACGCCTTTCTCCTTATTTGAACTCTAGGGAATAGAGCACACCTAAGAAAGTGGCACATTATATGTAAGTGGGTGTTCTCAAATGTTCTCTACCCTATTTATTTTGTTACCTTTACTATATTACGCATTTATTAAGTCAGTTTTGATAGATTGTTAATTAGGTGTTAATCGAATGTTAATATTCACCATATTTTCTTAATATTAATCTAGATATACAAATAAATCCCAACGGCAAACAACTATCTTTAAAATTTAAGTGATATGCAAATTCATTCCATAGTTAATTAGTTTTAGTTTTCTCGCAACGGCTTGTGAAGCATAATTATTCCAAGAAGTACTATAAAGTGGAATGCTTTTTTCTTCTTGTATTGATATCGCCCAGGCTGTAACACCATCAGTACCATATCCGTTCCCTTGAAACTCCGCTAAAGTTTCCACACTTGCCTCAGCAGCTACGGGCGTACTTCTGGCACTGCAACAAACAGAAACTCCCTTTTCATTTTTTACAATTGCAAAATAAGGTTTCCTCCTTATTTACTCCATTTACCATCCATTCATAATCTATTTTTCATATTCAAAATAAAAATCCCATTCAAATACACATTACTGAATCCATCATACTAACTGATTTCTTCATTCTGTCTATCTAAATGGGATTATTTTTCGTTTTTTACTCTACTGGTTGTTGTGGCTGTACTACTTCATTCGCTCCAGCTACCCTCAACATATTTACAATATCTTTAAAACCTCTTTTTTCAGCGTATTGCAGTGGCGTCAGATGTTCCTTGTTAGCCATATTTACATCTGCACCGTGATCAATAAGCAATTGAATTACTTTCTTATGGTTTTCACTACCATTTCCTAATACAATTGCTTCTAATAGCGCTGTTCCACCACGTTCATTTTTATAATTCACATCAATATCTGTATGCTCTAATAATTCTTTAACAACCTCTACATGGCCACGCTCAGATGCAGAAATAAGTGCTGTCCCACCTGACCTAGTCGTTTCTTTTGTATTAACTCCTGCATTAATTAATACTTTTACAATATCCGTATATCCTTCTCTACTTGCATAAAGAAGTGGATTACTTTTTTTCTCATCTTTAATTTCAATATTAGCACCTGCACCAATTAATGCTTTAACTGTCTCTACATGATTTTGGTACGTTGCTGCAAGGACAGGCGTTTCTCCGTTGTCACCTTCTACGTTTATATTCGCTCCATCCTGAATCAACTTCATAGCTGTCTCTGTGTCTCCAAGAGTAGCTGAAAGTAACAACTGTTTGTCCATTAAATTTATACTTTTCTCTTCTTTAGATTCTTCCTGTTCTTTATGCTTCTCTTTTTTCTTTTCATTTTTCACATGAACCGGTTTCGATTCTGGTTCTTCTTGCTTATCGCAAGCTACTACCGTCATTAAAAGTCCTAATAAAATACATAATAAAATTTTTTGTTTTCTCACAACTACAGCTCCTATGAAAGATAATGTTTTCTTAACCATTCCTCCATCACATACAATAACTCTTCTTGAGTACATTTATCCATAAGCCCTTTATATTCCTTCTTTAATCGGATTATCTTAAGCTTATACTATGTTTCTCAACCTATTGAAATGATACGCCTGATGGCCCCATCATTAACATTATGAAGCAATTAGTTTAGCACGTTTTTACCGCATTTGTATACATTTCTAAAAAGTACATAAAGTGAAACTTTAATTAGTGGGGGTTTTGTTCATCCACCACTAATTATTAGCCCACACCAATCGGGATTTTACGGGCAGCCCGACTCCACCTAACTTCTTTGCTTTCACTAAATTTTGAGGTGGGGATCTTACTGCCCGTTAATGCGGGATAAATGATTGCTTTAGGTTACTATATTCCATTGTAACCGTTCTTCTAAAAATTTTACACCTTTTCTATATTTGCACCTGAGTAATAATAGAAAAAGACAACTATATAGTTGTCTTTTTCTATCATTAATGATGTCCACCATGATTTCCTGCTTTCGGTTTCCCCATCATCTCTTTATTCATTTCCCATTTATGCTCTGCTAGCTCTTTATATGAAAGAACTTTCCCCTTATAGTTAGATACAAAGCTCTCTGCATCTTTTTTATTTTTAAATGAAATGACATTATAAGCCATCGGTGTCGTTATTGTTTTATCATATACGTAAGTAGCGTCTTCTAACGAAATCCAATCTTTCGAATCATAATCTCGAACAAATTTCTCTTTCGTCTTTTCACCTGAGTTGATCTCCATCCATTTATACATACAACCGATATCATCAAACTTTAACGCTTTTCCATTTTCTAAAATAATTTCTGTTGCAAATTGATTATCTGTTACCCCAATTTGACAAATATCACATTTATCATGTTTCTCATCAATGGCAACAGCTGCTGTTTCCTTTTTCCCACACCCGACTACCGTAAATACGAAACATAAACATATAGCAAGTACGACATATTTTACTTTCATCAATATTCCTCCCTAGAAACCATATACTCCACGAAAAGAATACCAAAAGGTTGTGTGAGATTTGTGAAAAAACAATGTGCTTTTTGTAATATAGGAAACAAACAAAGATGTGTAGTTATTTCTACACATCTCTCATCACTCGCAACCTGTAATTAACAAATCATCTTCTAACTTAACTAATAATGTATCCGCACTAATTTCCTGTCCAACTTCTACATTTACCAATCTTATATTTCCACTAATCCCGACTGCGATTTTTTTAAGCTCACCGTCATTTTTTCGGATCACCAGTAATTTTTCCCATTCATATACGTAAGAAGATTCATTAATAAAAATCTCCTCTACTTTTCCTTCATAAGAGCTATAAATCTCTTCAATTCTCGTTTTCATATAACATCTACTCCCTATTTCACACTTCACTATTTTCATCTTATTCTACCATTCTTACGAGGAGCAGCTTACTTTTTAAAAATTCAAATTAACTACCGTGAACAAAATGAACAAAATAAAAATTATGCTTCTAATGATGTTATTTTTCAAATTATTTACCATTTGAATAGATGCTTTTATTATAAATAAAAAACCTTTTTCTGAATTTTTATTCTATTTTGAAAGCGCAATCATTCTTTTGAGGGGGAAATTACATGTTAGCACTACTTGGATTTGCGATGGTATTTGTCTTTATGTTTTTAATTATGACGAAACGTATGTCAGCGCTAGTAGCATTAATATTAATTCCGAGTGTTTTTGCATTAATTGGCGGATTCTATGCCAATATGGGGCCTATGATGTTAGAGGGGATTCAAAAATTAGCACCTACTGGTATTATGCTTATGTTCGCTATTTTATATTTTGGGATTATGATTGATAGCGGTTTATTCGATCCTGTCATTAGTAAGATTTTAAAATTTGTAAAAGGAGATCCTTTAAAAATCGTTGTCGGAACGGCTATATTGACTATTATCGTCTCTCTAGATGGTGACGGTACAACAACATACATGATTACAGTTTCCGCAATGTATCCACTATATAAGCGCCTTGGAATGAACCCCCTCATATTAGCTGGAGTTGTTATGTTAGGGGCGGGGGTAACAAATCTTACACCTTGGGGTGGACCCACAGCTCGTGTTATGAGCGCACTTGGACTTGAGGCTTCTGAATTATTTACACCTCTTATTCCAGGAATGATTGCTGGTGCAATTTGGGTCATTTTCGTTGCTTACTATCTTGGAAAAAAAGAAAGAAAACGTTTAGGAATTATGGATGTACAGTATTTAAAACAAATGCAAACAATGGATGAGCAAGCTGCAACTGTCGAAGCCGCAGTGCATAAACGCCCTAAACTTCTATGGATTAACTTTTTATTAACCGCTACATTACTTGTCTGTCTCATACTAGAAGTTATGCCGTTACCTGTTTTATTTACAGTCGCTTTCGCTATTGCTGTTATGATTAACTACCCAAACTTAGAACAACAAAAAGAGCGTATTGCTTCTCACGCAGGAAACGTATTAGCGGTTGTTTCTCTCGTATTTGCCGCTGGGATTTTCACTGGAATTTTATCAGGAACAAAAATGGTAGATGCAATGGCTAAAAGTGTAGTAACTCTTATACCAGACGCTCTTGGACCACAACTACCAATTATTACAGCACTTCTTAGTATGCCATTCACATTTTTCATGTCCAATGATGCATTTTACTTTGGGGTATTACCTATTTTAACTAAGGCTGCTGCTACTTACGGAATTAGTGCAGCTGAAATGGGACGTGCTTCCTTACTTGGGCAACCCGTTCACTTATTAAGTCCTCTTGTTGCATCCACTTATTTATTAGTTGGGATGGCAAAAGTTGATTTTGGTGAACATCAACGTTTTACTTTATTGTGGGCAGTTGGAACGACAATGGTGATGTTGATTACTGGAATTGTAATTGGGATTATTCCAATATAAGACGCAAAAAACAGTAGAAGAAATAAATCCTCTACTGTTTTTTATTATGAAGAAACAAGAAAATACCGTCTCTCCGGTCTCCCAACACTTCCATATATTAGCTCTGCGTGGACTTTCTTCCCAGATATCAAATACTCTAAATAGCGCCTTGCAGTTGATCGACTTACGCCTACCATTGAACTTAGTACCTCTGCTGTAATCCCTTCTTCATTAACTGTTAACATATGTTTTTTTATTTTTGCTAAAGTTAAGGGGTCTATCCCTTTCGGGGCATATTCCATTTCATTTCCCTTTACGCCTCTTTGAGACCATAAATGTTCTATTTGTTCTGTAGATAATTGATTATTTTTCTTCAGCTGCACAATCTTTTTTTGATAACTTTCCAAACTCGCCTTAAATCGATCAAACATTAGTGGCTTTACAATATAATCTGTTACTCCGCCCCGCAGGGCGTGCCTCACTACATCTGTTTCCGATGCCGCTGTAATCATAATAATATCTGTATCGTGCAAATGATTCCTAATATATGTGACAAGTTCCGTTCCTTGCATATCAGGTAAGTACACATCTAATAACACGAGCTGTGGCTTCACAAGCTCTAGCCATTCTTTCGCTTGTTCTCCAGTCGTTGCCGTTCCAATTACTTTAAATCCCTCAATTTTTTCAGTAAAACGACGATGAATATCAGCAATCCGAATATCATCTTCTACAATTAATACTTCAATCTCCTCACCCATTACTATTCGCCTCTCTCTTTCGGTAGTGCAATAATAAATAACGCACCACCTAAATCCCCTTTTTCAATTGCAATACTTCCATTTAAATCTTCTACTAACTCTTTCACTTTTGCTAATCCATATCCTCGCTCTCCTCCTTCTTTCGTCGAAAAGCCTTTATAGAATATGCTAGTAATTATTTCATCATGAATCCCTTGCCCTGAATCTTCCACTTCAATTACTATTTCTTCTCCAATATCAGTTACAAACATCCTTACTGTCTTATCATTCTCTTCATTTTTTTCAATTGCTTCAAATGCATTCGTAATTAAATTTCCTAAAATAGAAACGACATAATTACTCTCAATATGTGGACTTAATTTGTCTAAACCACTTTCTCTATCTAGCATAAAATCAATCTTCAACTCTCGTGCTCTATTATAAAATCCAATTAAAATTCCACCTAGCCATGGATTTTGAATCCGCTTCATAATAAATTGAACAAAATCTTGATATACCGCTGTTTCCTTATGAATAAGCTCTAAAGCATCTTCGTATGATTCTAATTGAATAAGACCTGAAAGTGTATACAATAAATTGTTATATTCGTGCGCTTGCGCTCGTAATGCCTCTGTATATTGCTTCGTCTGAGATAATTCTGCTGTTAACTGATCCATTTCAGATTTCAAACGTAAGCTCGATACAACGCCAGTTACTTTATTCTTTACTTTAATAGGTAGACGGTTCGCAATAACAGCCTGTCCTTTTATATTTAATTGGCGATCAAACTGTTTTTCACCAGTTTGAAGTACATCTAGTATCGTTGAATTAGGAATTACATTTAAAATAAATTCCCCAATAATATTTTGTTGTTTATCTAGCGAAAGAATATCATAAGCTGCTTGATTGACTAAACTAATCATGCCATTTTTATCGATTACAATAATCCCTTCACGTACAGATTGAATCACTGTACTATGCTCTTCATATAAAGATGAAATTTCTTCTGGTTCCATCCCGAACATCATTCTTTTTATACTTGCCGCTAAATATATAGAGCCAATTACTCCAATTAATAGCCCTATTATTGTAATCCAAAATACACGCTTTCCATACACTTCTATCGCTCCATGAATATCGTCCATTGAAAATCCAACAGACACCACACCAATGATTTCATTTTCCTGATTACGGATTGGAACTTTTCCACGTAATGAAGGGCCTAATGATCCAGTTGCTTTCGAAACATATGATTTTCCTTCTAATAAAACACCTTTGTTATCTCCACCAATCATCGCTTCTCCTATTTTATCTCGCTCAGGATGTGCATATCGAATCCCCTCTTTATTTCCAACTACAATGAAGTCAGCCTCTGTATCCATTCGAATTCTTTCTGCAATCGGCTGAATGATAGAAGCTGGGTTTTCTTTTTGAAAAGCTTCCTTTATTTCAGGTATAGCAGCAACTGTTTTCGCAACATGCAAAGCTCGTTTCCCAATTTGCTCTTCTACCGTTTCAGATAATATGTAATAAAATAAATAACTCGTTAGCATAAGTACAACTAAAATAAGTGTACTTATAGTTAATGTAATTCTCGGTTGGAGTTTTAATTTTTTAAATTTCAAAACCATTCCCCTAACATGATTAAAGATAGAATTTAAAGAATATACAGTCTCTTTAATTATACTTAATCATAACACGGTTACTCTATATTTCTTTCTTTTTCTCTTCATAAAAAAAGAAACGAAGTAAAATTATTACCTCGTTTCTTAATATTTGTTATTACACTTTAAACTTACCAATCATCTCTTGTAATTCTTCTGCCATTTGTGATAAATGAACTGCTGCTGCATTTATTTCATCTACTGAAGCTAATTGTTCCTCAGAGGAACCAGCAATATTTTGAACACTTGCTGCATTTTCTTCAATCGTAGCTGCAATTTCATTAATAGATGCACTTACTTGTTTTGCATCTACCGTCATTTGTTTTGCTACATCTACCATGCTATCAATTTGTACAACTGTATCATTTGTAGACTTCAATATTTCGGCAAAGCTTTGCTTCGTTTCATTTGCAACTACAAGTCCTGATTGTACTTCTACTCCAACTTGATTCATAGAGCTTACTGTTTCTTTTATATCAAATTGAATCTCTTTCACTAGTTTCCCAATTTCCGTAGAAGACTGTCCTGATTGTTCTGCTAGCTTTCGCACTTCATCTGCTACAATTGCAAATCCTCTTCCTTGCTCTCCAGCTCTCGCAGCCTCAATTGCCGCATTTAACGCTAATAAATTTGTCTGTTCAGCAATATGTTGAATCACTTCAAGGATTGCTCCAATTTGTTTCGACTTATCGTCTAACAAACCAATGATTTTGTCTGACTGCGAAACAGACTCATGAATTAATTGCATTTGATTCACAGTTTGTTCAACTAACTTCCCACCATTTTCAGCTTTTTTCTTCGTATACATAGAGGCTGTAGATACTAATGAAGAACTATCTGCAACACGCTGAATTCCTTCTGTAACTTCTTCTAACAATGTTGCTCCTTCTTCAACTTCTTTCGTTTGTATTTCTGCACCACTTGATACTTGCTCTATGGCCTGTGTAATTTGTTCCGTTGCTTCGCTTGTCTGCTTCATACTAGCTGTTAATTCTTCTGAAGATGCCGCTACATGACTTGCTGAAGTGTTTATATTGGAAATGACACTTTGTAACGATGCAGCCATCTCGTTAAAACTTTCTCCTAGCTGTCCAATTTCATCTTTAGAATGAACTGTAATTGACTCTGTTAAATCGCCTTCACTAATCTTTTTCGATGATATAACAAGTTGTTTTAACGGATTAATAATAGAAGCAATTATGAAGTAAATTAAAATCCCACCAATTACTAATGAAATACCAATAACAGTTATTGTTTTATAGAAAATAGGGTTAGCTGCTTCGATAATTTCTTTTGAAGGCATAATTCCTGCTATTTTCCATCCAGTCTGCTTATTTGTTATAAAGGTAATATTGCGATCATCACCATCAAGTTTGAATTTAAAATCACCTGTTTCTTGTTTATACAATTCCTTCTCCACTTTTTCTTCTACCTTGTCACCTGGCTTCATCGTCGGATGCGCTATTACATTTTTAGATTGGTCAAAGATTGCTACATATCCTTTTTTGCCGATATTGACCATTTTTGAAGTATTTACAATATCATTAATAATTAAATCAATACCGAGAACACCACTTTTATCCTCATTTTGTTTTGCTATTGTAATAACAATATTCCCTGTTGTACTTGACTTATATGGGGCTGTGATAACCACTTCTCCGCTTTTTTTCGCTGCTTCTTTATACCAATCTCTTTCGGTAGGATTATACCCATCTGGCATTTGAATAGACGGTGATTGAATAAATTGTCCCGTACTAGATCCCGTATAAACTGCTTCTATTTCTGGATGTAATTTATTATATTCTTCTAATTTATTTTGCACATTTTGGAGCTGATCAGTTCCGTAACTTACTCCATTAAATAACTTTGTAAAATATACTGCGTCTACCTTTTTACTGTCTATCTCTTTGTTAATAACATTATTTAAAATCTTTACGTTATCTTCCGCTGATTGTAAAATTGTTTCGTTAAAATTTGTCTTCGCTTGTTGATAAGACGTCCAACCAATTACAATACTTGGAAAAATTAAAACAATAACAAATGATACAAGTAACTTTGCTTTTAAACTACTTCCCCTTAATTTCCCTTGAAGCATATTCCTACCCCTCCATACCGTTTTAAATGTAATTATTTCACATTTAATTTATTTATATAAATTACACGATTAATTGCATTAACTCTTTTTCTATTAAAGAGTTAATACATACCTTTTTTATTCTATATAAATTAAATAATTAAAACAATATATAAAAATGTATATTATTCGAAATATTATAATCCACAGAAGAACCTCTAGCATCGTACTTACTAGAGGTCTCTCCCGCCTTACTATTCTTTCTCTTTTTCTACTTCCTTTTTCTCATCTTCTACTACAGATACAACAGGTTTATCGCTTGATAATTGCTGTACTGCTCCTTTTCCAGCAAATCCTTCTAATAACTCTTTTAAATCAATGCCAGAAGATGCTTTTAACGTTTCTTGCATCGTTGCCATTAAATCAGTCGCATAACCTGCAACTTTTCCGGCGCCGCTATTTTTACCACCGCCACTTGTATCGACAACTGTAATTTTATCAATATTGCTAAGTGGGCTTGCAATTTCTTTCGCATAACTTGGAAGCATTTTAAGAACCATATCCATAATTGCCGCTTGGCCATATAACTCGAATGCCTCTGCAATTTTTTGTTTCGCTTCTGCCTCTGCTAAACCTTTTAATCTAATAACATCCGCTTCCGCTGTACCTTGTGCTTTTTGTACTTCTGCTTTTGCTTGACCTTGCGCTTTTTCAATTTCCGCCTTCGCTAAACCTTCTACACGTACTTCTTCTGCACGAGCTCTCGCTTCAGCTTCAATCTTATATTGATCCGCATCTGCCTTTTTAATTTGTTTCACTTTTTCTGCTTCCGCTGATTGCTCAACAGCATAGCGATCTGCATCTGCTTTTTTCTTAACTTCTGCATCATATTGCTTCTCACGACGCGCAATCTCTTTTTCTTCTAATTCAATTTGTTTCTCACGCTCAATGATTTTAACGCGCATTTGCTCTTCTGTAACACCTTGTTGTGCTTTCGCCTGTTGTAATTCGTAAGAAAGATCCGCGTCTGCTCGAGCTTGTTCTTGCTCTCTCTTATAAGATTGTACTTTTAATTCTTTATGTTTTTCAGCTTCAGCGATTTGAGCATCACGTTGATATTCAGCTTCTTTTGCTTCTTTCTCAGCACGAGCTTTTTCAATACGAGCTTCTTTTTCACGCTCTGCATTCGCAATTGTTGCATCACGCTTCACTGTCGCAATTTGCGGCTGACCAAGTGCATCTAAGTAACCATTCTTATCCATAATTTCTTTAATTGTAAAGGAAACGATGCGAAGACCCATTTTCTTTAAATCAGTAGAAGCTACTTCATGTACTTTTTGAGCAAATTGCTCTCTATTACTATACGCATCTTCTACTGTCATAGAAGATAAAATCGCACGTAAATGACCTTCTAAAACTTCTTTTGCTTCTACTTTTAACTCTTCTGTTTCTTTTCCTAAATATTGCTCAGCTGCTGTAGATACTTCTTCAATCGTAGAACCTACTTTAATAATAGAAACACCATTTACTGTAACTGGAACACCTTGTTTCGTATACGTATCACGTGTACCCACTTCTAACTTATAGTTTAATAGGCTTAAAGGCTCTGCTCGTTGCATAATTGGAACTACGAATGTACCGCCACCGCGAATAATCTTAATCTTCTTTCCATCATCAGTGGTAACTACATTTTTTCCGCCACCAAGCCAGTTCCCTGTAACAATTAACGCTTCATCTGGTCCAACTGTTCGATACTTCGTAATGAATACTAAAATGAGTAGAATTAAAATTGCGAGTAACACTCCACCAATAATTAATGGAATCGTCATGTGAATTCCCCCTTATAATTTTGGTTTTTTTAAAGAATAAGCGATGTTTTGTACAAGTAAAACACCATCTTGGACTCCCTCGATAATAACTTCAGTTCCTTGTGAAATATCTTTTTTCCCAATTGTTTTAGCTGGAATTGCATTACTTCCAAATTGAGAGGAGATTAGTACTTCTCCAAATCCTTCTGTAGGAATTGTTGTAATGACTTCCCCCTTGCAACCTATGAACTCATCCATACGTTGCACAGTATTTTGCTCTGCTTCTGCAATCGGCTTTAAAATTAGTATTTTCATTATGAATACACCAATAAAGGATATAGCACATGCAGCCCCGAAAATAAGAATGCTATTAAAGGAAAATAAATATTCTCCTATATAACTAAGTCCACATAACATGGCGAAAAAACTAAGTAATAAAGTAACAACGGATACCGATCCGCCTCCAAAACTAAATATGGATTCAAATATATCTCCAAAAAAGATATAAATCACAGTGAGTATAGTAGCAATAATAAATCCGTATAAATAAATTGTTTCAAGTGGATAACCAAACAAAACCATTTCTTATCCCCCTCTCTTAAACAATCCCTTTTTTGTTATGTGTATGCCCCACCTCTTTCAAAGATTATTGTTCTTAATTTTCAGTTATTTATTTTTTAAAGAAAAGCCTGTAAGACAGGCCCCCTAAAAAAGAACAGGAGAAGCCTATTGTGACAGGCTCCTCCTAGTAAATAACCGATATATTATATATCTATATAATATACTATTTTCCACAAAAAGTAAAGTTAAACATACATTGGAAAAGCACTTATTTTATTGATAATTTGTACGTTCCATCGCCATTATCATATTTATATACATACAAATAATACTTACCTGGTTTTGCATTCATTTTTGCCTCTATATGATTTCCATTAGCTTGACCGTAAGCTGCATAATTTTGCATATCTGATTCATGGTGCAGCACCCATGTCATCCCGATTCCATACTCATTTAAAACGGAAATATCGATATCTTTCGCTGATGCTACATTAAATGTATAAACATCAGTATGATCTCCGCCGATAAGGCTACCTTTTATAGTAGTGTTTAGCCCAATATAATTCGCTTCTTCTGGAAGATTATTTGGTTCTGATTCTGTTAAACTTCCATCTTTAATCGTAACAGTTGTTTCACTTCTGCTCTCTTTGCCTTTATCATCTTTTACTCTTAACGATACTTTATAAGAACCTTCTCTTTCATATACATGTGCTGGATTCACTTCTGCACTTGTGCTTCCATCTCCAAATTCCCATAAATAAGAAACAATTTTTCCATCTTCATCGTTTGAGCCATCACTTTTAAATTGAATTCCCTCTTTTACAAGACCGCTATAAGGGCCATTTATATTAACCGTTGGAGCTTTATTTTCTCCGTCATCTTTTGCGATTCCATGGAAGACTACATCATATTCAAATTCATTTGAACTATTCACACGATAATTGACGAAGTATGCTGTAACAGTTTTGTAGCCAGTCCATTCTTTTTGCGCCAATTGTTCTAAAGATTCATTTACTCTTTTACTCATTGCTTTCCAATCTTCTGATTCACCTTTTGTGACACTACCTGTATACGTACCTTCTAATGTAAATGTATTAAAGAATTGAGAATTATGTTTTGTCATTTTTGTATCTTTCATAGGCAACGTATCACTAATTTCTTTCTTCACCGCTGCTAACGACTTCGTTGCATGTTCAGCTAAATAATCATCAGCTACTTCTGGTACAGTGTATGTATCTTGATTATCAATTAACTGCTGCATATACTCTTGATACTCTTTATTTAACTTATGATCTTTACTTAGATTTTCACGATATGCATCATAATTTTTCACGTCATTCGCACGAATCAAATCTTGAATTTTATCAAATGTTTCAAACTGATGCGTATATAAGTAAGACTGCAATGCGAACGAGTAATTATAGAAATCCCAAGAACCGTATTTAGCAAATAGTGTACGCTCTGCTGTATAACGGCTTGCAGGATCAGATGATAATCCGCTAATTATACTCTTTCTTGGTACAACGTTATTCGTACGAGTAGATCCTGCGAAAAACTCTGCATTTCCTTCTTGGAACCAAGTTAGCCTTTCATTTTGATACATATCTCCTCTTCCAAATAAACCAGGAACTTCATATCTCCCTTGCAGATAATGAGTAAATTCATGACGGAATAACTCTTCTAAACTATAAATACTTTGCTCTGGTGTACGCTCATATGTAAAGAATGTACCTGTCTCTTCAATATAAATTCCACCGTTGTTTGTTTCATATCCATACAATTGTCTATTTAACTGATATTCATCTGGACTATTATAAATTACGATCGTTAATACATCATCCGCATTTCCTGGCTCTAACGCTTTGTCATTTCCAATTACACGGTGATACTGTGCCTTTACTTCCTTCGCAGCCCAATATAGTCTCTTAATTTTTTCTTCTGATACTTTATCTCCTGTTTTGAACACAATTGATCCATCGTCGAATGTATACGTTTTTGGTAAGTATTGCTCTTTTCCTTCTTTACGTATTTTCTCTAAATCTACTGTATTCCCGCTATAATCTTTACCATTATAATTTGTTGTAATTTGTTCTACCGCAACAAAATACGGTTCACTTAAGCGCGGGTACATATGCATTGCTTGTGTAACAACCTCTAATCCTTTATTTGGATTACTATGAAACGTCCCTAAACGGCTAGCAAAATAAATGCCATTATTAACGAGCCATTTATTTTCTGGCGTTACTTCATTTAGAAGAGCAATACGATTTATTTCATTAATAAACCCATCTACTTTTCCATACCACATCGTTTCATTCGCTTCTTTACGAGCCACAGTTAAGTACGACTGTATATCATAGTCAATACCTTGCATAATATCGTATATTGCTTGTCCCTTCATTCGATCATTTACATAAGTAGTATAATTATCATTGTATTGCTTTAAAATATTCGATGCGTATTGAACCGTTTCAACATCACTTGAAGCATTACTAATTAATTTACCGTATGCAGATACGACTGTATCTTGTTCAACTGTACCAAGCTTAAAATTCGGATTTTTTGCGATCGCTTTTAAAGCAGGTAAACATTTGTCCTGGAAGCTTCTTTCATTTAAGTCGCTTAATTCACTATTATAAAATGCAAGATAAAAAGCTGAACGCAGCACTTCAGTAAACGTTTGAATTCCTTTTGAATCATCTTTCGTAAATGTACTACCTCTATGAGCTAATTCATCTATAATGACTTGCATTTTTCCTTTATCTTTATAAAAAGCCTTTGCATCTTCATTAAATTGGAATAAGTCTGTAATTTGGTGCCACTTAATACTGCCTAACGTTTCAACTAATTCTTGATCATTCATTTTGTTTAAATCAGCCATTGAATAGCTTTCTTTAACTTGCTTTACTGCAGTTTTCTTCGTAATAGATGCTGGTCGCTGTGAAAAATCTCCTACTTTTAAACGTTCTTGAAATGATAAAGTTTCATCAACTTTTGAAATATGTCCAACTTCATCTACCGACTTTTCAATTCCAACCGGTTTCGTTTTCAACACGTTATACGGTACTTTTTCTTCCGCTGCTGCATGAGTTTGAAGTGCGCCTAACGATAAAGCCATTGTACTAATGCTAAGCATCACTTTATTGATCTTTGATTTCTTGTTCATATCCTTGCCCCCTATTTTAATATTCCATTCAAGAATTTAACATAAAATCCGGATGTAACAATATAAAATGCAATATTTCATATTATTTCTTCCTATAATTTGTACATATCGTGAACACATTGCTCTTTACCTCCCTAAAACAAATTGCATCCTTTCACATTATAAAAAGGTAATTTTTTGACAATTAAAAACTTAATTGTTATGATTATTATAATTGTTAACTTTATTAAATAAGGGTGGGATTCTATGATAAAAAAAGAAAACAGTGTATTTTATATCTCCTTCTTGCTAACAACATTATTCATTATATGGGGAATTACCCCAGCAAGTTGGATACAAGGCTACGATTTACAAAGTGTTACATCTTCTTTAAACTCATTTATCCTCAATAAATTTGGGTGGTTTTACTCTCTACTTATGACTACAATGATTATTTTGGCTGCTTATTTAGCATTTTCTAAGTACGGTTCTATTCGTCTTGGTAAAGATGGAGAAAAGCCAAAATATAATTATCCATCTTGGCTATCCATGTTGTTTGGAGCAGGAATGGGGATTGGACTCCTCTTTTATGGAATCGCTGAACCGATTTCACATTTTACAGATCCATTAACAGGAAAAGCGGGGACAGAGGAAAGTGCCAAACTCGCTATGCAATATTCATTTTTCCACTGGGGTCTCTTTCCATGGTCACTATACGCAATGGTCGCTTTAACAATTGCATATTTCACATTCCGCAAACAAAAAGGTAGCACTATCGGGGCTACAGTTACTCCATTATTTAATCGATCGAAAAATTCTCGTATCGGAAAAACAGTCGATATTTTAGCTGTTTTAGCCACAGTATTTGGCATTGTACCATCTGTTGGGATTGGTGCTCAACAAATTGCTGGAGGATTAAGCTATTTATTCCCTTCTATTCATAACACTTTACTTACACAGCTCGTACTTATCGCCATCTTCGCCGTTTTATATTTAACGAGTGCACAAACTGGCTTAGATCGTGGGATTAAATATTTGAGTAACTTAAATTTCTCTCTTGCAGGTATTTTACTCGTCTCCTTTTTATTTTTAGGGCCAACCGTATTTATTATGAAATATTTCACATCTACACTCGGTTCTTATATTGGAGCTTTGCCTAGTATGGGATTAAATTTAGGAGCATTTAATGAAAAATCTTCTTCTTGGATTGAAAACTGGACTATTTTCTATTGGGGATGGTGGATTTCTTGGTCTCCATTCGTCGGTACATTCATCGCTCGTATTTCTAAAGGGCGCACAATAAAAGAATTTATTTTTGGAGTTGTATTAGTCCCAACTCTTATCTGTACATTTTGGTTTGCAGTGTTTGGTGGTACCGCAATCCATATGGAAATGTTCCAATCGCTTGGAATAGCTGATGAAATTGCAAAAAATGGTACAGAGATTGGATTATTTGCTGTTATTTCACACCTACCATTCTCTACATTTTTAACGATTATCGGGTTAATTTTAGTAGCCACATTTTTCGTTACTTCTGCCGATTCAGCAACATTTGTTGTTTCAATGCAAACGAGTAACGGAAGTTTATCACCGAAAAATAGTTTAAAACTTATATGGGGATTAACAATCGCGATAATTGCCGCTATTTTATTACAAGCTGGAGGATTAAATGCACTACAAATCGCAGCTATAATTGCTGCGCTACCATTTTCTATTGTAGTCGTTCTTATGGTTACTTCACTCTTTAAAGAGCTACGAAAAGAAGATGTTAATTTGCAAACGAAAGAAGTGCCGAAAAAAATAAAAAAGGTTATGTAACGATTGGCGCCTCAAATCACTTCTAAATCCGTAATAAAACCCATTCATATGAATGGGTTTTTCACTCTATTATATAGTGTTGTAAACATGCTTTTTCCTCAAAACCTACTTTCTTGTACAATTTCATCGCATGATCATTATTCGTATTCAAACATAGTACTATCTCTCTCATCCCTTGGAAAGAGAAAATATACTGAATTGCCCCTTGCAATATCCGCTCTCCGACACCTTTTCTTCTACTATTTTCAGCGGTTGCAATAAATTCAATATTCGCTTCATGAAACTCCGGATTTACTTCAACATATACATAACCTTCTAACTTACCATTCTTCATACTTACAAATAATTTATTCGTATCACTTAAACGTTCAATGATTTCATTTCCTTCATAATATGTATTAGGAAAAATATTATTATGTAAAACAATAAACTGCTCAAATACTTGTTGAGATGCTTCCTCTACTTGATTTATTGTACATTGCTCCACATTAGTTTTCTTTAAAATTAAAACGCTATGTTTCTCTTGTTTTTTAGCTTGTAAATATTTCATAAAGTCGATACCATTACTATTTTTCACGTGATAAAATCCATGAAACTTTTGAATATGAAGTGGAATTTTCTCGATAAGTTTCTTCCACATACTTAAAGCAATCTCTCCCCAATTCGAAGCTATAATAAAAGGCCCCCAAATCTCCGCACTTTCGCTTATCTCATCTATATCAAATCCTAATACACCTACAATTTCATTATTATCATTATAAGAAACGACAAAAGACTTCTCCCACCCTATATCAGAAAAACCATGAAGAATAGCGTCCAATATTTCTTCATGATTTTCCCCGCAATAACCAACATGCTGCGTAATATCTTTATTCATCATCGAAATAAATTCTGCAGCTTCTTCGATCTTTGAAATAGAATTAATATGCATAACTTCCCCTCCTTTTCTAATACACTTAGACAATCACTAGTAATATCCTTCTCTAGTAAAAAAAGACATCATCATATGCATGTTTCTAATAAAACCGCCATGATAATGTCTTCTCAAAAAAGCAAAAATTAATTATATATAATAATAAGATTAAACGTTATTTATTTCTTAAATAATCTCTTTCTAAATACGAACATACTTAGTGCGGAAAGAACAAGTGTTATGCCAGAAAGTAAAGTCGAAGTGCTAGCTTCACCGCCTGTTGATGGTAAAAATTTCTTGCCTTCCTCTGGCTTATTAGTATGTTGTTTATTTAAAGTGTCTGCTTTTCTTCCCTCGTTTTCAAAAACTTGATTATTCCCTTTTGGCTCTTGATCCAATCCTGTTGCTGATTCTTTTACTTCTTTCTTTGGTTCTTTCGCTTCTTTTGTTGGCTCTTTTACTTCTTCTTTTGTTCCTTCAACTTCTTTTACCGGCTCTTTCACTTCTTCTTTTGTTCCTTCAACTTCTTTTACCGGCTCTTTCACTTCTTCTTTTGTTCCTTCAACTTCTTTTACCGGTTCTTTCACTTCTTCTTTCGATCCTTCAACTTCTTTTACCGGTTCTTTCACTTCTTCTTTCGATCCTTCAACTTCTTTTACCGGTTCTTTCACTTCTTCTTTCGATCCTTCAACTTCTTTTACCGGTTCTTTCACTTCTTCTTTTGTTTCTTCAACTTCTTTTGTTGGTTCTTTCACTTCTTCTTTTGCTTCTTCAACTTCTTTTACCGGTTCTTTTACTTCTTCTTTTTCCACTATATTCTGTATAACTGTTCCGTTAAACCTTATGCTAATTTCATCAGAATCTAAATCAAATTTATACACCTTTTCACCTGGCGTATTCCATTTTATTACTCCGTTATTAAACGTCCCTCCCTCACTTGTCAATTGAATATTTTCAATACTTTCTCCTTCTAAATCATATACAGGAACTTGAATTTCTTCGTTTATTTTTGCATCATTTAAAATGATATTTTGTCTTCCAACATCAATTGTAAACCACTGCCCTAATTGTATTAACGGCCTGACATCACGAATCTCATTCCCAACTAGATTTAAGCTAAATAAGTTTAGCATGGAACCAATAACCGTTACATCTTTAATATGATTGTCCGCAAGATTTAACCACTGTAAATTTTCCAATGAAGATAGTGGTGTTATATCTTCAATTTGATTATGAGATACATTCACATTATTCAATTGTTTCAAGTTTGAGATGAACTCAATATTTTTCAGGCCTACTCCTTCTAAAGTGAGTTTTTCTAAGTTCGTCATGTACTCTAAACCTGTTATATTTTTTATCTCATTTCCATTTTCTTTAGGTATCTCTAATTTTTTGATCTGTAATAAATCTTCTTTTGTAATAGGAGCGTTTAAATTCTCTCTACCTAAATTCTCTTTATTAATATGTTTTTGTAAAGTTTTATCGAGAATTACATTTTCCTTTTGTTCATTATCCTCTTTTATTGTTTCCTTGATTTCATCTAATCTTTCAACAACATTTTGAATTACTGTTCCATTAAACTTAATACGATTCTCTTCTGGCTTTATATCCAACGTAAATTCATATGTTTTTTTACCAGTAGTCCCCCATTTAACAGAACCATTATTAACGATCCCATCTTCACTCTTCAATTGAATAGTATCAAGTGGCTCTCCTTGTAAATTATAGATAGGTATTTTAACTTCCTTATCTTTTTCTACATTATCTAAAAAGATTTTTTGTCTTTGAATATCGATATATATTCTTTTTCCTAGCTCTTGAACAGGTCTAACATCACGAATTTCATTTGAACCTAACTTTAAATCATATAAGTCTGTTAAGTGACTAAGTGGCGTTATATCTGAAATATAGTTTTCTTCTAAATTAAGTGATTGTACAGTAGATAATCTTGATAAAGGTTCGATGTTTTCTAATTCATTTTTAGCAAGATCTAACTCTACTAATTTTTTCATTGATGTAATATGTTCAATATTTGTAAGTCCATTGTTACTTAAAGATAAGTTTTTTACATTTTTCAATTGCTCAATTCCAGCAAGGTTATCATTACTAATTTGATTATTTGCCACAGTCAAAGTCCTTAAAGATTTCACTGTAAATAATGGTTTAATATCTTTTATATAATTACTATTTAAATCTAGCATTTTAATCTTCTTCATTTGGCTTAATGGGCTTAAATCTGAGATTTTATTGTTTCTCAAAGTTAAAAACTCAATATGCTCTAACTTAGCCAAAGGTCCAATATCTTCAAGTTCACCATAGGTTATACTTAATGATTTCAATTGTCTCAAGTCCGAGATAAATTTTATATTTTTTAACTTAACTTCTTCCAACGTTAAGTTTTCTAAGTTCGTCATATATTCTAGACCACTTACGTCTTTTATTCCTTTACTTTTAGCTTCAACGACTATTAAGGATTTAACTTTTAATAAATCTTCCTTAGTTATTGGGGTATCTAGATTTTCTCTATTTAAATTATATTTATTAATATGCCTTTGTAGTTGCTTATCTACTATTACATTTCCAATTTCATCTTGTTGATCCACTTTATCCTCTTTATTTTCCTTTTGTTTTTCTGGAACATTGTTCTCTAAATTCAATGTATTTACTTCAAACTGTACTTGATACTTATTGTCATAGGCCATCGTTGGAATATAAATATGCATTTGCATATTGTATCTTTTTCCTAATTCTCCAACTTCAAATTGAATAACCTTCGTCCCATTTTTCTTTTTGTCTTCTGATATGACCTTTACATCATGAAACACACCTGGAGTGTGAATATCCTCTGTCTTCAAGTATTGAAAGAAATCACTATCACTTAACGTTGCTGTTACAATTTTCTTTCCATTCTCAATTGTTAATTTCGGATCCTTTATATAAACAGCTGCCATAGACTCTTCATTTGTTTTATCTTTATACGCTTTAATAACAGCGTCATATGTACCATCTTCTAAACCTTGTCCCGTTTTATTCGCCTCAATTGCTACTGCCGCTAAAGCAGGTGTTGAATAAACAGCAAACGGAAGTGATAACGCCGCCGCTATAATCATTGCATTTATACGTTTTCTTTTATTTTGTTTCAATTTTACATCTCCTTCAAAATATATAATTCGAAATGTAATCATTTCTCGAATAAATGATAATGATTTTCATTATCATTATCAACTAGAAAAATAAAAAGTTTACAAAAAAAGAACCTCTTTAAAAGAGGTTATGCCATTTTCTCACCTGATTCTTCTCTAAAAAAGCTTTTCATCGCATGAAATACGTCTGCTTTCTGCTTTAAAATATAGTATCTAAAGTTTTCATCTTTAATATTTTTATAGGCTGACATGAGTGTACTATGGCGGTTATACTGATTCACTTCCCCATACCCAAACATATTACACTTCTTCATTAGCTCTTCAACAAGTTTTACACATCTAGCATTATCTGATGTTAAATTATCACCATCTGAAAAATGGAATGGATAAATATTATAGCGGTCTGGTGAATATTTATTATCGATAAGTTCGAGTGCTTTTTTGTATACAGAAGAACAAATCGTTCCGCCACTTTCTCCTTTTGAGAAAAACTCTTCCTCTGGAACTACTTTTGCCTCCGTATGATGGGCAATAAATTCAATATCTACTGTTTCATACTTTGTGCGTAAAAATCTTGTCATCCAGAAAAAGAAGCTACGTGCCATATATTTCTCCCATATTCCCATCGATCCACTCGTATCCATCATCGCTAATACAACAGCTTTTGAATCTGGCTTTAATACTTCATTCCAAGTACGGAACTTTAAGTCTTCTTGGTGAATTGGATGAAAAGATGCTTTACCACTCATTGCATTTCGTTTATATGCGGATATCATTGTTCGTTTCTTATCGATATTTCCCCATAATCCTGTTTTTCTAATGTCATTAAATTCAACATGTTCAATCCGGTTTTCATCCATTTCTTTTCTCTTTAAATTAGGCAGTTCTAACTCTCTGAAAAACGCTTGCTCTAATTCTAAAATAGAGACTTCAGCTTCATAGTAATCTTCCCCAGCTGCATCTCCTGCTCCTTGCCCTTTTCCTGGCCCTTTTTGTTTTTGACCACCTGATCCATCTCTCGCAACGACATCACCAACTTTGCTGTCACCGTTTCCTTGCCCAACATGTTTATTTTTATCATAATTGTATCTAATCTTATATTCATCTAGAGAACGAATTGGTATTTTTACAACATCCTTGCCATTAGACATAACTATACTTTCTTCTGTTACAAGATCGGGTAAATTATTCTTAATTGCCTCTTGTACTTTTTCTTGATGGCGCTGTTGGTCGTCATATCCTTTGCGATGGAGGGACCAGTTTTCCTGTGAAATCGTATAATTTGGTTGATTTTCTTCGCCCATTCCTTTCCCTCCTTACTGTAATTGTCTTCCTGTATGAACAGCAATCTATAAATTTTGTTCTGTAATGTGCAAGCTAGAATGTTTGAAAGGTAACTGCCCACAGAAAATCATCCCATAAACATTTATAACGTTTTTCATACAATACCCCGAGCATCCTAAACAAAATTTTGCCACTCACATAATAGAAAGAAATATTCAGCCACTGATAAGAAAGAAACACAATGCATTGTTGCACATATTTTTACTTTGCAACATATTGTATTGTGTTGGCTTTTTTCGTATGAATGGTTGGTTACTCTATCATATGCATATTGTAAAAATAATTGACAATAAATTCATAAAATTGCATCTTAATTTATTACATTTGGACAAGGTATGACACTTTATACACATATGAACGGATAATAAAACGCTGTCCCGCAAAATACAAGAGACAGCGTTTTGTTATCAAACTATCTGTTTAACAAGCTACCTACATAGCGTAGTAATTCATTTGCTGAAGAAGAATTATAGCCATGCTCATCAATTAAACGCGCAACAACATCATTGATTTTCTTAAGCTGATTTTCGTCCGGCGTTTTCGTTGATGTTGTAATTTTCACTATATCTTTTAAATCAGCAAATAGTTTTTTCTGAATCGCTTCACGAAGACGTTCATGTGAATTATAATCAAAGCGTTTTCCTTTACGGGCATAAGCAGAAATGCGAATTAAAATCTCTTCACGGAACGCTTTCTTAGCATTTTCTGAAATTCCAATTTGCTCTTCAATTGAGCGCATTAATTTTTCATCTGGACTCATTTCTTCTCCTGTTAACGGATCACGTAATTTCGATTTATTGCAGTACGCCTCGACGTTATCTAAGTAATTATCCATAAGCGTCTTAGCTGATTCTTCATATGAATAAACAAACGCTTTTTGTACTTCTTTCTTCGCGATTTCATCGTATTCTTTTCTCGCTAATGAGATGAAATTCATGTAACGTTCACGGTCTTCATTACTAATGGATGGATGCTGATCTAGCCCATCTTTTAAAGATCTAAGTACATCTAACGCGTTAATAGATGGTACCTCTTTTCGAATGATTGTAGACGAAATTCGGTTAATGACATAACGAGGATCAATACCCTTCATACCTTCATCTTGATATTCGCGTTGTAATTCTTCTACATCAATCGCATTATAACCTTCTACCGTTTCTCCATCATACAAACGCATCTTTTTAATTAAATCAATATCCGGACGCTTCGGATCTTTTAAACGAGTTAAAATAGTGAACATTGCTGCAACGCGAAGTGTGTGTGGTGCAATGTGAACATTCGATACATCACTTTCACGAATCATTTTTTCATAAATATGTTCTTCTTCACTTACTCGTAAATTATAAGGAACTGGCATTACAATAATTCTTGAGTGCAATGCTTCATTTTTCTTATTTGCTATAAATGAGCGATACTCTGTTTCATTCGTATGCGCTACAATTAATTCATCTGCTGAAATAAGCGCAAATCTTCCCGCTTTGAAATTCCCTTCTTGCGTAAGTGATAATAAGTGCCATAAAAACTTCTCATCGCATTTTAACATCTCTTGGAACTCCATCATTCCTCGGTTTGCCTTATTTAATTCTCCATCAAATCGATACGCACGCGGATCTGATTCTGAACCATATTCTGCAATCGTAGAAAAGTCCAGACTACCTGTTAAATCTGCAATATCTTGTGATTTTGGATCAGACGGGCTAAATGTACCAATCCCTGTACGGCGATCTTCAGAGAAGAAAATACGCTCTACAACTACATCCTCAATTCTTGATCCGTATTCTTGCTCTAAACGCATGACATTTAGTGGTGATAAATTCCCTTCAATTCTAACCCCATACTCATCAAAGAAATCATCTCGTAAATGATGTGGAATTAAATGCAGTGGATCCTCGTGCATTGGGCATCCTTTAATTGCAAAAATTGCTCCGCGATCTGTTCTTGAATATGTTTCTAATCCTCGTTTCAACATTGTAACTAACGTTGATTTCCCTCCACTAACAGGACCCATTAATAATAAAATTCTTTTTCTAACATCTAATCGTTTTGCAGATGGATGAAAATATTCCTCTACAAGACGTTCTAGAGCATCCTCTAATCCAAAGAGCTGATTACTAAAGAAGTTATACTTTCTTCTACCATCAACTTCTTCAATTCCAGCATCTTTTATCATATTGTAAATGCGAGAGTGTGCTGTTTGAGCCACCCATGGTCTTTCTTTCACAAGCTCCAAATACTCCGCAAACGTACCTTCCCATTGTAAACGCTCTTCTGCTGCTCGATGCTGTTCAATCTTTTTTAGAATATCCATTATAGCTCCTCCCCCATCTCCTTGTTCAATCGGATTATTATAAAAGGTATGCTAGGATGTCCTTAAACATTCTTTAAATCAAAACGAAATATATAATAGCACACTAAAATTCTCTCCAAAATTCAAAGAAAATTCTGTATAATATAGGTATTAACGTTTTTACACTGCTATTCATTATAAATAAATTCTTTTCTTCTAAGAACCTTACATACATTTTGGGTAATAAATAAAACTCATGAACCGAAAAAAGTAAGGAGGATATTAGTATGAAATTATTATTAATTTTAGGTGTATCACTCACATTTCTTACAGCTATTTTTACATCCGGTTACAATGACAAACCAGGTACACATAAAAAATGATGTGCTTTTAGCACATCATTTTTTTATTTATAATACATATTTTCCATATCATATTTGGATAGTGGTCGGCTATAATAATAACCTTGTACAAGCTTCACATTCTTTTCTTTCAAAAACTGTATTTGCTCCTTTTTTTCTACTCCTTCTGCAATTACATTTAATTCTAAAGTATGAGCTAAATGAATAATTGCAGCTGTAATATTCGTATCACGTTCATCTATATGTATACCTTCCATAAAAGAACGATCAATTTTTAAAGTATCAATTGGATATGTTTTTAAATAACTTAAAGATGAATAGCCTGTTCCAAAATCATCTAAATGAATCTTTAAATTTTTCTCTTTTAATTGTAGTAATACTCTCTTCGATATATCTTTATGTATAAGAGCTCCTTCTGTAACCTCTATCGCTAATAAATGAGTTGGTACATTGTACTTATTTAAAGCCCGTGTAATCATCTCTATTAATGTAATAGAACGAAAGTGTCTAGCTGAAATATTAACTGCAATTGGGACCACATCATACCCTTTATTTAACCATTCGCGCAATTGCTGACACACTTGATTTACTACCCATTCATCCAGCTTAATAATAAATCCTGTTCTTTCTGCCAACGGAATAAATTGGTTTGGAGAAACAAATCCTAATTCCTTATTCTCCCACCTTATTAAAGCTTCCATACTAGCTATTTTTTTCGTTTCAATATTAATTTGTGGCTGATAATATAAGAAAAATTCATTTTTTTCTATAGCACGATGTAACTGGTTTTCTATTATAAACCTTTGTTCACGCTCACAGTCTAATCCACTACAATAAAAATGATAATGTCCTTTTCCTTTTTCTTTTGCTTTTTCTAAAGCAGCATCGACTCTCTGAAATAGTATTTTTTCATCTTCTCCATCTGCTGGAGCCATTACAATTCCAATTGACGCACTTAAATATACATCTTCTTCTTCGATTACAAAATATTCACTAATATTTTTCAGTATGCTTTTTGCAACTTCCTCTACATATTCTTTCGTTATATTTTCTATCAACATAACAAATTGATCATCGTGTTCTCTAAATAAGTGCATATCTTCTATTTTTAGATTGCTTAAACATTCTGTAACTTTTTGTAATACTTTATCTCCCTCTTTATGACCAAATGTATCATTAATACGATGAAACTCATCTAAATCTATAAATACAAGTGCAAAATTTACACTCTCATTTAAAAAAGTATTTAACTTATTTGTACATGAAATTCTATTCATTAATCCCGTTAACTGGTCATAGTAAGCTAAATATTCTGTTCGCATTTCGTTTAATACTTGCCTTGTAACATCTCTCGTAACAATATAAATCCCAACAATTTCACCGTTCACAATAATCGGGATAGTTCTCAAAGAAATATATAGCTCGTACCCTTCTTTATGAACATATTTCTTTGAAACAATTTGTTTTGCTTTTCCTTGCATCGATCCCTTAAATATAATTTGAAAATCTTTTTCATATTCTTTATTAATGAATTCAAAAATAAATTTATTATTTAATTCCTCATACCGGTATCCAAATATTTCATACGTTGCCGGATTTGCATATGTAACTCTCCCTATAGAATCTATAGATATAATTGAGTCATTATTATATTCCAGTAACGACTTAAATAACATTTGTTTTTCCTCTATCTCTGTCTTCTCCTCAATTTGAGCTGTAATATCTCTTGTAATACAAATAACAAATTGACATATTCCTTCTTCGTCGCAGACAGGATTAAGTGAAGATTCATAATGTATCTCACCTTTTGGTAAATTGACTACATCACAAAAGGTATGTGCTTTCGCTTCTCTCACTACTTTTGCATATTGCCTTTGCAATATCCCCGCTATATCTTTTGGTAATACTTCTGCAAAAGTTTTTCCATAGCACTCTTCGCTTAACCTAGCATAATCCATTCCTATTTTATTCACATACATATATTGAAACGTTTCATTATCAATAACTTTCAATATGAATACTAAATCTTGAATAGCATGTAATAATCCTTGTCTAATTAAATCCATATCTATCATACTTAAAAAGGTATTTTGATTACTATATTCTTCCTTCATATTTATCTCAACCCGTCTTATCTATTTTTAATCATATATCCCATTCTATATGATTATGTCCTCTCTTTTAAATGTATGATTATATATTATTTTTATTTTATAAAAAAAGTCGCCATATGGCGACTTTTAATAAACGATTTCTAAATCTAATCCAGGGTAATTTTGTTGACGGAACGCTTCATAAATTAAAATTGCTGCTGTATTAGATAAATTTAATGAACGTACTTTATCTGTCATTGGAATACGTAAACAATGATCAAAGTTTTCTTCGATTACATTAGCTGGTAAGCCGTTTGTTTCTCTTCCAAATACAAAATAGTAATCCTTCTCGCGCTTGCTATAGTCAAACGCTGTATGAGCTTTCTCGCCATACTTTGTTAAATAGAAGAATTCACCGTCTTTATTTTTTTCATAAAATTCTTCAATTGAATCATAATACGTAATTTTTACGTGCTGCCAATAATCTAATCCTGCACGCTTTAACATTTTATCATCCGTTGAAAATCCAAGCGGTCTAATCAAATGTAATTCTGTTCCAGTTGCTGCACAAGTACGAGCAATATTCCCTGTATTTGCTGGAATTTCTGGCTGATATAAAACAACATGTACTCCCACGCGATATTCACCTCTGTTTTTTGTCTACTACGTATTATACCACTTGAGCGAAAAATCTCTACCCATTAATAATATGAAAGAATTTATATTTCATTTGTGGTGTATATTTACTAGAGTCTTCATAGTTCCAATAACGTCGACGGCTATTCGCTGAATGTGCATTTACAAGCGGCATACCATCTGCATCTTTTGCTACTACAATCGTCGTATGATTCCATCTTCCGTCATCCTCGAAATCATAAGCAATGACATCTCCAAGAATAAGTTCTTCTGGCCTTTCTACCGCCTCTGCTCGAAGTCCTGTTGTAGCACCTGACAAATACCAATAAAAAGAATGTGCAACAGCCCAGCTCCAGCTCCACTGATTCTCCCTTTGCCACCATCCTTTACGAATATTAGGATACCCGCTCATAGGTACTTCTCCAGTATGAAGACATTGAGAAATGAAATTCGTACAATTATCAGGGAAATTACGATACATAGGATTTCGGTCATCCCACCAACGCTCTGCATATTTCACTGCCTCTAAACGATTATACTGATAAGAACCGTACTTCTCTTTCGTAATTTCCCTTTCTAATGTCTCACCCATTCTAATTTCTTCTGACACTTCAATAGCATAATCGCCTATAATCCGACTATTATTTAAACAAACTCTTCGTTTTAATTGTTCCTCTTCAATATAAAATAATTCTTTATGCTTAATTAAATATTTAAAATGTATTTGATAATCAATTTCTTGATGGTCATTACTATTTAATTGTCTAATGAAAGAAACATCCGCAGTTGCTTTCACTATATGTGCACTACGTCTTTGAAACAATTGTTTCTTTCTCAGTGCCATTTGTAGTAAATCCTCAGCAATACCATCCACATTCGTTCTTTTCTCCGTTATATATGCTAAAAATTGTTGTACTTGGTTTTCAATCTTCGTTTTTACAACCATTCTGTCTCCCTCCCATATTACAATATGAAAAAGGGAAATATTATCTACTCTTTTTTCTGTGCTAACAATTCAAGCCCGCGATTCATTTCATGAAGCACTTCTTCATCTTTCTCACGTTCCATCGCTTTCTCAATCGCTTCGCCTACTCCATCTCCGCCAATTTTCCCAAGTGCCCATGCTGCCGTTCCGCGTAGTACTGGTCTTGGGTCATCTTTCATAACACCAATTAAATCAGGAATTGCCGATGCTTCTTTAAAATGTGCTAATGCTAAAATCGCATTTCTTTGCAGTGGCTTTTTCCCTCTCCATGACCCTGACATAATCCCATATTTCTCTTTAAAATCACGATTACTAATTGTTAAAAGTGGCGTTAATAATGGTTTAACTAGCTCAGGATCCGGCTCCATCTCAGGATGATTATGAAAATCCATTCCTTTGTTTTTCGGGCAAACAGTCTGACACGTATCACATCCATATATACGATTTCCTATTTTATCGCGATATTCTTCAGGTAGGAATCCTTTCGTCTGTGTTAAAAACGCAATGCACTTCTTCGAATCTAACTGTCCCCCCTGTATTAAAGCACCGGTAGGACAAATATCGATACATTTCGTACAGCCCCCGCATTGATCTTCTATCGGCTTATCTGGCGGGAATGGAACATTTGTAATCATTTCCCCTAAGTATACGTACGAACCAAATTCAGGTGTAATAATAGAGCAGTTTTTACCGCTCCATCCAATGCCTGCACGCTCTGATACAGCTCGATCACTTAATTCACCTGTATCAACCATGGACTTCACTTCTATATCCGGAAGTTTTTCAATTAAATATGCTTCTAATTTTTGCAAACGATCTCGTAAAACAAGATGATAATCTTGTCCCCAAGAAGCACGACAAAAAATCCCACGGCGTTCTCCACGCTTACTTAATGGTGCATTTTTTAATTTTGAAGGATATGCTAAAGCAATCGCAATAATTGATTTAGCACCCGGTAATAACAGTTGCGGATTCGTTCTCTTCTCTATATCAGGCTCTTCAAATCCAGATTGATAATTTAATTGTTGTTGCTGGATTAAGCGCTGCTTTAATTCCTCAAAAGGAGAAGCACTCGCAAAGCCTATTTTATCTATGCCAATTGTTTTACTATACGCAATTACATCTTGCTTTAATTGTTCAAAATCCACTCTTAATCGCCTCCTCAGATGAATCCATCCCTCATGTAACGACTCTATTGGTTAGTAATTCACTTTTGGAATACTATTATTTACTTCTATTTTCGCATGTAATTAGGTTTTTCAAACATTAAAAAACGCAATGCCTCGTTTATCTCGGAAACGAAACACTGCGTTGATCACAATTTATAGAAAAACATTTAATAAAATTTGGAGCGGGTGAAGAGAATCGAACTCTCGACCAGAGCTTGGAAGGCTCTTGTTTTACCACTAAACTACACCCGCAAATATGAATTACATATAAGATATTAGAATAACTTATGTAAAGTAGTATAGCATGTAAAAAAAGTAGAGGCAAGAATTTTATCGAAAAAAGTCGAAAAAGTGATGAGAAACCTCATCACTTTTTCAATTCTTTATCAATTGCCTTCTTCATACTATCAAAATCAGGATTTGCAAGATTTCCGTTTACATATACTGAAGGAGCACCTTGAACTTTTAATTTTTGAGCACGATCTGAGTCTTTACGTACTTTTTCTTTAATGTCTTTACTGTGTAAATCTTTCTTAAATTGCTCTACATCAACTTTCGGCAGTTTCTCTTTCACAATGCTAAGAAGCAAATCTTCTGTAATCCATTCTTCCGTATCTTTCTTTTGATTTTGATAAATCTCATCATAGAAAATCCAGAATGAATCTTTATCTTGTTTATAAATTGCTTCACCAGCTGCTGCACCTAAATCCGAGTCTTTTCCGATAAATGGGAAGTTAATAAAATATAACTGCACTTTGCCTTTATCAATATACTCTTCTTTTAATCGAGGTAATACTGTTACATCCCAAGTACGACAAGCAGGACATTTAAAGTCTCCAAATTCAACTACCTTAACTGGAGCATCATCTTTCCCTAAAGATTGTTGCGTAGAATAAGCAAACATCTCATTCCCTTTATCTTTTTTGTCATTTATGATGCTATACGCAATTGTTCCAATTACAATCAATACTGCGATAGAAAAAACTATACCAAGAGCCATGAGTTTATTTGATTTCATATACATTCCTCTTTAAATTCATATTCTGTATACAGCATTGTACACAATACACATAATATCAACACTTATATACGTCACGCAATGAACACGCTCACATAAATTACAAAAACACAATAATTGTGACGATATTGTGTCACAATTTGTCACAATTTATTCAAAAAAAGAAGCTCCTCTGTAGGAACTTCTCTTAACTTACTGCTTTTTTACGCGCGCTATTTAACATCGACTGCTCTATCTTTATATCATGACGAATTACCAATTTCTCACTAACTGCTTGAACATACTCATCATGGCTTATATAGCCTTCTTTCTCCATTAGTCTCAAAACGACATTTCGTCTCTCTACTGCTTTATCATAATTTTGTGCAGGTGAGTAATAAGCAGGTGCTTTTACTACAGCAGCCATCATTGCACTTTCAGCCAACGTTAATTGGTTCACCTTTTTACCGAAGTAAAGGTTTGCTGCTTTTTCAATTCCCCACGCTCCTTCTCCATAATAAATATTACTTACATATAATTTTAAAATTTCATCCTTCGTAAATGTGCGTTCAATTTTTTTCGTATAAAAAATCTCTTTCCACTTACGAGAAAATGTACGTTCATTTGTTAAAAAGGCATTTTTAGATAGCTGTTGTGTAATCGTGCTTCCTCCTTGCACGACACCACCAGCCTTTATATTCTCAACTGAGGCCCTAATAATTGCTATATAATCTAAACCGTTATGATGATAAAATCTTTTATCTTCTGTCGCAATAAATGCATGTGTTAATGATTCTGGCACCTCTAACTTAGCCGGTACATGTAATTTACTAATATCACTTTTCTCAATCATTACATTTCCAATGAATAATAACGTACAACTTAACAATAATAATAATATAATGGCTTTATAAAAAAGTTTAGTCATTGGATTTAATGCAACTTTTTGATGATAGTTCACCCTAGATAATACTCGTTCTTTCATCTTGAACACCTCTTTTCCACACAGCATATAACTCTTACTTTAAGAATACATTGTTGTAAAAAAATATCCCATCGATTTCTCTTACACGTACCTTACATCATTGTAAGGTATAAAGTGAAACTTTAATGAGCCCTCATCAATCAGGCTTACTGCCCAGCAAATAGTGGGATAAAAAAGTATTGTATCACAGTATTTTTTTATCTACTATTCATCTGAAATATTGAATATAGGTTATGTTAAAGCACGAATAACCAATAAAAGAGAAACCCTTAAGACTATTATATTTTCACTTTACACTTTAATTATATCATCTACAAATATATATACTTTTGACTATCTAGTAATCTAAATGTATATAACATATAGATTTATTATACAGAACAAACGTTCTACAAATCAATACTAGTGCTATTATTATTTTGACCTTTTTCTTAAACAGTATACAAAAAAGAGTAGGGATTCGAATGTATCTCAAATCGGCTACTCTTTTCTTTACAATCTTCCTATTAAATTATATGGCTGTACTTCCCACGTTTCATACGGAATAAAATGTGTTGCACTCATTGCATCAAGCGTTCTGGATTTCATATGAGGACGCGTTATATACTCATCTATGTTCTCTTCATTTAAATCAACAAATTTAGCCTCTTGTATCTCTTCAGGTTGAGTTTTTATTTCACCACTTATATATGCTACTTTAAAAACAACAGCTAGAATATGCATAGAGGTATTATAATAAACCCCTGTAATTCCGATAGGCTTCACCGTTAACCCTGTTTCCTCTTTTATTTCCCTACAGACAGCTTGATCGAGCGCTTCGCCTTCTTCTACCTGTCCTCCTGGCAACTCCCACGTATCAGCTCGCCAGTGCACTTTTGTTAATAACACTTCATTTTTTTCATTTGTTAAATAACCTGCTACAGCAACTATATGCTTTGGTGTCTTATGTTCCATATTAAGCCTCCTAGAAATAATGAATATTTTATATATCCCTATAATCATATTCACTACCTACAACAAAATACCTTTAATACTTCATCACCTTAATTAACTTCATAAAAAAAGACCCTATCCGCTAAGCGAAAAGGGTCTTCTATCGTATTACTCTCCTAAGTCTACGTTGTGATAAACTTGTTGAACATCTTCTAAATCTTCTAATGCATCAACCATTTTCTCAAATTGTGCTTGAGCATCTTCAGGAAGTGTTACATCACTTTGTGCAAGCATTGTTAATTCTGCAACTGTAAACTCCTCAACGCCAGCACCTTTAAGTGCAGATTGTACTGCATGGAATTGATCTGGTTCAGCATACACGATAACAGAATCTTCTTCTTCTAGAATGTCACGTGCATCTACATCTGCTTCCATTAAAATTTCAAGAACTTCATCTGATGTTTTACCTTCAAGGCCGATAACAGCTGTCGCATCAAACATGTAAGCTACAGAACCGTTCACACCCATATTACCACTATTTTTGCTAAATGCAGCTCGTACATCTGCTGCAGTACGGTTTACGTTATTTGTAAGTGTATCTACAATAACCATAGCTCCATTTGGTCCGAATCCTTCATAACGAAGCTCGTCATAATTTTCTTCTGAACCGCCTTTTGCTTTTTCAACTGCACGATCAATAATTGTTCTTGGAACATTGTATGTTTTCGCACGCTCTAATACAACTCTTAGCGCTTGGTTTGATTCTGGATCTGGCTCGCCTTGTTTTGCTGCCACATAAATTTCACGCCCAAATTTCGCGTATATACGGCTTGTATTTGCATCTTTTGATGCTTTTTTGTCTTTAATATTGTTCCATTTACGGCCCATACTTTCCACTCTCTTTCCCGTTTTAAATCTACATAAAAATATTAATATGAAATATAATGTGTGTTCAACACATTTTTAAAAGAAATATAAAAAGTTCATTTTTGATTCATATTACAGACATAATATAAATCACTATCATTTTGTTCTTTCGACAAGTTATATTATACATGAATTCCTACGTTTATTACGAATTTTAGAAGCACATAGTATAATTTAACAAAAAGACTCTAACATTTCTGTTAGAGTCTTTTTATATTGCTGACACCTATTTCCATAATATTCCTATAATTACTTTCTATTGCTGTATAATAAAAATAGGGAAAAATTTGAAGAAAAGAGAGAGGGAGAATTATGACACATTCAAATGAGAAAAAAGCACATAGTCTTAAAGGGATAGAAGAAAAGTTAAACCCAACTATCTATCAAGTGAGATTCATGAAATTAGATGAACCAATTCAATTTGAGTCGTTCCCTGAATTAAAAGATTTAGGGGACTGGTTAAGTACTTCAACGCATATGTGGGCGTGCCACTCAACTATGTATAAGTACAACAGAGAAGGGTTTGAAAAGAAGTTTTTAGAGGTTACAAACTTAACCGTTGATAGTGTACTAATATCTACTGGTGGTATCGGATTCAACTTCATGTCACCGGGGTGGAGAAATTCTCTCTAGAGTACTCGAAAGAAATATTGTATATACAATACTTTTTCTACTTATTTTGTCATGTCATGAAAAGAAAACAAAAAAGCTCTATACTAATTGTATAGAGCTTTTTTACGCCGTTCATGATACCGATGGTCGGGGTCGAACCGACACTCCCGAAGGAACACGATTTTGAGTCGTGCGCGTCTGCCAATTCCGCCACATCGGCACAAAAGAAAAGGCGGCAACCGGATTTGAACCGGTGATAAAGGTTTTGCAGACCTCTGCCTTACCACTTGGCTATGCCGCCATATAAAATTTTATTGGAGCGGAAGACGGGATTCGAACCCGCGACCCCAACCTTGGCAAGGTTGTATTCTACCACTGAACTACTTCCGCAAAAATGGCTGGGCTAGCTGGATTCGAACCAGCGCATGACGGAGTCAAAGTCCGTTGCCTTACCGCTTGGCTATAGCCCATCGAATTCTTACTTAATTATATGTAAGTATCCATTAGATTATTTGTAATTTTTAAAATAAAAATGGGGCGACTGATGGGAATCGAACCCACGAATGCCGGAGCCACAATCCGGTGCGTTAACCACTTCGCCACAACCGCCATGTTGTGTAAATATATTTTGGCAGGGGCAGTAGGAATCGAACCCACACTGGAGGTTTTGGAGACCTCAGTTCTACCTTTAAACTATGCCCCTATGTAAATGGTGGAGGGGGGCAGATTCGAACTGCCGAACCCGAAGGAGCGGATTTACAGTCCGCCGCGTTTAGCCACTTCGCTACCCCTCCGAAACTTACATGGTGCCGGCTAGAGGACTTGAACCCCCAACCTACTGATTACAAGTCAGTTGCTCTACCAATTGAGCTAAGCCGGCGTATTTTATTAAAATAAATGGTGGCTCGGGACGGAATCGAACCGCCGACACGAGGATTTTCAGTCCTCTGCTCTACCGACTGAGCTACCGAGCCTTATTAAAATGGCGGTCCCGACCGGGGTCGAACCGGCGATCTCCTGCGTGACAGGCAGGCATGTTAACCACTACACCACGGGACCATTTGGTTGCGGGGACAGGATTTGAACCTGCGACCTTCGGGTTATGAGCCCGACGAGCTACCGTGCTGCTCCACCCCGCGATAATACTATTCATATAAAATTTATATGGTGGAGGATGACGGGATCGAACCGCCGACCCCCTGCTTGTAAGGCAGGTGCTCTCCCAGCTGAGCTAATCCTCCAAAGTGGTGACCCGTACGGGATTCGAACCCGTGTTACCGCCGTGAAAGGGCGGTGTCTTAACCACTTGACCAACGGGCCAAATATTATAAATCCTATGGCGGAGAGCAAGGGATTCGAACCCTTGATACGCTTGTGACGTATACACGATTTCCAATCGTGCTCCTTCGGCCAACTCGGACAGCTCTCCAATGGCTCCGCAGGTAGGAATCGAACCTACGACCGATCGGTTAACAGCCGATAGCTCTACCGCTGAGCTACTGCGGAATAATATTGCCTGGCAACGTCCTACTCTCACAGGGACAAGGTCCCAACTACCATCGGCGCTAGAGAGCTTAACTTCCGTGTTCGGTATGGGAACGGGTGTGACCTCTCTGCCATCATTACCAGACATTATTCTTTTGAGACAATCATTATTATAACTTATTTACTTTAAAAGTCAACAAGTTTTTTATGTTCTCTCAAAACTAGATAACATTGCTACATATTATATGGTTAAGTCCTCGATCTATTAGTATTCGTCAGCTCCACATGTCACCATGCTTCCACCTCGAACCTATCAACCTGATCATCTTTCAGGGATCTTACTAGCTTACGCTATGGGAAATCT
>NZ_RPSJ01000011.1:0-209973 GCF_003946765.1 Bacillus sp. 2D03 | reverse complement strand
TTCGCTCAACTTGCATGTATTAGGCACGCCGCCAGCGTTCATCCTGAGCCAGGATCAAACTCTCCAATAAAGTTAGTTTGTCTAGCATCTAAAATAAAAATTGACGTTTCACGTTGTTTGTTTCGTTCAGTTTTCAAAGAACTACTTAGTCGCTCATTCGCGACTTCCTTATGTTAACATCTTCATTTTTCAATGTCAACTAAGTTTTTTATTTCTTTTTTGTCATTTTCTGCGTTTCCGCATCAGCGACGGTTATTAATATATCATGCAGTATATACATGGTCAATACTTTTTATAAAAAAATTTCACATCCCGTTAAAAACTTAAAAACCGCTGTAAAAATCATTATAGCGTCCATTCATTCTTCATGGCTCCCCTCCTATTCATTTCATATCTTATCCCTTTATCAATTTACGCGAGAGTGAAAATTCTAAATTTTATGTTATATTATTAGTATAGGAGCGTGGTGAGAATGAGCATTAAGTATTCAAACAAAATCAATAAAATCCGGACCTTTGCATTAAGTTTAGTATTTATCGGCCTCTTCATTGCATACTTAGGTGTCTTTTTCCGCGAAAACATTATTATTATGACAACGTTTATGATGGTTGGCTTTTTAAGTGTTATCGCTAGCACTGTCGTTTACTTTTGGATTGGTATGTTATCTACTAAGACTATCCAAATTATTTGCCCAAGCTGTGATAAGCCAACAAAAATGCTCGGCCGTGTCGATGCATGTATGCACTGCAATCAACCTTTAACACTAGATCGAGATCTAGAAGGAAAAGAATTTGATGAAAAGTATAATAAGAAGAGTTATAAATCATAAGTATCAAGGGAAATACGAATTTGCAACACTACAAATGTTTCAACTCATTAAAAAGTTGATTTCTTAAAAAATCAACTTTTTAATTGTTTTATTAAATTTATTACACCTATTTTTTCGAAATAACAGTAAACATCCCTGTCATATTAGGCGAATAATCTTTAAAATCATATTTTTCGTAGAATGATGTTTTACCTTGCGACGCAAACAAACCAATGAATGCTTTATCTGGAGCATTCTGATTTAAGTATTCTACTAAAGTATTCATTATTTTCTTTCCAATACCATTCTTTTGATACTCTGGATGAACCACTATATCTTGAATATAGAAATAGATAGCCCCATCACCAACAATTCTCCCCATGCCGATGATTTGATTATTATCCTTGACTGTTATACAGTAAATCGAATTTTGAAGTGATATTTCCGCCACCTCAAAGTTCATATAGTTAGTCCATCCCACAGAATCACATAAATATTTATATTCTTCCAATGTTGGAATGTTATTTTTAATCTCATATTTCTTCAAAATGTCCCCTCCCAGAATTCATTTCCACCAATACAAAGTAAATTCGACAAACTTTTATCTAACCCTTCTTACTAACTTAGCACTGTAAATCCCGATTAGCCTCACTCTAATCCTTATATAATAAAGAAAGAGGCTGACGTATAGCCGTCAGCCTCTTTCTTTATTATATATTACGCCTTATGACACTCTGGACAAACGCCATAAATTTCTAAGCGATGACTATTGATAACGAAGCCTGTCGTTTTCGCAGCTTCCTCTTCCAGCTTTTCCAAGCCTCCATAAGGAAAATCAACAATCTTACCACATTTTTCGCAAATCACATGATAATGTTGACTTGTAACATAATCAAATCTACTTGAAGCGTCTCCATAAGTTAATTCCTTTACAAGTCCAACCTCTTTAAACACACGTAAGTTATTATAGACAGTTGCAACACTCATATTTGGAAACTTACCTTCTAATGCTTTATAAATATCATCCGCTGTTGGGTGCGTCATTGATTCCACAAGGTACTCTAAAATAGCATGACGCTGTGGAGTAATGCGTACACCCGTATTTTTCAGCATTTCTAGCGCTTCTTTTAATTCTTCTTTGACCACCGTCATGCACCCCGATTCTATACGGATTATTATTTTATAATTCTTATAAAGAGTGTACTCCTTTTCTTATAAATCGTCAATATTTCTACTATAAGTATGTAGTTTATTTTTATATTCAGGACTTGTTTTTATGTATCTTTCCCTTTTTTCTTCATATATTCCATAGAAAAAAGTGCGACATAATCGCACTTGGAATACTATCATCTGAGGAGGTATGCCCTACACTTCCACTTTATGTAAGGGAGTAAAATATGTATAGACACTTGCCTTGTTTCTGCATATTTTATCTCCAATGTAGATTTATTTTATATAAGAAAGAACATCCTCAATATGTCCTTTCACTTTCACTTTACGCCACTCTTTTACAAGTTCACCGTCTTTATTAATAAGGAATGTAGAACGCTCGATTCCCATATACTCTTTCCCAAAGTTCTTTTTTAACTTCCAAACATCGTATAACTCTGCTACTTTATGATCTTCATCTACTAAAAGTGTAAATGGCAATTCATGTTTCTCAATGAATTTCAAATGTCTATTCGCTGAATCAGGACTTACTCCAAGAATAACCGTATCCTTCTCTTGAAATACTCCATACGCATCACGAAAATCACATGCTTCAGTTGTACATCCTGGCGTCATATCTTTCGGATAAAAATAGAGAACTACATTTTTACCGCGGAAATCAGCTAGGCGAACTTCTTCTCCGTTACTTCCCTCTAATGTGAATTCTGGTGCCATTTCTCCTACTGTAATCATAGTTATCACTCCTACTCTTTTCCTTTACTATAACAAATGCTTCCTTATTTTTCATTGTCTATTACAGACCTCATCACAAAAGCAAAAGGGAGTGTATATCCAATTAGCGCTTCTGCGATTGCAATCCATCGCCCAATTCCAATCGGAGATATGTCACCATATCCAACAGACAATAAAGTAACTGCGCTAAAATATAAACAAACTTCGACGAGTTGAAAAGAATGAGCGTTCAAACTTTCTCCGTCCTCTTTCAAAACTGCGAAACCCATTTCCTCTAATACAACGTAACTTAATCCAAATGCGATTAGTACTGTTGTATAGATTAAAAATAATGTGGCCAAATTATAGAGCGAAAAAAAACGCGTTGAATCCGAATAGGAACTCCATAATAATTGGACACTTTTCAAAATAGCGATTGCTGCAATTAATAGAATAAATCCCCATAACATGTCCTCCACCTCATTTTATATGTATGAGGTGGAGAACTGATTTATCCCTTAGAAACGAACAAGCTTCTATAATTAATTACCCGCGCCACGATACCTTTTTACCCCTTGGTTCCAGAGGGTGATTGCAATCGTAAAACAGATAACACCAACAATTGGCGTCGCAAATGCATAACTATTCCATTCTGTTTTTCTTAAAAAGTATGCCGCTGGATATACTCCAACAAATGCAAACGGTAAAACAAACGTTAAAATGAAACGAATTACACGATTATAAATATTAACAGGATAGCGCCCGTAATTACCTATGTTATACATAAGAGGCATAATTGAACTTTTCGCATCCGACCAAAAACCAAGGCTCGCCAACGTAACAAATATCCCTCCATATACAAGTGCTCCTCCTCCTACCATCAATATAAATAAGAAGAAATCATACCAGTAAAAAGATAATTGTAACTCCACAGCTGCATATCCCATTACAACAATCCCTGTAATAGCTCCAATTAAAGATTCAAGTTCCATTCTTTCTAATATAATTTGAAATAGGCTATGGATCGGTCGCGTTAATACACGATCCATCTCCCCTTTAATAATGTATCGATCATTAAAATCCCATATATTAAAGAAAGCTGAAAAGATGGCAAATGGCACTAAAAAGAAACCATAAATAAAGATTACCTCTTCTCGACTCCATCCCTTCAATGCTTGTGTATGCCCAAATACAACGAGAATAAATATTAAATTAACTGCTTGAAGCGATAAATCAGAAAGTAAACCAACGATAAAATCGCCTCGATACTCCAATTTCGTTTTTATATATTGACTTGCATATTGTAAAAATAAGTTTATATATAGCATCTCATCATCCCCCTTGTACAATTAGACGTTTTCTCGCCGTTCTCCACATGAGTACAATTGGAATAATAAGTACAATCGCCCAAATCACTTGAAATACTAAAGCCTCATACAACTTACTCCCCTGTATACCTTCAGAAAAAATCATACTTGGAATATAACTAATAGCCTGAAATGGTAAAAACATCATTGCTTTTTGGGCCCATAACGGATAAAAACTAATTGGTAATAATAGACCTGAAAATAAATCAATAACAACGCGTTTTGCATACATAATCCCACTATTATTAAATAGGAAAAACGTAAGCATTCCCGTCATTAAATTAATTTGTGTATTAATAATAAAGCTAAATATTAAAGATAAGAAGAAATATAACCAAGTTTGAAAATTCGTTGTAATTTGCAACGAAAATAATAACGTAACGATAACCATGCCTGGAATGGAAAAGAAGGCAAAACGGAATATTCCCTCGCCAAGACCTTGCATAACTTTCATTCCCAAATAGTTATACGGACGAATTAATTCTACAGCCACACGTCCTTCTTGAATCTCCATCGCAATTTCCCTATCTATATTATTAAAATAGAAGGCACGTGCCATCCACGCGATTGCGATATACGTGGTCATTTGCGAAATAGATAAACTTTCAATATTCTCTTTTCCGCTATAAATTGCTTGCCATAAAAAATAGTAAGCACCGATATTAATCGTATAAATTAAAATCCCGCTATAGTAATTTGTACGATACGCAAGCATCATTAAAAAGCGAATTCGAATCATTTCAATATACTTACCCATGCGTAATACCTTCTTCATAAATGTTACGAATAATTTCCTCTGTAGACACTTCGTTAATTTTTAAATCTTTAATTTGAAATGCTTGTACTACTTTAGAAATAAGCATTGAAATAATAACTTCTTCATTCGGAATTTTTGCAACCCATGCATTTTCCTCTTTCGCTTTCGACCAAACGACATGATTATCTGGCATAACCATTGATAAATCCTGATAGGAAACTGGTGCAACAAACTGAAAGTGAATTTCCTTCTCTGCTCCCCACTGCGTACGAAGATTACTTAAAGAACCGTCATACATAATATTCCCTTCATCCAGCATGATAACGCGCTCACATAAAGCTTCAATATCAGTAATATCGTGTGTTGTTAATAAAATTGTTGTTTTATAACGTTCATTCATTTCTTTTAAAAATTCACGTATTTTCAATTTCACAAGTACATCTAACCCAATTGTTGGCTCATCTAAAAATAATAACGGTGGATTATGAATTAAGGCTGCCGCTAATTCACAACGCATCCTTTGACCAAGAGATAATTTTCGAACTGGTTTATCTAATAAAGGCCCTATATCTAACGTTTCAATTACGTGCTCCATATGCTCCTTATACTGAGCGTCTGATACACCGTACACTTTCTTTAATAAACGAAACGATTCTTGTACTGCAATATCCCACCAAAGTTGCGAACGCTGTCCAAAAACAACACCAATTGTTCTTACAAATTCTTCTCTTTGTTTATGTGGGTTCATTCCATTTACTGTGATTTGCCCTGATGTCGGAGTTAAAATCCCCGTAAGCATTTTAATTGTTGTTGATTTACCAGCACCATTCTCACCGATATAACCAACCATTTCACCTTGCTTTACAGTAAAAGATACATCATTTACTGCTGGTACTATTTTATAATTACGATTTAATAAATCGCGAAATGCACCCTTTAAGCCCGGACGACTTGAATAGGCTGTAAACTCTTTACGTAACCCTTGTACCTCAATTACCGATTTCATAATCGGACCCCCCTCCTAAATGTCACAACGAATAGTTTACCCAACTGCCTGCGCTATCACAAACAATACGTCTTTTCGAAAAACATGTTAGAATAATACATAGATTTTTGTAAGGAGATGAATTGTAGTGAAATTCACAAAGTCAGAAGCATTACATAAAGAAGCTTTAGAGCATATCGTTGGCGGTGTTAATAGTCCTTCTCGTTCTTTTAAAGCAGTTGGCGGCGGCGCTCCTGTTGCTATGGAACGTGGGAAAGGCGCTTATTTCTGGGATGTAGACGGAAATAAATATATCGATTATTTAGCAGCATACGGTCCTATTATTACTGGACATGCTCATCCGCATATAACAAAAGCAATTACAACAGCTGCTGAAAATGGGGTACTTTATGGAACACCAACAGCGCTAGAGGTAAAATTCGCAAAAATGTTAAAAGAAGCAATGCCTGCATTAGATAAAGTCCGTTTCGTAAACTCTGGTACAGAAGCAGTGATGACAACGATTCGTGTTGCTCGTGCTTATACAGGTCGCACAAAAATCATGAAATTCGCTGGTTGTTACCACGGTCATTCTGATTTAGTACTTGTGGCAGCTGGATCTGGTCCTTCTACTTTAGGAACTCCTGACTCAGCTGGCGTACCACAAAGTATTGCACAAGAAGTTATTACCGTTCCATTTAATAATGTAGAAACTTTAAAAGAGGCTTTAGATAAATGGGGTCATGAAGTAGCAGCTATCCTTGTAGAACCAATCGTTGGAAACTTCGGTATTGTAGAGCCTAAACCAGGATTCCTTGAAAAAGTGAATGAACTTGTTCACGAAGCTGGCGCACTAGTAATTTATGATGAAGTTATTACTGCTTTCCGCTTTATGTACGGTGGTGCTCAAGACTTACTTGGTGTGACACCTGACTTAACAGCGCTTGGTAAAGTTATTGGCGGCGGCTTACCAATCGGTGCTTACGGTGGTAAGAAAGAAATTATGGAACAAGTTGCTCCGCTTGGACCTGCATACCAAGCTGGTACAATGGCAGGAAACCCTGCTTCTATGGCATCAGGTATCGCTTGTCTAGAAGTACTTCAACAAGCAGGGCTTTATGAGAAATTAGATGAACTTGGTGCAATGCTTGAAAAAGGAATTTTAGAGCAAGCAGCGAAACATAATATCGACATTACATTAAACCGTCTAAAAGGGGCTTTAACTGTATACTTCACAACAAACACAATTGAAGATTACGATGCCGCACAAGATACAGACGGTGAAATGTTCGGTAAATTCTTCAAGCTTATGCTTCAAGAAGGAGTTAACTTAGCACCTTCTAAATACGAGGCATGGTTCTTAACTACAGAACATACAAAAGAAGATATTGAATATACAATCGAAGCTGTCGGCAGAGCATTTGCTGCCCTAGCAGACAATAAATAATCCCGTCATTAAAAGGAAAAAAGAAAGCTCACCTTTCTTTTTTCCTTTTTTCTATTTCATAAATTCCGTATTAATAGTATAATTATTCATAATTATCTGTTTTATATTCTTTTACAGCATTACTATCTCTGTGTACAAGGTGATTCGCACCTTAAATAGTAAGATTATTCTAACTTTTACAAGAGGGGGGATTGACGGATGCTCAATAAAAAAAATACATGGACACCGTCTTTATTTCGAGATTATAGAAATGCAGAACATGATGCGTGTGGAATCGTTTCCGTTATGGAGAAACGAAAAATTGCTACAAAAGAAAACATTGACCTTTGCATACAATCACTCGTCAAAATGAATCATAGAGCTGGTTTCATTAATGGCGAGGGCGATGGCATCGGCATTCACATTGATGTACCAAAAACGCTTTGGAATGAAAAACTAAAAAGTAGCGGATATAATCCAACGATTGTGGATCATCCCCACTTTATCGTTGGACATTTTTTTCTAAATAAAAAAGAAGACATTACTGCCTTAAAAGATTATATTCGTACAAAGTTAAACAACAAAAACTTTACTATCATTTTCGAAAGTGATGATGTAACAAACTCAGATGCGCTCGGTCCACTTGGTAAACAAGAAGAACCTTTATTTTGGCAAGTTGCCCTTATCGCAGAAAACGAAATTACAAATATTGAGCAAACATTATTTTCTGTCACAATAAAAATAGAGGAAAACGAAGCAATTCATGTTGCTTCATTAAGTCGTGATCATGTTGTATATAAAGTTCTAGGTGCTGGTGATACGCTTGTTGCCTACTATAATGATTTACAACATCCGCTTATCGCTTCAACTATGACATTAGGACATAACCGCTACTCTACTAATACATTATCTAATTTTTTTCGTGTACAACCATTTAGCATTCTCGGACATAATGGTGAAATTAACACAATTGCGAAATTACGCGATCAAGCCGAAATGATTGATGTACCACTTACTGCAGGAGGCAGTGACTCTAAAGATTTAAACCGCACCTTAGAAACCCTACTTGTTCAATACAACTACAGCTTATTTGAAGCAATGGAAATTCTATTCCCACCAATTATTAATGAAATTAAACTTTATGAAACACCTTTACAAGATTTATATACGTATATACGTGAAGCATGGGGACATTTTGCCCAAGGACCAGCTGGCATCATTTCCCGTTTTAAAGATGAAGCTGTTTTCAGCGTTGATTCCCTTGGATTACGCCCAGTATGGAAAGTAGAGACAGAGAGCTCTTATATTTTCTCTTCTGAACCTGGAGTTGTATCACCAACTAAATATGTAGCAGAACCAAAACCACTCGCTCCTGGAGAAAAAGTCGGATTAAAATGGAATGAACAAGATGAACTTGTTCTTTATGAATATGACAAATATCAAATCCAAGTATATAACCGTTTTAAAAAGCGAATTGATACTACCAATTACCATTTAAATTTATCTATCCCTGAAACGAAAAAAATCCAAGGGCTATGTGATTCTGTTCAAGTTGAAACGAAACAATACGTCGCTTTCGGATGGGACCGAGAACATATTCAACTTCTTGAACAGATGGCAACAAAAGGCGTTGAGCCAATACGCTCACTTGGGCATGACTCACCACTTGCCGCATTTGATACTGATAGACGAAATATCGCTGACTTTATTAAAGAAAGTGTAGCTGTTGTTACAAACCCTGCAATTGACCGTGACCGTGAAATTGAACACTTCTCTACACGTACTGTACTTGGAGAGCGTCCAAGTTTATTAAGCGGCGCAAAACGGCCATTTGTAGTTGAAATGCTTTCACCAATTATTTTAGAAGGAAGCGTGGCACAACCTATTGCAGAGGAATTACACACAATTACGTACGAACAACTCATAGAGCTATTTAAAACTCATAACTCTATCGCCACAATCTCTGCTACATTCAGCTCGTCAGAAACTCTACAATGTGCATTAAGCCGCATTAGTTCTGAAGCGATAGCTGCTGTTAACAATGGTGCTTCCCTACTAGTATTAGATGACGCAAAAGCCCATCTAAATGAGCGATTGTGGATTGATCCACATTTAGTTACTGCTAAAGTACATCAAGCATTAAGTGAAAATAAATTACGCCGCAATTGTTCTCTCGTTATACGTTCTGGTGCCCTTCGCTCCTTACATGACATTGTCACGCTATATGGATTAGGAGCAGATGGTATTAATCCATATTTATTATTCGCGACTGTAAATGACGGAACAAAAACACCAATTACGAATCTGTATAATGCACTTAATAAAGGATTAGAAAAAGTCATTTCAACAATTGGAATTCATGAGTTACGTGGTTACGGACGTCTCTATTCATCTATTGGGTTACATGAAGAAATCGCAAATATATTACAGATTACAAATTTCTTCGGTTCAAATGATTTAGCTTTTTCACTTGAATCACTTACTGAAGATGCAAAAATGCGAGCGGATGATTATAACAATCCTAAAATTAGAATGCGAAAATCATTTCATATATTCCCGCGAATTTGGAAAGCAATCGGCGATGTTGCAAAAGGAAATTCTTATGATGATTACCGTGACAAGTTAAGTGAACTAGAAGAGAATAATCCCATCGCAATCAGACACCTTGTTCAAACGAAACAAACAAAACATGTCGTTCCAACTGAAGAAGTATCTATCGGCATTAAAAACCATGATTTTCCATTTATTATTAGTTCTATGTCATTTGGTTCTCAAAACGAAATTGCCTTTCGCGCATATGCAGAAGCGGCCGATCAGCTAAATATGATTAGCTTGAACGGTGAAGGCGGCGAAATTAAAGATATGATTGGAAAATATCCACATACACGTGGACAACAAGTGGCATCTGGGCGATTTGGAGTAAATGCCGAACTACTAAACTCATCGAACTTAATTGAAATCAAAATCGGTCAAGGCGCAAAGCCTGGGGAAGGTGGGCATTTACCTGGTTCAAAAGTAACAGCCAAAATCGCTGAAGCACGTAATGCGACAATTGGCTCAGATTTAATTTCACCTTCTAATAACCATGATATTTATTCAATTGAAGATTTAGCTCAAATGATTACGGAAATTAAAACAGCTAATCAACTTGCCAAAGTAGCCGTGAAAGTCCCTGTCGTTCCTAATATCGGAACAATTGCTGTCGGTATCGCCAAAGCTGGTGCTGATTTTATTAACATTAGCGGATTCGATGGCGGAACAGGTGCTGCACGTATTCACGCCTTGCAACATGTAGGTCTTCCTGTAGAAATTGGTGTTAAAGCCGCTCACAACGCTTTATTAGAAGCGAGCATGAGACATAAAGTAGAGATTTGGGCAGATGGTGGTATTCGAAGTGTAAATGATGCCTTGAAAATCATGCTTCTCGGAGCAAACCGTATTGGATTTGGCACACTATCAATGATTGCAATCGGCTGCACTACTTGCCGTGGGTGTCATCTAGATACTTGCCATGTCGGAATTGCGACACAAATCGAGTCTGAAGCTCAAGCAAAGGAACATGGGTTACGCCGCTTCGTCCCACGCGAATTAGAAAGCGCAGTTACTGGCCTGCTAAATTTATTCACCTCTTTCGGTATAGAACTAAAACGATTAACAGGACAGCTTGGGTGTACAAATTTACAAGCAATTGTTGGGCGTTCTGATTTATTAGAGCAAGTTCGAGGCGAAAATTTATTAAACTTACGTAATTTATTACAAATAATAGAACATCCATCTGTTACAACAACAGATGGTGTACCAGAAAAACAATTTAAGACAGTTCATTCCGCTGACTCAAAAGAATTAGTAGGCGTTGGTGTAGAGCAACGAGTTATGGGTGGTCTAGAATCATGTTATCGCGTTCGCAGTAAACTATATGAAGCTACTCAACTTGAACCACTTACATTAAAGTATACGAATGGTTCTATTCCCGGAAATGGGTTAGGCGCTTACAATAGTGAAAATTTATTTATACACGTAAATGGCGGCGCACAAGATGGCATTGGTAAAACTTCCTTTGGTGGTGGGATTTATATAACGAAATCAAAAGGAAAAGACGGAGTATATTATAACGGTTCTGTCGGAAAAGGATTTGGATATGGTGCACAAAAAGGGGCACTATACGTGCAAGGGAACGCTGATGCTCGCGCTGGCATTCGCCTTTCTGGGGCAGACATGATAATTGGAGGTAGAATAACAAAACCACTCCGTGAAAAAGAGCAAGGAAATATAGGGGCATACTCCAATATTAAAGGTTTTGCTTTTGAATATATGACAAATGGGCGAGCGCTTGTTTTAGGTGACCCTGGTCCATGGATTTGCGCTGGCATGACTGGCGGTGTTGTTTATTTGCGTCATGATTCAAACTTAGGCCTAACAGAACAGGCCTTAAAAAGAAGAATTGCAAAAGGGGCAAATGTTACATTACAACCAATTAGTAAAAATGGTTTGAAAGATGTAACTGAATTATTGCTAGACTATATTCGTGTACTAAACGAACATGAGCAATATGAGGAAGTTGCTTTATTAACAGCATTATTAGATGATATACAGAACCAGTTTTTTGAGATTATCCCGAAAAAAGAACAGGCAGACCCATCTATCTCAACAGAGTAAAATGAGTAATTTTCATTATTAAGAAAAAATTGACGAAGTACGCTTCTCATAGTAATCTATAATAACAATTTGAGACCTGCTGAAATTCAGCAGGTTTTTTTACTAAAAACTGATGTTTAAAAGGAATTAGGAAAAATTATAAAGTGAAACTTTAATTAGCCTACACCAATCGAGCGTTTACCGGCATCTAGCTTCTGATTTTTGAGGCAGTAATCTTACTACTCACAATTAGCGGGATAAAATGAAGACTAATTTCTTTTAACGTCACTAAAATATCACTTGCTAACATATTGTAATGAATGTATAGTATCATGTTGTACATTCATTATGACAAGAGAAAGGATCTTATTAAGGGTATGAAACTTGGTGCTCGCATTTTAAAAACGGGTATTGCCATCACGTTAGCTTTATTTGCTTGTATTTTACTTCAATTACCGAGTCCGGTATTTGCGGGAATTTCAGCTATCTTTGCTGTTCAACCGTCTGTATACCGTTCTTATTTAACAGCACTTGAACAAATTCAAGCAAATGTAATTGGTGCGATATTTGCTATCGCATTTGCTACTGCTTTTGGACATAATCCTTTTATTATTGGATTAACATGTATATTAGTAATTGCTCTTACATTACAATTACGATTAGAAAACACAATATCAATTGCTTTAGTAACAGTTATCGCCATTATGGAGTATCAAGGCGAAGATTTCTTTAGTTTTGCCTTACTTCGATTTGCGACGATTATGATTGGTATTATTGCGGCTTCACTTGTAAATTTAGTATTTATGCCGCCAAAATATGAAACAAAACTTTATCATCGTATCGTTGATAATACAGAAGAAATTGTAAAATGGATTCGAATGAATAGCAGGCAGGCTTCTGATTTTACAACGCTAAAAACTGATATTGATCGTATGAAAGAAAAAATGATCAAACTAAATCATTACTATTTGCTGTATAAAGAAGAAAGAAGCTATACGAAAAAAGTAAAGTTCGCAAAAATTCGTAAGCTCGTTTTATTCAGACAAATGTTAGCGACAACAAGCCGTGCTTTAAGTACGTTAAAATCATTACACCGTACTGAAAATGAACTGCGCTATATGCCAGAAGAATTTCAGGAATCTATCCAAAACGAACTTGACTCATTAACGCATTATCATGAACAAGTTTTATTAAAATTTATTGGTAAAGCAAAAAAACAACAATCAGTTGAAATGCTTGATGAAGTTGAAACAGGTAAACAAGAATTAATTGATATCTTTATGGAATATCAAAATAAAGACGATGAAGAAGCATATAAAACATGGTTACATCTCTTTCCTCTTATTTCTTCCATCATTAACTATAGTGAAGAAGTAGAGCATTTAGATTTGCTTGTAGATAGCTTCTACACATATCATAAACCAGAAAAAGAACTCCAAATCGATGATAAAAAAGAAGACGAATAAAAAAACAGCTCCTTTTATGCTAAAGGAGCTGTTTCTGTTATATGTTGAAGTTGATATAAATTGTAATAAAATCCTCTTTTTCGCATTAACTCTTCATGAGAACCAGTCTCTTTAATCTCACCGTCTTCAATGTAAATAATCGTATCAACATGCGTAATCGTCGCTAATCGATGTGCGATTATAATCGTTGTCCGGTCAGCAGCTAACGTCTGAAGCGCCTCTTGAATATACCTTTCATTTTCTAAATCTAATGCTGAAGTTGCTTCATCTAATATAAGTACCGACGGATTCTTTAGAAACACTCGTGCAATTGCCACGCGTTGTCTTTGCCCGCCTGATAGCTTCACACCACGTTCTCCAACGACAGTATTATAACCATCTGGTAAGTCTATAATAAAATCATGAATTTGCGCAGCTTTGGCAGCTGCAATCACTTCTTTCTCTGTAGCTTTCGGATTTCCATATAAAATATTAGCTCCAATTGTATCGCTAAACAATAAATTATCCTGCAGTACAATTCCAATATGACTACGCAAATTTCTCATATTGTACTTTCTTACATCTATGCCATCTACATAAACCGCGCCTTCAGAAACATCATAGAAACGCGGGATCAAACTAGCAAGAGATGACTTTCCTCCCCCACTCGCTCCTACAAGCGCTACTTTCTCTCCAGGCTGCATAGTTAATGACAAGTTGTGTAATATCTCTTTTTCATCTGCATTATAACGAAAAGAAACATTGTCAAATACAATTTCTCCATTTAATTTTTTCGTTTGTACCGCATTTGGTACATTAACAATATCGTATTTTTCATCTAACAGTTCAAACACACGGTCCATCGATGCAAAAGATTGTGTTAATGTTGTAGATGAATTAACAAGGCGGCGAAGCGGACTATATAAACTATCCATATATCCAACAAAAGCTACCATCGTTCCTAGCGTTAACTGCCCTTGAATTACTTCATATGCTGCAAAACCAATCACAAGTAACGGACCTAAATCGGTTAACGTATTTACTGCCGAAAATGTTCTTGCCGTCCAACTTGTATGGGTTAATGCTTTCGTTAAAAATTCATTATTTCTTTTTTCAAACTGCTTCCCCTCATACTCTTCTAACGCAAAGCTACGTGTCACTTGCATTCCTTGAATACGTTCATGCAAATACCCTTGCATCGTCGCTAACGCTTGTGAACGCTCTTTCGTCAATTTCCGAAGACGTCCGAAAAAATATTTCACTGCAATTACATAAATAGGTAAAATCAATAACGCAACAAATGTTAATTTTATATTCATAGAAAACATAACAATGATAGCAATAGCAATTGTTGCAGTATCTAACCAGACGTTCATCAAACCAGTAATTACAAAATCCTTCGTTTGTTCTACATCATGGATGACACGCGAAATAATCTCCCCTGTTTTTGTATTGGAGTAATAACGTAAACTTAACTTTTGTAAGTGACCGAAAATATGCTTCCGCAAATCATACAGTATTGTATTTGCGATACGTTGGGCGAAATATTGACGATAATATTCAATCGGTGGTCTTAATACCGCAAAAATAAAAAAAGCAATTCCAATCGCTGTTATTAATTGAGATGTTTTATCTTGAAGTGAGCCCGCGCCTTGAATTACATCATCGATAATATACTTTAATAACCACGGCATAATAAGTGGGATACCGAACTTAACTAGTCCAATAATAATTGTAATAGCAATAAGCCATCGATATGGTTTAACAAATTGTAAATATCTTTTTATGCCTTGCACATAATCCCCCCTCTAATAGGACAAACCTGCCGGGAAGCCCCCTGCAGGTTTGTTTTAATTTCTGTACATTAAATATCGTTCATACCACATATCTACGAAATCTGGTGCAAATGGACCTTTTCTTTGATGAATCCACTGTGTTAAATGTGCTACATTTCGTTTTAAAATTGTATCAATAACAGGTGGATACTGCATAATTTGACTATGTTTTTCATACTCATCTTCATCTAGAAGCGTATATGTCATATCTGGATATACTTTAATATCTAAATCATAATCAATATACTTTAATGCTTCAGGATCATACGCAAAAGGTGAGCTTAAATTACAATAATAATATACGCCATCTTCCCTAAGCATCCCAATCACATTAAACCAATAGTTGGCATGAAAATAACAAATTGCTGGTTCACGAGTAATCCATGTTCGGCCATCCGATTCTGTAACTACTGTACGATCATTCGCTCCGATTACAAGACTCTGTGTCCCTTTTAAAATTGTTGTTTCTTCCCACATTCTATGAATGGAGCCATTATGTTTATAACTATGTATTTGTACTTTTTCTCCTTCTTTGGGAAATCCCATATATGCTCCCTTCTTTCAACTGCAAATGCCCTTTGAACGGCATTCACTTTTTTTCTATTATAACTTTTTTGTCGAAATTTTAAAACTAAAGGAATAAGACTCTATTTTTCAAACTGAATATGCAGGAGGTTTATCGTTGAATACTATGCCCCAACTCTTCTTAAGAGATAGGGATTGTACTGCATTATTTATAAGCGAGGACATGTAATAGAAAAAGCCCTTCTCTATTTCCATACAAAGAAGGACTTTTCACCTGAAGATAACAATATATCTTACCCTAAATTTGAAATCATTTTTTCAGTTGCAAAAGATTGAATTACACTATTCGTTTGTTCTTCAAATTTCTCATGTAACATCTTCAAAGCTACTTCTGTTCTATATATTTCCTGGCGGATAAAATGCAGTTCTTTTTTATCGCACGTATCTTTTTCATTCATTTCGATTTGTTGATACTTCTCTAGATGTGCTTGTAACTTTAGCAACTCATCCATCGTCTCTAATTGCTCCCCTACCAACTTATCAAAATCGTTCATTACTTACCCCCTTTTGGACTTATTCATCAGTTATTATTCCTAATTACATAATTCTAATTGTTAACTTCCTTCTCCTTTGACTACATTTGTTGACTTATTAGAAGTTATGTCGTTCGCTTTCTTTTCATTACAACGATCCACGCAAAAAGAAAACACTTCTCCCGAATTAGAGAAGTGTTTTTCTTTCATTACTGATTTGAGCTAGAAGATTGTGATTGTTTTGCAGCTGACTTAGCATTTTGTTTTTTCACAGCATGCACGTCTGTTTCAGTTGCAAATTCTGTACCATAACTAGCGTTTGCACTTTGTGCACCAGAAGCTTGTGCTTTCTTTGCTTCTGATTGTGCGTTTGCTTGTTTTACTGCTTGTACATTTGTTTCAGTCGCAAACTCTGTACCATAACTAGCATTTGTACTTTGAATGCTAGCACCAGAAGTTGCCTTGTTATAACCTTGTTGTTTTTTACTCATCTTTCTCACCTCCACAATCAATAATGTAACCAATTCACTTAGAAGCTATCCGTAATTTTCTTTTGAATAATTTCCGCATATATCTTTTGTTACTTATTCAAACTATAAGAAATGGAGGTGGAAATATGTATATAGGACGCGATATGACTGAACTAACGATGATTTCAAAAAATGAATGGAAAGAAGATGAATTAGCTTATTTTCATCACTCACTACAACAGGTTCTGCCTTATTTAAATGTAGAAGGGCAAAGTATTTACAAAGAAATTGTAGTAGAAATCGAATCAAGAGGCGGCTTACAAGAAGGTGAAGCTAGTTGGACTCATGGGACAAAAATTTCTTACGATTAAAAAAGTGTTCCCTAGATTGGGAACACTTTTTTATTTATTGCATTGTAATTTTCTCCACACAATTTTCATAAATAGTACGGTGTGATTTTGAGAAAGGTAATTGCTCAAATACCTCTTTTGATACAAATTTTAATGTATCTGTATCAACAATATTACCTGTTACTTTTCCGTAAAATACAAATATATCCCAAGTACGATGTGTAAACGTATGTTGTACATTCATTGCGTATTCATCAATAAAAACCTCGAGCTCAAATTTTTCTTTCATATAATCTATAAGCTGTTCCTTCTGATTTCGAATACTTTCTCCAAGTTCCACATTCGGAAACTCCCACATGTTAGCTAACAAACCTGTACTTGGACGTTTATTAATAACGTAACGACCGTCTTCAGTTTGAAGTACACCTGCAACAATAGGTACCATTTTAGGAGCTTTCGCTTTACTTTTTACTGGTAATTCTTTTTGAACACCTTCAGCATACCCTCTGCAATGTTCACGTACAGGACAAAGTAAGCATGCTGGATTTTTCGGAATACAAATTAGTGCACCTAATTCCATCAAACCTTGATTAAAATAAGATGGATTTTCAATCGAAATAATTTCACGCACAATCTCTTCAAAAACTTTTCGAGTCTTTGGTTTTGCAATATCATCCCATACTGATAAAATACGAGATAATACACGCATAACATTTCCATCAACTGCCGGCTCTGGTATACCATATGCGATACTTAAAATAGCACCTTTTGTATATGGTCCGACTCCTTTTAACTTTTCAATTTTCTTTACATCACTTGGTACAACTCCGCCGTATACTTCTTTTACCTCTTTTACTGCCGCATGTAAATTACGTGCTCTAGAATAATATCCTAAACCTTCCCATGCTTTTAATACTTCTTCATCATCTGCGTTCGCTAACGCTTCAAGTGTAGGAAACTTCCCCATAAAATTTGCGTAATATGGTTTTACAGCTTCTACTCTTGTTTGCTGTAACATAATTTCAGAAACCCAAACGCGGTATGGATCTTTATTCTTTCTCCATGGTAAGTCGCGCTGTTCTTCTTCAAACCAACCAATTAAATCATTTTGAAACTGCTCTATATTAAAATTGTTTAGTATTTCAAGTGTCAAACTTGATCCCCCTCATTTTTTTGCATATAAGTACTATTATAAAGATTTTAGGAAAAAATTTAAGTAAGATGATACAGGAAATAGAAGGCAAAGGACTTGAGGTATCGAATAAAAAGAGTTACATTAATAAAAAACGGAGGTGGATTTCTATGGACACAGCCACTCACCTTGTTATGGGTATCACTTTAGGTAGCTTAGCAACATTAGATCCAGCCATAGCACAAAGTGATATTGGCCCCCAAGCTGTTATGCTTGCTACAATTGCTGGTTCCAACATTCCTGACATTGACACAGTTTTAAAATTGCGTAATAACGCTAAATATATAAGAAATCATCGTGGGATTACTCATTCTATTCCTGCGGTAATTCTTTGGTCATTCCTTATAAGTGGCATCTCTTTCGCCTTCTTTTCAGACGCTCCATATCTTCATCTACTGCTTTGGTCATTTATTGCTGTCTTCCTTCACGTCTTTGTAGATATTTTCAATGCCTATGGTACACAAGCATTACGGCCTTTCACAAAAAAATGGGTCGCACTCGGCGTGATTAATACATTCGATACCGTAATTTTCTTTATCCATATACTTGCAATTGCTTGCATGCTCGTCGGTTCTCATAAGGGATATACAGCTTTAGCGGCATATATATTAATGATTGTTTACTATATCGGACGGATTATGATGCACAGAAATATAAGAAGCGTTGTACACAAACGTTTCAAAAATGTCGAAAAGATTATCATTTCTCCTTCTTACCGATTTTACCATTACCATTTAGCAATCGTTACGGCTGATTATTACTACGTTGCGAGATGGCACCGTGGTAACATCATGATATATGATAAGTTCGATCGGGTACCGTTCCCAGACAATAATATTATGCGAGCAGCTAAACAAGATGAAAACATCTCGGCCTTTCTATCTTTCTCTCCTGTATATCGCTGGGATATTTTTGATCATGACCATTATTATGAAGTACGATTCATTGATTTACGATATCGAAGTAAAGATTATTATCCATTTGTTGCAATCGTTCAGCTCGACCACAATTTAAATATTATTAGTTCCTATACAGGATGGATCTTTAGTGAAGAAAAGCTTCGAAAAAAACTGGAATTACTTCCACATTAAAAAAAGCGACTTAAGTCGCTTTTTTTAATGTTTCAAATGATCTTCTTGATTAATTAAATGACTATACTTCGGATTATTTGTACGCATTTCATGAAGGCGTACACCATGATTATTAATCCATGATCGTACCACTTGTTCCGTCATTTCATCGCCTTGATAACGACCTGATTTTGCATAAGTTGTTTGAAAATCTTCCCATAGTAACTCAACCCACGCACGAGCTTGTGCGTAAGAAAGCTTGTCATTCTTGTCTAATAATTCTTTCGTTAATGTTTCATAAATATCATTCATATTATAATCTCCTTTTACCTATTTATCCCTTCATTTCTAAAGGATAGTTTCTTCAATTTTGCACATTCTATAATTGATACTTCTTAAAGAGGTATCAACCGATAATGAGGAGGGCGTTCGTAATGGGTAAACAAGCCGAATTTTGGTCTGAGTCAAAAAACAACAGCAAAATCGACGGTCAACCGAAAGCGAAATCACGCTTCGCTTCGAAACGACCTAACGGCACAATTAACACGCACCCACAAGAACGTATGCGTGCTGCAAATCAGCAGGAAGAGTAGTACAAATTAAATTAACTTCCTACACGAGGTGATAAAGATGAGCTACCGTGATCGCTTAGATAGTCGTTCTGAATTATTTAACCATACGTGGACTCGTCCAAAACATGCGAAAGCGCAAGTTAACGGACAGACGCAACAAACCCAGTCTCTCATTATATTGGCAAATGAATGTAAAAAACGCCAATTTTAGAATCTCCTATCTCCTTTAACGCCTACCAAAGATGAAAACCAGAGAGATATATGCTCTCTGGTTTTTATTTTTCTTGCAATAAGGAAATTGGTATGCCAATCTCTTCATTATCATTTTGCTTATATCCCCAAGCAAATACCCCATTGAAATACGTAATTTTAAATAATACACCAGGTTCTTCTACTAATTCATATGTTTCACCAATACGGAATTTGTTTATATCCGTCATATAAGCACGAGCCATTGCCATTTTTCTCATTAATACATCAAATTCATTGACAATCCCAAGCTGCTCCGCTTTTACTGCTTGCTCCTTCAAAGCGCCAATTTCTTCTCTTAGCTCATGCGGTGTCATTTCACTGTAGCGTTTTGGCATATTCATCTTATTCTCCTCATTCCTCTTCGCGTTTCATTTGCAAAAATATCTCGATTTCATCAATAGAGAATCCTTTTCGATATAACGCTTGTTTCATCTTGTTTTCAAATGTCCATCCATCATGCTTCTTATATTTCTCATAATATTTATTCCCATGATAGTGTAACGCTTCTTGTTGCTTTTCGTCATCTTTTTCGTCTTTCAATTCTTCCAAACAAATTTGAATTACTTCTCTAGAATATCCTTTTCGAACAAGCATCTCATCTAACTTTAGTTTCATTTGTAAAAAAGAATGTTTTTGATAAGATTTTTTCTTCTTCTCTATGAGAAACAAGGCATTCTCAATTTGCTTTTCCTTCGGATATTCTTGTAAACTATGTGTAATAATTAAATCCTGAACACCTTTATTTAATAACTCTCTTTTAATAACAGTTGGACCTTTTCGATTCACATTACTTTGCGTTCGCGTATATAAAACAGCATACTCTTTATCATTAATATATCGGTCATGTAATAATTTCGAAACGACTTCAGAGATGATGGCCTGTCCCGCTTCTTTTTTTCGTAAAAAATCTTCTATTTCTTGTTTTGTTCTCATTTGATAGGATAAATAGGAGATTGCTTGTAAATATGCTTTTTGCACTTCTTCATTGTACAAAATATTTCCTAACTCGATTTCATCAATTTCTAAGCCTTTTTGTAATCCATGCTTTATTAAGATTACTTGATCCACACTAAATCCGTACTCTTCGCCTTGACCTTTATCAATATAAATATTAAATCGTTCTTTCGATCGTTTTTGTACTTCTATTTTTGTAATGACAGCCATACTCTCACCTCTCTATTATTTTAACATAGTCGAGGAACATTTTTTCTTTTCAAGAATATATATAATGAGGAGGAAATACTTGTGAAAATCGCAATTTCTGGTGGTACAGGCTTTATCGGTAAATCCCTTTCTACTTTTTTTATTCAAAAAGGATATACTGTTTACATTCTCACACGAAAAAAAACTACTGAAACTTCCGATCCTAACCTTCAGTATGTTCAATGGACACCAGATTTACAAACCTTCCCCCTCTCTTCTATTGATGTAGTTATTAATCTAGCGGGAGAGTCTATTAATAGTAGATGGACAAAGCAACAAAAGAAAGCCATTTTAAACAGTAGAATTCAAACAACAAAAGGACTCATTAAACAATTGCAGGGACTCCATACAAAGCCACACACATTTATTAACGCAAGTGCTATTGGATACTATGGAACGTCTGAAATAGAGTCTTTTACAGAACAGCATGAGACTCCTGGAAATGACTTTTTAGCAAATACAGTATATTCATGGGAACAAGAAGCATCTAAAGCACGTTCTCTCGGAATACGAACAATCTACGCAAGATTTGGAGTTGTATTAGGTACAAATGAAGGAGCTCTTCCAAAAATGCTACTTCCCTATCAATTCTATATCGGCGGCACCATTGGTTCTGGGAAGCAATGGTTATCATGGATTCATATAGACGATGTCGTTCGTATGATGGATTTCATCATACACAAAAAAGAAATTGATGGTCCTCTTAATATGACAGCACCAACACCTATAAGAATGAAGGAATTTGGAGAAACCATTGCAACTATAATGAAAAAGCCTCATTGGTTGCCTGTACCTTCTTTTATCATTCAAACTTTATTAGGTGAAATGAGCATACTTGTACTAGAAGGGCAACGTGTATTACCCATTAAAGCAATTGAACATGGATACCAATACACATTTCCAGAAATAGACCATGCATTACAAAATATACTTTCGCATACAATGTAGTACTTCTAAAACACAATTTTACATGGGCTCTTTCAAAACTTTCATTTTCTAGGATCCGAAGCATTACCACACAAATAACCTTTCAGTTACTTTCCCTTAACTTCCATTAGCATTATAAAGTAACAGAAATGAGGTACCTATGAAAATATTGCTCAAACAGGCCATTGTATACCCTATTACATCTCAAAAGTTTCAAGGAGATGTACTCGTTACAGGAGAGCGAATTACCGAGGTCAAACCTTTTATTCCACCTACTCAAGATATGACCGTTATAGATGCACGAGCACTCCATCTCTTACCTGGCTTTATTGATGTCCATACTCACCTTGGTCTCTATGATGAAGGTACTGGTTGGGCTGGAAATGATGCCAATGAAACATCTGAAGTTTCAACACCACATATTCGTTCTTTAGATGGAATCCATCCTTTCGATATTGCCTTTCAAGACGCTGTACAAAACGGAATTACAACCGTTCACGTTATGCCTGGCAGTCAAAATATTATCGGGGGTACTACTTGTGTAATAAAAACAGCTGGAACTTGTATTGATCATATGATTATTCAAGAACCTGCTGGTTTAAAGATTGCCTTTGGAGAAAATCCTAAAAAAGTCCATAGTAATGGAACAAAAGAATCCATTACACGTATGGGGATTATGGGGTTACTTCGGGAATCATTCTATGAAGCACAACATTACGGGCACGAAGCTGATTTTCGAATGCTTCCTATTCTAAAAGCATTACGTCGTGAAATACCCGTACGTATCCACGCTCACCGAGCAGATGATATTAGTTCTGCTCTACGCTTTGCAACAGAATTCAATCTCGATTTACGCATTGAACATTGCACAGAAGGACACTTTATTGTTGAAGAACTTTCAAAACACAATTTGAAGGTTTCAGTTGGTCCCACTCTGACACGCCGTTCTAAAATCGAACTAAAAAATAAAACATGGGATACTTACCATATATTATCAAAAAATGGTGTGGAAGTTTCTATCACAACAGATCATCCTTATACACCCATTCAATATTTAAATGTTTGCGCTGCTGTTGCAGTAAGAGAAGGGTTAGACGAGAAAACAGCACTAGAAGGAATCACCATATTCCCAGCACGAAATTTGCGTTTAGAGGATAGAATTGGAAGCATCGAGGTTGGAAAAGACGCCGATCTCGTGCTATGGACTCATCATCCTTTCCATTATTTAGCCAAGCCTGTACTAACTATGATTGATGGAAAAATAATTTACAAAAAAAATAAAAAAAACTAGTTTATTTTTTTGACTAGATAAAGTATTATACGATTATAAACTGAATGAAACCATAATCAATTTGTGTCGTGATTATCATTTTCAAATTGATGAATGGGGAAGGCAAATGGTGCGCCACCAGCGTTAGAAACTGGTTCTAGTGGGTTCGATTCCCACCCCGAAATTTTTTAAAGATTGATATAAAAATTTCGAGGGTGGGGTGTTTTTTCGTCATGCTACCCTCGTGTGAGGAGGAGTTAGTATGTTGAAAAAACGCGACTTACACGACAGCCACGTTCTATACGAGTTAATGGTGGATCCAGCTGTCTTCCCTTTTGTGCGTCAAAAGGCTTATTCTTATGAAGAATATTTATTCTTAACGAAACAAACGATTGAAGCTGAAGAGCGTGGTGAATTAATTTCACGCACAATTTTAGATGAATGGGGTAACCCTATCGGAACAATTACTTTATTTGATGTGCAAGAAAAAGCTGGATTTCTCGGGACATGGCTTGGCAAACCATATCATGGAAAAGGCTATAACAAATTGGCAAAAGATTCATTTTTTAGTGAACTTTTCTATGAATTAGATATTGAAACAATTTTCATGCGTATTCGTAAAATAAATATTCGTTCTATTAAAGCTGCAGAAAAACTGCAATATGTGAATCTAGCAAACGAAACAAGAAAAGCCGTATATGATGAAATTAACGCAAACGAAGAAGTGTATAACTTATATGAAATTCCAAAAGATCAATACACACTTGCTACAATGCGAGATACAACCTTCCAAGATGCTCATCAATTAAAAGAAGCGTAATCTAAATTTTCTGAAATGATAATCAATTGTTAACATTTTCCATATGCGTATATCCCCTCATGTCTTTGGAAACGATAAATAGTAACTTTAAGACACGAGGTGATTTGTAATGGATAAAAAGAAACGTGATAAAACAAAAAACACATTATCTAGTACACAAGAAGTTCTCTATCAACGCGAATTTCAAAAAGCAGATCGTGCAGCAGGATATCGCTCGAAAAGCATTTAAAGTGAAAATGAATAATTAGAAGTTTCCCCCCTAATTATTCATTTTCATTACATAATTTTCTCGACTGATAGAAGTAAGCAAAAAAGCCCCTTATACATAAGGGACTTTTTTGCTGTGGACAACTTTATCCACAAAACCGATGAAATTGTTAGTAATTTTCAAAAACATTTAATATTTTTCTATATTAAAGCATATATCAGCTGTTTTAATTGTGGATATTTTTCTAAAAATTGTGGACAATGTGGATATAGTTGTTAATATTCCGACTTTACTGTTTAATGAAAGCGCAATCCTTTTGTGGATAACTTGCTAAATTTTCTTTAAAAATAATAAAGAACCCTCTTTACATATACAAAGAGGGTTTCATATTAAGTAAAAGATTGTGCAAGAGCAGGTGATTTAATAGGTATATGACGCGGTTCTGCATGATTTTCCGCCAAAATTGCATCTACAATATGGCCAGCTGGCTCTGGAAGATAGATGCTTTTCATTGCTTCTTTCATTTGAAGAAGCTTCACATCATCTTGTAATAATGCCTCTGTTTTTGCAAAAACCTCACTATCATCGCGAATGACAACTGCTGCTCCCTTTCTTTCAAAGTACATCGCATTTTCATTTTCTTGACCTGGAACAGGCTTATATAAAATGACAGGTACTTGCAACGCTGCTGCTTCACTTAATGTTATTCCGCCTGGCTTCGTAATCATACAAGAAGTAACACGGAATAATTCATCAATATTTTCAACATACCCAAACACTTTTAATGCATCGGAATTTTGCTTCTGTAAACTTAATAAATCCTGTTTTAAAGCTTCATTTTTCCCACAAACGACAACTACTTGTAAATTAGGCACTGACATAAATGATTGGCATAGTTCTTTTACATTTCCTAATACCCCATGAGCACCTGCTACAATTAGTAAAATCTTTTTATTCTTACATAACTGATATTTATTATATATGATTTCTGGATTTACCTTTAACTCAAAACTACTCCGAATTGGAATTCCGGTTTCAACAATTTGTTCCGCAGGTACACCGATATCAACCATCAATTCTTTCACATGATCCGTTGCAACAAAATAACGATCTACTTCTCGATGAATCCATATTTTGTGCACGCAAAAATCCGTTAATACATTATAGACAGGAATTGAAATACCTGTTTGTTTCTTCAATTCTGGTACAGCGATAATTGGAAATGTATTAATTACAATATCTGGTTTCTCCACCTGTAACAGTGTTTTCAAACGTTTTCTTCCAAAGTTCGCATACCAAGATGCTATTTTCTTATCATAAATTTTTTCTACCCCGTAATAAAACAAACGATATAATTCTTTTCCTATTGTATAACTTTTTAAATATAGATATTTTGTAATGTCAGTTATAAATGGATGTGATTCTCCAAACAAGTCGCATACAATAACATCTTCAATTCCTTTTTGGCGAAATGTTTGTTCTAATGTTTTTGCTACTTGCACATGACCATTACCGTAATGTGCAGTTAATATTAAAACCTTGGGGTTTTTTATCAAACAAATCCACTCCTAGCTTTTTGTTTCTCCATATTGCATATACGACAATAGGAAAAACATTTTCCTTAAAAATTACATAAACAGATTCTAATAATTCCCTTTCAGCTATGTACCTGTCGTGGATATGCAAAGCATATAAGATTGACCCCTTAATCCTATCTGTGCTCATATCTTTACATTATACTTTCCTATAAGAGCTTTCGCAATAACTTACAAATGTTCTCTATTCCATGATACTCACTCTTTTACTTCTTAATTCTTTTTACTATTTTGATTTCCCTTTACAATTATGTAAATTTCTCCATTTATTCCGTACAAAATTATGGATATTCTATTTTCAGTATACTCTTTTATCAATATATACTCTAGATTTTATTGTAAAGAAAGCAAAAAGCCTAATCCAATATTTGGATTAGACCGCTTGTAAAATATATTTAGCATGTTCTACATTTTTCTCAGTAGGTGGTTCTACATTTGCGAGTGGATACTTGTGTCCAAGCGCCTCCCATTTATATACACCAAGCTTATGATATGGTAACACTTCAACTTTTTGAACATTAGACAGACTTTGAATAAAGCTAGATAGTTTTTGTAGATCCTCTTCATTATCCGTAACACCAGGAACTAATACGTGTCGTACCCAAATCGGTTTATTCTTATCCGATAAATAACGAGCAAATTGTAAAATATGTTCATTTGGTTTCCCTGTTAATTTACGATGCTTTTTGGAATCGATATGTTTCAGATCCAATAAAACTAAATCTGTATAATCCATTAAAATATCTAGCTTATTTTGGAATTCTGGTTCCTCAGAATAACAACCACCAGAAGAGTCGATTGTTGTATGGATACCAGCCTCTTTACACTTTTTAAACAACTCAATTAAAAAGTCTAGCTGTAATAACGGCTCTCCACCGCTAACTGTTATACCTCCTCCGGAAGCTTCAATAAATGGAAGGTAACATGTCACATCCTGCATCACTTCTTCAACTGTTATTTCTTTACCTTTACCGATTTCCCACGTATCAGCATTATGACAATATTGACAACGTAATAAACACCCTTGTGTAAATATGACATAACGAATCCCTGGGCCATCAACAGTACCACAAGACTCTACAGAATGTATTCTTCCTTTTACCATGTTACTTCCTCCTTTATTGAAACAGCCTCCCTTCGCTATATATTAAGAGCGAAGGGACACTTTTTTCATTTACATGCTTTCATGCATTGTACGGTTAATTACATCAATTTGTTGTTCACGAGTTAATTTAATAAAGTTTACAGCGTAACCAGATACGCGAATTGTTAATTGTGGATATTTCTCAGGATGTTCCATTGCATCCATTAATGTTTCACGGTTAAATACGTTAATATTTAAGTGGTGGCCTTCTTTTACTGCATAGCCATCAAGCATTGATACTAAGTTACGTACTTGTACATCATCTTCTTTACCAAGTGCTTTCGGAATAATAGAGAATGTATTAGAAATACCATCTTGTGCATCTTCATATGGTAATTTAGCCACAGATAATAATGAAGCTAATGCACCTTTTGTATCACGTCCATGCATTGGGTTCGCACCTGGTGCAAATGGTTCTCCAGTACGGCGGCCATCTGGAGTATTACCAGTTTTCTTACCGTATACAACGTTAGATGTGATTGTTAAGATTGACATTGTATGAACAGAATTTCTGTATGTTTTATGTTTACGAAGTTTATTCATAAATGTTTTTACAAGATTTACAGCAATCTCATCTACACGATCATCATTGTTACCGTATTTAGGGAAATCTCCTTCAATCTCGAAGTCAACTGCAATACCATTTTCATCACGAAGTGGTTTTACTTTTGCGTATTTAATTGCACTTAATGAATCTGCTACTACAGATAGACCAGCAATACCTGTTGCCATTGTACGAAGAACGTTTGTATCATGAAGTGCCATTTCAATACGTTCATAGCTATATTTATCATGCATGTAATGGATAACATTTAATGTGTTTAAATATAGACCCGCCAACCATTCCATTGTCATATCAAACTTATGCATAACTTCTTCATAATTTAATACTTCAGAAGTAATTGGTGCGTACTCAGGACCAACTTGTGCTTTAGATTTTTCATCTTTACCACCGTTAATCGCATATAGTAATGCTTTTGCTAAGTTTGCACGTGCGCCGAAGAATTGCATTTGTTTACCAATTCTCATTGCAGATACGCAACATGCAATTCCGTAGTCATCGCCGTAGTCAGCACGCATAATGTCATCATTTTCATATTGAATTGCTGATGTTTTAATAGACATTTTCGCACAGTAGTTTTTAAAGTTCTCTGGTAATTGTTTAGACCAAAGAACTGTTAAGTTTGGTTCTGGAGCTGGTCCTAAATTATCTAATGTATGCAAGAAACGGAATGAGTTCTTTGTTACTAATGGACGACCATCTAATGCCATACCACCGATAGACTCAGTTACCCAAGTTGGGTCACCAGAGAATAATTCATTATAATCAGGTGTTCTTGCAAATTTCACAAGACGTAATTTCATAATGAAGTGATCTACAATTTCTTGTACTTCTTCTTCTGTTAAAGTACCATTTGCTAAATCTCTTTCAATGTAAATATCTAAGAATGTAGAAGTACGTCCAAGACTCATTGCAGCTCCGTTTTGCTCTTTAATTGCTGCAAGATATGCGAAGTATAACCATTGGAATGCTTCTTGCGTGTTTGTTGCTGGCTTAGAAATATCGAAGCCATGAGAAGCAGCCATTTGTTTTAACTCTTGAAGTGCACGCATTTGCTCAGATAATTCTTCGCGTAAACGCATTGTCTCTTCGCTCATTACACCGCCAGTTAAATTTAAATCTGCTTTTTTCGCTTCAATTAAATGATCTACCCCATATAACGCTACGCGGCGATAGTCACCGATAATACGTCCACGTCCGTATGCATCTGGAAGACCAGTAATAACACCTGACTTACGAGCAGCTCTCATTTCTGGTGTATAAGCATCAAATACACCTTGGTTATGAGTTTTTCTCCAATCTCTAAAAATACGACTAAGTTCTTTATCCATTTCGTATCCATAAGATTCACAAGCTTGTTCTGCCATACGAATACCACCATATGGTTGTAAAGAACGCTTAAACGGTTTATCAGTTTGGAAACCGACTACTTTTTCAATATCTTTATTTAAGTATCCTGGGTCATGTGATGTAATAGAAGAAACAATTTTTGTATCCATATCAAGAACGCCACCGTTTTCACGTTCTTTTGTTGTTAAATCCATTACTTGATCCCAAAGTTGTTTCGTTGCTTCAGTTGCTTCTGCTAAGAAAGATTCGTCCCCTTCGAAAACGTTTACATTATTTAAAATGAAATCGCGAACATCAATCTCTGCTTTCCATTTTTCACCTTTAAAGTTTTCCCATGCGTTTTTAACATTTTCTAATACTTGAGTCATCCTAATCTCCTCCATTTTTGATTAGTACAGGACTAAGATTTTTTATATAACAGCTTACACACTTAGAATACTACTTTTTTACGAAAGTGAACGAAATAGTTGTGACATGTTTGTGAAATGTTGAGCAAACTACTATATATATAGTGTTAACTTCATTTAAAAGTCTTTAAAATTAACTCTTTCCTTAATTGTATTTTTTTGGTACCCTTATATACGAGTCCTATTTTGTAATATAAGAACAATACCCATTGTAGAGCTGTAATACTCTTATCTCCTAATCTGTTATAGTTTTTATAACAGAACAAAAAAGTGTACACATGTTGTACACTTTTTTTGTTACTTCTATAAAACATCTCTTTTTCTATTGCCATCATAGAATCCGCCACGATTGTCTGTTAATGCAATTATTTGCTCTAGTCCCTCTATATGATCACCTATAATTCGAAGTACAGCTGGAGGGTGACCTATTTTTGCGAAATGTTCACTGGGACGAATACGGTTCATCTTATCAACCTCAACACGATATACACATGCAATTTCAAATCCAGAAAGAAGAGCCTTCACTTGTGCTACACAAGGTGACAATAAAGATTTATACCCAATTGCTTTCAAACACTTTTGGCTAAATGCATTAGGTACCGCAATAAGTGAGCCTACCCCTAAATCCTTTCTATCACAAGCTAAATTTAGTGCATACTTAAATGCAGTTACAAGATGAAGCGGTACTCTTAAATCTAAATAATGATTTAAATCATTTAATGCGACGTCCTTTCCATCTGCTATAGCTTTTGCAAAAGGATATAGCTCACTCGCTGGAATAACAAAATCGCCGTCTATAAATAACACAATTTCTCCTTTTGCAAAATACGTTCCAAGTGAGCGCCCTACATCATTTCCGAGTGCTTCTTTATATACAATTGTCGTTGCCCCTTTGTCTTTTGCAATTTTTTTCGTTTTATCTGACGAACCATTTACAACAACGATAATTTCGAAGGGTTCAATTTTGCGAAGCTCTTCTATAACGTTTCCAATTGTTTTCTCTTCATCTTGTACGGGAATAACAACAGATAGTTGCTTTCCTTTATACAAATTAGATGTGACACCCCATCCTTGATAAAACTCTTCAAAACTTAAAGTATGATAGACACCATCCCTTTTCCTATTTCCATCATAATATCCTCCGCGCTCATCACTGCTTAATATCCGTGCCGCTACTGCTTCTATATGATCACCTATCATTCTTTTTTCAGATTGGGAAAGATTTGTTCCATATGCAGCATGCTGGAATGGACGAAATTTATTTGGCGCAATAACGTCAATGGCGCAATGACGACTAATTCTCCATTTACTTTGAAGTAGGCGTAAATGAGCCACAATAGGATTAACAAAACATTCATATCCGATGCTTTGAACGACTTCTTTCGTCAGCGCATGAGGTACATCTAATAAAGAATTAATTTTTAATTCTTCACGCTCTAACATTGCATTTAATATTTGGCGCCATACTGTAATAGAAGTAGGTTTTTGCCTTTTTAAAAATAATGCATCCAAATTATTTAAAACTACATCTGCCTGATCGTATAAAATCGGATTAAGGAATAATTTTAATTTTGAAGTTTGAATAGCAAAATCACCATCTATAAATAGTAATACATCACCTATCGCATGTTTTGCGCCGACTGCACGTCCAACATCGTTCCCTAGTAGCTCTGTATGTTTGATTACTTTACACCCTAAACGATCTGCAACATCTTCTGTTCCATCATTACAACCGTTTGCTACTACAATAATTTCTACTGGATTTAATGGTCTTACCGATTGAATAACGTCTGAAATCGTATCGACCTCATTACATGCAGGAATAATAACAGATAATGACTTAGCCATTGTTTTGTTCACGAAACCACTTAATTGTTTCCTTCAATCCGTTTTCCCACGTTACTTTCGCTTGAAATTGAACAAGCTCTTTTAATTTTGTTACGTCTGGTCTTCTATTTGGAATTTCTTCAAAACCATAAGGATATACTTCTTCAAAAGGCACTTGTACAATCTTTGAAGAAGAATTCGTTAATTTTTTAATTACTTCTGCTACTTCTTTTATGCTCTTTTCATTCTCAGAACCTATATTAATAATCTCACCATTTACCTTCTCATCCATTGCCCGAATCGTTGCCTCTACCGCATCACTTACATACGTAAAGCAACGTGTCTGCTTTCCATCTCCATATACGAGAATGTCTTCTCCTTGCAAAGCCGCACTAATAAATCGCGGGATTACCCCTGCATACGGACCATCTTTCGCTCTTGGACCATAAATATTAAAATATCGAACAATCGTTACCGGTAAACCTTCTAATGCGTATCCTAAACATAATGTCTCTTCCAACGTTTTACAAACTGCATAACTCCAACGAATTTTAGAAGTTGCCCCGTATAATCGATCTCCCTCTTCAGAGAAAGGCGGCTTGGCCTTACCATATACTTCTGAAGTAGAAGCAAAAACTACTTTCTTCTTTCCTTTTAACGCTGCTTGTAAAATATTTCTCGTCCCATCAAAATTCGTTTCTATGAGCTCTATACTTTTTTCCATTGTTGTTTTCACACCTAAAATTGCTGCTAAATGAAACACGACATCATGCTGATCTACTAATTCATAAATAGAATTTTTATCTAAAACACTTATTGGAATAACACGGATTTTTTTCATTAACTCTTCATGGTACTTATTTTTACCTTTATAAAAGTTATCCACAACAGTGACCTCATAACCTCTTCTCATCAACTCTTCAGCTAAATGCGACCCGATAAATCCGGCCCCACCTGTAATTAAACATTTCTTACTCATTTACTCACCTTCTTTACAATCCCGCGTGTATCTATTACTCGGTCCATTCCTTTAAAAAGCTTCCAATCAATATTAGAATGATCCGTTAAAATTAAAATACAATCCGCTTTTTTAACTTTTTCTTCATCTAAAGAAACAGATTGATACACCTTATCTCCAATTTCCGCGAAAGAAATATAAGGATCATGATATTCTATCTCGTATCCTTGATTTCTTAATAATTGAATAATCGGTAACGCTGGTGATTCTCTCAAATCATTTACATCTTTCTTATAAGCAATTCCTACAATTAAAACTGATGCAGGTGATTGCACCATGCCTTTTACTTTTCGGACTATTTTCTCTGGCATTTCTTCATTAATTATATGTGCTGCCTCAATTAATTGACTAATTGCCCCATTCTTTTTTATTCTCCATTGAAAATATAAAGGGTCTACTGGAATGCAATGTCCTCCTATTCCTGGTCCTGGCCAATATGGGGTAAATCCAAACGGTTTTGTAGATGCGGCTTCAAGCGCCTCATAAAAATCAATTCCTAAACTTTCACATAGTGTGTTTAGTTCATTTACTAAAGAAATGTTAACTAAGCGCTGAATATTTTCAAATAGCTTGCACATCTCTGCTACTTTCGGAGAGCTAACAGGTACAACTTCGTCAAAAATGGTACTATATAAATCCTGTACCTTTTGTCTACACTTTTCTGTTTGTCCACTAATAACTTTTGGAATAGCTTGAACTGAATATTGACTATTTGCTGGATCAATTCTCTCAGGGGAATATCCGATATAGAAATCTTCCCCTACCTTGTTACTATTTTGAGAAATAATAGGTAGGATGACTTCTTCAAGTGTGCCTGGATATGTGGAGCTTTCAAAAATGAAGGTTTGTCCTTTTTGAAGGTTTTGTTGTATATAATGCGAAGCTGAAATGAGGGCACTTAAGTCTGGTTCTCTTTGTTCATTAATTGGAGTCGGGACGGTGACAATAACATAATCACTATTTTGAAAATCAGCAATGCCTTGATCCGGTGTGTTTACTGTTAATTTTTTTTTCGTCAATAAACTTTGTAACTCTTTAGAAGAAACATCTGGAATATAACTTTCTCCTTTTATAATTGAGTCTATTTTTCTAATATCTTTATCTAATCCAAGTACTGTATGCCCTCTTTCTGCAAAATGTACCGCTAAAGGAAGGCCAACATACCCTAACCCAATAATAGCTACTTTACTACTATTCATTTGTATTCTCTTCTTCCCTTCTCAATTGTTGAATGATATCTCTATCTCTATCTCCATCAGTAAAGCCACCACGTTCGTCCGTACGTTGTAATAAATACGTAACCGCCTCAAGTTGATCACCGAAAATACGATCAAACGCTGAAATACGCCCATTTACAAATTCGTGTTGCTCTGGACGTACTCGATTTGTTTTTATAACATCTACTAACTCTACTGTTGTAATAGAGAATCCTTCTAAAATAGCTTTCACTTGTGCTAATGGCGGAATGATAAGGGAGTCATATCCTATTCTCTCTATTACCTTCTTATGCATGGCATGTGGTACAGCAGTTAGTGAGTTATTCCATAAATCTGGTCTTTTCGCTACCAAATTCAAAAAGTATTTTCCCATACTAATTGGATCTGCTGGATGAAACATATCTAATAAGCATTGTAAATCATTTAACACCACGTCATTTCCATCTTCAACAGCATGTAAAAATGGAGTGAGTTTTTTTGCTGGAATAACAAAATCACCATCAACGAATAAACAAATATCTGCCGTAGCATGCATGGCCCCTATTGCTCTTGCTACATTATGTCCAAGCGCCTTCGTAAATTCAACTACAATAACATTCTCTAGCTTTGCCTGTTTAACAGTCTCAACATCTGCTCCATTCGCGACAACTATAATTTCATCTACACCTGCTTCTTTCACTTCTTGTATAACAGACCTTATAGTTATTTTTTCTTCTGATACCGGGATAATGGCACTATATTTCGCTTTTTTCTTTTGTAATAAAACTGGTTTATACTTTCCTACAAACGCTCTATCTCTATTGTCCTCTGAAAAACCACCGCGATTACCGTATGTTTCGATTACGTATTGTAAAGCACGCAAATGATCACCCATAATACGACTAGTCGCTTTCGGATAAGGAGAGCCAGGTGATGTGCCCGTATGGACAGGACGAACTTTATTTGTGTAAATGACATCAACTGAAGCCATATCAGAAATATCTACTCCTCTAGACATCGCCATCGCTTGAAATAATGCTGGATCTGCTAAATTCCACCACCCCAGTTTTTCAATCACTTTACGACTTATCGCATGTGGTATTGCAATTAAAGATCCTACAACAAACTCCTTCTTGTTCAAATAACGATTTAACATATATTTTCCAACCGTCGTATAATGCGGTCTCATCTTCAAATAAACGGACCATGTTAAATTATTTAAAACAATCTCATGTCCTTGCTGTATTCCTTTAATAAAATTGTATAATTCTTCACTTTTCATGACGATATCACCATCTAAAAATAAAACAATTTCACCTTTTGCTTCTCTAGCACCAATTGCCCGTCCCACATCATTACCAAGGGAATATCTATAATAAATCACACGACAATTATGCTGTAGCGCTATTTCTTTCGTACCATCTGTCGATCCATTATCTACTATGATAATTTCATATGGTTCGAGCTTTCTTACTTCTCCTAAAACTTTTGATAAAGTACTTGCTTCATTATGCACTGGAATAACAACTGACACTCTCATACTTGTATCACTCTTACCCTTCCAAGCGAACATAAGCAATAATAGGAATACGCACAATTACATCTTCTGGTGGTCCATAAGAAGGAGAAGTACGAACAATTACTGCCCCATCCGTCACAGATAAAAGAACGCCTGCAATGATTTCTACAGCTGTCACAACTTGTACTAGTTCCCCAACATGGTTACGTAATTCATCAGTAAATAACATATATAACGCTCCTTTCTTACGCTTCTTTAATTGATATAATACTTGTAAATGGTAATAAAACTTCTGTTCCTATTCCTTCTTGCAATGTTAAGAAGTCATCACCAACTGCTACAATAACACCTGTTAACTGTCCCACTGTCACAGTAATTTCTACGTTTTTACCTAAATACTGCTCTGCAATTTCTTTAAAAGGTGATGTAGTACATTCTTTTAAAATGTTACAAATAATAGATTGAAATCTACTTGATTCAATAACTTCTTCAGTAGCTTGCTTAGAGTTTCTTTGAATAAATCTCGCGAAGTTTTGTGAAAATAAAAGTCTTTCCACAGCAGGTAATAACTTATTATCTAAAAAATAATCTAATTGCCTATTAAACAATCTCGATAATTTATGCCAATATTTTCTGAACAGACACATACACTTCTCCTCCTATTATTTTTAGATTATAAAATTTCACATCCATACATCTTAATGTATACAAAATAGATATTTTTGTGATAGGTAAGACATACATTTTCTAAAAGAAATATTTAGTTCAAGGCATAAAAAAAACTATCCAAAAGGATAGTTTCTTACACTTCAATATTCCGCAATATCGAATAAATATCGTTATTCACTTTACCAAATGATTTAATGTTATTTTGAATGTTAGATAATAAAACAACATATACACTACCATTTTTACTAAATCCGTTTAAGCAATTCCATCCTGGCATTACACCGTGATTCGAATAGCTTCCTGGGTCTACGTACCATCCAAACCCGTAATCCTTTTTTCCACCCGTAAACATTTGATCGTAACTCTCTTTTGAAATTAATTTACCAGAGAATAGTGCTTCGTTAAATAAATATAAATCATGCGCACTTGTGTATATATCACCACAACCATATAGTTGTGACATGCTCGGAATATTAGGTGTTGTCATATTATTATTTACTATTTTATAACCCGTTGATGGGAATCTTGTTTGTTCTAACGCTGTACCAAAACCAGAATGTTTCATACCCGCAATAGCAAAAATATGTTGTTTAATATATTCTTCGAGCGACTGTCCACTTACCTTCTCGGCAATGTATGCAAGTATAGAGTAGTTCGAATCAGAATACTTCCACTTCTCTCCTGGACCACCAATACGCTTTTGATTTCCTATCCGCTTTATCAGTTCTTCATGAGAAATATCTTCTTTTCCCTGCTCATATTCGGGAATCCCTGATGTATGTGTTAATAGATGTTTTAGCTGAATACTATTACCTTGAGGAAAATTTGGAATATACTTTGCAACAGTATCTTCTACTTGTAATTTATTTTGATCTTTCAACTGCATAATAGCAGTTGCTACAAATGCCTTTGAAATAGAACCAATATAAAAAGTCGTCTCTGAATTATTCGGTACTTTCTGTTCTTTATTTGCCATACCGTACCCTTTATTCAAAAGAACTTTTCCGTTCTTCACAATAACAGCTGTCCCGCTAAATCCTGCGTTTTGTAAATACTGGTCCAATTGAGCGTTTTCATTAATTTCTTGAGGTGGTCCCTCGGGAAGCTTCTCCACAGCTTGCGCTTGCTTCACTTGTTCTTCCTGCTCTTTTTGTTTTTGCTTCTGTACTTCTTGTTTCTTTTTTTCTTCTTTCTTTTTTAGCTCTTCTTGTTTCTTCATTTCTGCTGCCGCTTTTAAAGTTTCTTCTTTCTTATTATGCGCAACAATTTTTGTATACATGAAATATACAAGTGATAATAGTAAGACGAGAATGATTGTTCTGTTTATGTATACAATCGGCCGACGTACTTTCCCATTCGCATTATTTTTTTCCTGATCCATAATTGCTTTTTTCCCCTTACTCACCAATAATTTAATTCCTTTACTAAAGATTCGTTTTAGTAGATTATGGATAATCCACTCTATATCATCCCTACTTTATCACGCACTGCACATATTACCAACCTATATGTACAAAAAAGAAAAAGAAAATTTACAAAAGTAAGATTCCCGTTAAATTATTAACAAAAAAAGAGGATATCCTCTAAAAAATTGATGTTATCAATCTTTTTGGACATCCTCTTATCTCATTATTTATACGTGTTTTTTCATATCATCGGCAACAGATTCAACATTTGTACCTACGATAACTTGGACACTTGTATTACTTAATTTCATAACACCTTTTGCACCAGCACGTTTTAATGCTGCTTCATTTACTTGACCAGCATCTTTTACTTGTAAGCGTAGACGTGTTGCACAGTTATCAATAACTGTTAAGTTTTCTTTTCCGCCTAAAGCTGCTACGTAAGTTTCACCAATTGAACCTGCAACTGGTGCCTCACCATCTTCAACTAACTCATCGTCATCTTCACGACCAGGAGTTTTTAAATCGAACTTCTTAATTAAGAAGTAGAATACTATGAAATAAATTGCTGCGTAAATTAAACCGATACCTGCTAGTAAGACTGGTTTTGTTGCAATACCGAAGTTTAAAGCGTAATCGATTGCACCGGCACTAAATGAGAAACCATCATGAATGCCAAGCGATGTTGTAATGAATAAAGAAAGACCTGTTAGTACAGCATGAATACCATATAATACTGGTGATAAGAACATGAATGAGAATTCAATAGGCTCTGTAATACCAGTTAAGAATGAAGTTAATGCTAGACCAGCTAACATACCAGTAACTGCTTTACGCTTTTCTGGTTTAGCAGCTGCAATCATTGCGAAACATGCTGCTGGTAAACCGAACATCATAACTGGGAAGAAACCAGTCATAAACATACCTGCTGTTTTGTCACCTGCAAGGAAACGAGCAATATCACCATTAACAACATTACCTGCTGCATTTGTAAAGTCCCCAAATACAAACCAGAAGTATGTGTTCATTACGTGGTGTAAACCAATTGGGATTAATAAACGGTTTAATAAACCAAATAATCCTGAACCAATTGCACCTAAATTAACAATTCCATGAGCTAATGCATCAATACCATTTTGAATTGTTGGCCAAATTTGTGCAAATAGAATTCCTAATATCAGCATCACGACTGATGTAACAATTGGAACGAAACGTTTTCCAGCAAAGAAACCTAACCATTCTGGAAGTTTAATCTTATGGAATTTATTATAAAGAAGTCCTGCTATAACACCAACAATAATACCACCTAAGACTTTCATATCTACTTTAGTCGATAATTCAGCAGCCTTAGATACTTGTGTCATTGTATCCGCAAGCTTAGATGGATCTACATTTGCGCTATTACCTATTAAATCTTGGACTTTACCTAATTTATCTTGTAATTCAGCAGTTGAATACCCTTTGCTAAGTGCATCAATACTATTTTTCATAACAAGATAACCAATTGCACCTGCAAGACCTGCTGCACCACTACCATCCACTGAAAGACCGATTGCAATACCAATTGCAAAAATAAGTGCTAAGTTATCAAAAACTGCTGCGCCGGCCTGTGCCATAACAGGAATATCAAATACATCTGGTTGCCCTAAACGAAGCAATAATCCTGCTGCTGGTAGTACTGCGATCGGAAGCATTAAAGCTTTACCAATACGTTGTAAAAACTGCAACATTTTAATTCCCCCTAATCAAATTTATGAAATCGTTATCATTATAAGTACGCTTTAGAAAACGCTTTCTATTACATAACCATAATAACATATAGTTGTATAGATGTGTAGTTTTTATTTCTGAACTTTTTATGGATAAATCTCCTATTTCCAAACTGTTATATAAAAGGAAAATTCTCCTTTTTAAAATACAGAATACTCGAAACGAAAGACCTATTATAGCACATTGAACTTTCGTTTTATCATTCCACTTTTTCATGTTATTATTTATTTCCGAGCATATCGGGAAAAGTAAACTTAGTTAATTCAAAATAGGAGCGTTGGTACTATGCAGTGCATTGAAACAAACAACTTACAACAGTTGTTAGAACAAGTAAAACCATATACGAAAAAAGGAAAACTTGCTACTTATATCCCCGAACTAGGAAATGCAAATCCAGACGATTTAGGGATTGCCATTTTCCATAAAGAAACAGAATATATCCATGCAGGCAACTCACAAACACTATTTACTCTTCAAAGTATTTCCAAAGTAATTACACTTGCCCTTGCCCTTTTAGACCGTGGTGAAGAATATGTATTTTCTAAAGTTGGAATGGAACCAACGGGTGACCCATTTAATTCTATTATTAAGTTAGAAACGACAAGTCCATCCAAACCCCTTAATCCAATGATAAATGCAGGGGCTTTAGCTATTACAAGCATGCTAGCAGGAAAAGATAACGAGGAAAAAATGGAACGTATTCTTCATTTTGTACGTGAAATAACAGATAATCCTACTATTAATTATTCCTCTAAAGTTGCCGATTCAGAACTAGAGACAGCTTACCTAAACCGTTCACTTTGTTATTATATGAAACAAAACGGAATTATCGATTGTGATATTGAAGAACTTATGGATTTATATACTCGTCAATGCGCAGTTGAAGTAAACTGCATCGATTTAGCACGTATCGGCTTAATTTTTGCAATGGATGGATATGATCCATATAAGAAAAAACAAATTATCCCTAAGCATATTACAAAAATTTGCAAAACATTTATGGTCACATGTGGTATGTATAACGAATCTGGTGAATTTGCAATTCGTGTTGGTATTCCTGCAAAAAGTGGTGTAGCCGGTGGTATTTTTGGCTGCGTAAAAGGAGACATGGGAATCGGTATTTTCGGACCAGCTTTAGATGCAAACGGAAATAGTATTGCCGGTTTTAAAATTCTTGAACTTCTTTCTGCTCAAGAAGGTTGGAGCATTTTTTAATCGCGAGTTATCCTGCTATACTAGCAGGATTTTTTATTTCGCCAAAACCTCACTTTTGTCAGTTATCAATCCTCTTACAAAAACAGTGCTGAAAGTTTCTCTATATCATGCATATTTGTTCCCCCCTCCTGAATAATATAGTACAACCTAGCGCTATATGTGGAGGTGTGAAAGATGAAACTAATATTTCAAATGGGAAAACAACCTGTTCTTGAAAAAACAATCCTTCTTTTTATATTGAGTATTGTAGAAAGCTTGAAGTTAAAAGTTGTTTCACTCGACGAAGCTCACCGATACATATTCAATTTAGAAGTACTTGAATTATTAATGGATCGGAACATCGATGATCAAGTACTTGAACTTATTCATTTCGGGATGGGACTTGAAGACATTTATCATGTGCTTCCTGAAGAACTTGAGCATACGATTGAGGAATTAAAGTGGCTTTGCATTCAAGTATTAAGTGAATACAGTATGCATGAAGAATCCGAACAATTAATTGAAGATATACGGTAAAAAAGCACCTATGTAGGTGCTTTTAATGTTTTTTCAAACTATTTTTATACGCCTCAATATTTACTGGTAGCTCTTCCTCTTCCAAAGTATGTTCATTTACATCTTTATGAATGAACGCACCTTTAGGTGGTTGATGATCATGCCCTTTTTTCTTATGATCAAATGCTTTCCCGCGTCCCATACAAATCCCCCTTTCTTAAAAGAAATCCGTATTAGTATGGAGAAAAGTACGTCGATATATGCAATCTCTTGCTGTATTTCCAAGGAAATACTCGAACCTTGTTTTCTACTCTCCTTACAACAACTGATCGATCCCAATAAGAATTAATAATAGTCCTGCGATAACTGTCGCCCATTTCCCTAAGTATTCTGCTAAAAATCGTTTTCCTACATACGCAAAACCACTAATACAAATAAAACTAAACACCCCAGAAATAGTCGCTGTAAGCCAAAGATTTAAATTTGTTACCCCTGCATCAAATCCACCTGCAATATTATTAATAGACAACGCAACTCCTAAAACAATTGCTTCTGAGAAACTAATTGTTTTAGAACCATCAAAATCTGCTTTTTCCGGATTACGTAAAATGCCCATAAGTACATTATCATCTTTAGAACCTGCAGTATTTTTTTGACCCAAGAAAGGCTGGCACAAAATAAACACACCGATTATCCCTAAAACGATTGCTCCAATCAGATTTGCTGTAAACTCTGAAATAAATAACGCAATCCAGTTTCCAAAAAATCCAGCTAGTAAAGTAAATAAAAATCCAAAGAATGCGATGATAAAATTGTTAAACCACGAAATACGAATTTTACGAATGCCATATGCAATTCCAACACCTGCATTATCTAAATTAGAAGCGATCCCGATTAAAAAAATTGAAAATAAGCCTACTGTACTCATAAATAGTCACCCCTTTTTCTCACTTTTCAATGCATATTATGAAAATGTTGAGCAACTGTGCCTGTCTGTTTCATATACTTGTAATAAATGCTCAATATTTTTTCAATACTAAAAAAGGAGTGCCTACACTATGGCTAATGAAAACCCGAATGATCGGCTTGGCAAATTAATAAAAAAACTTTTAAAAGAACGCGCCTTATCTATGCGCCAACTAGGAATACTTACAAATATTGATCCTGCAACAGTCTCAAGAATTATTAATGGAAAACAACCGCCAAAACAAAAACATCTACAAAAATTTGCAGAATGTCTTCAAGTTCCACCCCAATTGTTATTTGATGAAATGTACCCTGATTCTCCTCACATAAATAAAGAAAAAACAGATATGTACACATCTCTTGATACCATTCAGCAAACGCTGCAATCCTCTAACTTATTCGATTTCGATTACACTACAACTCGCGTAAAACAAGAACTCGAAAATTACGAACGCTATGCCCAGACAACAGAAGGCGAAAAACGTATTCATGACAGTTTCGCAAGCAAATTAGAGCAAATTGATAGTGCTGGTCCTTTTATTGAACAATTAACAGATATGTATCAACAATTTTGCAATGAAACCATTTCAAAAGAAGAACGTGCAGTTCTTGGGAGCGCATTACTGTATTTCATTTTATCGACAGATATTATTCCCGACTATCTCTTTCCAATTGGCTATTTAGATGATGCGATCGCCGTTGAATTAGCAAAAGAGAAATTACTTGAAATAAAACGAAAGACATAGCAAAATAAAGAACTATTTCAGTTGTTTATTTTCACCTCTGAAATAGTTCACTAAAAAATCGTACAAGTATACATACTCGTACGATTTTACTATACAAATCTATTTTTTCGTGTGGCACCATTCATATATAAATGCTGTTATTACTTTTGTAAATTCAATTAACTGTTCAATTTCAACTTTCTCATTTACAGAATGTGCTTCTTCTAATGTACCTGGTCCATATATAATCGCTGGAATATGAAACTCACTAAACCAACCGCCATCAGTTACCGTTGCAGACATATCTAAAATTGCATTTTTTGATAAAATAGACTCGTGTACTGAGCTAAGTTTTTTTACAGCTGCATGTTCCCTATCTACTTCTAATGAAGGGAAAATTTCACCACGATCTACAATCATTGATTCTCCGCCCCACTTAAATTGTGGCGGATTTTCACTTAACCATGGATCGGCAGCTGCTACCTTTCCAATATATTCTTCAATTTCTTTTATTATTTGTTCATGTGTTTCGTTCGGATAGAAGTGCACTGTTATCCATAACTGGCACTCATCCGCAATAAACGCCGCATGCCTTCCCCCCTCAATAACAGCTGGATTAATTGTTGTTGTTCCAGATGGATAGCCTTCATATGTTTTCATGACTGCCCAGTGACGCTCTAATTCTTGTAAGCTCTGCACAATTTTCATCATTTTTTCAATCGCACTCGCTCCAAATAAACGTCCTCCAGCATGGATCATTTGTCTGCGCGTTGCATCATGAAACGTTTGCGGACTTTTCACTGTAATCCATCCAGTAATGACACCACCTTGCCCTTGCATATGTAAATCACTCGTATCCACTACGACTGCAAAATCAGCATCGTAACCTCGCCTGCAGCATTGAAGTGTTCCTGCCTCTCCAACTTCTTCCCCTATTACTGATTGAAAGATTAAATCTCCAGGTAATTCAATACCAGCTTCTTGTAAAAGTTGAATGGCAAATAGCGCTCCAGCCAGCCCACCTTTCATATCTGCTGCGCCACGTCCAACTAACCAGCCATCTTTTATAAATGGATCAAATGGATCAGTTTCCCACGCCTCATCTGCTGACACTTCAGCTACATCCATATGACCATTAATAATAAGACTTTTATATGAGTCACTTTTTATTCCTTTTTTTACCCCAACAACGTTCGAATCATTCGGATATACATCCCATTTATTAATACTAAAATTTCGTTTTCTTAAAAACTCTGCAACAAATTCTTGCGCTTCATTTGTATTTCTCGCTGGCGGTGCTGGTGTTTCAAAACGAATTAATGTTTTTGTAAGTTCTAACAATTCCTCTTTCCTTGAATCTATTTGTTTTAACAACTGCGAAATTTCTCGATTCATCGCTAATTCCCCTTTGCATACATAGTATGTTTCCAGCTTTATTTTCACAAAAAAAGAGACTGTTTACAATTTTACAGTCTCCTAATTAATCACTATTATAAACTCTCTACTTCCGTTGTATTTGTCTTTTCAATATGCTCTACATTACTTCCCTTATTTCTTGTAGCACGATAAAACAGTAAACAAACAATCATAAATGGAATACCACAATACAATGCCATTCTTTGTTCTGGAATAAAGGCCATGCCAACGATTACTGTTACATTTAATAATAGCGCAAGCAGTGGTACGAATGGATACAGCGGTGTTTTAAATTTCAGGTCTTTGACATCCCCGCCCTGCTTTATGTATGACCTTCTAGCTAATAAGTTAGATAGAGCAATAGATGCCCAAACTAGTATCGCTCCAAATCCAGCGATAGAAAGCAGCCATAAATAAACTGTATCTTCCGCATAAATACCTGATAATAATGAGAGACAACCTACAATTGTGCTTACAATCAATGCATAAATAGGAACACCGTTTTTAGATAACTTACCAAAAATCGGACTAATCATTCCTTGATTAGACATAGACCATAGCATACGCGAAGTTGCATATAATCCTGAATTCGCAACGGATAGTACTGCTGTAATAATAACGAAATTTATAATATCTGCTGCATAAGGAATACCAATTTTATCAAATACAACTACGAATGGACTTTCTATTACTCCTGCTTGCTGCCAAGGGAATAGTCCAGCAAGAATAAAAATAGATAGTACAAAGAAAACAAGTATACGCCAAACTGTATTGTTAATTGCCTTCGGGATCGTTTTCTCTGGATTTTCACTCTCACCTGCTGCAATACCAACTAGTTCTGTTCCTTGGAAAGAAAAATTAACTGCAATCATCGTAATTAAAATGGCTGATAATCCATTCGGAAACAGTCCCCCGTAATCAGTAAAGCTAGAGAACATCGGTGCTGGTTCATTTCCTTTCATATCTAGAAAACCAAACATTGCCGCCCCGCCTAAAATAATAAATGCAATAATTGTAATTACTTTAATACTTGCAAACCAAAATTCCACTTCCGCAAAACTTCTTGAAGATAACGCATTAATAGCAAAGAGCAGTACCGCGAACACTACACACCAAATCCATGACGGTACATCAGGAAACCAACGTTTCATCAAAATACTAACTGCAATTAATTCAATACCTATCGTAGCAGACCAGTTTAACCACGACATCCATCCCACTACATAACCTGCTGCAGGAGAAATATGCTTTGTCGCATACGTTTGATAAGACCCTGCGTCAGGCATCGCAACAGCTAATTCTCCAAGACAGAGCATCGTTAAATACATTACAAATCCACCGACAAGATACGCTACAATTGCTCCTCCAGGTCCAGCCTCATGAATCGTATAACCTGACCCTAAAAAAAGTCCTGTACCAATAACTCCACCGAGTGCAATCATAAATATGTGCCTGCTTTTCAATTCTCTTTTTAATCCTTGGTTTTGATCCATCATATAAATCCCCCCTTTTCACTTTGCCAATCCATTTAATGTAAGCGTTTTTAAAATTCTTCACCGTAAAAATAATGATTTAAAAGAGCAAAAATACACATCACTTACATTAATCACTGCCTGTTACTAAAAGGTCATCCCTTACTGTTATTAATAACTTTTGATCAGCAATAGCTTGTCCTTCTACTACTTCTAATGATTCAATATAACCACTGATTCCTATCTTAATTTCTACTTTCTGTTTATCTATCGTTTCAATTAACGCTAATTTCTCCCACTCGTATACGTAAGAACTTTCCGTAACAAATAACTTCTCTACTTTTCCATAACAAGGACTATACACACCTTCTATAACTGTCTTCACTTTATAAATCCCTCCCTCTTATTAATTGACACCGAAACGTTGTATATCCTGTAAAAATTCATATTCTCCCCTCTAGAGATTTCAAATATTATTTATGCAAAATACGTACCAAGTCTCTAATTCATGTATTAAATGAGAGTTTCATACAAAAAAATGTGCACAACCGCAAAATTTTTCGATCATTTAAAAAGTTTTAAACGAAAAATAGCAAAAATTTTTTGCGATTTTATAAGAATTTTAATAAAATTATAAAAAGTCGGTCTTCATAGGGTGAAATGAGGAGAAGATGTTACATGCATACAGAAGAAATTAATTTCAAACAAATTATTGAAATGAATATGCTATATGAAACTTTACTCAATGAACTCGATATCGGGATTCATATTATTAATGAGGAAAGTAAAACGATTGTCTATAACCGCAAAATGATGGAAATTGAATCAATGGATCGCTTAGATGTGCTATATAAAAGTCCTTTAGAGGTATTTGCATTTGAAGAAAATAAAAATAGTACTCTTATAGAGGCATTAAAATTTGGAAAAACAAAGAAAAATATAAAACAAACGTATTTTAACAATAAAGGACAAGAAATTACAACGATTAACGATACTTTTCCTATAATAGAAAATGGAAAAATTAAAGGCGCTATTGAAATATCAAAAGAAATTAGTAACTTAAAGCAAACAATAAGAATGGGCCCTTCTCGAAAACAAAGTACTAAATTTACCTTTGATCACATAATTGGTGATTCTGAAGCTATTCAATCAATCATTACTGAAGGAAAAAGAGTAATTCGTACATCTTCCTCCATACTTCTCGTAGGGGAAACAGGCACTGGGAAAGAACTATTTGCACAAAGCATCCATAATGAAAGTCAGCGTTCAACAAAACCCTTTATTTCACAAAACTGTGCCGCTATACCTGATACACTCATGGAAAGCTTATTATTCGGTACAAACCGAGGTGCATTTACAGGAGCTATCGATAAAGCTGGTTTATTTGAAGAAGCGAACGGAGGAACTTTGTTATTAGATGAAATCAACTCATTAAGTCCAGCACTTCAAGCGAAGTTACTACGAGCTATACAAGAAAAAACAATACGAAGAATCGGAGGCACACATGAAAAAGAAATTGATGTTCGTATTATAGCAACTATCAATGAAGATCCTTTCGAAGCCATCGCACATAATCGATTAAGAGAAGACTTATATTACCGATTAAGCGTCGTTACTTTATGTCTTCCGCCTTTACGTGAAAGAAAAGAAGATATTCTAGCTCTTGTTCAGCACTTTATTGAAAAATATAATACTCAATTTGGGCTCAACGTAACCGATGTAGATGTAAATGTAAGAGAATTTTTCTATGCATACGATTGGCCTGGAAACGTACGGGAGTTGGAACATATAATTGAAGGTTCCATGAACTTGATAGAAGATGAAACCATCATTACAGCGTTTCATATGCCTACTCGCTTTCGTGAACGAATAAAAACAGAATTCAATATGCAGCATGCACTAACTAATCACAATACTGATGCACCTAAAACTTTAAAACACACAATAGAAAAAATGGAAAAGAACTACATTAATCAAATTCTTAAAGAGAATCATGGCAACATTTCACAAGCTGCAAAATTTTTAGGATTAAGTAGGCAAAACTTACAATATCGAATTAAAAAACTGCATTTACACATATGAAATGAACATGTCTCCAAGTGCAAAAACAACTTGGTAAAATATGTTACAATAAACATATAACATGCTAGAAAGGGGCTATATATATGAGTAATGATAAAAAATTAAAGTTATTACAATACTTATACTTTTTCCCTGCCATGCTCTGTATGATGTTATTCATTAATGCCGATGTAAGCAGCTCTCCTTATGCAAAGCTATTAGGAACAATTTTTGGCTCCTTTGCAGCTATTATGCTTGCTGCTTTTTGGAATTTAAAGCTACGTATAAAAAATGAAAAATCTTCGTAATACTAAAAAAATCGAGCTACTTAGCCCGATTTTTTTATTTGCCATTAAAACTCAACATTCTCTAAATACAACCCACTTGCCTCAGCAAGACAATTAATTTGATTGCGCTGCTTTTCTTCTAAAATGTTTGGAATTGCTTCAGCATCTAATTGTCCTAATCCAACTTCAATTAATGCCCCAACAATTTTTCTTACCATATTATGAAGGAAGCCGTTACCACTTACTCTAATTTGTACAAACCCTGCCTCTTCCATCACATCAAGTGTATATACTTCTCGAACCATAGATTTTTTCTTTGATTTCGCATTTGAAAAAGCAGTAAAGTCATGTGAACCAACTAAATGTTTTGCAGCTGCTTTCATGCTTTTCACATTTAATTTTTTATTCACATGCATGCTGTATTTACGCATAAATGGATTTGTATGCTCTTCATTCCAAATTTTATACAGATATGTTTTTGCTTTAGAATTGTAACGAGCATGGAAACGATCATGTACTTCTTCCACATTCGTAATGCTAATATCATTAGGTAAATATTGATTTAAATATTTTTTCACTTTATGTTCCACTAACTTCTCATCACTTTGAAAGTTAGCAACTTGATTCAAAGCATGTACACCAGCGTCTGTTCTACTACAACCGATAATTTCAATTTCTTTTCCGATCATTTCAGATATGACACTTTCGATTTTTCCTTGAATTGTATTATCGTTATTACCAAGACGTTGCCATCCTTTAAAACGTGCACCATCGTACTGAATCGTTAATTTATAATTATGCATAATATTCTCCTTCATAGAAAATATTCCCTCATACCATGAGGGAATATTAATAAACTTTACTTTCTAACAAGCTTCACTACATTTTCTACATGCGCAGTATGCGGGAACATATCAACTGGTTGCACATACTCCACTTCATAGCTCTTCATTAATGCTTGTACATCACGTGCTAATGAAGAAGGATTACAAGACACATACACAACTTGTTTCGGCTTCACCTTTAAAATTGTTTCCAGTAATTTATCATCGCAACCTGTACGTGGTGGATCGACAACAATTACATCTGGACGCCATCCTTCTTTTACCCATTTCGGTAACCATTGTTCAGCTTTACCTGCTTCATATTTCGTATTTGTAAATCCGTGACGCTTCGCATTTTTTCTTGCATCTGCAATCGCTTCTGGAATTACATCCATACCACGTACTTCCGCTGCATCATTTGCAAGCCAAAGACCGATTGTACCAACGCCACAATACGCATCTACAATTTTCTCATCGCCTGTTAACGCAGCGGCTTTTTTTGCTTCATTATATAAAACAACGGTTTGCTCTGGATTCAACTGGAAGAACGCACGTGCTGATAATTCAAATGATAAATCACCAAGTGTTTCTTGAATTACTTCTTTTCCAGCTAATTTAAATGTTTTGTCGCCAAAAATAACAGATGTTTTACGCCAGTTTACATTTTGCATAATTGATTTAACCGCTGGCATCTGTTTTTGTACTTCTGCAATAAATTGTTCTTTATTTGGTAATTCTTCTTTTGTTGTAATAAGTGTAACTTGTACTTCACCTGTTTGAACTGCAGTACGTGTTACAATTGTGCGTACTAAACCTTTTTGTTTTTTCTCATTGTAAATAGAAACATTTAATTTTTCTAAAATACGTCTTACAACTTTTGTCGCTTCATTCGTTGCTTTATGTTGAATCATACAGTGAGCGATATCAATTAACTGATGTGAGTTTTGTTTATATAGCCCTGTAATAACCTTTTCGTCTTTACGCCCCACTTGTAATTGACTCTTATTACGATAATGCCATGGATTTTCCATACCAAGCGTTGGACGAATTTTCTCTTCCATACTATTTTTCATGTACTTCTCAAATGCTTGTACAACGATATCACGCTTTTGATTCAATTGTTCTTTATAATCTAAATGTTGCAGCTGACAACCGCCACACTCCTCATATACTGGACACGGTGCTTTCACACGATGCGGTGAAGCTTTACGAACTTTTTTCACTTTCGCTTCAGCGAAGCCACGCTGAATTTTCGTTGTTTCTGCAACAACTTCTTCTCCTGGTAATGCCCCTGGAATGAAAACAACTTGTCTCTTAAAATAACCAACGCCTTCTCCGTTAATCCCAAGACGTTTAATTGTCACAGGAAACGTTTGACCAACTTCCAACTTACTCTCATGTTGCTTTTGTATCATTATTACACCTCTACTCTATACTTTTCCATAAATATAACGCTGCATAACTGCAGTATGGTTCACACTCTTGTTTCAATTTTTCTAAAAATGCATCATCAGGTTTATCATCTAATTGAAATATACCTTGCACTGCACGCTGAATCCCAATGTCCGCTTTCGGGAACATATTTTTCCGTCCAAGCCCAAACATTAAAAAGTTTTGCACTGTCCATGCACCAATTCCCCTAATTGGCAACAATTGTGCTGAAATGTCTTCTTCCGTCCCATTTTCTATACTCGCTAAATTTAATGTACCACTGACAATACTTCGACCTAATCCTACTATATATTCAGCCTTTCGCTGACTAAACTTCTGCTCTCTCAATTCTTCTATTGAAATATTTGCTACTATTTCCGGAGTGGGGAAAAAGAATACACCGTTCTTCTCTGTTCCATACCGTTTCACAAATTGTTCTGTTAACACAGTAGCAAATTTCAAATTTATTTGTTGGTGAATGATACAGCGAAGCAGACAAGCAAAATAATCAAATTCTAAAATAATTGGAGTATAAGCATATGTTTCAAATAGTGGACGTAATGATGTGTTTAAAAAATGATTTTGTATATCTTGAAACGGTTCATTCCAATGAAAAATGGCTCTCATTCGTTTCATGACTTTCTCTGGATCTCCTGTCTGACTAGAAATCCAAAACTGTGGATTTTGAACAGTACCAATCCCTTGTAAGCGAACAACAATCTGTTCCTCGTCGATACAAAGCGGGATATAAATAACTTTCTCATCTAATTGAATGACGTTAAGAGGATCAAAAGATAAACGTTTTAATACTTCTTCAAAATGATACGGATACTCTAACGTAACATGCTCGCTCCACATACGTTTCCCCATCCTTTTTACACATCATTATAGCATGAGAAAACCGTAAGCATACATGCTTACGGTTGATTGCCTTTTACTAAGTCATCTAGACTTTTAAAATGATACCCTTTCTCGCGCAAATCATCAATGATTTTTGCAAGTGCTTCTGCATTATCTTTTGATATTGCATGAAGTAATAAAATAGATCCTGGATGAATCATCGTCATAACATTATTATGCGCATATTGCCATCCTCTTTGCTGATCCACTTTCCAATCCAAAAATGCAAGTGACCAAAATACATTATAATAGCCCATTTCTTTCGTAAGAGCTAACGTTCTTTCACTAAATACACCGCGCGGAGGACGTACATATTTCACTTCTTTTTGCCCAGTTACTTTTTTAATTTCTTCTGTTACACTCGTTAATTCTTCACGAAGTTTCTCATCATTTACCGCTGTAAAATCAGGATGACTCCAAGAATGGTTTCCAATAATGTGTCCTTCATCCTTCATTCTTAACAATAAATCTTTTTGTGTTTTAATGTAATGTCCCGTTACAAAGAAAGTTGCTGGTACTTTTTTCTCTTTTAGTACATCTAATATTTTCCCTGTGTATCCATTCTCATATCCATTATCAAATGTTAAATAAATATCTTTTTTCTTCGTATCTCCTAAATAAAACCCGCCATTTTTTTGTAGTAAATCTGTATATAACTTTCCTGCATCTGGTACTGTTTCATTTTTAGGACGCGGGATTCCCCAGTTATGTGGAGTATTTGTATAAGCCAGTGCTGAAACTGGAACAAGTGCCATCATAATTGAAAAAATGAGACCGATATATAACCATTTATATTTCATAAATAGTCTCCTTTCCATATATAATCGTACTTGTAGTTTCTGTTGCAACGCATTCTTTCATGCTGAACATGTTTTTCTATATATACCAAAAAAATGCATCTCGAATCATTCGAGATGCATTTTTTATTTACTTAAATACTGGCTCTTTAAAGCTAGCTAATTTTTCAAGTGATGTTTTATCAACATCTGCATGTAAGCTATTACCATGAGAGTCCATCGTTACAACTGCTTTAAACCCGTCGATACGTAAATGCCACATTGCTTCTGGAATACCAAATTGTAAGAAATCAACATCTTTCACTTCTTTAATACATTCAGCATAATATTGCGCTGCACCACCGATTGCGTTTAAATATACACCGCCATGTTCTTCTAAAGCCGCTAATGTTTTCGCACCCATACCGCCTTTTCCAATGACAGCGCGAATACCGAATTTCTTCATAATATCGCCTTGGTACGGTTCTTCACGAATACTTGTCGTTGGACCTGCCGCTTTAATTTGCCAATTGTCATTTTCATCTTTCACAACAACTGGACCACAGTGGTAAATAATTTGTCCATTTAAATCTACTGGACAATCATTATCCATTAAATGCTTATGGATTGCGTCACGACCTGTATACATCATGCCATTAATTGTTACAACATCACCAACGCGAAGTTCACGAATTTGCTCTTCTGTAATTGGTGCTTGTAATACAATCTCACGTTGCTCTGTTTTTTCTTGTGCTTCATGCTGAAGTGTATCTTCACCTTCTTGATATAACCAATCCATAATTTCACCTGTTTCAGGATGGATTGTTACACCTAGGCGGCGATATGCCCAACAATTATACGCCACAGATACGTAGAAGCTAGCCGGCAGGCGGTTATACACGCCAATTTTACAGCCCAGTAAAGTTGTTTCTCCACCAAATCCCATTGTACCAATGCCAAGCTTATTCGCATTTTCTAATACGTACTCTTCAAGTTGTTGTAACTCTGGTACTGGATTGACATCATCTAATGTACGGAATAATTGATTTTTTGCTAATTCATAACCTGATGTGCGGTCTCCCCCGATACCAACACCAATTACACCAGCGCTACATCCTTGCCCTTGTGCTTGATATACTGCATGAAGAAGGCATTTACGAATCCCTTCTAAATCACGGCCAGCTCGTCCAAGTCCTTCTAGTTCACACGGTAAGCTATATTGAATATTTTTATTCTCACAGCCACCACCTTTTAGGATTAAACGTGCATCAATATAATCTTTTTCCCATTGTTCAAACTTAATCACCGGTGTACCTGGTCCTAAATTATTTCCACTATTATCTCCAAAAAGAGAATCAACAGAATTGGGACGAAGTTTACCATCTTTTGTCGCCCGCTCAAGCGCATTATAGATAGCTTCCTTCAACTTTAATTGATTCACACCAACTGGTGTATAAATTTTAAACGTTGGCATCCCTGTATCTTGGCAAATCGGCGAGATGTTATCATCGGCCATTTTAATATTATTTGTAATTGTGCCAAGTGCCATCGCAGAACGAGTCCCTGCATTTTCTCGCTCTTTCGCTTGTTGAATCGCACGACGAACATCTTTCGGTAAGTTCGTTGACGTTTCAACAATTAGTTGATACATGCTTTCTTGAAGCTTTTCCATTGTTACTTCCCCCTCAATTGTGAACGCTACCAAAACGTTATGAGCTGAAAATTCAATTGTTATGCTCTTTAGCTATTTATTTCACGCTATTAGAGCATAAATGAAATTTTTCACAACTTGATTATACCTCTTTTTCTATCGTCCTTCTATTACCCGAACAGAAAAAGGCTACCAAATTGGAATTGGTAGCCTTTTTAATATATTATTCGTCTTTTTTAAATTGCTCACATTTTAATTCTAATTCATCTAACATTGCAAGAAGACGATCTACATCTTCTAATTCTACTTCTTCGGGTTCAATTGTATCAATTACTTCAATGAACATATTTAAACGTTCTTTTAAATATACTAATTGTGTATCTTTATCTTGAATTGCTTTTCCCATGAAGGCACTCTCCTTTTAATTCGAGTTGCTTTTATTATACCGCAAAAACGATTGCTATGGGCATGAAATTTCATCAATTTTGTCATAGTCATCCACTATAATGTAAGCCCTCTCTCTTTTCATGATAAAAAGTTTCACTTTATAAAAAGCACATATTCTTCTATTATAGAGAATGGACAAATTGTTATTTCAATAGTCAAAGGAGTATTTCATATGACGATATCACAAAAAATGAAGCCGATTACTCCTTCTTACGATCCATGGGAAGCGTATATGGACCTTGAAGAGTACGGCAAACTACTATTAACAAATGTTGAATTTACAACGACGACGTTATGCAATATGCGCTGTGAGCATTGCGCTGTTGGTTACACGTTACAGCCGAAAGACCCAAATCCGCTTCCGATGGATCTTTTATTAAAACGATTAGATGAGATTCCTCATTTACGTTCTTTAAGTATTACTGGCGGAGAACCTATGCTTTCAAAAAAATCCGTCGACAACTATGTAACACCACTCTTAAAATACGCCCATGAACGAGGCGTTCGCACTCAAATCAACTCTAACTTAACTATAGATTTAGCACGTTACGAACAAATTATTCCTTATTTAGACGTATTGCATATCTCTCATAACTGGGGAACAATCGATGACTTCGTTGAAGGCGGATTTGCAATGATGGAGCGTAAACCTACTTACGAACAACGTGCAAAATTATTCGAAAGAATGATTACAAATAGTAAGGCTCTATCAGATGCAGGTGTACTTGTATCTGCCGAAACAATGTTAAACAAAAGAACTCTACCACATATTGAACATATTCACCGCCAAATCGTCGAAGAGATGGGCTGTAAACGTCATGAAGTTCATCCAATGTATCCAAGTGACTTCGCGAGTAATCTAGAGATTTTAACAAAAGCTGAAATTCGTGATGCGATTGAGCATTTACTAGAAATTCGCGATGAAAATGTATGGATGTTATTTGGAACTTTACCTTTCTATGCTTGTAGCGATGACGAGCGAGACATTGCCACATTTAAAAAGTTACAAGAGAGCAAAAATGTAACTGTTCGTAACGATCCAGATGGTCGTTCACGCTTAAATGTAAATATTTTTGATGGCAATATTATCGTTACTGATTTTGGTGATGTTCCACTTCTAGGAAACATACAAACAAACACATTACAAGAAGCGTATGAAAAATGGAGCGCTTCAAAAACTGCAAAATCATTAAGCTGTCACTGTCCTGCAGTAAAATGTCTTGGACCAAATGTTCTTGTAAAAAACAGCTACTATCCGACAGAAGATTTCTTATCAAAAACAGCAAACATTACATTATAAAAAAACGTCAGCTTATAAGCTGACGTTTTTTCATGTTATTGCGAGTGGGAAGAAGAAATGAATTTAAAATACAAATGATCATGAATTGGAATAGCAGCTCCAATTCCTTGAGAAGTAATATTTTTCACAACAAGTCTTTTTTGATTTCCCTTTAATACAAGATACACTTCTCCAAATGTTACTTTTCCTTTTTCATTTACTGCTGGTGTATAAGCGTATAAATATCCGAGTTGACTCGGACTAATATTATACACACGCTCATGTCCAGTACCATAACCAATGGTCGTTTTAAACGAAAGGGGTAATTGTACTTTTTCAAGTGCTTTGAGAAGCATCATTTTTTTCACATCTGCAGCATCTTTCATATCTGCTGTTAAATCGCCTTCAACCGTCTTTTGTGTTTCTTGCTTATAGCGAAGTGGATATAAACGGTCTCCTCCGCGATTATCATACACATTTCGATTCACTTGTTTATATTCCCAATTAATCGATGTGTCTACTGATTCATAATGTAAAGCCCATTGACCCAAATAAATTTTTGCCCGATACCCTACTGCAAGCGGCGCATTTGAAATTGTCGTTTCATTAAACATCCGAATTAAGTCTGGATTTTCAATTTTAATATTAGCCGTTTTCAATAGCTCTTGAGCAAATTTACTTGGTTGCAAACGTGGCAAATCTTGCGCATCATTTGGAAATGTATTGTCTTTTGAAATATTTAAAACAGATGAAGGCATTTTTGTTCCTACTGTTGTCTTTGCAAAACTCATGTTAGGAAATAATAAAATAAACGAGACCATAGTTGAAAGACATATGCTGTATACTCGTTTCACCTGTCTGGCTCCTTCCTATGTAGGTATATATACTACTTCGTTTATTGTTTTCTCTGAGCGCAATTGTTATGCCTATTTTTCATAATAAATAAAAACCAATTCCCATAATGACATACGCCGCTAGTAAAGTGCCACCTTCAAACCAGTTTGTATCTCCATCATTGGAAATCGCAATCGTTAAGAAAACGGCTGTAATCATAGACACAAGTTCTGGTATGGTAAATACTAAAGGCATCCTTTGCGCGAAGAACATAGATAGCAATACTAATACAGGAGCAACAAACATGGCGATTTGTAATGTAGAGCCTATTGCAATTTCGACTGCAATATTTACTTTATTTTTATAGGCCATAATAATTGCAGACGCATGTTCCGCTGCATTCCCAACAATTGCAACGATAATAACCCCTATAAATAACTCTGACCAGCCAAATGACTTTGCGACAGTTTCAAAAGTATGTACGAGTGCCTCTGACACATAAGCTACTGCCAGTGTTGCTATCGCTAAAATAAGGAGCGCCTTCCCTTTCGACCACTCTGGCTCTTCTTCATGCGCTACTTCGTCACTTTTATGTTGATATACACCACGGTGCGTAACTAACTTAAATAGTAATGCAGCAAGGTACATGATAATCATAATAATAGAAACACCTATACTTAATTGATACGTCTTGCCAGCGTCCATCTTCATTGAAAAGATCTCTGGAATAACAAAGGCCACAACAACAGCAAATATTAATAAAGCTGAATTATGCCTTGCATCATATACATTAAAACTTTGTCTTTTGTATTTAAGACCTCCAACAAAGAAAGATAACCCCCCTACCAATAATAAATTTCCAAGTACAGAACCGGTTAAAGAAGCTAACACCACTTCAATTAACCCTGCTTGAAGTGCAAAAATTGAAATGATAAGTTCAACAGCATTACCGAAAGTAGCATTTAATAACCCGCCTATTCTAGGACCAGAAACAATTGCTAAACTCTCTGTTGCTCTCCCCATAAAACCAGCTAATGCGATAATCGTAATACAATACACAGCGAACATAAGTGTTTCTGGCCAATGAAGTGTTTTTCCAAGTACAGATAGTGGTACACCTATAAGTGCTACTATAAGAAATATTTTATTAAACATGCTTTTCATCCTTCCATCGTATGTATTTCTCCTCAATATTATTATTATTCTTCTCCTAACTTGTCCGATTTCATCACAATTACGTTTAAAAAATGGACTTGAAGAAAACAGTATGAAAGATATTTAAATTATCTTGTTTAAACAGAGAAAATATAAATTAGGAAAAGAGGTAAAGAATATGCACTTAAAAGAGAAAATTGCAACTATTATCCAAGGACAACGTACCGGTGTATTATCTACAGTACGTAACGAAAAACCGCATAGTGCCTTTATGATGTTTTTCCATGAAGATTTTGTACTATATGTTGCAACAGATCGACAATCAAAAAAGATAACAGATATTGAACAAAATCCTAATGTCCATGTACTACTCGGACGAGAAGGAAAAAAATTAGATGAAGATTATATTGAAGTTGAAGGGTTAGCTTCAATCGAGGAAGACTCAACATTAAAAAACAAGTTTTGGAATAATAGCTTAAAACGTTGGTTACTCGGTCCTGAAGACCCTAATTACGTATTGATAAAAATCAATCCCGACACAATTTATTACATTGATGGTGCCGGTACGACGGAGCCTGAGTTTTTACGACTATAAAATAAAACAAGCCCCCCTTAGGTGGGCTTGTTTTGTCGAAAAGTTCTTTTAAAAAAATAATAAAATAGGTGGAACTTTCTAAAGATTCTGTTATATAATAGCAGTAACTTAAATAAACTGTATTAAAACAGATTGAGAGGAGAAATAAAATTGATGAAGAGAGAAGAACGCAAAAACATGATTGAGTTTATTGAAAAGAAAAAAGGGATTGAGCGTGACGAATTACTGTTTATGACAGACGATGAAGTAGAACATATTTATAATGTAACGTACTTTTTATATGAGGAAATTGCAGAGTAGTATAATAATCCCCACCTTATTAAAAATATAAGGTGGGGATTATTTCGTTATTTAGCCCACTATTTGCAGGCAGTAAAACTCCCACCTTAAAATTCAGGTGGAGCAAGAAGTTAAGTTGAAGTCGCGCTTTCTATAAAGCTCAATTGCTTCAACTTTATACATGAGAATGATTTTCATGTATAATACTGTAAGATTGGAGGAATTTTACTATGAGTTCGTGGCTCTTATTTGCACTATTATCAGCAATTGCTGCTGCCCTTGTATCGATTTTTGGAAAGTTTGGTTTAGACGGCATCGATGCAAACGTTGCAACAACAATTCGATCTATTATTATGGCATTATTTATGATAGGCGTTATTATCATACAAGGTAAATTTCAAAATATCGGCGACGTACTGCTAAATAAAAAAGCACTGCTATTTATCACATTAAGTGGGGTTGCAGGTGCTTCGTCATGGCTATTTTATTTTCTTGCCCTCAAAACAGGAAAGGTTTCACAAGTAGCTCCTGTCGATAAATTAAGCGTCGTATTTTCTATCATTCTCGCTATGATTATCCTCGGTGAAAAGTTAAACTTTATGACCGGTGTTGGTGTAGTCTTTATTACAGCTGGTGTATTATTTATTGCTTTCAGCTAAAAAAACCGCTATTAGCGGTTTTTCTTTTTCTTTATGTACAACCATACAACACATGTAACAACTGCTGAAATTAATAAAATCCATATTCCATAATGATGTAAACTATACTCAACGAAGCGCCACTTCTCGCCTAACTTCCAGCCAAGCCCAATAAAAACACTTATCCAAATGAACGCACCACCGTAAGCGTACAAACAAAAACGCCAAAGTGTCAAATTTGATACCCCAGCAAAATATGCCGTTAAATGACGTACTCCCGGTATAAAATAACCAATCATTAAAAGAAATGGCCCATATTTTTCAAATAAAATATGTGTTTTTTCAATGTGATGTTCTTTAATTCTAATTTTCGGCCCATATTTCTTTAAAACAGGGAGCCCAAGTTTTAAACCTAATATGTAGCTTAACGTGATCCCTAACATCGCACCAGCCATCCCACTTAAAAAAGCAGCAGTTCCTGACATAACTCCTTTTGAAACATTATAACCAACAAAGGTCAATAAAAACTCGTCTGGTATCGGTAATCCGACAATCCCACCAGCCAAAGCTATAACAATTCCAAAATAGCCATAATGCGCGATTAACTCGCCAATATGTTGTTCCATTCGGAAGACACATCCTATGCACGATCGTTATTCCACATTGTACCCTTTCTATCTTTAAGGCAAACATGGTATACATATTCACTATACATTGTTTTTATAATGAACTCTACTTCTATTCTTTCCTTTAACAGAGATAAAGTGAAACTTTAATCAGTGGGAGTTTTCTTCATCCTCTACCAATTATTAACCTAAGCCAATCTTGCTTCTACAGACATCCCGACTCCCACATGACTTACTTATATTCACCAATTTTGAGATTAGATTCTTACTGCCCGCAAATAACCCAATAAAAAATAAAAATTCATATGCGTGTTTTTTTGTTACAATAAAGGAAAGTTACTTTTCGCAACGGTTTAACTCTCAAGAAAAATGATATATCTAGCAAAAACATAGTTTGGTCTATATAATGCAACTTCTACCTATTAAAAGAACATACACCCTTTTACATACGACATCATTTTTCTAAATTATACAGGGGGGAACGAACATGACCATTGAAAATCAATTTATTCAAAAAGTTTACTATAAAACATTTTTAACAGAAGAAACTTCTACTCCTGCATCGGAAGTACTCGGTGAAGCATATATAAATGAATCTAAAAATGAATTCTCCAACATTTCTAATATTCGATTTGCTCAAGGTGAATTTTATTATCAAAATAAAGATTTTGAAGCAGCTATATTTAAATGGGAAAAAGTAAATAATGCTCTTGCACTTTGGGCGACAAAAAATATTGCAGATGCTTATTTTGAACTAGGATTCTTACCAAAGGCAGAAGAACTTTATCAATCTATTCAAACGGAAGATACAACTCTTACGATGGAGGTTTCCTTACAACTTCTTTCTCTTTATATCGAACAAGATCGTTTAGGACTCGCTTTTAAGACGATTAGTGAAGCTGTTGCATTCCAACCGGATTATCCAAATATTACTGCAATTGCACGTTCTTTCTATGAAAAACAAGAAGATTGGAACAACGCTATCGAACTAGCTGTTCAAGAAGGTATTCGAACACAATCTTTACACTGGTTTGATACGTTAATAAATTACATAAACAAAGGATTTACAAAAAATATTAAGCCTGAATATTTCTATGAGTCTTTAAAAGCTCTATATGCTGTTGATCAAGCTCAATTTAAAGAACTTGTTATTGCTCTTTGGAATAGCTATCAACATGAATCCTTATACCTTCCTTGGATTCAAAGTATCAATCATTTATTCTTGCATATTGAAACAGACAATAATGACGATTGGAATGAAATTTCTACTCGCTATCAAGAAACATACTTTGCATTAATTACCGGAAATCACTTTATGCATGAATTAAACGGACTTGTACCAAATTTATTAACAAATTGGTTCAGTTTAACGAAAGCAAAAGATTCTCTAGTTGTCTCTGCAGCAGTGTTAGCATGGAATGAAGTCTCACCTACAACTTTAGAATCATTACTCGTAAAAAGTGCTGGATCCTTACTTTCTAATACATCAGCTGAAGCAGATGTAAATATGGAAACAGTTTCTCATTTATTCGAAACAATCGCTGTATGGGCTGAGAAAAATGATGTAGATTTAAGTCATCAATTTACGCTACTAGTCCATGAACTATGTGATTTAAATATCACACCACTACTAATAGCTGGAACTAGTGACCATGATAAAACATCATTTGTTAATTCAATATTAGGAGAGAACATCTTAACTGAAACTTTAACAACTCCTATTCTATTTAAAGACGCTAGTCAAACTGAAATAACAGAATTTACCGAGTTAGATATACGAAATATCCCTAACCTTGATGAATTCCATCAAATAACGGCTACATCTGCTCAGTCAGAACTTGAGAAAAAATGTATAGAAATTAAGCTACCAAGTAGGTTTTTAAGAAAAAATAAGTTTACATTTCTTCTTACACCATCCATTCAAGAGCAATTGGATAAAAGCAATGCATACTTTGAATACTTACAAGCAGCAGATAGTCTTGTTTACGTATTAAATTCTTCTTCACCATTGCATAGTAAAGAAATTGATACATTAATTTATTTACGTGAACAAGTACCAAACTTACAAATTCACTTCGTATCACACACAAATAATACGACTACTAATGAAAAACTAATTAGTAAACTTAAAATACATTTTCCAGATGCACAATTCTTCCCATACTCTCCTTCGCAAGAGAGTAGCCAGCAACTTGGAGATGTAACAGAATCTATTCTCTCTAATCTTGCAAAGCGCGATATAGAAAAAGAACGTATAGAAAAGCTAATATGGTTTACGCAAAAGACAATTGCTTATCTCATAAATGAACGTGTGGAATTAGAAAATACATTAGTAAAATCCGTACGCTGGAATAAACACATCTCAGTGAAACTTACTGGATTTATTAATAACCTTACTGCTCTTGAAAAAGATAAAATTCGCTCTATTACCGAATCTTATCTTTTAACGAAAGAAGAAATTACACGAGATATACATTCTCAAATTCCTGAATTATTACAGAGTTGCTCTGATCTTGTTCAAGAAGATAGTGATTTCAAACTAGTTCATGAAGAATTAAATGCTGCAATGAATGAACGTGTTCAAAAGCATGTACAACAGGTACTTCTTCCTAAATTTACTGGGTCTATTCAAGAATGGATTGAAACCGCACATAATGAATTTATTCAAGCTCAAGCTTATTTAGATGAAATGAGTGAAACGTTTAATAAATTATATAAAGAAGAACGTATGAAACTTCCTTGCGATTTCAAATTATTAGATGACTGGAATCGAGATGTTGCACGAATGACAAATCGAATTACAGTAACGAACATCAATATTTTATTACGCTTTACACCGACACAGTTTTTCTTAAAAAGTGCCGGAAAATTATTTGGTAATATGCAAAAAAACCAATCTATGCTCGCCAACAAATATAAACAATATATTGAAACAGAAGACTATACAGAAATTGCTCACACAATTTCCAAACAATTCTTCCTTCAATTTGAAGTATTTGAAGGTGCATTAGAACGTGATATCATGATGTTCTTCAAAGATCCACTTAATATATTGAAACAAAATGTAGATGCAGCTCAACTTGAGATACAGGAAGACGAGCAAACATTAGCGACGCTAAGAAGTAATCCAGAAACATATCATGATCCTTTGGCGTTATTTAAGCTACAATTACTACAACATAAATTTGTTTTAAGTACTACAAAGAAACATGAAGATATCTTTGTATCAAACGAATCTCCTACTGTTTAACAAAAAAACCAAGCAAACTAAAATTTGCTTGGTTTTTTTTACTTTATTATTTTCATATGTTCAAACGGATAATAAATGCCTGCTAACTTTCCTAACACATCTTCTCTATCAATAAAACCTAAACCATTTCTACTATCTTTACTTATTAAGCGATTATCTCCCATAACAAAAATCTTATTTTTAGGAACTGTAATCGGTCCAAAGTCCTCTGTTAAATTCATAAGTTTTTTTTCTGCTTGTTTTTTATTACTATCCAAATACTCTTCATCTTTCACTTCAGAATTTACATATAATTGATCATTTCTCATCTCAATTATATCTCCAGGCAATCCAATCACTCTTTTGACATAAAAATTATCTGTTTTCACAACAATAATATCTTCTCTCCCATAGCTTTCAAATTGTTTTGCTAACTTATTAACAATCACCTTATCTCCATCTTGCAACGTTGGCCTCATAGATGCTCCTTTTACAGTCGTCGGAAAAAACACAAAAATTTTCGCCAAAAACACCAATAAACATGCAATTGCAATAGTTCCAAAGAATTCACACCAACGTTTTTTCTTTTGCATCATTTCACCAACTCATCATCTTTTTACTTTTATTATAAATAATACGACCGATGATTTTCTACAAAATTCTGAATTTTAAAATTATAATATTAGAAATTTTAAAATAAAAATACTGATCAAATTAACAAGCAAGAAAGATACTCTCAAAATAGTCTATCCACTATTTTTGAGAGTATCTTTTTATAATCCCACATATATAATACACATTTGAGCAGCTACATATGTAAACCAAATCCAAAGTGGCTCATACTTCAATTTACGCCCTCCGATATCTGTCACGCCAATAATGAAATCAGAAATTACAAACAGTAAGCCACCAAACGCTGGTATCCACCATATCCCTGTATTTTCATAATATAAGGCGAATGCAAAGCAAGCCATTCCTCCAACCCACAATCCGTAAATTAGAGCTCCTATCGTAAACAACTTATCCTGTTTATCATTTCGGATAAAGAAGAACCATCCTACAATTAGAAAGAGCCCATATACGAGTAAGCCAATCCAAAAACCATTCCATGAAATTCCTGTTTGCAAAAATGCTTTTACATAAAAGCAATGAGCAAGAGCGAAAGTAACCATCCCTCCAATTAATCGATGACCAATTGGAATCAGCCCAGCCATAAACAAATCTCCCACAGTCGATAAAGTCATACCAAGTGCAACCCACGTACTATACTCTACAGATGGATCTTGTAACCATATGCAAATTGCACTACCTGTTAAAGAAAAACTAAGAATAAGACGAATTGCTAAAGGTAACGGCATATTATCTTTCGTTCTTTTTGTCTGCCCCATTGCATAAATTGCACCAATAAAAAAAAGAAATATTTGCCCAATTAACACCACGTAAAGTAGATTCATAATATTTTCTCCTCAATAAATGCTTTTTGTATCTTTTTTCGTTACACTTAGTCTATTATCCTTTTTCTATGAAAAAAGAAGAACAGTACTGTTCTTCCATTGTAATCGCTTTTCTGCTCTCTATGCTACTTGTTTTTCTTGCTCCATTTTTTGCTTAGCTGGTGTCCTATTTACCACAATGATTCCCGCGGCTACACATGCTAAACCGAGTAGTACAAATGAATGAATTGCTTCACCTAAAATCATGCTCGATAATAACACACCAAATACGGGTATAAAGAACATGTACATAGATACTTTTCCAACCTTGTTGTACTTCATAATTGTATTCCAAATGCAAAAACCAGCTGCAGATAAGAAAGATAAATAAATTAGCATAAGTATTACATGTAGACTAAATGTAAATGGCATGACTCCAACTTGTAAAGCCCCTATACATAATAATCCTATAGAACCAAAAACCATTTGGTATGCTGTCATATAGCCAACATCTAATGTTTTACTACCTTCTTTTGCTAATATGTTTCCATATGAATACAGCATTGCTGCACTAAGAAGTAATAAGCTTCCGATCCCAAAATGAAATGATAAGCTACCATCACTCGGCACATTTACTAAAATGACGCCACAAAAACCAATCGATACCCCAATTATTTTTCTCATATTGAGAGCATCATCTTTATATAAAAAATGGGCGAGTAAAATTTGAAAGAATGATGATGTCCCTGAAATGATAGCTCCTTCAATTCCTGAACTATAACTCATTCCAATGTAAAAACAGATATATTGAAGAAACGTTTGGAATAAACCAATTTGTATTAACTGTTTCCCTGTTCCTTTTTTGAAGCTCATATCTTTTCCTAACACTTTAAAGAATAATAAGAGCATGACTCCAGATAAAAAGAAACGATAACCGGCAAATAATATTTGCTCTCCAACTTCTTGTGGTTGAATTCCAAGTTCAACATAACTTAACTTAATAAAAGGAAATGCGCTTCCCCATAAAAAAGTTGCTACTATTGCAGCAATAAATACGCCAATCGGATGGGTAAAAAATTTCTCTGTCTTCACTTGTTGTCTTCCTTTCCGACCTTTTTATGAACAATATTCATATATACCAGAGGAGTTGCGAAAACACAAGTTTTCCGTTTATACTTGAAACAAAACCATACCATCTCATAAAAACATATGATATAATATAGAATAATTATAACATAATAACTATTAAAAACAGATTCAACAGAAATGCTGCTATCCATTATGGATGGCAGCTTTCGTCGTTTTATAGGGGTTTCGATTTTGATTATTTTTCTCAATAAGAATTCGGAAGGAGCGGGTAGTAATGAACTCAGAAGTAAAAACGTTACAGGCAAAAGAAACAATTTCCCATCCCTCTTTATGGGACACATTAAAAAAACATTATGAACTTGTATTTGCAGTAGCATCTGGTATTTTTATTTTAGTTGGCTGGTTATTCACAAAGAACGATGCAATGAATGTAGGTATTACTTGCTATATCCTTGCTTATATAGTTGGTGGATATGCAAAAGCGAAAGAAGGCATTGAAGATACGATTGAAGAAAAAGAGCTAAATGTTGAAATGCTAATGCTCTTTGCAGCTATTGGTGCTGCAATTATTGGCTACTGGGCAGAAGGAGCTATCTTAATCTTTATCTTTGCGCTCAGCGGTGCTATGGAATCTTATACGCTAAGTAAAAGCCAAAAAGAAATTTCCGCTCTTCTTGACTTACAACCCGAAGAAGCATTACGTATTTCTAACGGAACTGAGGAACGTGTTCCTGTTGGAGGGTTACAAATTAACGACATTATTTTAATTAAACCAGGTGAACGTGTTCCTGCTGACGGTACGATTCATAACGGTGAAACAAATATCGATGAAGCAGCAATCACGGGAGAACCTATTCCAAATGAGAAAAGACATGGCGATGAAGTATTTGCAGGTACTGTAAATTTACGTGGTGCTATCGAAGTTAAAATTACGAAGCCAAGCGATCAAACATTATTCCAAAAGATTATCCGTCTCGTCCAAAGTGCACAAAGTGAAAAATCACCATCACAACTATTCATCGAAAAGTTTGAAGGAACATACGTAAAAGGTGTACTACTCGTTGTTGCGCTTATGATGTTCGTTCCTCATTTCTTACTTGACTGGAGCTGGAATGAAACGTTTTATCGCGCTATGATCTTACTTGTAGTCGCATCTCCTTGTGCACTCGTTGCTGCCATTACACCAGCAACGTTATCTGCAATTTCTAACGGAGCAAGAAATGGAATTCTCTTTAAAGGTGGCATACATTTAGAACGCCTCGCTTCAGTAAAAGCAATCGCCTTTGATAAAACAGGAACATTAACAGAAGGAAAACCTACCGTAACAGATGTATATGTTCGAGAAAATATGACAGAAAAAGAAGTACTTTCTATTACAGCATCCATTGAAAGTCACTCTACACATCCTTTGGCTGAATCTATTGTTAAATATGCACAACATGCGTACGACATTACATTAAAAAAACCTGAAAAGGTTGAAGATGTAACTGGTTTTGGGCTAAAAGGAATATTGGAAAACACTGCTTATAAAATAGGTAAAGCTGATTTTATCGGTGAAGAAACAAAAACATTTCATAATGGTATTTCTGCCTCACTTGAAAAGGAAGGTAAAACTGTCGTTTATATTAGTGATGAGGGAGGCATTCTTGGACTTATCGCTTTAAAAGATACGCTTCGCCAAGAAACAATAGCTGCTATTCGTGAATTACAAAGCATTGGTGTCGAAGCAATTATGATTACTGGAGATAATGAAGAAACGGCAAAAGCAATTGCCTCTGAAAGTAATATAAAGGAATATTACGCATCATGTTTACCAGAAACAAAAGTTGAAACGATTAAAAAGTTAAAAGAAAAATACGGTACAGTAGCAATGGTCGGAGACGGTATAAATGATGCACCTGCACTAGCTACTGCTAGCATTGGTGTCGCAATGGGAGAAGGAACAGATGTAGCTTTAGAAACTGCGGATGTTGTACTGATGAAGAACGAACTATCTCGTCTTTCCCAAGCAATTCGTTTATCAAAACGAATGAACCGTATTGTGAAGCAAAACGTAATCTTTTCGCTAGCCGTTATTGCCATGCTAATTTGTTCAAACTTCTTGCAATTTTTAGCTCTTCCATTCGGTGTTATTGGCCATGAAGGAAGTACGATTCTTGTCATTTTGAATGGCTTACGATTATTAAAAGGCAGCAAATAAAACGGGTCCCTCATAGAGGACCCGTTTTTTTTAATGATAGCTATTATGACCGTTCGCACTGCTACTCGTTTTATGCTTTGGATGCGAACTGCTCTTTTGTTTATTATTACTTTTATTGTTATGGTTCTTTTTATTATTACTCATGAAATATCCCCCCTGTTCCTTTTTATTATGGAACAAGAGCTCATTATTCATTACGGGAATTATTGTCACCGGTTCTATAATGGTGGAGTAAACCATTAATTTCACCGCCAAGTAAAATTACCCATCCAGTTAAGTAAAACCATAACATTAAAATAATGATACCACCGAGACCACCATATGTATTGGCGTAATTCGCAAACTTATCTACATAATAAGCAAATGAGTACGATACCACAATCCATCCTACAGTAGCAAATAACGCCCCTGAAATAACTTCTCTTCTTTTTAACTTTCGATCTGGGGCAAATGTATATAAGAAGCTAAACAAAGCAAATAGCACGAAGAAACTCGCTACTAATCGTGTAATGCTCCACACGAAAGAAAAACTATCTGATAAACCGAGTGCTTTAAACACCGCTGCTCCAATAACTTGTCCGAATACCGGAACAATTAACGCAAAGACAATCATAAAAATAATAGCTAATGTAAACACAATTGATAACGCTCTTGTTGTAATAAAAGAACGTGTTTCCTTCACGTCATAAGCGCGGTTAAAAGCATTCATAACCGCATTAACACCATTTGAGGCAAACCATAACATGGATAATAAACCAAATGATAATAAACCACCATTTTGCTGGTTTACAACTTTATCTACATTTACCTCAATTAAGTTCATTGCATCATCTGGTACATAAACCTCTAATAAACTAAGCACATCCTCTGTTTGAATGGGAATAAATCCAAGAAGCGTAATTAAGAAAACGAGCCCAGGAAAAATTGCAAGCAAGAAGAAATAAGCGAGCTGTGCTGCCAAGCCCGCTACATCATCGCGCATCGTCCGGTCATATAAATCTTTACCAAACGAATAAGTACGATTTCTTCTCACCTTTTCTAAAATTTTTCTCATATATGTTTAAACGCTTTTCTTCTCTTCTTTATCTTGCTTTAACTCAATGTACGCTTCAGTTTTTTTTTCCACTGCATTTGAGTCTTTCATAAATAATTCACGCGCTTCTTTCATACCACCATCTTCAGCAACTACTGGCTCTTCTTCTGCTTTCAGCTCATCTACCTTTGGAGATACAGCTTGAATTTCAATCGTTTCTGGCTTTTCTTCTGGCTCAACTTTTTTCTTACTAAAAATTTCTTTCGTTTCTTTTAACGTCTCTACAACAGATGGTGTTAATTTTTTAATTTCTGCTACTTTCGCTTTTACCACATTGAAATCAGCAAGTTCGCGTCCTTTATCTGTAACAGTTTGCACTTTTTCTTTGATCTTTGCATTTTCACCAATTTCAATCATCTTTGTTTTTGCTTTTTCTGCTGTATTTTTTACTTTTTCACGGTTTTCTTTCTTTAACATGGATACAGCTACACCTGCCGCTACACCAATCGCAATGTTTCGAGCAATATTATTTTTCTTTGCCATATTCCTTCACCCTTTCATTTCTTATGTTAGAAAGTATTTCTTTCTAAGCTTCCTCATATTCCTTGTTCATTTCGAATGAAAGCTAATAGCTTTGCACACCCTTCTGTTACAAGGTCATATACTTCTTGGAAATTCCCTGTATAGTAAGGGTCAGGAACGTCTGTCCAGCCACCGTCTGGAACAAAGTCGGACAGCCTACCAATATAGCCTCCAGTTTTACCTAAACTTTTTAAATCTGCTATATTCTTGTTGTCCATGGCAATAATATAATCAAACTTTGTTAAGTCTTCTTTTTCTACTTGCCTTGCTTTAATTCCTTCAAAAGTGACTGCATTTTCTTTTAAAATTTTTTGTGTTCCTTTATGTGGCGGATGGCCAACATGCCAATCTCCAGTTCCTGCAGAATCAATGACAATTTTCTCTTCAAGTCCCTCTTTTACGACAAGATTTCGAAAAATCGCTTCTGCCATCGGAGAACGGCAAATGTTCCCAAGACAAACAAACAATACTTGAACCATACTTTTGTTTCTTCCCTTCTTGGTGCATTTCTTAATATATACTTATAGTATAAACAACCAATTATTAAATATAAAGGAAATCCCTACTAATTTAATGGGATTGAAAAGATTCATTAACGAAAATGATAAAAAATGTTAAGATAGCCTTATGTTATTTTAAAGGGGGACACTTCGGTGGATTTATCCGTAAAGTCAGAAGAAAACGTTGAATATATGGTCGAAGCTATTAAAGAAAAATTACGTATGGTTAATGCTGGAGCGATGAGAGCTGCTAGTTTTAACGAAGAAATGTACGAAGATTTACGTGACATTTATGATCATGTTATGAAACGTGAAACATTCAGCATTAGTGAAATGCAAGCTATTACAGAAGAATTAGGTACATTAATTAAAAAGTAAAAAAGCCTCTCTTATATGAGGCTCTTTTTTATTTCCAACAAATTCATGACAACTCATCTCTTTCCCTCAACCAACTGTAAAATATTGTACAATAGAAGTAGAACCTCATCTTAGATTTTTTCTCCATACATACTACTCACAAATAATAGCAACACTACCATTGCTAACTGTTTTTACTGGAGGTGCTTACTTATGAGCAATTGGTACAGTAAGACGAAAGATCAAACATTAATTGACCTAGAAACAAACGAACAACACGGTTTAACAGATGAAATTGTAAGTGAACGTTTAAAGCAATACGGTTCTAATGAATTAGCTACAAAACAAAAACGCACTTTATGGCAGCGTATTTTCGCCCAAATTAATGACGTCCTCGTATATGTCCTTATTATTGCTGCCCTTATTTCTGCCTTTGTAGGTGAATGGGCGGATGCCAGTATTATCGCGCTTGTTGTAGTTTTAAATGCTGTTATCGGTGTTGTCCAAGAATCTAAAGCAGAACAAGCTTTAGAGGCACTAAAAAAGATGGCAACACCTAAAGCTATCGTCAAGAGACATGGTGAACTAAAAGAAATTCCATCTGAACACGTCGTTCCAGGGGATATCGTTATGCTCGATGCCGGACGATATATCCCCTGCGATTTACGCCTTATTGAAACCGCAAATTTAAAAGTTGAAGAATCTGCTCTAACTGGTGAATCTGTCCCTGTTGATAAAGATGCAATCTACCACCCTTCCATGCAAAGTGATGAACAAGTACCACTCGGCGATCAAAAAAACATGGCCTTTATGTCTACTCTTGTAACATACGGAAGAGGCGTCGGTGTTGCTGTTGAAACTGGAATGAACTCACAAATTGGTAAGATTGCTACCCTTTTACATGAAGCAGACGATGATATGACACCACTTCAAAAAAGCTTAGCACAAGTCGGAAAATATTTAGGCTTTGTCGCTGTAGCTATTTGTATCATTATGTTCCTCATCGGTTTTTTACAAGGCCGGGATACGTTAGAAATGTTTATGACTGCTATTAGTTTAGCCGTTGCAGCTATTCCAGAAGGCTTGCCAGCTATCGTTTCCATCGTTCTTGCAATTGGTGTGCAACGTATGATTAAACAAAACGTTATCATTCGCAAACTACCAGCTGTTGAAGCCCTCGGTTCTGTCACAATTATTTGTTCAGATAAAACAGGTACGTTAACGCAAAATAAAATGACCGTTACTCACTTTTATAGTGATAACACATACGATCGCTTAGAAAGTTTAAATGTAAATAATGATGCGCAACGTCTATTGTTAGAAAATATGGTGCTATGTAATGATGCGTCTTATAATAACGAATCACAAACGGGAGACCCGACTGAAATTGCACTTCTCGTTGCTGGAACCACTTTTAACATGCAAAAAGATTATTTAGAAAAAATACATGAACGTGTTAACGAAGTACCTTTCGATTCAGATCGTAAAATGATGTCAACCGTACATACATACGATGAAAGCTACTATAGCATGACGAAAGGCGCTATCGATAAGCTCTTACCTCGATGTACCCATATTTTTAAAAACGGCAAAATCGAGATTTTAACTGATTCTGATAAAAATCAAATATTAGAAGCTGCCGGAGCAATGTCTCAAGAAGCTTTAAGAGTACTTTCATTCGCATTTAAACAATACAATTCAAACGATATGGATATAAATCATCTTGAAGAAAATCTTATCTTTATTGGTCTTGTCGGTATGATTGATCCACCACGAACTGAAGTGAAAGATTCAATTAAAGAATGTAAAAAAGCCGGTATTCGCACAGTTATGATTACTGGTGACCATAAAGATACCGCCTTTGCAATTGCCAAAGAACTTGGCATTGCTGAAGAAATATCGGAAATTATGATTGGAACTGAATTAGATAACATTTCTGATACAGAACTAGCTAGCAAAATTAATCATTTAAATGTATTCGCTAGAGTCTCTCCAGAGCATAAAGTGAAAATTGTAAAGGCATTACGCGCGAAAGGAAATATCGTTTCTATGACTGGTGATGGTGTCAATGATGCACCATCTTTAAAGCAAGCTGATGTTGGCGTAGCGATGGGCATTACAGGAACAGACGTTGCAAAAGGGGCAGCAGATGTCGTGTTAACAGATGATAATTTCTCATCTATTGTGAAAGCCGTTGAAGAAGGTAGAAATATTTATCGTAACATAAAAAAATCAATTCTCTTCCTACTCTCTTGTAACTTCGGAGAAATTATCGCTTTATTTTTAGCGATTTTACTCGGCTGGGCAACACCACTACGACCTATTCATATTTTGTGGGTGAATTTAATTACAGATACACTGCCTGCATTATCACTTGGGGTTGATCCTGAAGATCCAGATGTGATGAAGGAAAAACCACGACATGCGAAAGAAAGCTTATTTAGTGGCAGCGTTCCTTTCCTGATTTTCAATGGAGTTATCATTGGACTTTTAACGCTAATAGCTTTTATCGCCGGAGCAAAATTCTATACTGGAGATACAAATTTATTCCCTCTTTTCCCAGAGCGAATTGATGACGATGCTCTATTACACGCTCAAACGATGGCATTTGTCGTTCTTAGTTTTTCTCAGCTCGTTCATTCATTTAACTTGCGTTCAAGAACGAAATCAATTTTTTCAATTGGGATCTTTACAAATAAATATTTAGTCTTCTCCCTTCTTATCGGTGTTCTTATGCAAGTTTGTATCATCTCCATCCCGCCCCTTGCAAGTATATTCGGTGTACATGCATTAACGATGCGAGATTGGGGATTTGTTCTCTTATTAAGTATCATTCCACTTGTTGTGAATGAGATTGTTAAATTAGTGAAGAGAAACTAAAAGGCAATGAGGACTCTTCCTCATTGCCTTTTCATTTACCCTTGTAATTCTTTTTTAATGTTCTCAGTTAATGTAGCCATACGTTTGCGGCTTTCTTCACGCTCACGTTTGTTTTGCTCTTCAATTTGTTGTGTTTCTTGCATACCTCTTGAAATAATGTTCCAAGTTTCCTCAAGTGTTTCCATCTTAATACTAGAAGAACCTGATAATCTCGCTACTTCTACACTTTGCGTTGCGATATTTTGTGCATTTTTCTTAAGTAATTCATTTGTACGGCGATCCAGTTCAGCCATAGAATCTGCAACAAGCTTTTGACGCTTCGCATTTACCGCTTGAATGATACCATTTTTAAAGATAGGAATCGTTGTAATAAATGCTGTATTGATTTTACCAATTAATTTATTATTACCACGTTGAATCATACGAATTTGTGGTGCTGTAAGTAGCGCAACCATACGCGCTTTTTCTAAATCATCAATACGTTGCTCTAAAATTTCAACAGAGTTTTTAAGCGACTCTAATTCAATACCTGCTAATTGATCATTATTACGCACACGCTCTTCATACATCGGAACTAATTCTGTATTTAAACGCTCTAATAGCATTTCTCCTGCTACTACGTACTTCTCTAAGTCTAAATAATATTTTAAGTTTTGCTCATACAAGCCATCTAACGTACCAATTGATTTTTTCATCTCATCTTGGTACTTCGTAATTTCCACATATACTTTATCAATTTCACGGCCCATCGTTTGATACTTGCTAAAAATTTGTTCTATCATTTTATCCGCTTTTTTGAACATACGTGAGAAGAAACCACTTTTCTCTTCCGCAAAGTCTTTGCTATCAAATCTGTCCATAATTTTACCAAGCTGTTTTAATAATTCACCAGAATCTTCTATCTTTGATAATGACATTGTATGTAAAATTTGATCAGCAAAACGTGAAATTTCCATAGAAGGTTCTTTTCCAAGTTCAATTAATTCTAATTGATCTTTAATATCTACCGCATTATAAATACGTTGTACATCCGCATCTTGTCTAAGTTGTAAGCGAACATCTTGTGCTGTTTGCTCATTTAATTCTGTTTTCGGATCTAGTACGACTGGGTTATTCATATAGTATTCTCCCTTTCCTTATAAAAATGGACGAAATAGTCCTTTTATTGTTTGTGATAAATTTTTATAAGCTGATGAACCATGAAACTCAAGATCGAAATTAACCTCTTCAAGCCAATGGGAATCAAATGCCCCCGCTTCAATATACGGTTCAATATCGTTTCTTCCCGTTGGATTGAAATGGAATACATCTACTCCAATTTGATTTAAAAATAGTAATAAAACAGCATCAGAACGAGTTAACTCTCCACTCTTCTCATTATTAAATATAACAATTTTCGGTACATCTTGTGAATAATCAAATTTCTCAAGCTGTTCTAAAATATTCGGTGGTATTTGAGAAAGTTGCGCGAAAACATATAGCGCTACATCTTGTTTCGTCTCTTTCGCAATTGGTTTGCACATTTCACTTTCACACGTATGGATAATCGCTTCTGCAATCCCATGTTGTAAACCTTCCGGTAAACGCTTATGCGGCCACCAATGGCTATTCATAATTAGATCCGGATGTAATTTCCCAGCTCGGTCCAATGCATCTCGATAATGATATTGGAAGTTTGCTTTTTGCTCTTTCGTAAATGGGAATGTATTAATTAGTAAACTGTTATCAAATGATGTAACAGCCTTTAATCGTTGAAAATACTCTTTATCATTCTTTGAAACACCTGATATTTTCGCAAATAAAGAAGGGATATAAATGTGTTTATTTTCAACAAAGAATGTCGGGCGTACAAACGCCTTTTCTTTCGTAATTAAAAAGAGTTCATCATATGTTGTTTTTAGTGTACGAGCTACAGGCGTATAGGAACGGAATTGCCACGGCTTGTACAGCAGTGAATTATCATGGTGAAGTACTTGCTCAATTTCTTTTGAAGCTTGATACGCTACTGTTGCCACACGCTCGCGGCGGCGATCTGGAAATGGTTCAAGAGAAATACGGCCTGGATGAGACACAATAAAGGTCCTTCCCTCTTCATCGACATTCTCAAATCCATCTTTTCCTTCTGGATGATAATAAAGCACATCACAACCGAGCATAATAAGAAAGTATAAGAAATATATACGGCTTTCCTGTGCATCACCATACCAAACGATACGCGGCATTTGTTTCTTATAATTAATCGTAGAGAACCACTTCGCTACATAATTTTCGCTTAGTTTAATTATGTCGATTAAGAAACGACGGAAGCCTTCTGTCTTTAACGACTGATTATGTTGTTTCTCATATAATTTCAATAGTGAAATAAACGTCGTATGTATGTAATGCTGTAAATCAGGATTGTCTACTTTCGGTAAAAGTTGTTTCCCAGATAAGTGTGCAACTAACCTATTTACTGTCAGACCATTTGGTGCTTCTTGATGTAATCCGAACACTTCTTGAATATGACGAAGCTTTTCCGAATCAATCACTTTGTTTAAATTTTGTTCGTGTAAAACTTCGATTCCTTTCGCTTCACTATAATCAAACAGTTCATTAAAATATTCATCTACATCATTAGGAACGCCAAGGATTCGACATGCTATATAACTAAATTTCATCTCATTCTCTGTCAGTTCATATTGTGGACGTTTTTCTAAAAGCGTTTCAAATTGCTTTAAATCTGATTCATCTTTTAATGCATATGGTTGAAGTGTAAAACGTGAAAACACAACAGTTCACCTCCAAAAACATTTACGTTTTTTCTAAGTCCTTCTTCTATTATAAACTATTTTTGGTTATAAAAAATGGGCGCTCACAAAACGAGCAAACCCATTTCAATTATTTATTGTCTTCTTTAGTAGCTGCAACTTCTTCTTTAGCTTGTCCAGAATTCTTCATGTAGTGAATTATAAATGTTGCTCCAAATGCTACAACTAAAATAATAAAGAATAGTGTATGACTAATCTCAATCTCGATTAAAGACAGTAACATTTTCGATGCAATAATTAAGATTAAAATGTATGCTGTCGTTTCAAGCTCTGGAATACGCTCTAACAATTTCAAGAATACACCGGCAATACCACGCATCATTAAAATACCTAGCATTCCGCCTAATAATAAAATCCAAACTTCATTAGATACACCAAATGCAGCAAGTACACTATCTACAGAGAATGCGATATCCATTAATTCGACCATTGCAACTGTTCCCCAGAAGACACCGAACATTCTGAAGAAAATACTGTTTTGGTTCATACCATGAGCTTCCTCTTCTTCACCTGCACCTTTACGCTTATCAATAAAGTATTTTACTGATAACCAAGCAAGGTAAAGTGCACCAAGAAGTTTTACCCACCATAATTTAATTAAGAACATTCCAATTCCAATTGCAATAAAGCGGAATATATAAGCTCCAATAAGTCCATAGAATAATGCTTTTTTACGTTTCTCTTCAGGAAGGTGTTTTACCATTACTGCTAACACAAGTGCGTTATCAGCAGATAACAACCCTTCAAGTACAACAAGTGTACCAATTAATCCCCAAGATACTGGATCTTGCAACACTTTAATCCACATGTCCAAGTCAAAAAACTGAGCATACGTATCAAGGATTCCTTGCAAAATACTCATCTTACCTTTATCCCCTATTCTTTGCTAGATTTATAGAAAGGTCAAAAAAAGGAAACGAATATCGTTTCCTTTCTATGCATCCAAGCCATACGCTCTTACAAGCGCACCTAAACCACCTTGGAATCCACTTCCTACTGCATTAAACTTCCACTGTCCATTATGACGGTATAATTCACAAAAGACAACTGCTGTTTCGATGGAGAAATCTTCCCCTAAGTCAAAACGAAGAACTTCTTCACTCGTTTCTTCATTCGCTAAACGAACAAACGCATTTCCTACTTGCCCAAAGTTTTGACTACGGCCTTCTGCATCATAAATCGTAACTGTAATAGCAATTCTGTGCACATCTGCTGGAACTTTCTTCAAGTCCACAACAAGTTGCTCATCGTCACCTTCACCTTCACCTGTACGGTTATCTCCTGTATGTAAAACAGATCCACAAGGAGACTGTAAATTATTATAGAAGATAAAATCAGTTTCCTTCGTACATTTTCCGTTTGCATCTAATAAAAAGGCAGATGCATCTAAATCGAAATCAGCTCCACCGTCATAAGATTTAATATCCCATCCAAGACCAATTACTGCTTTTGTTAAACCAGGGCTTGTCTTACCTAAATCGATTTTCTGGCCTTTTTGTAATTGAATAACCATCTATATTCACCTCTATATGTTTATCTTTAAAAATATATCCATCAGTAAACATACATTTCACCAATGGATATATAAATCAAATCTATTACTCTACATCTAAACCAAAGTTATTACATAGAGACGCTAATCCACCTTGGAATCCACTTCCGATTGCATTGAATTTCCAGTCACCTGCATGACGATATAATTCACCTACTACTACGGCTGTTTCAATAGAGAAATCTTCTCCTAAATCGTAACGAATTAATTCTGCATTCTTTTCTTCATCTAAAATACGTACGAAAGAATTAGAAACTTGTCCGAAGTTTTGGCTACGGCCTTCTCCATCATAAATTGTAATTGTGAAACAAATACGTTCGATGTGAGCAGGAACATTTTTCAAATCTACTTTAATCGCTTCGTCATCGCCTTCACCTTCACCAGTGCGGTTATCTCCTAAATGCTCTACAGCACCATTCGCACCTTTTGGATTATTATAGAAGACGAAATCCTCTGCACCTGAAACTTTACCGTTAGCACCTACTAAGAAAATACTAACATCTAAATCGAAATCGTTTTGTCCATCATAACGATTCGTGTCCCAACCAAGTCCTACAAGAACTTTCGAAAGACCTGGATTCGTTTTTGTTAAGTCTACCTTTTGTCCCTTTTTCAATGAAATTGACGCCATATACAATTCCTCCTCGGTTATTTTATTGATAACGTGATACAATCTCACTTAAGTTTTTATCTTGCGTGCCTTCTCCAACTGCTGAAAACTTCCATTCACTTCCGTGACGATACATTTCACCTGCAATTAGAGTTGTTTTGCCAGCATAATTATCCGATAAATTATAGCGTGCTAATTCTTCACCAGTTTGCGGGTTTTGAATACGAATATATGCATTACGAATCATCCCGAAATCTTGACGACGATTTACACAGTCATAAATATTTACAACGAATACTAAACGATTAATACGGCTCGGAACTTTATGTAATTCTACGAAAATTGTTTCGTCATCACCAGCGCCTTCACCTGTTAAATTATCTCCTGAATGAATAATACTACCACAAGTAGAAAGTTTATTTCCGAAGTAAACTAAATCATTTTTGTTTAAAAAACGATCTCCTTCTAACATAACAACAGATGCATCACAATCTACATTTGGTTTACTTCCAAATAATGAAGACAGAAATCCACCTGATTGCCCAATTGGATCCCAGCCTAAGCCAACCTGTAGTTTTGCTACTTTTGGTTGTCCTTTCGTTAAATCGATCTTTTGACCTTTTTCTAAAATAATAGGCATGAAGTTTCTCCCTTTCTACAAAGCATTTTCCAAATCGGAAAATATTGTATTCTTCTCTTATATTGTAGCATTATTTACCTAGCGATAAAAAGGATAAATTCTCAGTTATATGAAAACATTCATATAATTTACTTATGATGATGTAAGAAGTGGTAAATAGCACCAATCATTCCTGCACAATTACCGTTTTGCGCAAGTTCAATCTCACAATTATTATAAATCTCTTGATTTAAGTATTTACTGATCTCTTCTTTTACTTCTTTTAAAAACTCATTTCCTCTATCGGTAATTCCTCCACCAATAATAATCGTTTCTGGATTAAAAATATAAGCAAGATTACTAATTCCGATTGCCAAATGTTTAAAAAAAATCCCAACTGCTTGAGCAACTTCTCTATCTCCTTTATCATACAACTCGAAAATTCTTTTCCCATTCCACTCGCCTTTGCCTTTATATTTTCTTACAAGCCGAATTAATCCTGAAATCGAAGCAACCTCTTCAAACGTTTTTCCTTCTATTAGCATATTCCCCCATTCACCAGCACTAAATGAATGTCCTCGGTACAATTCTCCATCTATAAAAATTGCTCCCCCAATCCCTGTTCCAATGGTGAGCATAATAAAGTTATCTTTCTCTCTTCCACTACCATTCCACTTTTCTCCAAACGCTGCACAATTCACATCATTGTCAATCGATACTGGAACTTTTAATATCTCTTGCAATCTATCAATAATAGGAATCGTACTATATCCCGGAATATGATCCGCACCTCCCGTCACAATTCCTTTATTAATATCAACAATTCCCGTAGTGCTAATACCAATTCCTGCAATAGTATGTTCATTCATTATTTTTTGGGATACATATATAAGTTTTTGAATAATTTGTTCTCCGCCTAAATGAATTTCTGTTGCAACTGTTTTACGCTTTAATACTCTCCCTATTTCTGAAACAATACCATACTTAATTTGCGTACCGCCAATATCAAACGCTATATACTCTTTCATCCACTGCCACTTCCTCTACCGTTATGAATGTAAATTCTCCACCTCTATTATTTGTAGAAAATCTACATTAACTCTTTTCTGCTTTGACAAATACACCACCTTTTTCTATATATAGTTTTTTTTGCATAAAACTCTTTTTCCTAAGAAATATTACAAAGGGATGTATTGATGGAATATTAATTTCTTAGGAGGAAAACCATGACGAAAATCTTCATTTTAGCATCAACACTCTCTTTATCTTTTTTTAGCGGTTTAAATATCGGTAATGCTGCAACTGAAAACTTCCAACCATTAACAAACGCTATTGTACAAAATAGCGATCATTTTGCAGAAGGAAACTCAAAGGATAATAATAAACCTCCAGGAAATAACGGTTCTCAGGACGATAGTGGTTCTGGTAACAGTGGCTCTGACGGCAATGGTTCCGGCGGTAATGGTTCTGGTGGTAGCAGCTCTGACGGCAATGGTTCCGGCGGTAATGGTTCTGGTGGTAGCAGCTCTGACGGCAGTGGTTCTGGTGACAATGGTTCCGGCGGTAACGGTTCTGATGGCAGTGGCTCTGACGGCAATGGTTCCGGCGGTAACGGTTCTGGTGGCAGTGGCTCTGGTGGCAATGGTTCCGGCGGTAACGGTTCTGGTGGCAGTGGCTCTGGTGGCAATGGTTCCGGCGGTAACGGTTCTAGCGGTAACGGTTCTGGTGGCAATGACTCTGGTGGCAGCGGTTCCGGTGGCAGTGGTTCTGGCGGTAACGGTTCTGGTAGCAACGGCTCTGGTGGCAGCGGTTCTGGTGGCAGCGGTTCTGGCGGTAACGGTTCTGGTAGCAACGGCTCTGGTGGTAACGGTTCTGGTGGCAGTGGCTCACACGGTGGGAATGGCTCTCAAGGTAGCAATCGCGTTAAAGGTGATAGCAGTTCTCAAGGGGGGAACGTAAAAGATAATACGAAAAAACAAGGTGATAAATTACCGAATACAGCAACACATTATCCTGCATCTATTTTAATGGGTCTTTCAACATTCCTAATTGGTATGTTACTGTTTATTCGTCGTAAAAACGTAAAATAAGAGCAACATACTTCCATCTAAAGAATACATGAAATACTGTATAAAACTAAAAAGGACTTTGGATTGCACTTTATTATGCAGCCCAAAGTCCTTTTTATCACCTATCAGAAAAAGTATTAATACGCTTTTCCCCAATACACCATTTGTTTAGCTTCTTTACCACAACAAATACATTCTTCAGCTAAATGCTCTTGCTCAAAAGGCATACAGCGAGAAGATACTCCAACTTCTTCTTTTAGTTTCTCTTCACAAGCTAATTCCCCGCACCACATCGCTTTAATAAATCCTTGCTTTTCGTCAGCTATTTTTTTCATCTCTTCGAAATTTGTCGCAACATACGTATTCTCATCGCGAAATGCTTTTGCTTTATTAAATAAAGCAATATGAATTTCTTCAAGTAATGCTGGAATACGTTCTTCTAATTGATCCATTGGTACAAACTCTTTTTCCTTCGTATCTCTTCTTACAAGTACAACTTGATTCTTTTCAATATCTTTAGGGCCAACTTCTAATCGAATTGGAATCCCCTTCATTTCATACTCATTAAATTTCCAGCCTGGTGTTTTATTACTAGCATCTATTTTTACTCGTGCAACCTTTTGAATATGTGCTTGTAACTCTATTGCTTTTGCTAAAACTCCTTCTTTATGCTGAGCAATCGGTACAATAACAACTTGCACTGGAGCGACTTTTGGTGGCATTACAAGTCCATTATTATCACTATGAACCATTATTAGCCCGCCTATCATTCTTGTTGATACACCCCAAGATGTTTGGTGCACATATTGCCACTTACCGTTACGATCTAAAAACTTAATATCAAATGCTTCTGAGAAATTCGTCCCAAAGTTATGAGAGGTTCCTGTTTGAAGTGCTTTTCCATCATGCATTAAACTTTCAATTGTATAAGTTGCCTTTGCTCCAGCAAACTTCTCTTTTTCTGTTTTTTGTCCTTTAATAACTGGTATTGCTAAATAATCCTCACAGAAAGAAGCATATAAGTTTAAAATATTTAATGTTTCAGCCTGCGATTCTTCTGCCGTTTCATGGATTGTATGACCCTCTTGCCATAAAAATTCAGTCGTACGAAGGAACGGCCTAGTTGTCTTCTCCCAACGAACTACTGAACACCACTGATTATATAACTTTGGCAAATCATTATAGGATTGCACAATTTTTGAAAAATGCTCACAGAATAAAGTTTCAGATGTAGGACGTACACAAAGTCTTTCCGCTAACTTTTCATCTCCACCATGCGTGACCCATGCTACTTCAGGAGCAAATCCTTCAACATGATCCTTCTCTTTTTGCAATAAACTCTCTGGGATAAACATTGGCATATATACATTTTCATGGCCAGTTTCTTTTAACTTCTCATCCATCACCTTCTGCATATTCTCCCATAAGGCATAACCATACGGACGTAAAATCATGCACCCTTTTACACTTGAATAATCAACAAGTTCGGCTTTTTTTACAATATCGGTATACCACTGCGCAAAGTCCTCTTCCATCTTCGTAATGGCTTGCACTTGTTCTTTTGCCATAGTCAGTCTTCCTCCTTCTAGAAAATACAAAAAAGCCCGCGTCCCTAAATAGGGACCGAGCTTTGCCGGCGTTACCACCCTGATTCATGCACAAAAATTGCGCATGCTCTCTTTTTGATAACGGGAAATTCCCGCTGCATATGCAGAACTCAAAGGCAGGTTCCATATTGCCTTTTTAAGAATCTTTCAGCCTGGCGGATTCTCTCTCTGCTAAAAAGGTTGAACATGTACTAGTCCTTTTTCATCGTTATAACGAAATAAATTTGTTGATTATCATAATACAAATTCTTTTTTAAAACAATAGCTAATTTTCTTATTATTATATATTCTTTTCATTTTTTGCAGTTTTATACGTAGCTTTTCCGCGTAATTTTCACAAGTTGATGTGCAATCATACCGATAAGTGTACCAAGTAGGACGAAGAAACCAATAAATCCATATCCCATTCCTTCCCACCCACCAATAACCATCATTGTAACGGGAAAGGACGCTAAGCAAAGAAGTATTAAACTAAGTGCAAATATAATATCGAACTGTTTGTCTGGAAACCGTTTCTTTAGTAAATATGAAATAGCAAATACAAGGATAATCGTGATTCCACCAATGATGTAAAAGATACCAAATCCATCTAACCAATCCATAGTGTTTCCTCCTTCCATAGATTCCCTTATACTTAATTATATGTTTAATTTTTCTGAAAATAAATAATAAATTTTCACCTAAAAATATATTTTTATTACTAGGTATTAATAGTAATATATAAGAATAGGTTTTATATAATCAGGAGGGAACTTTATGGATAAAGCATTAACAAACCATGTCATTATTTTATCATTCGACTGTTTATCAGCTTTAGATTTTCCTATACTACAAAAACTACCTCATTTCCAATCTCTAATAAAAAAGGGCACGGTTGTCGAAAAAGTAGAACCAATTTATCCTTCTGTAACATATCCAAGCCACTCAACAATCGTAACCGGTAATTATCCTAACAAGCACGGTGTTGTTAGCAATACGTTACTTCAACCAGGGCGTGAATCACCTGATTGGCATTGGTACCGAAAATCAATAAAAGGAACAACATTGTATGATGAAGCGCGCAAAGCAAATTTAACGACAGCCGCCCTTCTATGGCCTGTTACTGGAAGAGCGAACATCGATTACAATTTACCAGAAATTTTCCCCAATAGACCTTGGCAAAATCAAGTGTTAGTTTCCTTATTTAGCGGTAGCCCACTATACCAATTAGATTTAAATCGTCGTTTCGGCCATATAAGAAATGGTTTATCACAACCAGAGCTGGATGATTTCGTCCTCGCCTCTGCTGTGCATACAATCCAGACGAAAAAGCCTAATGTCATGTTTGTACATTTCACCGATCTAGACACCCAAAGACACTATCACGGCTTTGAATCTAACGAAACAATAGCTGCTATCCAGAGACATGACGAACGTCTAGGGAAAATTATTCAAGCACTAAAAGAAAGTGACCTATACGAAGAAAGTACAATTATTGCCCTTGGTGATCATAGCGCTTTAAGTGAAAACAAATCCATCCAATTAAATGTGCTATTCCATCAAAGAGGACTTATATCTCTTAATAAAAAAGGAAAATTAGTAGACTGGAAAGCCTATTGCCAAAGTTGCGACGGCTCTGCCTATGTATATGTAAAGGACAAAAATGATACGGATACAATTCGGGAGGTACAACTACTCCTTGAAGACCTACTTCAAAATAAACAAAACGGAATTGAATTTATACTTCATGATGAAGCTGCGAAAGACTGCGGTGCAGACGGTAATTGTTTATTCATGTTAGAAGCACGAGAAGGGTATTATTTCACTGAAAACTATACAGGAGATTTCATAAAAGAAATTACCGAAAAAGATGTTACGCCTAGTAAAAAATATACATTTGGTACGCATGGATACTCTCCAACAAAACCTAACTATGAAACAATTTTTATCGCTGCCGGAAAAGGCATAAAAAGTGGTGTGACAATCCCATATATGAGACTTATTGATGAAGGTCCAACTATCGCTAGACTACTAGGTTTACACTTAGGTGAAACAGACGGAGCAATTGTAGAGGATTTACTCCAATTGTAAAGAACTGTGTATATATGTAAAAGTTATGTAAAATTCATCACTGTTTCTCTTTTTATAATTTTTATTTTTGTACACTGTTAGTAAAACAAATTTAAGGGGGAACATTATATGAAAAAAATGTCCAGACAAGAAAAAAGCTGGATATTATACGATTGGGCGAACTCTGTATACTCGCTCGTCATTACAACTGCATTATTTCCAATTTACTTTAAAGCAGCTGCAAAAGAAGCTGGACTATCTGGGGCAACTTCAACAGCATATTGGGGATATGCAAACTCATTCGCAACACTTTTAATTTCTATACTTGCCCCTATTCTCGGCACAGTTGCTGATTATAAAGGATTTAAAAAACGATTTTTCACATTCTTCTTTGGACTTGGTATCGTATTTACAAGTATGTTAGCAATTGTTCCAACCTCTCAGTGGTACTTATTGCTAGGGTGCTATATGCTCGCCTTAATCGGCTTTGCTGGAGCAAACATTTTCTATGATGCATTTTTAGTAGACGTCACTTCTGAAGATAGAATGGACCGAATTTCTACAAGAGGATTTGCATTAGGTTATATCGGGAGTACAATTCCTTTTATCGGTTGTATCGCTCTTATTATTCTTTCTCAAAAAGGAACTATTCCCTTATCGGTCGGCATTGCTAGTCAAATTTCCTTTGCAATAACAGCTCTTTGGTGGGGGTTATTTACAATTCCAATGCTAAAAAACGTAGAGCAAACACACTATATTGAGCGTCATCCAAGACCTATTAGAATGAGCTTCAAACGTCTTGCTGATACTTTTAAAAATATTAAAGAATATAAAACTGTATTTATGTTTCTAATCGCTTACTTTTTCTATATTGACGGAGTCGATACAATTATTACTATGTCTACCGCTTACGGAACCGATCTCGGTATTAGTGCAACGAATCTATTAATCATATTATTTGTAACACAAATTGTCGCTTGTCCATTTGCGTTACTATACGGAAAACTATCTGAAACATTTACTGGTAAAAAAATGCTATATGTCGGTATCATTATTTATGTCATTATTTGCACATATGCTTATTTCTTAAAAACAACACTTGATTTTTGGATTTTAGCAATGTTAGTTGCTACATCTCAAGGTGGTATTCAAGCACTAAGTCGTTCATACTTTGCAAAACTAGTACCAAAAGAATCTGCTAATGAATTCTTCGGATTTTATAATATATTTGGAAAGTTTGCCGCAATTATGGGTCCGGTATTAGTCGGTGTTACAACGCAATTAACAGGAAAAACAAACGCTGGTGTTCTTAGTATTATTGTTCTATTTATTATCGGAGGATTCTTACTAACTAGAGTTCCAGAAAATAATACATCCGTTACACCACCTAGTCCAAAGACTAAAACGCTATAAGAAAAGATCCTCTTCTCATAAGAAGAGGATCTTTTTTATTTTTAAAGGTGCGCCTTATAATGAACGACTCTACTGCTTGTACAAAAATAATTTATCAACAGTTGTTCCTAATACTTCAGCTAAACGGAACGCTAACGCTAAGCTTGGATCATATTTATTATTCTCAATTGCATTTATCGTTTGTCTAGAAACCTTACATTTATCAGCTAATGCGCCTTGTGAAATATTATTTTCAGTGCGTAATTCATAGATTTGATTTTTCACACCATTGCTCCTAACCTGTAAAATTATTTTTACAACATCAGTATATAATTGGCTCATATAGTTGTCAAAAGTTCCTCAAAGAAAAAGAGAGCAATTTTGCTCCCTTACAATAGTTATTTCGAAACTAACGAATTTGTTAGTGCCTCTTTATTAGCAACATCGTCTTTTTTTATTTGCATGCGTAGAACTGGCCCTATCGCTAATAAAATAAGTGCCATTGCTATACAAAACACAGTAACTAGTGAAGTTAGTTCCTTTAATCCTCCAGCTAATGAAGTTCCAATTAGCATTGCCCCCATAAACAGTGGTAAAATCGTTCCATTTACTCTTCCAACCATATTTTCTGGTACAAGTTGAATCATAAGCGTACCGACAACAATATTAACACAAGCTAAACAAATACCTGTTCCAAATCTCATGAAACTAGTAATCCAAAATGATGTAGATAGCCCTTCTACTAAAAATGAAATCGCTAATATACCCATACCGAATACAAACATCTTTTTCGGATTCACTTTTGAAGCGAAAACTGCAGCAACAATACCACCGAGTAACATACCTATTCCGTCAGCTGCCGCTAAATATTGAACAGCTTCTTTTTCCATACCTAAACGTTCAATTACAAGGAATACTTCTAATGGATTCGTTAATCCAACAGCCAAACCCATAATTGTAAAAGTGATCGTAATCATACGTAAATTTTTCGTATGAAGAACATACTTCCAACCTTCTTTTATATCATTTTTTAATGAGTCTCTCGCCACCTGCTCTTTTTCAACCCATTTTGGTAAGAATGAAAGGGCGATAGCAGATAACAAAAATAAAATGATTAAGCTATATAGTGATGTAAATAAACCAAGTTGTGTATACACAAGCGATCCTACCACTGGTCCAAAAATCAGAAATAATGACTGTAATGTTTGGTTAAATGCAATCGCATTTGCTACCTCTCCTTCTTTTACATAGCGCTTAAATATACGCGAAGATGAGGGCTGAGAAAACTGACCTACAATCGCGGAAATGAGTGTTGCAAAAAATATAGCCTGCCAATAATCCAGCTTTAACAACAAAACAATTCCTATAATAGACAGTACACTTAATACATCTCCAGCGACCATTGTTCTTTTCGGATTCCAACGATCAGCTAGCGCACCACCGATAAACGAGAAAATAAAAATAGGTGCATATTCCATAACTGATAACAACGAAACAGAAACTGGATCATTATTCGTTCGCTCCATTATAAAATACAAAAGAGCCATATTTCTGATCCAAATTGCAAATTGTTGTAAAATATCAGACGCCATAACGAGCATAAATGCTCGGTTTTTAAATAAAGCGTTCATTTTCATTCCCCTTTCACAAACCGACCGTTCGGTCTAATTTATTTTGTAAGAAAAGCAACTGACCTATTATTCAGCTGCCATTCCTTTTAACAATACATCTATTGCCTTTTTATAAATACGTTTCAGCTCTTTATAATCTAATTCGTAGTAAAGCACTCCAAGTCCTGATAATAATCCGTTTACAATATACATAAGATCACGAGTATTATCTTCACGGAACTCTCCAGACTGTATACCTACTTCAATTAATTTCTCAAACATAACATATGATTCTCTAGTTAAAGCTAACAGTTCATCCAGAATCTCTTTACTTACAACTTGGCTCATAGAGAATTCCTCTATTGCATTTGAAATTGGTTGCTGTATGTCCTCTACATGATATTCCGCGAGACCATATAGTTTTTCAGTACTAGTGCTATACAACTTCTCTTTTTCATTCCATTTTTCAATCCAATCATACGTATGCTGTTTCACTACAAATAAAAATAATTCTTCTTTACTTTTAAAGTGATAATAAATACTTCCTTTACTTCGCTCTGTAATTTCACAAATCTCTTCCATAGATGTAGCTGCGTAGCCCTTCTGTGAAAATAGACTTTCTGCTTTATATGCAATTTCTTTCTTTATCTCTTCTGCACTTCTTCTCATATTCACACCTCTTTAAACCGACCGTTCAGTCTAATAATAACAAATCAAAAACCTCTATCGCAAGAGGCTATATTCCTTATTTAAGAAAACGTACTTTCAAACCAAGTTCGAATCATATGTATGGTTCCAAATTTAAATGCTAATTTAACAAGAAATACGCCTCCCGCAGCTAATAAAAATAACACTACTTTCCCCTTATTTTTCACTTTCGGTTCCCTTTTCATTTCCATTCCCCTTAGTATGTTAAAAATATTAAACAAACGTTTGTTTAACTGTGTTTATGCATATGTAAGCCGACTAATCAAACGTTTGTTTAAAAAGAAATACGCCTAATATAAGGCGCATTTTTATCAATCACCACCGCCACCGCAGCTTCCTCCGCTATCTCCCCCAAAAGATCCTCCACAATCATGTGAGCCGCCATCATGCGAGCTATCATTATCAGATCCAGCAAAGAAAAATAATGGTGATGAGCTGTTAGATGAATTATGAATGTTATTTTGTTTTGTAAGATTTACCTTCTTTTTGTTCGATCGAACTGCTGTTACGATTGTTCCAACTACAACAAATAATAGTATGACAATAATAAATTCCATTTAAAAGCCTCCCTTATTCCTCGAATAATTGAATGGTTCTCTCTAGATTTTCAAGTGAAATGAAGCGTGATTCACGAAGAATTTCTTTTCCATTATGAAATAATAAAATTGTTGGCCCTGTAAATACTCCATATCGCCCCGCAATCTCTTGCATGTCTTGTAGTAATATCTCTATTTTCTCTACGTAATCATAATTCTCTAATACGCAATTTACTTTTCTTAGCATAACATCACAAACACCACAATTTTCCGTTTTAATAAACAGAAGTACCAATTGTTGTTCTTCGATATAGGTCGCTAATTCTTCTATCGTTTTAAATGTATTCATCTTATCCCTCTTAACGTAATTTACGAAATACTTTGTCTTGATACATACGAAAAGCTGAACTATCTTTAATCTTTCTCTTTTCCATTACCTGCTGAAAACGCAGAGTTTTTGCTGTTAACTCTTCTCGTAATTTCTTTCTCTCTTCTTCATCATAACAGCAAGCAATTAGATCTTCTATTTTTAATATATCTTTTTGTAGTTCCATTTCTGGTGGAATCATTCCCGCATTTTTTAAAATTTTATAACTCATTCTAAGTTCTGGAGGTACCATTGAAAGATCTTCTAATTGTAGTGGTTTTCCTTTTCCCGGAATATAATCAAGATCACCATTCCGTATTGCTTGTCGAATTTTCTCTTCAGCAATGTTCAAAAACACATCCACACTATTCCCTCCTTTACATATTTTTACTATTATTTTACATGATATTTCCTTATCTTTCTACGTCTTTAATAATTGGCTCCATACAATTTTTTCTCAAATTTATTTATAATGAGCTTTTTCCTCCCATACCGATTTTTCGTTTTCATATATAGTTTGTATTCAAGCCTTTTTGTATTGAGAAAGTCTTTTTCAACTTAATAAAGCGTTTACACTAAATCTTACATTTGTTACGATTTAATCACCCCCAGCTCCCTTGTATAGACTTCGTGATGTCTGATCATTTTATCTAGACGTTTCACACGTCTAGATTCATTTTGATTTATTGGCGTATGCCTTTAAATATATCTTTTATTTTGAAAGGAGAAATGGCTATGAGGTCTCAAAAATTCACACTGCTATTACTATCCCTACTACTTTTCTTACCTCTTTTTCTCACAAATTTTATTACTCCAAATCTCGCATTAGCAGATTCACCAAAGCAAAGTCAAAAAATTGTTGGGTACTTTCCTTCGTGGGGCGTTTACGGACGTAATTATCAAGTTGCTGACATTGATGCATCAAAACTTACTCACCTTAACTATGCTTTCGCGGATATTTGTTGGAATGGAAAACATGGAAACCCTTCTACTCATCCTGATAATCCAAATAAACAAACGTGGAACTGTAAAGAATCTGGTGTACCATTGCAAAATAAAGAGGTTCCTAATGGTACTCTCGTACTCGGGGAACCATGGGCTGATGTTACCAAATCGTATCCTGGCTCAGGGACAACTTGGGAAGATTGCGATAAATATGCCCGTTGCGGAAATTTCGGTGAACTAAAACGATTAAAAGCTAAATATCCTCACTTAAAAACAATTATTTCCGTTGGTGGCTGGACTTGGTCTAACCGCTTTTCTGATATGGCCGCTGATGAAAAAACAAGAAAAGTATTTGCTGACTCTACAGTAGCTTTTCTTCGCGCATATGGGTTTGATGGCGTAGATTTAGACTGGGAATATCCGGGCGTTGAAACGATTCCTGGTGGTAGTTACCGTCCTGAAGATAAGCAAAATTTCACTCTCCTTCTTCAAGACGTCCGAAATGCTTTGAATAAAGCAGGTGCTGAAGATGGCAAACAATATTTACTAACAATCGCTTCAGGCGCAAGCCAACGCTACGCTGATCATACAGAGCTAAAGAGAATTTCTCAAATACTCGATTGGATTAATATTATGACATATGATTTCCACGGCGGATGGGAAGCTACTTCTAATCATAATGCAGCTCTATATAAGGATCCAAATGACCCAGCAGCAAATACGAATTTTTACGTAGATGGTGCTATAAATGTTTATACAAATGAAGGTGTTCCAGTCGATAAACTAGTATTAGGCGTACCCTTTTACGGACGTGGCTGGAAAAGTTGTGGCAAAGAAAATAACGGACAATATCAACCTTGCAAACCAGGTAGTGATGGGAAACTTGCTTCTAAAGGTACTTGGGATGATTATTCTACCGGTGACACGGGTGTGTATGATTACGGTGATTTAGCAGCCAATTACGTTAATAAAAATGGTTTTGTACGCTACTGGAATGACACAGCTAAAGTACCTTATTTATATAATGCAACTACAGGCACATTTATTAGCTACGATGACAATGAATCTATGAAATACAAAACAGACTATATAAAGACGAAAGGTTTAAGTGGAGCAATGTTTTGGGAACTAAGCGGAGATTGCCGCACAAGTCCAAAATATAGTTGTAGTGGTCCAAAATTACTTGATACGCTAGTAAAAGAATTACTTGGTGGACCTATTAGTCAAAAAGATACTGAGCCACCAACGAATGTTAAAAACATTGTAGTTACGAATAAAAATTCAAACTCAGTTCAATTAAACTGGACTGCATCTACTGATAACGTAGGAGTTACGGAATATGAAATTACTGCTGGAGAAGAGAAATGGAGTACAACAACAAATAGCATTACAATTAAAAACTTAAAACCTAATACGGAATACACATTTTCAGTAATTGCCAAAGATGCTGCTGGAAATAAATCACAACCTACCGCTTTTACTGTCAAAACAGATGAAGCTAATACAACACCTCCTGATGGAAATGGTACTGCTACATTTTCAGTCACTTCGAATTGGGGCAGTGGTTATAACTTCTCGATTATAATTAAAAATAATGGAACGACTCCTATTAAAAATTGGAAATTAGAATTTGATTATAGCGGCAATTTAACACAAGTTTGGGATTCTAAAATTAGTAGTAAAACAAATAATCATTATGTAATTACGAACGCAGGATGGAATGGTGAAATTCCTCCTGGTGGGTCTATTACAATTGGCGGTGCAGGAACAGGTAATCCTGCCGAACTTTTAAATGCCGTCATTAGCGAAAACTAGACGTAATATCCATTAATTACTTCACTAAAGTTTGAATTTAGGTTTGAGTAATACCTCCTAAATTCAAACTTTTAATTTTACGGAAAATCAAATTATAATAATAACTTATTATAATTATATTAAGTTTATACATTCATTTTATAATATGAAGTTTATATGAAGTTCATTTGAATTTTACATGAATTTCCTTTAATTTCTATTGTCTTCCTATAATATCCATATTATTCTTTACATATAGGAATTATTTTCATTCCACTTTGAACTATCTATATATATAAAGAAAGATAGTCACCTGTTAGGGAAAGGCTTTCGTATTATTATAAATATAACAAAAGAAAAAGCACGCTTATAAGCGCACCATAAGAGTGCTTCTTCATACAATTCTCATGTAAGAGTTCTCGAAAATCATGTTAATCACAAAGAAAAGGCATTAGCTCATAAAAGCTAATGCCTTTTCTTTATTCATATTGTTGAGTATTCCATTCTTCTATATTTCATACTTTTGTTATCCACGATTCATAGAAAGAAGGTTCATGTGAGACAATTAAAACCGTTCCTTTGTATTGTTGTAACGCTTCCTGTAAAGCCATCTTAGTTTCTACATCCAAATGATTAGTCCGTTCGTCTAAAATTAAAACATCAGCTTTTTCTATTTTTTCATATAAGGAGCTAACACACTTAAAATCTCTTCTTTATCCTTTTTTAATTCGAGTGATGTTAACATATCCATCGTTCTCGGTCTAGGTAATTTCACTTGTACCTCACCAACTATTGACGCTGGTCTTTGAGATAAAATAAATACGCGATCTGAAAGCAAGATTGCCTCATCTAAGTCATGTGTAACCATAATGATTGTTTGCTTCTCTTGATGCCAAGAGTTTAAAAGCCAGCTATGTACTTCCATTTTTGTAAATGCATCTAACTTTCCAAAAGGCTCATCAAGCAGCATAATTGGCTTTTCACATAAATATGTGCGCAGAAAACTAATTCTTTGACGCATACCACCAGACAATTCATCTGGATAATGGTCTGCATATTCATCTAGTTCGAACTGCTTTAATGCTTCCATTCCTTCTGTCAGCCTTTGCTTTTTCGGCTTTCCTTCAATTTCTAACGGAAGAACGATATTTTGCAAAGCTGATCGCCACGGTAGTAATAAATCTTGTTGTGGCATATAACTAACAACATCTTGCTCTTGTACTTGCTTATCTTTATACGTTACGTTCCCGCTTGTTGGTTTTTCAACATTTGCAATCATGTTTAATAATGTGCTTTTCCCGCAACCACTCGGTCCTACAAAGGAAACAAACTCTCCCTCTTGTATAGAGGCACTAATATTCTCTAATACATTCTTTCCGTCGAAAGATTTCACTATATTTTTTATTTGTAATCCGCTCATTTTTCACTTGGAAGGAATTCATTTGTAAAAGCATCTTTTACATCGATTTTCTTTTTAATAACTTTGTTGTCATATAAGAAATTCATGTAATTCGTCCAAATTTCTTCCTTCTGTACTCCCCATGCTTTAGCATCATCTTGATACTTCGTACTTAACCATTTTTGGCTTTCTTGAACTAAATCTTTATTCACATCTGGAACAGCTTTAATTAAAATATCAGCAGCCTCTTTCGGTTCCTTAATTGCAAAATTATAACCTTCTGTCGTTGCACTCATAAACTTTTTCACAAAGTCTTTATCTTGCTTCGTATGTTTTTCACTCGTAATAATAACAGGACTATAGAAATCAAGCGCTGGATCTAAGTCCTTCACCATAATCGTATTTAACTCTTTTCCTTGACGCTTCGCTTCAATACCATCCCATCCGTAATAAATCCATTCAAAGTCTGCATCACGGCCAATTGATTTAAAGAAATCGGTTTGTCCTAAGATGATTTTTTCAACTTTATTAAAATCAGCTTGATGTTTATCCATAATCGTCTTTAATGTCGCTTCTTCTGCTGGTCCTCCCCAGCCGCCGTAACGTTTACCTTCAAAATCTTTCGGGGACGTCATATTGTCTTTCTTAAGCGATGCAAACGCTGAAGTGTTATGCTGAATAATCGCTCCTACAGATACAACAGGAATTCCTTCTACACGAGCTAACGTTACATTTTCTTGTGCGCTTATTGCGAAGTCTGCTTTTCCTGATGCTATCATTTGCTCTGCTGTTACATTGTCACCTGGTTGAATAATTTCTACATCTAATCCTTGCTTTTTGTAATAATCTTTCGTTTGCGCTACATACAAGCCAGTATGATTCGTATTTGGAAACCAATCTAATACTACTTTTACTTTTTGATCTTTACTTGCACTTTCTTCTTTCTTCGCCGGATTACATCCAGCCACACCTACCGCTACTAAGGCAGCTAACATAACTTTCAAACCTTTTTTCATTTTCTGCCGTCCTTTCTATATATCCATGGTGCTGTTATTCTTGCCATAAACTCTACGATAAAATACAGGAATAATGTCACTATAACGATGATTGCTGCAACACCAAATACTCGGGCAGTCAAAAAGGATTTTGTAGCCCTCGTAAGCATAACGCCTAATCCTTCACTTGCACCGAGCCATTCTCCGATAATTGCCCCCATTACGCTATATGTAACTGCAATTTTTAAACCTGAGAAAAAGTATGGAAGCACTGCTGGAAATTTTACTTTCTGGTAAACTTGCCATTTTGTCGCCTTCATTGTTTGTAACAGTTTCAGCATGTTTTTATCTACTGTTTGAAAACCTTCTAAAATACTAAGCGCAATTGGGAAGAAACAAACGAGTATTACGACCATTACTTTCGGTAACATCCCATATCCAAACCAAATAATAAATAGCGGTGCAAGTACAACAATTGGAATTGTTTGCGAAATAACGAGCAATGGATTTATTAAAATACGAAATAACGGTATAACGTCCATAATAATTGCGATGCTCGTCCCCAATAAAATTGCAAAGAATAGTCCAATTATAACTTCCTGCAGTGTTTGCATCGTATTTGGTAATAGTAAATCTTTCATCCCAATTAATTCTTGAACAATGGCAGAAGGCTTTGGTAAAATCCACGGTTCGATTTTAAATAATGAAACAGATCCTTCCCATATCGCAATGAGAAGGATAAGCCAAATAGTTGTAATAAGTTTAGATTGCTTCTGGTTTTGCATATTCATCACGGTACTTCCAAACCTTTTCATCTATCGTTACACCAGTGCTTGGACGATAATGGATTTTAATAGAAGTAATCACTTCTTCTGCTCCAGCGTCGACGCAAGCTTGTTGCGCACGTTTAACGACATCAAGAAGTACATCTAATTCTCCTTCCAAAGTTGTTTCCATTGCCCCTACTTCATAACGAACTCCCGATTGTTGCACAACTTCAATTGCTTTATCGACAACAGAATATACATCTTTCGTTTTCGCTTGTGGTACTACTGAAAATGACATTGTAACTTGTTGTGACATAATAAAATCCCCCTTATAAAATTAAATTTCAAAAATAAGAAAAGGCTTTCCTACTGCGTAGGAAAGCCTTGTATGCAAGTTATTACAGAATAACATATGCTACATCACTTTAAGTAACTCCCTACGCTGGCATTATCCAGATCAGGTTGAGGGTCGATGTTTACTTACATCCTCTCAGCCAATTGGCTCCCCGGTCCTTAATTCGTTTTCATTGTAGCATGATTTATTTTATTGAACAAACAAAAGCATGCATAATCATTTCATTATTTTTGGAAAATAACCAACTTTTTCACCATGAGCTAATAACTGCTGAATAAATTCTTTATTAATTGCTGGTACTATCAATTCTTTTTTCTTAATCCATTCATTCGTTCTACGCGTACCCATTACAATTTCAGATTGCTGCGCTCCATCTCCTGCAACTTGAGAAGCAATTAACTCTGCTATTACTTCATTTCCCTTCGCTAATGCAAGTCCGGTATTTACATATTCTGAAAGTGGAACCATTTCAAGATTGTATCCACACTCTCCAATTAGCTGTATAAATTGTTCAAACTCAATTTGATGTGGATGACAAATATGTAACGTCTCTCCTACAATTTGCGCATCTTGTAAATACGATACAATTGATTTACTAGCAAAATCAATTGGTGTGAAATCAACTTTCCACTTCACATTTGGTGCTTTCCCAATTAATAGCATTGTTTTAATAAGACGATAAAATGCGTTTCCTTCAATATTTTGTTGGAACGAACCTGTTTCTGAATGACATGCTAAATTACCTGCACGATAAATATTTCCGCGCAAACCATTTTTCATTGCTTCACGAACAATGTTTTCCGCTTGTAGTTTACTATTTGAATATACATTCTCTAAGTCTACACTGTAATTAAAATCACCAGTTTTCATGTATGTATCCCATTGATCTACCGCTAATTCTAACGGGATACCAATTGTAGAAATAAAATGGAATGTAGCACCTTTCTCCGCTAATGCTAGCATACGGCTAGTTCCTTGGACATTTATATTTTCAAATTGTTTTACATCTCCAAAATGTCTTACATCTGCACCGCAATGAATTATCGTATCCATCTTAGAACTGATGAACATAAATTCTTCTTCGCTCATCCCAAGATACTCTTCTCCCAGATCACCAGCTACGGCCTGTATACGCTGTAACCATTCTTCACATATATCATTAAAGTAGCCTGTTAATGTATCTATAATTCTTTGCTGCACATCTTTCGTTGGTCTTACTAAACAATAAATAGTAGCAGATGTATCTCTCAACAATTCATATAATATGTGTGATCCTAAATAACCAGTAGCTCCTGTTAAAAAGACATTTGAAATCTGGGTTTCTTCCAAAACGTTTGCATACGTGATAGTATCTGGTTCGTGAATCACTTTATATTCACGAAATACTTCTTCTTTCTCTACTTTTACTTCTCGCTCAATTCGAGCTAATCCATATATCGTTCTTTCTTTAAAGAAATCTTGAATTGTTAAATGTGAGAAATCTTCTTTTAACAATGTTAAGACTCGTAATACTTTTAATGAATGTCCACCAATTGTAAAGAAATCATCATGTACTCCAACTTTTGAAATTCCTAATACTTCTGCCCAAGCGTTCGCTATTTGTTTTTCTGCTTTATTAGAAGGTGCAACATATTCTTGTAGACGAACCGGTTCATACTTTTCTTCTAACTGAGCTAACTTCTTAACATCAATCTTTTTATTAGGTGTAAGTGGTAATTCATTAATATAAATTAGTTTAGATGGCACCATATAATCTGGTAATTGCTCTTGTAACTGATAAACTAATTCTGGTATTTCTTTTTTATTTAAAGTTGTATAGAACGCGATTAAATATTGGCTACCTTCCTTACTCTTCTTAGCAAAAACAGCATTTTCTTTTATATTATGATTATGAGAAATTTTACTTTGGATTTCTCCTAGTTCAATACGATGTCCTCTAATTTTTACTTGATCATCTTTCCGATGTAAAAACTCTATATTTCCATCCTCTAGCAACTTAACGATATCACCTGTTTTATATATATTGACTATAGGATTGAAAGGGTTCGGAATAAAAGCTTCAATTGTTTTATTAGGCTTATTAAAATACCCTTTTGCTAATCCCACTGAATCTATATATAATTCACCAGGTACACCAATTGGACAAAGATTCATATTCTCATCCAAAATCATAACTTGATAATTAGCACATGGTTTACCAATGGGAATACTCGCAACATCCTCATTTAACTGACTAGGTATTTTATAGGTTGTCGTCACTACAGTACATTCTGTCGGTCCGTATACATTATAAATTTCAACATTTGTACCTATTCTTTCTCTCCACAATTTAATAACCTCTACAGGCAACATTTCACCGCCAATCGCAATTCTTTTTAGGGAAGCTAGCTTATATATATCTTCTTCTGCTAAATAAGTTGCTACTTGTCGAACAAAAATTGTTGCTAATGCCAAGATTGAAGTTGCTTTCACTTTATAGATTGCATTTGCAAATGCTTCTACAGACAATCGCTCTTCCTCTAGTAATACATACAAGTTTCCTCCGCAGAATAAAGAAGCAAATGACTCCCATACAGAGGCATCGAAACTAAAGGAAGGAAATTGGGCAAATACATCCTCTTCTGTCAATTCATATTGCTTTTTCATCCAAGTATACAGATTAACAACGCCTCTATGTGCTAACATCGTTCCCTTTGGATTCCCTGTTGAACCAGATGTATAAATCATATAAGCTACATCGTCACAATGAATAGACAACTTTACATCTATATCTTCATAAGTTTCACTATCATACATTGAAACTGTTTGAACCCCATCACATGTTATAGGCGTCTCTTTCATCAATATAACTTTCGCTTGGCTATCTTGAATAATGTACTGTATTCTACTTTCGGGATAATCTGGATCAATTGGAACATACGCTGCACCAGCTTTTAATATAGCTACCATACTTACTACTGTGTCTATGCTACGTTTCATAAATATTCCAACATAGTCTCCTAATTGGACGCCGTTTTTAATTAACATATGAGCTATTTGATTACTTTTTTTATTTAGCTCCTCATAAGTTAAAGTACCTTCCCTTGAAGATAAAGCTATACGATTTGGAAATTGAGTAACAGTATTATAGAACATATCGACGATACTTTTCTCAGGATATACTGCTGTCGTATCATTCACTTGACTATAAAGTGCCATCTCGGCCTCTGTAATAATATTAAAACGTTTTATATACTTATTAGTATTTTGTGATATATCAATTAAAACACCTTGTATTTGTTGTGCATAACGAGTAATCGTTGTCTCTTTCCAATTAACACTATTAAATATTATTTCTACACTTTTCATATTTTTACTAAATACAAATTGTAATGTATTCATGTCTTGTAGCTCATAATATGTTTCACCAATAATAATAGGTGACATTTCATATAATGTATTACCGTTTTGAAACTCTTCTATTTCTTCCTCATTCATTTCTTTAATTTGCTCCAGTTGCTCTTCAATTTGTAAATTTAAACTTTCATAGGAGAGAAAATTAGAAACTTCAATAGTAATCGGAAATAAACTTCCTCTTACATGATAAAGCACGACAATATGTTTTTCTTTAGAAATATGATATAACCACGTTGTAGTCGCTCCTATTAAATCCACAATGTGAGTCAAATTTGAAAACAGTTCCGTTTTCCTTTTTATCCTAAGTTCCGTTCCTTGCACATCTTTAGGTATTTTAATACTTCCTTCTACTTTTCCTAAAAATTCTTTTACCATCTCACTATAAGAAATTGCTAATTTCATATTTATGTAAATTCCTCTCTTAAATATAATAAAGGTGTGAAAATTCACACCTTTTTCATCCCTTATTAAAGGGCAGATTAGTTCAATTCATAATCAAGGGAGGATTCCCTTGATTAGAATTGAACTTTCTCCTTATTCGCTTTTAAACTCACCAATAAGCTCTTGTAATTCCTGAGAAAGCCAACTTAAAGAAGTCGCTAATTCTGCAATATCTTGTACTGATATTTCTTGCTCTTTCATGCTTTCTTCAACATTACTACTGCTGTTGGCATAAGTATTTGCAATATGTGATAATTCATTTACGACTTGAACAATATTCTGGCTATTTTGTAAAATGTCACTCGAATTACCAGAAACAGCTTTTACTTGATCTGTAACAGATTGCGCTGATTTTGAGATTTTTTCAAAGAAATCTCCACTACTTTGAACAAGCGAAATTCCAGTTTCTACTTCTCTTGAACCTTTTTGCATGGAAACTACAGCATCTTCTGTCTCAGCTTGTGTTTCACCAATTAATTTCGCTATATCTTTTGCAGACGCTTCCGTTTGTTCTGCTAATTTTCGTACTTCATCAGCAACAACTGCAAACCCTCTTCCAGCTGCTCCAGCACGTGAAGCCTCAATAGAAGCATTTAAAGCTAATAAATTTGTTTGATTTGAAATACCTGTAATTACAGTTACGATATCACTAATTTCTTTTGACCTTGTTTCTAACGAATAAATGATGGAAGATAAATCTTGTACTGCATTTTGGATTAAACTCATTTGATTAATAATTTGTCCAATCACTTCATTACCTTCAATTGAATGTTGTTCCATACCTTCAGAAGCAACCGCAACTTGTTTTGCAGCCCCAGTTATTTCTTCTACCTTATCTTCCATTCCATGTACAATTCCTAAACATTGTTGTACTGAAGTTTTTTGAGACTGTGCCCCTACTCTTAAACCTTCAATAGAACTTGCAATCTCTTGAACTGCCATGCTGTTTTCCTCTGTACTCGCCGACAATTCTTGTGAAGAAGAAGAAACTTGCTCAGCAGTTTGCCTTACTTTATCTATAATCCCTTTAAATTTTTCAATCGTGTTATTGAAATAAACATTAATAATTCCAATATCATCTGGTCTTTCTTTTAATTTAACACTTAAGTCACCTTCACCAATTTTACGTAACCCTTCTCGTAAATCTTTTAATGGAGCTAACGAGTGACGCACGATAAAGAATTGAGTAATAGTCGCAATTGCTAATGAAATAATGATAAAGAGTAAGCCCTGTATCATAAACTTCTCTTTTGTAATAGGAACAATGGAAGCATCTAAGTCAGCCGCAATAATTGCAACAATATTGTTTTCTCCATCTGTAATTGGTTCTAATATTGTCACCCACGAACCTATTTCATCTTCATATACTTCTGTTATTTGGGCCTTTTTCGTATCAATCACTTTATCGTATGCCTTCATCCAATGAGCGGGTTGTTCATAATAATCTCCCGGCTTTATAGGAAACGCATTTGTTAACTCTGTAGTCAAACCAACGAGTTGTAATTCTCGCTTTTCATTCGGCTTTGCTCCTGTAACATACGTTTGTCCAACACTTTTCAATTCTTTTGACACTTCATCTAATTTCTCTGTTAACTTTTCTTTTTTCACTTTTTCGGCTGTAGGATCTTTCGCCATGTCTCTAACTAATTCTACATCCAATTTTTTCAATACTATTTCTCCTGTTTCAATAGACTGCCTTTCAAATAAAGACATCATACTATTTTGAAACATGTTGAAACTTAATGCACCCATACTTCCAACAAGTGTCAAAATAACTAATACGGTTAATAAGACGTTCTTTTGAAGGAACGATAACTTATGCCAATATTTTTTCATTAATATCCACCTTCCTTAATCAACATAAACAAAAAAACAAAATATATGAATATTTTGTTTGAAAATGTTTCTCAATATGTTCGAGAATAAAAAAAAGCCAATGTAAAAGCATTGGCCAAGACCAACCCTATCCGTCCGGTAACTGGCTAGCGTAGCCTTTCGACCTTAGCTCCTGTAGTTTTGCGTCCTCATGTTTCCATCAGTTTGCCTTTCTCGCTGAACGAGTTGAACGATATGGGAGTTCTATGAGAATTAATTTATTCTCTTTCAAAGATTACAACATATAAATCAAAATGTCTACTTATTTAGAGATATAAATACAAATTTTTAATGCATTGCTTTTTCAAAATAATTTCAAAAAGTACGTGAATGTTACTTTTTTTGTGTTATATAATAAAAAATGTATAAATAAAAAGGATTTCTTCGGGTATTTATTTAATTTTCATTCAAATTAAACTATTCGAATATATCTTAACTAATGAATTTCGGAGGTAGTTTATCATGTTTTGGCTACAATTTCTTACCTTGTTACTCTGTATTTTTATTGGTGCACGCCTAGGCGGAGTTGGTTTAGGAGTAATGGGTGGAGTTGGTATGGCAATACTCGTTTTTGTCTTCCACTTACAACCAACGGCGCCTCCTATCGATGTAATGCTTATGATTTTGGCAGTAATTACAGCTGCTGGTGCACTCCAAGCCGCTGGAGGAATGGACTACCTTGTTCATCTAGCTGAAAAGGCATTACGAAAAAATCCAAAACGCATTACATTCTTTGCTCCAATTGTTACTTATTTATTTACACTTTGTGCAGGAACTGGTCACGTTGCTTATTCTGTACTTCCTGTTATCGCTGAAGTCTCTCGCGAATCGGGAATTAGACCAGAACGACCAATGTCAATTGCCGTAATTGCTTCCCAACAAGCAATTACAGCTAGTCCTATATCAGCTGCAACAGTTGCACTTTTAGCAATGTTAGCTGACTATAAAATCACCTTATTAGATATTTTAAAAGTAAGTATCCCTTCTACTTTCATCGCTTGTATGATAGCTGCATTTGTTGCTAGTAAGATGGGAAAAGAATTAAGTGAAGACCCTGAATACTTAAAACGATTAAAAGAAGGAATGATTCCTAAGCTTGAAGAGAAAAAAGAATTTGTAGGTGTAAAGGGTGCAAAATTATCAGTTATCCTTTTCCTTGTAGGAACCTTCCTTGTTGTACTTCTCGGTTCATTTGAAGCACTTCGTCCAGGATGGACAGTTGATGGGAAGTTAGCTCGTCTTTCCATGCCGAACACAATTGAGATGGTTATGTTAACTATCGCGGCTCTTATTATTATTTTCTGTAAACCAAATGTAGAAAGCATTGTGTCTGGTAACGTCTTTAAAGCAGGAGCAACAGCAGTTGTTGCTATTTTCGGTATCGCTTGGATGGGAGATACTTTCTTTAATGGAAACTTAAATATGATTCAAGGATCCATTCAGCATTTAGTAACAAGTGCACCTTGGCTATTTGCCATCGCACTATTCATTCTATCTATTTTACTGTACAGCCAAGCAGCAACAGTTCGTGCCTTAATGCCACTTGGACTATCCCTTGGCATTCCACCAGCGCTACTGATTGCGATGTTCCCTGCAGTAAATGGATACTTCTTCATTCCAAACTATGGGACAATCGTTGCTGCCATTAACTTTGACCGCACTGGTACAACAGGTATCGGTAAATACGTATTAAATCATAGTTTTATGATTCCGGGTCTAATTGCAACATTTACTTCTATCGGAATTGGAATGCTCTTAATTTCAATTATGTTTTAAAGAAAAAGCACAAACCTTTATTTAAAAAGGTTTGTGCTTTTTTAATCAAATGTTTGTTTAAATTTTTGGGCAGTCTATTTCTCCATGTAGCACTTAAAATACTACACTTCCTTCCCTACAAACTTCTCTTTACTTCTTCAGCTAATTTTCTCGTACTTTCATACGCAGATTCAGCTAAACTAATTGCTGAAATAACTGAAACACCGTCCGCACCCGCTTCTATAACTGCCGCTGTATTTTCAATTGTAATCCCACCAATACCAACGATTGGCACTGTAATTCCTTGTTCTCTAAAATAAGCTAATCCTTTCGTTCCTTGAACCGCTTTCGTATCTTTTTTCGTACTCGTTGGGAAAATAGGTCCAACGCCTAAATAATCTGCTCCATTTTCGATTGCAAAGCGTGCTTCTTCAATTGTATGAGCAGATACGCCGATAATTTTATCTCCCATTTTTTCACGAACAGATGTAATTCCTTCATCATCTTGTCCAACATGAACACCATCTGCATCTAATTCAATGGCTAATTCTACATCATCATTTACAATGAAAGGAACACTATATTCCTTACAAAGCGTCTGCAATTCTTTTGCAAAGCGCACTCTATCTTCTCCGATTAAAGAACCTTCCCCCTTCTCGCGAAACTGAAAAAGTGTCACTCCACCATCTAACGCTTCTTTCAATACAGCTAAAGGATCCCTCGTGCAGTTATTACTTCCCATAATAAAATACACTTGCAATAGCGTAGACATTTTATCTATTTCAATGCGTGCCATTTCTTTCACTCCCTCTTACTCTAACTCCACAATCTTCCCATACTTCTCAATATCACCTGAAGTTGTATTAGCTAATTGATTTAAAAATTCAATTTGGAAACTACCAGGCCCTTTTTCTACCGCCTTAGCAGCTGCCAGTTCCGAAGCTACACCATAAAACGTTAATGCGGCTACTGCTGCTTTTACATAATCTTTTTCCACTGCTACAAATGCTCCTATTACAGAAGTTAGTAAACAACCTGTTCCCGTAACTTTCGTTAAAATAGGGTGACCATTTCGAATAACAATAGTTCTCTCTCCATCTGTAACAACATCTTCTTTTCCAGTAATGACCGCAACTGTATTTAGTTCATCTGCTGCCTGCCTTGCAATACTTACAACATTGCCATTTCCAGTACCAGCGTCTACCCCTTTAATTTCCCATTTCTCATTAATAACATTTGCTATTTCAGCCGCATTTCCGCGGATAATTGCTAAATCTATTTCGGCTGGAATATGTCTCGCAACTTCTGTTCGATACGAAGTTGCTCCTGCACCAACTGGGTCAAATAGTACTGGCACATTGTTCGCATTTGCTGATTTACCCGCGAGTAACATCGCTTCTACTTCTTCAGGACGAAGTGTCCCCATATTTAATACTAACGCTCCAGCAATGCTAGCCATTTCTGCTACTTCTTCTTTTGCATACGCCATTACAGGCGATGCTCCAAGTGCCAACAAACCGTTAGCAGTAAAATTTGTTACAACAACATTTGTAATATTATGAACGAGCGGATTAGATTCTCTCACCAAATCCACTACTTTACTAATTTCTTTCATATTCATCCTTTTCATCTCCTAACTATAATGATGGGAGATACACAAAAAGACACTTTGCGCGTACGCAAAGTGCCTGAACATGTGCTTTTACACTCTCCCTACGCTGGCATTATCCAACAGGTTCAAATGGTCAATGACGGACTAGTAGTCATACTCTCAGTTTGTATCCACAAACTCCCATGTGTTTCTTATTCATCTACTTCAAAGTCTACTCTTATTCTAGTAAAATAACAAGTTCTTTACTTTTCTATTTAATATAGGAGCAACTGATAAAGTGAAACTTTAATCAGTGTTTTTTTCATCCCCCACTGATTATCGGCCCTCACCAATCGGGCTTTTACGGGCAGTTGTTCCCCCACCTAACTTATTTGCTTTCGTTGAATTTTGAGGTGGGGATCTTACTGCCCGTTAATGCGGGATAAAGTGAAACTTTAATTAGTTGGGATTTTGTTCACTCCATTAAAAACAGCTCAAATATGGAGCGAAACTGAATCTCAAGAAGATGTATGCTATATTTAACTTATGGAAATTTGAAAGGATGTTTTTAATATGGCAAAAAGCGTTGTAATCGCTGAAAAACCTTCCGTTGCACGAGATATTGCTCGTGTACTTAAGTGTGATAAAAAAGGAAACGGCTACCTTGAAGGTAGTAAATATATTGTAACTTGGGCTTTAGGCCATCTCGTTACATTAGCTGATCCAGAAAGCTATGATGTGAAATATAAAAAGTGGAATTTAGAAGATTTACCGATGCTACCTGAGCGTTTGAAATTAACGGTTATTAAACAAACTGGTAAACAATTTAATGCTGTAAAAAGTCAGCTACTTAGAAAAGATGTAAATGAAATTATTGTAGCAACAGACGCTGGACGTGAAGGGGAATTAGTCGCACGCTGGATTATCGATAAAGTTAAGCTAAATAAACCAATCAAACGTTTATGGATTTCTTCTGTAACCGATAAAGCAATTAAAGATGGTTTTGCAAATTTAAAACCAGGTAAAGCCTATGACAATTTATACGCTTCAGCAGTTGCACGTTCAGAAGCTGACTGGTATATCGGTCTTAACGCAACTCGCGCTTTAACAACTCGCTTTAATGCTCAGTTAAATTGTGGCCGTGTACAAACGCCTACTGTCGCTATGATTGCTAGTCGTGAAGATGAAATAAAAAACTTCAAAGCACAAACTTACTATGGCATCGAAGCTCAAACAATGGAGAAGCTCAAACTTACTTGGCAAGATGCAAATGGCAATAGCCGCAGTTTTAATAAAGAAAAAATTGATGGTATTGTAAAAAGTTTAGATAAACATAATGCTACTGTTGTGGAAATTGATAAGAAACAGAAGAAGTCATTCTCTCCTGGTCTTTACGATTTAACTGAATTGCAACGTGATGCAAATAAAAAGTTCGGTTACTCTGCTAAAGAAACATTAAATATTATGCAAAAATTGTATGAACAGCATAAAGTACTAACGTACCCTCGTACAGATTCACGCTACATTTCATCTGATATCGTTGGAACACTTCCAGAACGTCTAAAAGCATGTGGTGTTGGAGAATACCGTCCCTTCGCACATAAAGTATTACAAAAGCCTATCAAACCTAACAAATCATTTGTTGATGATAGTAAAGTAAGCGATCATCATGCGATTATTCCAACAGAAGGATACGTTAATTTCTCAGCATTCACAGATAAAGAACGCAAAATTTATGATTTAGTTGTAAAACGTTTCTTAGCTGTTTTATTCCCAGCATTCGAATACGAACAACTAACGTTACGCACAAAGGTCGGTAATGAAACATTCATTGCACGCGGAAAAACGATTTTACATGCTGGTTGGAAGGAAGTATACGAAAATCGATTTGAAGACGATGATGTAACTGATGACGTAAAAGAGCAGATTCTACCTCACATTGAAAAGGGCGATACATTAACTGTAAAGTTACTTATGCAAACATCAGGTCAAACGAAAGCACCTGCACGCTTTAATGAAGCAACTTTACTTTCAGCAATGGAGAATCCTACAAAATATATGGATACGCAAAATAAACAACTTGCTGATACGTTAAAATCGACTGGTGGATTAGGTACTGTAGCGACACGTGCAGATATTATCGACAAACTTTTCAATTCTTTCTTAATTGAAAAACGTGGTAAAGATATTCACATTACATCAAAAGGTCGTCAATTACTTGATTTAGTACCAGAAGAATTAAAATCACCTACACTAACTGGTGAGTGGGAACAAAAACTTGAAGCAATTGCAAAAGGAAAATTAAAGAAAGAAGTATTCATTTCGGAAATGAAGAACTATACGAAAGAAATTGTTTCTGAAATTAAATCGAGTGATAAAAAATATAAACATGACAACATTTCAACGAAGTCTTGTCCAGATTGCGGTAAACCAATGCTAGAAGTAAACGGCAAAAAGGGAAAAATGCTCGTATGCCAAGATCGTGAATGTGGTCATCGTAAAAATGTATCTCGTACAACAAACGCTCGCTGTCCGCAATGTAAAAAGAAACTAGAATTACGTGGTGAGGGTGCAGGCCAAATTTTCGCATGTAAATGTGGCTATCGCGAGAAATTATCAACATTCCAAGAGCGACGTAAAAAAGAATCTGGAAACAAAGCCGATAAACGCGACGTTCAAAAATATATGAAACAACAGAAAAAAGAAGAAGAACCATTAAATACCCCATTCGCAGAAGCATTAAAAAAATTAAAATTTGATTAAACAAAAAGGTTCCTACCTCTATCGGTAGGAACCTTTTATTTTAGTGAATGATTTTACTTCCTTTTGCATTCTCAACAAATTTTTCACTTGATTTGTTAATTGGTGTTTTCAGTAATAACGCAGCAACGATCATAACTACTACGAAAGCACTTAACACAAGTAAATCTCGCGTTACGATATCCCAAAGCATTCCGCCAACTGTTTCACGAATTGCGCTAATTGCGTATGTGAATGGTAAGAACGGATAAATCGCTTGGAAGAACGCTGGTGTCATTTGGATTGGGAATGTTCCGCCCGATCCTGCTACTTGTAGTACAAGTAAAATGATTGCCATCGATTTCCCAACGTTTCCGAAAATAGAAACGAGTGAGTATACGATACAAACGAAGACTCCACCAATAAATAAACTAAATAACACAAACCAGAACTTATCGACTACGTACGTACCAAGTAAGAATATATCTCCCATCGATACGATAAACGCTTGTGAAAGACCTATCGTTAAGAATGTTAATAAACGTCCGAAGTAAATTTCATGGCTCTTATAATTCGCGCCCTCTTCGTGTACTTCTACCGTTAATAATGAAACCATTAATAATGCGCCTACCCATAATGCAAGCACTGTATAGAATGGTGACATCGCTGAACCGTAGTTCGGCATCGCAAATAATTTATTCTCTTTTAAATTTACTGGATTCGCAAAGTAATCACTTTGCTTTTCAACATCGTTTTTCAATAAGCGTATGATGTCTTTTAAATCCTCTTCAGATTCAAAATCACGAATTTTATCTGCTAATTCTTTAATCTTTTTCTCAGTCTCCGGCATTTCAGCTTTAATATCTGCTAATTTCTTTTTCCCGTCTACTAAGCCTTTTGATGAATCTTCTAGTAATTTTTTAACATCTGGAAGCTTTTTGTCTGCATCATTTAAAATTTGAGTTGTATTTTTCGACATCTCTTTTGTACGAGCAATTGCTGTATTGAAATTAGGTACAATTTCTGAATCATACGTCGATAATACATCTGTTAATTGAGCTGATCCGCCCTTCGCAGCGTTGTTAATACTTTCAATTACATCTTTTGTAGGTTTCTGGCCATTGTTAAGAAGTGTAATTCCCTTATTCGTTGCCTCTACACCTTTTTGTAAGCTGCTTTTCGCTTTGTTTAATTTTGCGATTCCATTATTAAGGTTTTTATCACTATTTACATCCGCTAAAACCTTATTTGTACTTTCTAGAACTGGAATCATATCATCAATTAAACCGATTCCAGATTGGAATTGACCATTTAAGCTATTTAAAGCTACTTTCGTTGAATCTAAACCGTTAATACCTCTATTTTGTACATCTTCTTTTGCTTTCTGTAAATCTGCTTTTGCACCTTCAAGGCTATTTTTTGCTTTATCATAATCTGCTTTTGCATTATCATATATTTGATTTGCATCAGCTTTAGCTTGATCTACCGCGCTAACTGCCTTTTTATAATCAGCTACAAACGTTTCATTGTAATCTTTTTCAGCTCGATCGATTAAAGCATTTGTTTCATTTAATTTCTGATTAATTCCATCACGCACATCTTGTTTAACTTCCTGACCTGTGCTAATTAAATCGTTTAAACGTTTAAAACGATTATTTAAATCTTGTTGTCCATTCTTAATATCCGTTAAATGCTCTTTTCTTGTTTTAAAGAAATTTTGCCCAAACTCAGTTTGAGCCCCTTGCTCTAAACGAGCCATAACATCAATTACATAAGAAAGATTGTCAATATGCGTTTGAAGATTATTAGATATAGTCGAAATATTTTTCTTAGCTATCTCTGGATCAACGCTTCCATTTTGCAATCCATCCATAACACTTTGTGCATAAGCTGTTCCTGCACGTGATGAGCTTAAAACATTATTTACTGTTTGATTAATATTTTGTGCTATCCCTTTATACCCATCGCTATTCAACTTAGAAAGATCTGGTCTCGCTGGGAATTCAGGTAATCCATTCATTCCAGACAAATCAGGAATATTTAATTCTACACCTGGATTCATTAAAAAGTCAGTAAATGCAGCTGCACTATCCATAACGCCTTTTGCTGCCACTAAATCATTTCTTATCGTCCCTGGAGCATTTTTTAATGTTTGATCTTGTCTTGCAAAGAACTTATCTAAATTCGCCAACGCTTCCTGCCCATCATTTATTACACTCTCTACAACAGGTAAATCTTTCTGCGCTACTTTCACAACATCTTCTGCTCGAGTTGCATCATCTAACGCCTTATCCATAAGTGTATTCATTTCCGGGAACTGCGCTTCTAGCTTAAAGACAAGATCTTTTACTTTTTCGATACTTGGTAAGTTTGTTTCTAAATCGATTCCAAGGTCATTGAAAATTTTAAAAATCTCACCGTTTGCTGTTTTTACAAAGTTTTTACTAATTTCTTCTGTAATACCTGATGCACCTTTTGCTGTAATCTTCGGTGCAATCGCGTTTACTTTTTCATTCACATAGTAATCCAGTTCTGGTTTTTTCGGATTTTCATCCAGAACAGTTGCGATTTTTTCAGAGAAGTCTTTTGGAATCGTAATACTTGCATAATAATCCCCACGCTCAACTCCGTAAATTGCTTGTTTTTCATCTACAAATTTCCAGCCAAGATTTTTGTTTTTCTTAAGGGAGTCTACAATCTCTTTCCCGATATTAATATCTTTCCCTCTTAAATTAGAACCTGCATCTTGGTTAGAAACTGCAATGGGAACCTCTTTTGTATTTCCATATGGATCCCAAGAAGCTTTAATGTTAAACCATGCATATAACGATGGTAAAATCATTAATCCTAAAACAATAACAATTGCAGCCCAATGTTTGGCTACATTCCGTAAATCAGTCTTATAAATACGCCAAATTTGTTTCATAGAAGTTATCACCTAATTATATATTTTTCCTTCTTTAGAAAATGATACATGCATTTTGCAATTATATCACTTTCTACATCGTGTATTAACCAAAAACGTACTATTTTTTCCCATTAACTTTCACTTACTTCATTATATAACGAAGTGAGTCAAAGTATGAATACAAAATGACCAAATCGGTTTTACATTCAATAATAACAAATATATATGAAATGTCATAAAAAATACAAGTATTTTCTCTTGGAAATACTTGTATTCCTAAAAAAAATCCTCACAGCTTTTATTCTCTGTGAGGATTTCTTCTATTATATATCCAATTGAACCTCTACACCGAAATGATCTGAAATTACATTTCTGTTTGTACCATTAAAAATAACTTTTGAAGAATGAACTTTTTTACTTTGGTTACACAATATTAGATCGATTCGCAAATTATGTTTATTTTCATCCCAACCAGCAATCTCACCTTGGACAGTCGTTCCTTCATCCTTCTCTATTGCTAATTCATATGTGTCATACAACCCTTTTTGCATCATATACTCATAACCTTCGCCTTCCAACCGAGCATTGTTATTAAAATCCCCCATTAAGAAGGCGAGCTTATTGCTATCTACACGCTCCATCAAACGATCGACTTGACCTTCGAATGACTCTTCTTCATCATTCCACCAACCGAGATGGCAAGAGTAAAACGTTATATCCTTACCATTATAAGCAATTGTTGCACTTACAATTTTACGCGTTTTCCAATACGTTGTATCCTCGTTTTCTGAAATGAAGAACGTATCTTCTTTTATAATATTATGCTTCGTTATAATTGCTAATCCTTCTTCATACACGTCATAACCAATATGAGAGAAATCCCAAGTAATATTGTAATCTTTTACATGTAGCGCTTTTAACTCTTCTAATAGTAAAAGTCCAAAATTATCTTCTTTCTTGTTACCGCATACATTTTCAGCTTGTATGGACTGACTTACTTCTTGCAATGCGATGACATCGTACTCTTCTTCTTGAATTACTTTAGCAAGGTATTGTATCTTTTCTATTTGATTCTCTTCTTGCCAAGAATGACAGTTTAAAGTTAGCAATTTCATATTATTACGCACCTAACATATCTTGAATGTCTGACTTTAATACGTCAGCTTTCGGACCATATACCGCTTGTACACCTTTATCTTTTACAATAAGCCCTAAAGCACCATTTTGTTTCCACTGTGCTTCTGGTGCAACAACATCTAAATCTTTTACTGTTACACGTAAGCGTGTCATACAAGCATCTACGTCAGCAATATTTTCTTTTCCACCTAATAAATCGATAACTTTTGTTGCTAATGAACCGTCTTGTACATTTCCTGTTCCTTCTGATGCCTCATCTTCATTATCAATATAGTTACCTGCACGCCCTGGTGTTGGTAAATTGAATTTTTTAATTAAGAAATTGAATAGTGTAAAGTTAAGACCGAAGAACACTAATGAAACAATAACAAAGTTGATTAAGTCTCTTGTTAAACCTGCGTTAACCATCATTGGTGTACGAGTAATTAACTCAATAAATCCAAATGCATGAACACGTAAGTTAATTAAATCAGCTAGCGCGAATGCAAGTCCTGTTGTAATAGCATATACAACATATAATACTGGAGCAATAAACATGAACATGAATTCAATTGGTTCTGTTACACCTGTTAAGAATACTGCTAATGCTGCTGATAAAAACATTGGTTTATATTTTGCACGCTTTTCTTTATCCACGTTACGGAACATCGCAAATGCAATCCCCATTAATGCTGCTGTTGAGCCGATAACTTGTCCAGCTTTGAAACGAGCTGGTACAACGTTATTTAATAAATCGTTATATGCCTTCGTATCTCCATTTGCTAGTAAATTATTTAAATCTGTAATCCATGCAAGCCATAATGGATCTTGTCCTGCTACAACTTGTCCAACTTTTGAACCAGTTAACATCGTATATGTTCCGCCTAGCTCTGTATAGTTCATCGGAATCGTTAACATATGGTGTAAACCAAATGGTAATAATAAACGCTCTAACGTTCCATATACAAACGGTGCAACAACTGGTGCGCTATCTTTTGAAGCTGCAATCCAGCGACCAAATTCATTTAACCCACTTTGGATGAATGGCCATAGAAGTGATAATACAATCGCAGTAACTGTAGACCAAAGAATTACAACGAATGGTACAAATCGTTTTCCATTAAAGAATGCTAATGCCTGTGGCAGTTTATTATAGTTATAATATTTGTTATATAAAGTAGCTCCTAAGAAACCTGTGATGATCCCTACGAACACTCCCATGTTTAATGCAGGTGCACCAAGTACAGAAGTAAAGTAATCTTTTACAATTAAATCTCCCGCTATTACTGAAGAAACTTTCGCTTTTGAATCCGCTAACATTTCAGCGTTTACGCCAAATATAGCTCCTGTAATTCGGTTTGTTAAGACGAATGCTAATAGCGCTGCAAATGCACCACCCGCGCGATCTTTCGCCCAAGATCCCCCAATTGCTACTGCGAATAAGATGTGTAGATTTGTAATGATTGCCCAACCGATGTCTTCCATTACGCGAGCGATTGTATGAACTGCGTTAACATCCCCAGCAGACATACCAATTAACTTACCGATGGAAATCATTAAACCAGCTGCTGGCATTACGGCTACAACAACTAATAAAGCTTTCCCGAACTTTTGCCAAAAATCAAAAGACGTAATTTTCATCTGTTCTTCCTCCCCTTTATTTATAACAACATAATGATTTAAATTATAATTTCTGTTCCCTTTATGAAAACGATTCCTTATATTACTTTATTTTTATCCCCCTTTACGCAACCGTTTTCATAAATCTATTTTAATAAAAGCGTTTTCACTTTGCAATAGAAATTTATTTTTTTTCATAAAAAAGATGCTCAAAGAGCATCCTTTTTTATTATGAAATGCGATAAACCCTTGTTTCATAAGGTTTTAAAGCAATTGTTGTTACTTCTTCATGTTCCGCAACTTCATAGTTATTTAAAAGCAAACGTTTGCGTTCTAGTGCAAATGAACCCTCATTATACACAGCTTCCTCTTTTGAGATATTACTAATTACAATGACTTTTTCATCCTGTAACGTACGTGTATATGCATAAATTTGTGGATCGTCTTCTAAAAGTAAATCGTACGTACCATAGTTCAGTACATCGTGCTCTTTTTTCAGGGCAATCATTTTCTTATAGAAATTGAAAATAGACTTTTCTTCATTTTTTTGCTTCTCAACATTAATTTCTTTGTAATTTGGATTCATGCTAAACCAAGGTGTACTTGTTGTGAAACCAGCATTAATCCCATCATTCCACTGCATAGGTGTACGTGAATTATCGCGGCAAGAAGCCCATATAATCTCCATCATATCTTGATGTGGTACGCCCTCTGCAATTTTCTCGCGATATAAATTTTTAATTGCTACATCATCGTAATCTTCAATATTTGGTAACTGAACATTTGTCATACCAATTTCTTGTCCTTGATAAATAAACGGTGTACCGTGCATAAAGAAATACATCGCTCCTAGAGCTGTTGCACTTTCACGCCAATATTGTTTGTCATCTCCCCATGTTGAAACGATACGTGGTTTATCGTGATTCTCAATATATAAAGCGTTCCATCCTTTATTTTCTAATCCTTTTTGCCATTTCGTTAATACTTTTTTCAATCCTACAACATCAAGGTCTTTCTTCTTCTCTGCATCCCATAAACTTAAATGTTCAAACTGGAATACCATATTGAACTTACCTTGCTCTTCTCCAACCCAAAGCTCAGCATCTTCAATCTTAACGCCATTTGCTTCACCAACAGTCATAATATCGTACTTAGAGAATGTATTTTCTTTTAGCTCTTCTAATAAAGGTTGAATACCTTTCACATTCATATGTTTATCAAAAGATGGCACATATTTTAACTCTTTTGGATTTGGCATATCCTTAAGGCCTTCTTCTTTTTTAATATGACTGATCGCATCAACGCGGAAACCATCAATACCTTTATCAAGCCACCAATTAACTGTATCGTATAATACTTCGCGAACTTCTTTATTCTCCCAGTTCAAATCTGGTTGTTTACGTGAGAATAGATGTAAATAATATTGTTCTGTTTCTTCATCATATTCCCATGCCGAACCATTAAAAATACTTTCCCAGTTGTTTGGCTCCGCACCATCTTTACCATCATGCCAAATATACCAATCACGCTTCGGATTATCTTTAGATGAACGTGATTCAATAAACCATGGATGTTCATCACTCGTATGATTAATAACTAAATCAATAATAAGCTTCATATCACGCTTATGAACTTCATCTAGTAAAGCATCAAAGTCTGCCATTGTACCAAACTCATCCATAATATCTTGATAATCACTAATATCATAACCATTATCATCATTAGGCGATTTATACATTGGACAAATCCAAATTACATCTATACCTAAATCTTTTAAATAATCCAGTTTTGCAATAATACCTTGTAAATCTCCAATACCATCACCATTTGAATCCATAAAGCTTCGTGGATAAATTTGATAAGCAACCGCTTCTTTCCACCATGTCTTATTCATAGTCATTCTCTCCTTTTGCATCCCATCGGAATTTTATGCAAACGTTTTCGTAACACTATCATAACAAAATATGAACAGTTTGCAACTGTTTTCATTGAACTCTATGTAGATTCTTTATTCTTATGCTTTATTTATTTCTCACAAAGGTAAATCTCATTCTTCCCCTCTTCTTGAAACTGGTAGCCCCTCTCTCTTTATAGAAGAAGTTCCTTATATAAAGGCTGTTGAATTTTTTAATGGCGGTAACATCCCTGAAAATTTCAAGCGCTCTGGTTCCTGTGTCTATAAACCTATTCCCCTTAAAGGCATTCAAATCATGCAATACTTTCTTTCTCATGCACCAAATAAAGATGCTAGTATTTGGCATCAATCGCCCATAGGTGCTGTTGAAAATATTTCGCCGAATGAAACGGCTTATTTTCATCGTAAAGCAATTATTGCTCAAGAATACATTACCTCTTGGAAATGCGATGATGAAGAAAATCGAAATATACGCTGGGTTAAAGGTTTACGAGAAAACTTAGATCCTTATACATTAGGTGACTATGTGAACTGGCCCGATATCGACATTAAAAATTGGCAAACTAGTTATTATGGCTCTAACTTTCACAGATTACGTAAAGTAAAAATCATTTATGATCCTTGTGATGTTTTTCATTTCCAACAAAGTATTCCTCCTTTTCATACTTGAAAAAAGGGATAACATAAAAAAATCACCCAATATACCGTTACCTCGCAGTATGTTGGATGATTCAAGTTGATTTTCTATATCGTTTCAAATTCTTGCTCCTACTCATAAACTTTTACTTATAGATTAATTGTATTTCGTATCATTTTCATGCAATGAATGTAATTTAATATTTGGTACTTTATCTTTTTCAATACCTCTATTATAAGAAACAGGAACTTGAAATTCGAATTGCTTTGTCTCATGTTTTTGTAAATAGACTGGTTTCGGTACTGGATAGCTTTTTGAATTCTCGTTTGCATTATCATATAAAACAACTTTTAATGCTTGTGAATGATTACGATAATTTTTTAAAGTAACAATGCACTTCGGTTGGATATTCTCTCCATTTTTCTCCATTCTACAATGGCTATCATCTTTTTTATATTCTATTGCTTCTACGCCTGTTTTTCCTGCATAGTACCATGTTTTATTCAATGTCTGGAGGATGTTATTTAAAATAAACGGCATCATTAAAATTAAAATACTAATGCCTACTACTTTTATCTTATTCGTTTTTCTAAATGTACTAGACTCCTTTTTTCCTAGCCATTTTAAAAATAATATAAATGCAATTACATGTAGTATGAAAGAAACAATCAATATATTTGAGACTTTATAATCCATATAGACATACGTATGTATCGGAACCTTATAGACATTGAATAGTTTTTCCCCAATTAATTCATTATCATTTGGAATTTTTAATAATAACAAAACCCCTATACTGTAACAAATAGCTACTAATCGATCATACTCAATACGAATCATTCTTTCTCCCCTTCACTTTGTATTTTATTATCGATTTTAGCTATTATTACCATACTATACAATCTTTTTATAGAGGATAACTTAAAAAAGTTCCTTATAAATATATAAAGAACCTTATTAATATACACTATGAATTAAAAAATCAATATACAATTTTCACATTGAAATTTCTTCAAAATATGTTGGATCATGTATTGTAATTTTTTTATCTAAAATTGTAACAATGCTATCATTTTTTAATTGTTTTAATACGCTGCTAACTGTCTCTCGAGATGTTCCAGATATTTTGGATATTTCAATTGTTGTAAGTGGACATGAAATTACAATCTTTTCCCCACTCTGTTCTCCTAAATCCTGCATTAAATAATTTAACGTTTGGATAACACGATCTTGTGCATTAGGAATTGTAATATTTTGCACTCGATTTTCGTTCAATTTTAATATAGATGATAATTGCTGAACAACGTACATCAATTGCGTTCTGCTGGATTTTACCATATCTTCAAAGATTACCGTTGGAATATAATATACCTCCACATCCGTCATTGCTTCTGCTGTATAGTTATATCCTCTGTCTGTAAACATACCACCATAAGGAAAAATAGAATATCGCTTTACATAGTCATCGTATAATAAGTTCCCATTTTGATTAACCCGCTCTAACTTTACAAAACCATCTAACATGAAGTAGATTCTTTCCCTTGAATCTCCTTCTAAAAATAAAAATTGACCTTTTTTATAAGTTCGCCAATAAACAAACTCTGTTAAGCCTTTCAATTTTTTTTCTGTTAAATGAGCAAATAATTCGAACTGCTTTAAGTCCTTAACTACGTTCCGTCTATTCATAAAATTCCCTCTCTCTTGCTGTATGTTGGAGCGAAAAATCAAGAAAGCGTATTCAATTTGAATTTTATCATAATTAACTTACATATTCAGATTTCATCATGAAAACTTTATGAACAATAAGTACAAAAAATATTAATAAATAAAAAGAATGAAGTTACTAACTTCATTCTTTTTTACTAATAAGTAGCGTACATAATAATTTAAACATATATGCATACATTCTGTTTTGAAATAATAGTACCGGCTTTTTCTTCTAGTGCTTCATATACTTTTTCTAAAGACGTAATAATTGTTTTTCTTTTTGGATTTGTATTAACAAAATTAATAGCAGCTTCAATTTTTGGAAGCATGCTTCCCGCAGCAAATTGTTGTTCTTCAATATATTCTTCTAATTGATTCACTGTGACATGCTCTAATTTTTTTTGATTCGGTTGATTATAATTTACATACACATGATCAACTGCAGTTAAAATAACGAGCGTATCGGCATCTACTAATTCTGCTAATTTCTGCGCAGCGAAATCTTTATCGATAACCGCTTCAGTTCCTTTTAACCCTTCTTCGGAATCAATTACTGGAATTCCACCTCCGCCAACAGCTATCACTATATTTCCATCTTCGACCAAAGAATTAATCACTTTATGTTCATGAATACTTACAGGCTTCGGTGATGGAACAACACGTCTCCACCCTCTACCAGCATCTTCTTTAAACACTGCTTTTGTTTCATCCATTAATCTTCTGGCCTCTTCTTCTGTATAAAAAGGACCAATTGGTTTAGTTGGATTTTTAAATGCCTCATCTTTTTTATCCACAACAACACGTGTTATAACCGTTGCTACGTCTTTTTTTATATTCCGTTTTTTCAATGCCTTTTCAATCGCATTTTCCATCCAATATCCAATCATCCCTTGACTCATTGCCCCACAAGTATCTAATGGCATTGCAGGTGTCTTTTCCGTTTCTGCAGCTTTTTGCTGTAATAAAATATTCCCCACTTGTGGGCCATTTCCATGCGCAATTACTATATCCACATCATTTTCCATTATTTTCACAAGTTGTTCTGCCGTTTTTTCCAACGCTTCTTGCTGCGCTCCCGCAGTAGCTTCTCCAGACTGTATCGCATTTCCCCCTAGTGCAACTACAATTTTTCTTCGTGCCATATTCCAGCCCTCCAGTTGATTTCGCTTTCACAGCGCTTTATAAAGTAATACTGCCTGTAATTAATCCATAAATCGCAAAGAATGCTAAAGCACCAATTGCTACGGATGATGCTAATTCCACTCGAGTAAATATTTGCTTCGAACTCTTTTGCTTTTGAACATTGTAGAAAATAAAAATACCTGGCGCATATAAAGTCATTGTTAATAATAAATACTCTAAACCAGCTGCATAAACTAACCACACGCCATAAATACTGGCTATCAAACCAATTACTATATTTTTATTTCGATCTACTTCTTCAGAATTTAAGCTATGCTTCAGTTGATAAAATGCTGAAAAAGCATATGGAATTAAAATAGCTGAAGATGCTAAAGAGAATGCAAAGTTATACGCCTGATCAGAAACAACAAATGTTAACAAGAACATTTGTATTAAACCATTTGTTATCCACAATGAATTTACTGGAGCCTTATTTTTATTTTCTTTTGCGAACCATTTTGGAAATACTCCATCTTTAGCCGCTAAATATGGAATTTCAGAAGCGAGCAAAGTCCAACCTAACCAAGCACCTAATACAGAGATGACCAAACCTAAATTAATAAAGATAGCACCCCATTTTCCAACAACACTTTCAAATAAATAAGCCATAGCCGGATTTTTCAAACCCGCAATATCTGCTTGCTGCATAAGTCCAAGAGACAATAATGTGATTAAAATATAAATGATGAGTGTACCAATTAAGCCAATAACGGTTGCTTTCCCTACATCACTTCTATTTTTTGCTCGACTGGATAAAACAACAGCCCCTTCTACCCCAATAAATACCCATAAAGTTACAAGCATTGTACTTTTAACTTGGCTGCCAACTGCTCCCCATGAAAAAGAACCAGTTTGCCCCCAAAATCCATCTAAGAACGTATCAATATGAAACGCAAAGATTCCTATGACAATAAATACAAATACAGGTACTAATTTTGCGATTGTAGTTACTAAATTCACAAGTGCTGCTGATTGAACTCCACGTAAAATTAACATGTGAACACACCATAATAATACGCTTGCACCAATAATGGACGCTACATTTTGCCCGCCTTCAAAGATTGGGAAGAAATATCCTAATGAAGAAAACAATAATGTACCGTAAGCTACATTCCCAAGCCAAGCAGATAGCCAGTATCCCCACGCACTATTAAATCCCATAAAATTACCAAATCCTGCTTTTGCATAGCTAAAAATACCACCATCTAAATCTGGCCGTTTTACAGTTAGATTTTGAAAAGATAATCCAAGTGCAATCATCCCAATTCCTGTTATAACCCAGCCAATAATAATGGCTCCAGCACCAGCACCTTTTGCCATATCACTCGCTAAATTAAAGGCTCCACCGCCAATCATAGACCCAACTACAAGAGCCGTTAGTGTAAACAACCCTAATTTCTTATCTTCACCCATTCCACTCACCTCTCTTAAATTGCAATAACAATACAAAAGCAATAGTGAATGATCGTGTCTAAAGGAGGAGAAAGAAGAAAGGAAGACTCCCTTTCTTCTTTACTCCATGTTTCCTAAAGTAGCTGCCATAACCGCTTTAATTGTATGCATTCTATTTTCAGCTTGATCAAATACTTTTGAATGTTTACTGCGGAATACTTCGTCAGTTACCTCCATTTCTTTCAACCCATATTTCTCATAAACTTCTTCGCCATACATCGTTTCAACATCATGAAATGCAGGTAAACAATGTAAGAAAATCACGTTTTCATTCCCTGTTGCTTTAATCATTTTCATATTTACTTGATAAGGTTTCAATAACTCGACACGTTCAGCAAATTTTTCTTCTTCCCCCATAGACACCCATACATCTGTATAAATTACATCTGCATTCGCAACAGCTTCTTCCACATTACTTGTTATCATTACCTGTTCATTATATTTTTTTGCTAAATCAATTACTTCTTGTGCAGGCCATAAAGATTCCGGTGTACAAATACATACATCCATTCCAACGATTGCTCCACCAACTAGTAAGCTATTAGCAACATTATTTCGTCCATCGCCAACGTAAACGAGCTTCACATTTTTCAATTTCCCTATATGTTCTCTAATTGTTAATAAATCTGCTAGTGTTTGTGTTGGATGCCACATATCTGTTAATCCATTCCAAACCGGCACACCAGAATTTTGTGCTAAAGATTCTACAGTTTCATGATTAAATCCACGAAACTCAATTCCGTCAAACATACGCCCTAACACTTTTGCTGTATCCTCTACAGATTCTTTTTTCCCAAGTTGAATATCACCTTTCCCTAAATATTCAGGATTTGCCCCTAAATCTGTACATGCTACTGTAAATGCACAACGCGTACGAGTAGAAGTTTTTTCAAATAAGAGCGCTACATTTTTACCTTCTAAATAATGATGCGGAATACCATTTTTCTTTTTCTCTTTTAATTCTGCTGCCAAATCTAGAAAATATAACAATTCTTCTTGTGTAAAATCTTTTTCTGCTAGAAAGCTTCTTCCTTTTAAATTTGGTCTAGTCATTAACATAATTCATCCCTACTTTCTCCGTTATTTATACTAAATATCTTTACGAACAATTGGCATACTCATGCAACGTGGACCCCCACGACCACGAGATAATTCCGAACTTAGAACCTCAATCACTTCTATACCGTGTTCCCGTAATAACGTATTAGATACATAGTTGCGATCATATGTAACAACTACACCTGGCGCGATTGCTAATGTGTTCGAGCCATCATTCCATTGTTCACGAGCAGAAGCAATTACATCTCCTCCTCCACATGGAATTAGAACTAATTCACTTAAGCCTAATACCTCTTTTAATGCTTCCATTAAAGAAGTACGATGTGTAATTTTAAGAGTTTCCTCATCTGATCCTTTTTCTAAAATATAAATATTCATATTCCCTTTTGGCCCTTGAATGGCTGGATGAATTGTAAACTTGTCATAATCAACCATTGTAAATACTGTATCTAAATGCATAAATGCTCGGCATTTTGGAATTTCTATTGCTAACACTTTCTTAATTTTATTTTGTCGGCTAAAGAGATTTTTAGCTAAACGTTCAATTGCTTTAGCTGAAGTACGAGCAGATACTCCAATCGCAATTGTTTCTTCATTTAAAATTAGCTCGTCGCCACCTTCAATTGGAAATTTATAATCACGATCTAACCAGATTGGTACATTATGTTTTGCAAATCTTGGATGATATTTAATGATGTACTCCATGAATAATGATTCACGTCTACGCGCTGGTTCTCTCATCTTATTTATCGTTAAGCCATCGCCCACGCTAGCTGCTGGATCACGAGTAAAATATAAATTAGGCATTGGATCTAAGTAAAACGGATAGTGATCTTCCATTAATTCATATAAATGTGTCTTCTTACTTGTTTCAATTTCGTTTTTCCGTACACCGCCCATAATTTTTTGAATTAATTCTTCATTTGAAAAGGAAAGTAAATATTCTTTTAAAGTTTGATGTGCAACATTTACGTCGGCCTGTCCTTCTTTTAAAATACGATCAACAAATTCTTCTCGAAGTTTTTTATCTACTAACGCCTCAGCGGCTAGTTTTTCTAAATAAAGAACTTCAACACCCCGATTGCGTAACGTTTGTGCAAAATAATCATGCTCTTTTTGAATAATTGGTAAGTATGGAATATCGTCAAATAATAATTGCTGCAAATAATCTGGCGTCAAGTTTTCCACTTCTTTACCCGGTCGTTTTAATAAAACCGTTTGTAATTCTCCAATTTCTGAAGTAACATGTATCGGATGTTTCATTTGTTGTACCTCCTTTTAAATATGTTTGATGTCTTACAAGTACATAATAAATGCTCTGCACTTTCATCTTTGTGAAAGTATCCACATTATCATTGTGAAATATTAAACAAGTTATTTTTTTAAAATCATACGAATATGTATTTTTATAACAAACTATCTCGCTTTCTCAATAAAAAATACATATATTACGCATATATGTTGAATATTTAACTTCCGTATTTAAACAAAAATCCTGTTTTTAATTTTATTAAAAACAGGATTTTTGCATCTAAATAATTAAATTTAATCTTTCTTCTATAATCTCCCTATCTGATTTCGACTGTGAAATTATAAGGCATGTATCATTTCCGCATATACATCCTATTTTTTCTTTCCAATCTAACTCATCAAATAAAACACCAATAACATGTGCATTACCAGGTAATGTTTTAATAACCATTAATTGATCTACACAATCAATTTTTACAACAACTTCTCGTAATTTTTTCTTTAACTTTATATCAGTTTGTACATGCTCTTCTGAGAAAACTTTATATATCATTAATCCTTCTTGAGAAGGTACCTTCGTTAAGTTTAACTCACGAATATCGCGAGAAACCGTAGCTTGTGTTACTAATACATCTTTTTTTGCTAACAATTCTACTAATCTTTCTTGCTTATCTATTTCATACTCCTTTACAAATTGTTTAATTAACCGTTGTCTTTTTTCTTTTTTCATAAAAGACACCCCTTTTAATATTATAGCTCGCTATAATTTTCATCCGAAAGGGACAGAAAAGAATGTTGCGGAAACGTTCATAGTTTAACTGTAAATATTAAATCAAGCTAAATAAAAAAGAGAAGAACAGCATTCTGTTCTTCCTTTTACATTGAAAATCGTTCAATTGTTTGTTTCAAATCAGTTGCTTGCTTCTCTAAATCCTTTAATAATTGATCGATTACTATCATATTTTTAGACTGTTGTAGCGTCACACGCGCCACTTCTTGCGAACCAGCTGACGTTTCTTCAGCAATTGCTGCTACAGCTTTTGTTTGTGCTCCTGTTTGATGAATGTGGCTCACTTGTTCATTCATATAACTACTAATTTGCTGAGTTGCATCGGCTACTTCCATAACACTTGATGACATTTCTTTTAAAATTAATTCCGTAGCTTCCCCACGTTTCGCCTCTTCTTTAGCTATTTTCACTTGTTCTGTCATTTTCATTGCAACTTGTTGTACTTCATCTTGCATATTCCGTAATAACTGCGATATGTTTCTTGCAGAATGATCACTTTCATCAGCAAGTTTACGTACTTCTTCCGCAACAACCGCAAAGCCTCTTCCATGCTCTCCTGCGCGAGCTGCCTCAATAGAAGCATTTAGTGCTAATAAATTCGTTTGGCTAGCAATCGCACTCACAACAGACACAATATGTTCTACTTGTTTCATTCGTTCTTCTAACTTCTGTACATTTTGCATTGAATCTTCATTTTCTTTTGCCAATGTTTGAATACCTTGAATTAAAGACGTAAAGACACGAGTACTATGCCCTAAAGCTTCAACCATTTCTGAAGACAATGTATCAGACTGCTTCGCTTTTTCTTCTACTTCACTTGCAATAGAAGTCGTTGTATCAACAGCAGAAACAATTGCTTGAATTGATGCCGCTGATTGCTCAGCGCCTGAAGAAATTTCTGCAAGTGTCTCTGATACACCTTGCGCTTGTCTCGTTGCTTCGCCTGTTTGTTTTCTAATCTGCTGTACTTGATTATTTGTATACGAAAATGTTGTATCAATATTTTTTACCATGCCCCTTAAGTTTCCTAACATCATATTAAATGCAACACTTAAAGATTTAATTTCATCATCTGTCTTCGGTAATGGAACATCTTCACGAATATCACCCTCAGCTGCTTTTCTTGCCGCTTCCTCTAACTTGCGAAGCGGTTTAATTAAAAATACGGCTGCTCCATATGCTAAAATTCCAGACCATACTACCCCTAATAACATAACGATAATATTATATACAGTTTGACTTACATAACTTTGAAAATAATCGTATATCACGTAAATAAAAAAGATACTTGTTGAATATGTAATAAAAGCTAAAACTGTAGTGAATAGCATAAGTTGTGTACGTAATCCAAAAGAAAATGTTTTCCTTTCTTTTTCCATCTTCCCTTTCCCCCTTTTTATAAGCAATATAAATACTACCTATATATTATTATCCATATTTTCATCATAGAAGGATATAGAGATTTCAAAAAATATTATTTCTTTGAATATCAAATTGCACGAAAAAAATAAAGGATTCTGACAATTTATGACTAATAACAGAAATAAGGGGCAACATTTGTAAAATATATTTTTAACTGGGGGTTTTGTATGATTCAAGTTCGAAATCTAGTAAAATCATTCGGTTCACTTGATGTGTTAAAAGGAATTGATTTAGAAGTAAAAGAAAAAGAAGTTGTTGTTTTAATTGGTGCCAGTGGTTCTGGTAAAAGTACATTACTTCGCTGTCTTAACTTTTTAGAAATGTACGATGAAGGCGAAATTCACTTACAAGGTGAGCGAATTGAGCCAAAGCATTCAAATTTAAATAAAGTCCGTGAAAATGTCGGTATGGTTTTTCAGCACTTTAACCTCTTTCCTCATATGACCTCACTAGAAAACATCATAGAAGCACCTATTCACGTAAAAAAATTAGAGAAAGCAAATGCAAAGGATATTGGAACTCAACTTCTCCAAAAAGTCGGCCTTCAAGATAAAGCAGATGTAACTCCTCATCTTCTTTCAGGTGGTCAAAAACAGCGCATTGCCATTGCACGAGCTCTTGCAATGAGCCCTAAGATTATGCTATTTGATGAGCCTACCTCAGCTTTAGACCCTGAACTTGTTGGAGAAGTATTGCAAGTTATGAAAGAACTTGCTGAAGAAGGGATGACAATGGTTATTGTTACTCATGAAATGAATTTCGCAAGAGATGTAGCTGATCGCGTCATCTTTATGGATGATGGAAAGATTGTAGAAGATGCTCCGCCAGCACAATTCTTTTCAGCTCCATCACATGAACGGGCAAAACAATTTTTACGCAACGTTTTATAATGTAACTTTTGTTTCGAACGAAAAAGAATACATTCATACGGTGCACAACTAATCATCCAAATAAAATATTTCAATAACATACTAAAAAACCATCCGTATGATCAATATATAGGAGGGATTTTATGAAAAGAAAACTATTAACCATTGTTGCTAGCATTACACTATGTACATCTTTCATACTAGGAGCTTGTAGCAAAGAAAGCTCTACTACTTCAACAAATGGTGAAAAAGAATTTCGCTATGCGATGAGTGGATTATACAAACCTTTTAACTATAAAGAAAATGACGGCAAACTTGTCGGTTTTGATGTAGAAATCGGTGAAGCTCTTGCTAAAAAGATGAACATGAAGGCTACGCCAGTTACAAACCCATGGGAAACGCTGATTCAAGGTCTTCAAGCGAAGAAATATGATGTAATACTGGGTAGTATGGCAATTACAGAGGAGCGCTTAAAAGCTGTTAGTTTCTCAAATCCGTACTATCGCTCCGGCGCCCAAATTTTTGTAGCTAAAAAGAATAACGCTATCTCTTCTCCAGAAGATTTAAAAGGTAAGAAAATTGGTGTTGTAAAAGCTAGTACCTTTAAAAATCTTGTTGCAAAATATACAGATCAAATCACAGAATATGACAGCGATATTACTGCTCTTATGGATTTAGAGCCTGGGCGTGTTGACGCAGTAATTACGGATCAAATGGTTGGTCTACGTATGATAAAAGAAGGAAAATCAAATATAAAAGAAGCCGGAAAACCATTAAATCTTGATGAAATGGGAATTGCTATTCGCAAAGATGATAAAGAAATGGTTGAGAAAGTAAATAAAGCGTTAGATGAAATCATTAAAGATGGTACGTATGAAAAGATCAGTAAAAAATGGTTCGGGCGTAATATTCTCGGTGAAGAGGAAAAAACGAAGTAAGTTAGCCATTCAAAAGATTCATAAACAGTGCCCCACTGATTAATTGTTCATTTCATGTGGGGCATTTCATTCTCTACTAAAATCTATACAATATGAGGTGAAACGCATGTTTGAAATTTTTATCTCTACCTATCCCACACTCTTAAAGGCTACTATTGTCACATTACAATTAACATTAACCTCCCTAGTACTCGGTTCATTAATTGGATTATTATTTGCTTTCTTTCGAATCTCGAATAACAAAGTTTTAAATAGCATTGCTCATATCTATATTGCTATTATTCGTGGTACACCTTTAATCGTTCAAATCGCAATTCTCTATTTTGGCATTACATCTGTCATTGTTTTCTCCCCTTTTTGGGCAGGAGCAATCGCTTTAGCAATTCATAACGGTGCATATATTACGGAAATTTTCCGGGGATCCATTCAATCCGTCGACCGGGGACAATTGGAAGCCGCTCGCTCCTTAGGTATGCCTTATCCTTTAGCTATGCGCCGGATTATATTACCACAAGCATTTCGTCTGTCTCTTCCTCCTCTAGGAAACCAATTTATTATCGGATTAAAAGACTCTTCACTTGTCGCTTACGTAGGACTGTCCGAATTATGGGGATCAGGTTTATCAATTGCAGCAGGTAACTTCCAACAATTAGATACTTACATAATCGTTGGTGTATACTATCTCGTACTTGTTCTTCTATTTACTTATTTTGTTAATCTTTTAGAAAAACGACTACAACGAAAAGAAACTAACTCCGTCCAATTCCATAAAAAGAACAAAAAAGAAGTTTCTTTATAAGAAAAAGCAAGCCTGAGATGGCTTGCTTTTTCATTGCAAAAATATATTAATTTTTACTGATTTACTTTTTTAATACTCTTTTCTTCCTCTATATGTTCCTCACGATATGAAATATTATGAGGATCTAGTCCATTTCCTAAAGAACCATAGAAATGCTCTCTATGCGGATCCACTAATTCACTTCCTTGATAATACACACGTGGTGTATTCCATAGCGCTGCCAAAGCTTTTGTCATCGGCATCTCATGATAGCGTTCCGGCCACATTTCTTTAATCTTCTCTTTTACTAACGGATAGTATTTAGAACTCATAGCAGGAAACAGATGATGTTCTGTATGATATGAGAAATTGAAATGTAAAACGTCTACCCAGCGCGGCACTGTTACTGACAAACAGTTTGCTAACGGATCATTTACTGGAACAATTGGATTTAAGCGGTGATTTGTTGCGATATATGCCATTACAATAAAGTTAGCAATTAACAACGGAATGACATATGCAAATAACCATTTTCCAGGTCCCATAATAAACAATAAACTAATCCAAACTGTCCAAGGCAAAAGAAGTTGAAGCCATACAGATTTTTGATTGGATGACTTGAACTCTTTTATAAAATGAAAGAACATTCGAGTCGAATGCAATGTAAATTGAATTGTTAGTGACAGAAAACTAAAGAATGAACGTACATGTAAAGGCATACGATATACCCAACTCAAAAACTTACTCTTCTTAAGTTTCTCAAGTGTCGGCCATGCATCCGGATCATTCTCTTCATGCTGTGTATGAACATGATGCGTTGCATTATGCCACTTTCTCCAAAGCTTTGGCCCTGTTGATAATGGCATAAATGCAATCGCGCCTAAGAAGTCACGAAGCCATGCCTTTCTTACAACAGTTCCATGTAAAATTTCATGTCCTAAAAATCCAAGTGAAGCAAAACATAATCCAAGAACAATCGCAATTCCTAGATTCGCCCACACATTCAATTCAAATACACCAATCGATATTAACCCCGCCAATGCCACAAGCAAATAAGCCAGTCCACCAAATAAACGAGTAGGCACTGGTTTAAATGCTTTTTTCGGCAAATGTGGTGATACACGTGCTGCATACCACCCAAACGTATGAAGCTCCTTCATCCTTTTGCTCCTTTCTTATGCCGCGCCTTGCGCAACTTACATATATCAATTCTTGCTTCCAGATTGATTTTACTAGATGATCCAAAAAGCATCTATTATAAGGAAAATATACTCACTCTATCGTCACTTATTTTTCGCTTTTATTATCAATGAAAAACATTTCTCTTTTTACTCTCTATCAACCTTTCCACATGATGAATCATAACAATAGAATTTCTATATTGTCAACACCTTTTATGACCTAGTAATAAAAGGTGGTTATATTTTTATAATCATACTTTATTTCACTAAAGAAAATGTATATATTCCATAAGGATTTACCCACTCTATATAGACATTTTCTTAAACGCCATAGACTCTATCTCATTCAATAACTCCCTATGTAATCAACAAACAGAATCACTTGAATTTAGTTTTATATAAATCCTACTACTTCATAATGCCCCACCTAATTAATTATATTAAAATAATTTATAACCTCTTTTAATAAAAATAGACTACTTCTAAAACAACACACATAAATTTCATATAATATGGAAATATTAAAAGGAAAATTGTTCTAAAATCAGGAGGTTTCCGCAATGACAAGTGATACATTTCCACAACTGCCGCTATCTTATTGGATTGAATCTACTCAGCTTCCTACTTTCCCTCGTTTATCCGAAAATATAAAGACGAAAGTTGCTATTATCGGTGCTGGTATTACAGGTATTACTACTGCCTATTTACTTGCAAAAGAAGGCATCGATGTTGTTTTAATTGATTCTGGTCGTATTTTAAACGGAACGACTGGGCATACAACAGCGAAAGTAACAGCACAACATGATCTTATTTATGATGAATTAATAAACCATTTCGGTGTAGAAAAGGCCGGGCTTTACTATGAATCAAATAATCAGGCTCTACAATTCATAAATGAAACTGTTCAAACATATAAAATCGACTGTAATTTCTCAAATGAAGATTCATATTTATATACAACTACCGATAACGGATTAAGAAATTTATCGAAAGAATATGAAGCTTATCAAAAATTAAATATACCTTGTGACTATGTTCAATCTCTATCGATTCCTATTCCAGTACAATCTGCGCTTATAATGAAAAATCAAGCACAATTCCATCCCCTTCTTTATTTAAAAACACTTTTAGAAAAGTTTGTGGAGATGGGCGGAAAGCTCTACGAACAAACAACAGCTATGGATGTGGAAAAGGGAGATCATCCACAAATAATTACAAAAGAGGGCCATCATATCACTTGTGAATATGTCGTCTCTTGTTCACATTTTCCTTTTTATGATGCGAATAGCTTTTTCTTTACGCGAATGTACGCAGAACGCTCCTACGCTCTTGCAATAAAAGCAAAAACGGATTATCCAGGTGGCATGTATTTAAGTATTGATGATCCAAAGCGCTCCTTACGCTATATAACAAACAATGGAGAAAAATTAATTTTGATTGGCGGAGAGAGTCATAAAACAGGACAAGGAATAAATACGATGCTTCATTATGAAGCACTTTATTCTTTTGCTGAAGCAACTTTTGGAATAGACGAAGTTCCTTATAGATGGTCAGCACAAGATTTAATCACTCTAGATAAGCTTCCTTATATCGGACATATTAACGAAAGAAATCCAAATATATTTGTTGCAACTGGATATCGCAAATGGGGCATGACAACTGGAACTGCTGCCGCTCACCTACTGAAGGACTCCATCCTAAAAGTCCACAGTCCCTATAAAGAACTGTATGCACCATCACGCTTCCATGCAAATCCAGATATAAAAACGTTCCTCTCCCAAAACATTGATGTTGCGAAACATTTAATTGAAGGAAAGATTGAAACCGCATTACGTAAGCCAGAAGATCTCGAAGTTGGTGAAGGATCTGTCGTACATGTTAACGGTAAACGAGCAGGTGCTTATAAGGACAAAGAAGGAAAATTACATATCGTCGATACAACTTGTACACATCTCGGCTGTGAAGTTGAATGGAATAATGGTGATTGTACTTGGGATTGCCCTTGCCATGGTTCTCGTTTTTCAATTGAGGGAGACGTTCTTGAAGGCCCAGCAGATCAACCGTTAAAACGAGTTGATAATGAGTAAACAAATAAAGAAGTTCAACAGAATTACTGTTGAACTTCTTTATTTGTTATAAAATCTTTTCAGATAAATTTCGACACAGGGAGGGAAATATTAACATTAAATAAAATAATATATTCATCTACAAATTAAAAGGGGTGAATATTATGCAACCTTCAGCTCCACCTCATCTAGAATCTACAGAAACTATCTTTTCAAGCTCTATTACAAAACTTGTTGTTTTTATTTGTTGGCTAGCCATTTTAGCTGATGGATATGATTTAGGTATTTACGGTGCCGTTCTACCAAAGCTCCTAGAAGACAAAAGCTGGGCGCTATCACCAGCGCACGCTGGTACAATTGCAAGCTATGCTTTATTTGGGATGTTTATTGGGGCTATTCTAGTTGGAGCGATTACAGATCTAATTGGGCGTAAATGGACGCTTATATGCTGTTTAGCACTTTTTTCTATCACAATGGGTTTAGCGGCTATCGCTTCTTCTCCTGAGTTATTTGGATTATCTCGATTTATAGGAGGAATCGGATTAGGCGGTGTTATCCCAACGGCTTCAGCACTTACTGTTGAATATTCACCAAAAAAAAGGCAATCTTTTATTTATGCTCTTATGTTTACTGGCTATCCTTTAGGTATCGTATTAGGTGCTATTTTGTCTATGTTTATGTTAGAAGATTTCGGATGGAGAATTATGTTTGGTATCGGAATGATTCCACTACTCCTCATTCCTTTCATTATTCGCTATTTACCTGAGTCCATTCAATTTTTATTATCACGTAATCGCCAAGAAGAAGTGAACCAAATTCTTAATCGTTTTCAAATTGAATTTCATGTAAAAAATAAAACTCATCAAGCTCCATCTACTATACGAAAGAAAACTGGATTTTTTACTTTATTCTCAAAAGAATACATAAAAGCAACGCTACTTTTTTGGATCACTTATATAATGGGAATGTTTTTAATATACGGTTTAAATACTTGGTTACCACAGATGATGCGCCAGGCGGGATATCCTCTTGGATCTAGTCTGTCTTTTCTACTTATGCTAAATATTACCGCAGCTGTTGGTGCGGTATTCGCTGGAGCAATTGCTGATCGTATAGGCGCAAAAATTGTTATTAGCATCTCTTATCTTATGGCAGCCATATGTATCGGACTATTAACAATCAAGCCATCTGTTACAATCATTTATCTTTTAATTGGCCTTGCTGGTATTGGATCGGTCGGTATTACTCAAATATTAAATGCATATGTAACACAATACTTCCCATCACATATCCGAGCTACCTCCTTAGGCTGGGGACTGGGACTTGGCCGAGTTGGTGCAATTGCTGGCCCTATTCTCATCGGTATTATTATGACAATGCAATATGACTTAGCATGGAATTTTTACTTATTCTCCTTTGCAGGTCTTATCGCAGCTATATCTGTTTTCTTCGTTCCTACAAAATAAAAAGAGCACAAACTTACTTGTGCTCTTTTTCATATGCTTCAAACAACATGTCTCGAAATAGTGTATTTAAAATTTCAATATCGATCCCTGATCCCTTTTCAATTCCTTTTACATATTGCCCATAGTAATGAATTTGTTCTTCTAAAAATTGATTTAGCACCTTAATTTTCAATCCAACATCTAATTCAGTACCTGCTTTTTTCTTTATTAACAACTTTTCAATCTCATCTAATACACTACTTTCTAATGGTAATTCTGTAATCAATCGATCAAATTCTACAGGTGGTAAAGTTGCTTTCTCTTCTAGCCACTTACAAGCTAAAATAGGACGTAATACATAAAAGTACTTTTTCAGCTTTACATTCTCACCTTGCAAAAATTCACGATAATTTTTCGACGCCATATGTAAATAATGATATATCGTTGCTTTTGGATCAAAATTCTTCTCACTCATCTGTTGAAGTAGTTCTGGAAAATTAGAGTTTTTCGAATAAAAAATTGGTGATCGAATCCACTCAAGTAAAGCTGGGTTCGACTTCGCGAATAGTTGCAACGCCTTTTTAATATCCCAACCACTTATATCTAAATCATCACTAATTGGATATTCAATTACATCTCGTTTGTCATGAATTGATAAATACCATTCTACCGGATGTATATAAACAAACCTAACATCATAATCGCTATCTTTCGATGGAAACCCCCAAGCACGACTCCCTGATTCCACCGCAAATAAAATTTTCACATCATTCTCTTTTTCAATTCTTTCTAACTCCAACTCGATTTTCTCTCTCATTTCATAACATCTCCATTTTTTGATTATTTCCTTGGAAATTCGACAATACACTATTAATTTTACTACATACTAAAAAAACTGTCAGAAATTACTGACAGCCTAATAAAACTTCTATTGTTGCTTTTCAATTACAGTAGCAGCAATTCGTTCAAACTCTTTTTGAATCTCCTCTTTATATGCATCTACTATTGAAAAATCCATAGCAGCAATATAAATTCGTTCTAATTTATCACGAACCGATTTTGCTTTCGCTAAGAAAGACATTGCCTCATTCATTTTTGCTTTATACTGAATGGAAACATCACGAATTTCCTTCGCATATTTCTCATCAGTCCCTGGCGTAACAATAAGGGCATACATATCAATAATTTCATCACCCTCACGACTTGGAAAATATTCATGCGGTGCGGTGCTATCAAAAATTGCAAAGCCTAATTCTCTTACGATAACCATATCAAGACTATGCGGGTCAAATCCGCAATGATATACTTCAACTTCAAATCCTTTTTCTTCAGCTGCCTTAGCTAACTTTTTGAGCATCGTTGATTTTCCAGAGCCTGGGCGCCCTTTTATAAAATAACGATGTGGTAACCCTTCTGTTAAATTAGGAACAAAGTCAACTGCTCCTTTCGGTGTTGCAGCTCCTAAAAAACGATGTTTTACAAGCGATTGTCTCCCGCTTTTATCTGCAAATAATTTCTGGATTAGCTGATCGGTTAGTTCATTTGCTTTATTAAAATCTATATTATCAATATATATCTTCTCCCACTCATCATGTATAACCAATGCCTCTTTAAAACGTGCGTAAGCAGACTGAAAAGCTTTGCTTGCTTCTGAAACAAATCTTTCAATTTCTAACTTCTGCTTTCTTAGTTTATCTGAGTCCCAAGCAATTCCTAAATTTATATACTCTTCAACAACTCCTGGCATTTTTGGCTCAATAACATGCGGTGATGTCCCATCAACAATTCCTACTTTTAATTGTGGGATAATTACACCATCAACCGATTTATTGTCAGAAGAACAATGTAAAAATTCAATATCATATCCTTTTCCAACCCATTCACGACCTATTGCCTTTATTAAAGAAGATTTTCCCGTTCCCGGGCCACCCTTTAAGATAAATAACCTGTCTAATCCTTTTAAATTCTCTTCGTATAAATTGTGAAATCCCCTAGCTGTATTACCACCAGCATAATAATTCAATACATTTCCTGTCACTGCACTCACTCCTTCGCAGCATTCTATTTACATAAGCTACAATATGCGAGCGGCTTTATTTGGGTGAATACCTATTTTCTATTGCACACAAAAAGGAAATGAATTACAATTTAACTATCAGAAAATTAAGATTTTAAAACTGAATACTTCTTTATCAAGAGAGGCAGAGGGACCGGCCCTTTGAAGCCCAGCAACCTCAGTTTATACGAACTGAATAGGTGCTAATTCCTGCAAAATGCATTGCATTTTGGAAGATAAAACTCAACTAGCATGTAAAGCTCATCTTTCTTGATACTGAAGGATGAGCTTTTTATTATTTGAAAAACATATATTGGAGGTATGTAAAATGAAAGTAATTGATTTATCACAAACATTTGAAAATAATATGTCTCAATTTCCTGGAACACCTAAAATACAACTAGAAGCTGTTACAAGTGTTGAAGAATCAGGCTATCAAGTTACAGATTTTCATTCTGTCGTTCATGTTGGCACGCATTGTGATGCTCCTGCGCATTTTATTTCAGGCGCAACGACCATCGATCAATTACCGCTGGATCAATTTGTAGGTGAAGCTGTTATTATTGATGTAACTCACGTACAAGAACGAAAACTACCTAAAGAAGTACTGCACGATGCTGATATAAAAGAAGGAGATATTGTTATTTTCCATTCCAATCTATCTACTAAATGGAACACAGAGGCGTATGAGAAAGAAGCTTTTTATCTTTCTGAAGAATTAGCCGAGGAACTAGTACAATTAAAAGTAAAATCTGTCGGTTTAGATTTTATTTCTCCTGATGAGGTAACGACAGAAACATCACCAATTCATCACATACTACTTGGGAATAATATTTATTTAATCGAAAACTTAACAAACTTAGATGCCATTCACACGAAACGTTTCTTCTTCTCAGCAGCACCTTTAAAAATTAAAGATAGCGACGGTGCTTTTGCAAGGGCATTTGCTGTAATTTTTTAAACAAACTATACAAAAAAGCAAAGATCATCATTGACCTTTGCTTCTATTTTTTTTATTTAAATTAAGAAAGAATTGCTCAACATGAGGACGTAACCAAGCTAAATAATCCTTCTCTTTCTTCTTTGTACAAGCTATTTCTTCCCCATCTACCATTTCAACAAGTTCTAGTTCTAACAGTTGCTTCGTGAATGCTAACATATTCACTTCTTCGGATGGATACTCTTCTTTTAATTTCTCCTCAATTTCCCCCAATAAAAAACCGTCACGCATCATTGCCAATGCATCAATCCAAAGTGGCGGCATTTCATATTTTTCTCCTGTAATTGTGTCTTTTACAGTATAATTCTTTTGCTCTTTTCGAAATTGAATCGTGTGTAAACATACAGTCGAATTTAATGTTAATTCCATCATACCACCTCTTTCATAATATCTGCATAGAAAAAAGGATGCGCGTGCACCCCTTCTTATCTTTTCATAACACTACTGAACCGTTACATGAGCAATCAATCTCATGTCGATATTTTCCTCCATTATAAACGAAGTATTTTATAAAAAAAACCCTTCTTGAAACATTTTATAAAATGTTTATATTTACACAACAAGAACACTTTTCTGAAAAATCTTTTCTCAAATACATTAAACGGTCGGCAGAAAAATTTCTACTTTCGTTCCTACTCCTAGACTACTTTGGATCGTGATACTCCCTTGATGTTCCTTAATAATTTTATATGTAATCATTAATCCAAGTCCTGTACCATTCTCCTTTGTTGTGTAAAACGCCTTGCCGATTTTTTCTAACTTCTCATTCTCTATACCGCATCCTTGGTCTTCAACAGAAATACACAAATGTCCTTGCGTTTTTTGATATGCACGGATATGAATTTCTCCACCCTCTGGCATTGATTCTATTCCATTTTTAATGATATTTAATAACACTTGTTTTAATTGCTTATCATCACCGTTTATAGCCGGTAAATTTCCATCTACTTGTAAATTACATTTAACTCTATATTGCGTTGCATAACTTTCCATTAGATGCACAACATATAGAAGGGTGTCTCGTATATTACACCTTTCATAATTTGTTGGCTTTGGTTTCCCTAACAACATCAATTCACTAACAAATCCATTAACCCTTTCAATTTCTTGTAGCATAATGTCGTAGCTCATCGTATCAGTTGGATTTCTTTCTTTTTGCATTTGCGTAAACCCTTTTAACGCTGTTAGTGGATTTCGAATTTCATGGGCAATTGTTGTAGACATAGTCCCAATCACAGCTAAATTTTCCGTCTCTTTCATATTGTTCATCATTTCAACCACTGTTCTTACATAAGATTGAAATCGTTTTAATAAAGAATGTGAAATAATGAAATAAAATACACATAAAACAAGTGGAATTATCACTTTTAAATCTTGTAATAGCAATGTGAAAAATACGTACTTTCCAATTACACTAAAGGAAACTAAATAAAAGTATTTTCTATTCACGAAAACTGGGGCAAATAAAATTAACAACATTTCTACCATACTACCATGTTCAAAAGGTCTATCCGTTCGCAAATAAATCATTAAATTATTAACAAGATTGATAAACATGTATCCAAATAAAAATAAATATTTTACAGAATATACATACCCTCTTTTTTGAAGATATATAGAAATAGGAAATAATGCTATTACAAATATAGGCACACCTATCCCAAGACTACCTTCTGGCCACCCTACCGCTGTTCCACTAATATTCATAGCAGGATATACAAAATAATATATAGCGTCATATAAAAAGAATATAATATAAAATAATAATATAAATACCTTTAAGGCTCTTCTTTCTTCATAAATCAAGCTCTTGTATTTGTTCATATAAAAACTCCCCTTGATCGATACAAAAAACTTTCATTGTTATCTCCTTAAAGTATAAGTATGAAATTGCTTTCAGGGCAATATTTAACCTTATAATACTAAAAGGAAGGAGATCTCTCCTTCCTTTTAGTAACAACTTATATCCAACTTACCCTATCATGTAACAATCCATCAGTAAAATTATTATGCCCTATTACAAAATCCTTCATATATAAATTTAAATACTCACCGTACTTACTTTCTGTATTTAATAACAACTCCTCGACGTAATAAGCGCCTTGTTCAAATTGATCTAAAAGTAAACTAGACAAGCCCGCATAAATCCCGCACCCTACCTGAAAATACGTTGCATTCGTTTTATATTTACGAAAAACTTGGCTACTATTCATTACATTATACATATATGTCTCACTATTTTCATAAACGAGTAACACACCGACCAAGTCCTCTCCAGCAACCTCTTCTTCCGCTGGATTAAACACTTTACGATTCCAGTTCCATAAATCTTCTACTTGATCTAAGTTCTGTCTAATTATATTTGTTGTATACTCATTAATTCGGTAAAGAAAACCAACTTCCATATTGAAGTTTTTCCCTAAAATTAATACTTCCTCATGTGGCATTAAACAACCATAGAATTCTTTTTCTCCTAACTTCACTTTATACTCTGAAGCATATACATCTTCATAAAAGTAAAGAGGACGATGATGACTCATATACATCGGATAACTCCAGATTGCTTCATCTAAAAATCGCTCTACTGCCCATGAAGCATAAAGTGTATGTGGCTTTATAAGTGCTGTATCATGCAAAAACGACGTGTCATGTTCTACAATATAACATGCTCTTGGCCTTTCATTTGGTCGTTCCTTCATAAGCTCAACAACCATCCATTGAACAACACCTGGATTCATACCTGAACCTATAATCGCTTTTGTATTTGTAAATTTCTCTTTCTCCTTCTCAAACCTTGTATATCTTTCCGTAAGCTGAAAGCCGATTAAGCTGTCGTCCTGATCTACTGCTTCATTTTCCAAGGCTGAATTAATATAACAAATTCCTAATTCATTACAGCAGCTTAATACTCTAATTGTATCTGCCCCTGAAACATCAATCACAACACTCGTACTTTTTTCTTTTAAATGTTGTTTAAATTCCACTACATTTTGAAGGTTTATCTCATATAAATATAATTGACCTTTCAAATTCGAAAACAACTCATCATAATAAGTCCTATCTTTTTGTTTTATATCCACTAAATGAAATTTGGCATTCTTTAATACTTCATAAATTGGATCTTTTTCATTTGCTATCGCTTGATTTAAAATTGCTAAAACTGCTTTTGCTGCTCCACCAGCACTACCAAGCAATGTAATTGATAACGAATTCGGAAACTGCTCCACGAACAAAACCCCTTTAATAAATTAGTTGAGCAACTCCTCCTCAAAAAATAAATTGAATACATAAAAAGATAGCTCGTACACAATTTTTATAAGTTAGTGCAAAGTTACCTTTTAAAAAATCACACTATACTATGTTTATATTCAATTCATTTTTCCCCTCATCTTCAAATTAAACTAAAACAAATAGGCTCGACCTTTTCTTCTGCATATAAAAGAAAAAGTCAGCCCTTCCAACTAATCTACGGACAATGGACGGATTTTACATGTTGAATATTCACATACATTTTTGCATCACGTGCTTTTGATATTTCAATATGACCTTCATCAATTTTCGCCATTTTTCCAATTTTATTGGACTCCTCACCTAAATCAAACACCATAATTTTCCCAGTCATTTTAATAAGCTGCTCTTCAAATGTTCTAGCTAATGTAATATTTAACGGATTTACGGGGAGTTCATTTTTATTGAGGGCATACGGTACTTGGTTTTCTTTATACGGAATTAACCATTTTAAATGCTTTAAAGATATATATACCGTTTTATAAACCGGACTATAAAAAACAATATAGTCGTTCATCACACTTGTAACATAACCATGTATTGGAGCATTTCCTGCTACATAAACTTCTGTAAAAATCCCTTTAGAAGTACTTAATACTTTTCTCAAAGAAATTGAAGGGGATTCCCTCTTAATTACAGAATCAACATCTGGTTTTAGTATGTCTTCGTCATGTGGTCTTAAAAATTTATAGTATTGTACATGATATAAAGATATATATACATAGTCTTGTCCATTGTAAAGAACAATAATGTCATTTCCTACGTCTATTAATATACCTTTAAACCTTTTTTCACCGATTAATTTAACATATATATTTTCCCCAATACTTTTGTTTAACTCATTCATCTATATCCTCCTTCCTATGAATTTCAGCTTTCCTATCTTTCGTTTCAAAAAAATAATCAGGGCAATGTTCTGTCTTAATAGTAAGTAATTCCTTTTCATACTATCGAAATAAGAAATTGTTCTTCTCTTTCCCTCATAATGCCCCTCTTATTTATTAAACATTATTCATCTTCATTCTTTTTACATTTCACTACTTGACTTACACTCTTAATATGATAATTAATGATATAAATAACTTCATCACCGTTTACTAGCGTAATACATTCTTCATGCACTTCACTTAATAAGCCTTCTACACACTCTGGGCCGCCACGATTAATCTTTACCCACTTATACTTCAAGTCACATAATACATCGACAAAAGTATCATCATCAGAGCAGAAACATGAAACATAGCCGTCGCCACATTTACTTTCTTTCACTTTCTTAACTAGACTTTTCACATGTTTCAATTGGTAATATACTAATTCACCAAGAGGAAGTTGTAATGTAAGGTAATCTCTTCCTAACGATACAAGTACCCCCACTCGACTCTCTGGTCCACGAAGATTTACTTTTACAGTCTCACCGACTAAGCCTTTAATTTGTTCACAGCATAATATACTTTCCAAATTTATATCCTCCTTTCTTATTATCTTCCTCTTCTTGACTGTCTTTGTGCGCGAGCTCGACCTGAATTATTACTTTCACTTTCGCTTTCACTTTCGCTTTCTTCGCTCTCTCTACAAGGTACTGTTACACTCTTAATATGAGATACTGCAACTAATATAACTTCTTCTTTTACAATTAGTGTCACAAATTCACAAGAAACATCTTGTAAAATACCTTCAACTTTCTCTGGGCCACCACGATTAATTTTCACCCAGCAATATTTGAAGCTTTGAAGTAACTTTTCAAAGTCATCTTCACATTCACATTCCAACCATCTGCAATCATCTGCTTTACAATCTTTCGCATTTTTTGTAATACTTTTCAGATGACGAATCTGATAGTAATAGAGCTCTCCTTTTTCATTCTTTAATACAAAGTAATCCGAACATACAGCGACTATTGTCCCTTTTTGAGATTCTGGACCACCCCTGTTTACTCTCACAAAAGATCCAATTAAGTCTTTCAGAAAATCACAATGAAATAAACTCACGAGAAAACCCCTTCCATTAATTTATAAGCTTTTGCACTGATAGTATATGTATCTGTACAGGTTACGTTCTCTATGTTTGTCCTAGCTAGAAAAAAATATGCTTTTAACATGGTAGACTACTACCTATCAAAATTTGAGGAAAGGCTAAGAACTCCTTATGTTTTTGATATCTTCAAACAAAAAATCCCTTATGAATATACATTTCTGCATATCTTCATAAGGGATTTTCCATAGTTTAATCTTCGTCTTTAACATCCATATCTTCTGGAATTGGTTCGTTCAATATTTCTTCCACTAATTGCTTATATTTCTCCATTTGCTCTAAATGTGTATTAAATTGTTCTTTATTTACTAAATATTGCTCTCCATCGAATAGCGCACGAATTTTCTTTTGCTGAATTAACTCTTCAATATACGATTTTGGTAAATTCAAATACTCCGCAGTCTCTTCTACTGTTATATACAATGCGTTCATTCCTTTATTATTTTTTCATCTATACTGTATCTTACTTTATTTTTGTAAACAAATAAAAAAGATTTTGTAAATGCAGTTCAAAAAGCAGGTAGATGCATTCCATATATTGTATAGTATTATATAGTAAGAATTTTTTAAATATAGAATGGTATTACCCATTTACACAAAGGAGAGTTAACATATGGCTACTCGTCACATCATTACAATGTTAGAAAAAACACTACAAGTTGAAACAGAAAACACAATTTCTCATTTGAATGTATCTTTATCTGATCGTTTTCTTTCTCAAAGCACAGCAATACATGAAAACAATTGTTATCATACAATTGGTGAATGGTACAAAAATCATTTCTTATTCCAACAAGATGATTTCCTTTGGGCTAAATATGCCTTCTATGACGCATATTGTGAAGCCATCAAAAAACAAGGTCATCTTACAAAACGTGTTCGCCAAATATTAGAATCATTAGCTCGAATGCATGGAAAACAGTATATTGCTTCTATACTAAATATGCCATTTCCTAATGAACGCGCTAAAGGGACAGCGTAATTTAGCCATGTTCTGCGTAAGCAAAACATAGCTAAATTGTTTTCTAGGATGCTTTACCAATAAAATGTTCATATCATATGAACTGATGAAACCGGTGTCATTATAATGATAGAAAATATAGTAAACAGGAAAACCCCCACGTACATCTCTCATCCATTTGAATAGAGAAATACGTGGGGGTGTACTTGTTCCTTATTATTTCATCATCTGCTTAATCAGTTCGCGATTTCTCTTCTTAAATACTTCATTATGAGAAGAAACCATTCCGTACTCACTTGCATCTGGTTGGATAAATTGTTTTGCTTTATTCACAGCATTTCCCGCATCTTGGAATGCACCTGCAATTAAGTGTAGTTTCCCTTCGTGCTTTAAAATATCTCCAGCAGCATATAATCCATCTACTGAAGACTCACTATTTGCATTACCTGCAATATAATAATTATCTATAATTGCAACGTCTAACTCACTATTTTCTAATAATGTAATGTCGCGTTCATATCCATGATTAATAATAACTTCATCAATAGGTAAATGAGAAACCTCACCTGTTTCATGATTTGTTAATTCTACATATTCGATTGCTTCATGATTATCACCAGCAATTAATTTTGTAATCGATGTATTAAAGAAACACTCCGCTGAGCTGTTCATAAGTTGTTTTACTTGTGCTTCATGACCAGATAATTCTTCTTTTCTATACGTTACATACACTTTTTTCGCAATTGGTTCCAATTCATTTGCCCAATCAACAGCAGAATTGCCTCCACCGGAAATAATAACTGTTTTACCTTTGAAACGCTTTAAAGATTTAACTGTATAATTTAAATTCGATACTTCAAATCGCTCAGCACCTTCAATAGATAACTTTTGCGGTTTCAATATACCACTTCCTGTTGCGACGATAACTGTTTTTGAAAAGTGTTCTTCCCCAGTACTTGTTTTTAATGTAAAAGTACCATCTTGATTACGAATAATTGATTCCACTTTTGTATCTAATACAACTTCTGGCTTAAATGTTAACCCTTGCTGTACAAGTTGTTCAATTAACTTATCACCTGTAACTGGCAATAGTCCTCCTACATCCCAAATCATTTTTTCCGGATACACATGTATTTTTCCACCTAACTGTGGTTGAAATTCTATTATTTTTGTTTTCATCTCTCTGAGTCCACTATAAAAAGCTGAATAAAGCCCTGCAGGTCCCCCGCCTATCACGGTTACATCAAACAATTCTTCTCTATTCATTAACCTTCACTCCTCAGCTACTAATCATTGATTATCATTCTCAATAAAATATAACCTGTTTCTGCAAAATTTACAATTAAAATTACTATTGACAATACAACTAGATAAAATTATATTATTTAATGAATCAATAGTGATAATCATTATCAATTTGTTAATAATTAGCAAATTTGAGATTACATCTTCTTTTATTAATATGGTTAATACTATATTGTAGAATCTCACATTCAAGATTTTTAATAAACATTTTGCATTACCACTACTCTTTCAAAAAGATTACAGTTAAACAAATTATTGTATACACATATCATCTATGTTAAAGGAGAAAGACGATGAAAAAGTTATTTATTTCACTAACAGTTCTTTTCGTTCTTGTTATGAGTGCTTGTAGCAATGGCTCTACAGACAAAAAGAACGATACAAAAGGTAGTAAATCAGAAACAATTACATACCAATCTGAAAATGGTAAAGTAGAAGTGCCTGCAAATCCAAAACGCGTTGTAGTTTTATCATCATTCGCTGGTAACGTAATGTCATTAGGAGTAAATCTTGTTGGGGTAGATTCATGGTCTAAACAAAACCCACGTTTTGATAGCAAATTGAAAGATGTTGCTGAAGTATCAGATGAAAATGTTGAAAAAATCGCTGAACTAAACCCAGATTTAATCATTGGTTTATCAAATATTAAAAATGTTGATAAGTTAAAGAAAATCGCTCCTACTGTAACATACACTTACGGAAAAGTTGATTACTTAACACAGCATTTAGAAATCGGTAAGTTATTAAACAAAGAAAAAGAAGCAAAAACTTGGGTTGATGACTTCAAGAAACGTGCACAAGACGCTGGTAAAGAAATTAAAGCAAAAATCGGTGAAGATGCAACAGTTTCTGTTGTAGAAAACTTCAACAAACAGCTTTATGTATACGGCGAAAACTGGGGCCGTGGAACAGAAATTCTGTACCAAGAAATGAAATTAAAAATGCCTGAAAAAGTAAAAGAAAAAGCGTTAAAAGAAGGTTACTACGCATTATCTACTGAGGTATTACCTGAGTTTGCTGGTGATTACTTAATCGTAAGTAAAAACAAAGATACTGATAACTCATTCCAAGAGACAGAATCATATAAAAACATCCCAGCAGTAAAAAATAATCGCGTATATGAAGCAAACATGATGGAATTCTATTTCAATGATCCACTTACATTAGACTTCCAACTAGACTTCTTCAAGAAGAGCTTTCTTGGTAAATAATACAAACATGAGGAATTCTTAATTTAAGAATTCCTCTTCCTTTATTCTATGAACAGAAAAGATGTGAAACGAATGACAAAAGATCATGACAATCCACGTTCTATAGCTTTTACATACAAACTAATTTTAAGCTTAATTGCATTCTTTCTTATTTTTATGGTTGCAATGGTATTAGGTGCTGCAGATACTTCGATAAAAGATGTATGGTCAGCACTCACTTCCTCCGCTAAAGGAGACAAAATATCTATTATTCGAGAAATACGTTTACCACGTGAAGTTGCTGCTATTTTTGTAGGAGCTGGATTAGCCGTTTCTGGAGCAATTATGCAAGGATTAACACGAAATCCACTTGCGGATCCTGGATTATTAGGGCTATCTGGTGGAGCAAATGCTGCGCTTGCACTGACACTTGCTTTCAACCCTTCCATCAGCTATCTTTACTTAACATTAGCTTGCTTTATCGGTGCTGCAATTGGCGCAATTATGGTATTTGGAATTGGTATGGTGAAAAAAGGCGGCCTTTCTCCTCTTCGAATTGTATTAGCGGGTGCTGCAGTTTCAGCATTTCTACTCGCAATTTCAGAAGGAATCGGCATTTACTTTAAAATTTCACAAGATGTATCACTTTGGACTGCTGGTGGCGTAATTGGAACAACTTGGAACCAATTAAAAATTATTATTCCAGTCATTTCAATTAGTATCTTTATCGCTATCTTACTAGCAAAAAAATTGACAGTTCTTAGTTTCAGTGAGGAAGTGGCTATTGGACTAGGTCAAAAAATTATTGTTATTAAAACTATTTTATTTATCATTATTATCTTACTTGCAGGTGCATCTGTAGCGCTTGTCGGAAATATGGCATTTATCGGCTTAATGGTACCTCACATGGTACGCCCAATTGTCGGTCCAGATTACCGATTTGTTATACCGATGTCAGCAATTGCTGGAGCTTCCTTTATGCTACTTGCAGATACAATCGGACGTACTATTAACGCTCCATACGAAACACCAGTTGCGGCAATTGTCGCGATTGTAGGGTTACCATTCTTCCTATTCATTGTACGTAAAGGAGGAAAAACATTCTCATGATGCAATCTATTTTAAGAAAACAGCGTCTCATTATACTCGCTTTACTTATAGTAATCATCACAACCATTGTAGTTGGAATGGGACTTGGTTCAGCATCTTTATCTTATGATCGACTACTCCCAACATTAATGGGACAAGGGACGTTTAAAGAGGAGTTCGTTTTATACTCTTTAAGACTACCTAGAATTGTCATTACATTATTAGCTGGTATGGCTCTCGCTTTATCAGGTGCTATTCTGCAAGGGATTACCCGAAATGATTTAGCTGAACCTGGTATTCTTGGAATCAACTCTGGGGCCGGTGTTGCTGTCGCTATTTTCTTTTTATACTTTCCAATAGATGTAGGTTCATTTCTTTACTTACTACCTGTCGTTGGATTTATCGGAGCATTTCTGACAGCTGTTCTAATTTACGTATTTTCATATAGTAAATCAACTGGACTTCAGCCGGTGCGATTAACATTAACCGGTATCGGTTTTGCATTTGCACTATCTGGAACGATGATTGTCCTTATTTCATCCGCGGATCGTATGAAAGTAGACTTTATTTCAAAATGGATTGCCGGAAATATTTGGGGAGATGACTGGATATTCGTTTTAGCAATGCTCCCATGGTTAATCGTATTTATTCCGTTCGTTTTCTATAAAGCAAATCGATTAAACATTTTAGCATTAAACGAGCCCGTCGCAATCGGCGTTGGAATTGAAATTGAAAAAGAACGCAGATACTTATTAGTTGCAGCCGTTGCGCTTGCTGCTGCAGCTGTTTCTGTAACAGGAGGAATTAGCTTTATCGGACTAATGGCTCCTCATATCGCAAAATCTTTAGTAGGTCCGAGACATCAAATTTTCATGCCTATCGCCGTTTTAATCGGCGGATGGCTATTGCTATTAGCAGACACAATCGGACGAAACATCGTTGAGCCTAATGGCATCCCAGCAGGTATTGTCGTTGCTTTAATTGGCGCTCCTTACTTTATGTATTTGTTGCTTAAAAAAGCTTAAAAAACACCCTCAAGATTTCTTGAGGGTGTTTTTGTTTCATTCTACTGCTGCCCATACCCTTCAAACTTCTTCGCCAAATTCTCCATCTCATCTTCTGGCAATAGCTTTGGTTCCCCAATGCTTTTCGTTTGATAATAAATTTGAGCACAAAACTCAATCTCTTCTGCAACAGTAAATGCCATTTTTATATTATTTGCACCAGCAATTAAACCGTGATTTGCAAGTAGCACAGCACGACGATCAATCATGCCTTCAAAAGCAGCCTCTGCTAATTGCTTCGTACCAAATGTTTCATACGGTGCACAGCGCACATTCGGTCCTGCGAAAGCAATTAAATACGACACAGCCGGAAGCTCCCATCCTAATGATGCAATCGTCTTCGCGTAAGGAGAGTGTGTATGCACAAGCGCATTTATATCTTCACGCTTCCTATAGTAAATAAGGTGCATATCTAATTCACTTGATGGTTTTCTCTCTCCTTCTATTACTTCACCATCTAAGTTTAATATAACTACATCTTCAGGCTTTGTTTCATAATACTCTAAACCACTTGGGCTAATCGCAACAAGACCTTGTTCACGATTAAAGATACTAATATTACCGCCCGTTCCCTTTGTTAAACCACTAGAAATCATTTTCTTTCCATACGCTACAATTTCTTCTCTTTCTTTTGGTAATAACATATACATCCCCCTAAGTATGAAGCTTATGATGACTGACTTTTACATTTATCTACTTATTGAAATAGCTTTTTTAAATTCTCCGTAAACGGTGCCTTTACAATCCCTTTTTCTGTAATAATCGCTGTTACATTTTCATGTGGAGTAACATCAAATGCTGGATTATATACTTTACTTTCTTTCGGAGCTGAATATTGTCCGAAGCGATTAATCACTTCAGAAGCATCTCTTTCTTCAATCGGAATTTCTTTTCCTGTCGATGTCTTTAAATCAATTGTCGGCGTTGGTGCCGCTACATAAAACGGAATGTTGTAGTATTTCGCTAAAATAGATACGCCTAATGTTCCAATTTTATTTGCTATATCACCGTTCGCTGCCACACGGTCGCATCCAACAATTACAGCGTCAATCTTCCCTTGTGACATGACCATAGCCGCCATATTATCCGTAATGACAGTAACATCAATTCCCGCTCGCTGTAGTTCTAATGCCGTTAACGTTGACCCTTGTAATCTTGGACGTGTTTCATCCGAAAAGATTTTTAAGTCCCATCCTTTTTCTTTCGCTAAGTACATTGGAGCCGTCGCAGTACCATACTTAGTCGTCGCTAACGCACCAGCATTACAATGTGTTAATACTCCCATTCCATCATGGAATAATGTTAATGCATGTTCTCCAATTTGACGGTTAATTTCTTCATCTTCTCTATGAATCTCTTTTGCCTCTTCTAGTAATCTATTTTTCAGCTGTGAGATTGATAAATGAATATTATCTGTCGCTACACTTTCCATTCTTTCAAGTGCCCAAAATAAATTTACGGCAGTCGGTCTTGATGTCGCCAAGTATGTACATACCTTTCTTACTTCATCCATAAATCCTTCTTCCGTACCTTCAGCAAATTCCTTTATCCCTAAATACACTCCGTAAGCTGCTGAAACACCAATCGCTGGTGCACCTCGTACTTTCATTACTTGAATGGCATCCCACACACTTTCAGCTGTTTTAAAAGATTCATAAACAATTTCATTCGGTAATAACGTTTGATCTAACAAAACTAAAGCATCATCTTTCCACTGAATTGGTATTAATTGCTCTTCCATCATATTCTCCCCTTACTCCGCGTAGTGCATTGACTGTTCTTTTAACGTTGCTACAAAACTTGTACCCGTTCTATATTGATTCGCCCGTAAAATAAAACTCTTCGCTACTTGAAGACAAATTCGCTCCGCTCTAGCACGTGCTTCCTCATTCTCAATACAAGTAATATCTTTTACTTTCGCTAATCCAACAATACGGCGGATTAATTCAAGACCTGTCACTGCAGCTGTATCCTCTAATACAGATTGTAAATAGGCTTCGTTAAAGCCTTCTTCCTTCGCCATAATCTCGGTCACATAAATATCCCAAGCATCTAAAAACTTCTTCTTAAATAAATCAATTGCCTCTACCATCGTAGTTTGTAACCAATCCATATACGTATCTTTCTCAGCTCCAGGTGGCATCGTTGCATCTGCATTCACCCAAGCAAACATTAAATTCGCCATTACATTCCCAACGTCATATCCCATAGGTCCATAAAAAGCAAACTCAGGATCAATAACCTTTGTAGAATCATCTCTTACAAAAACAGAACCAGTATGTAAATCACCATGAAGCAATGCCTGTGCATTCGTCATAAAAGAAAATTTACGTTTCGCTACTTCCATACGAAGCTCTTTATCACTATAAATATGCTCCCTAATCCATCCCTCATTTAAAGGAAATAACTCATTACGCTTATTATGATTTGTAAATGGTTCTGAATATACGAGGTCCTCTGTAATCTCACATAATTCAGGATTTATATAATTCTTCACAAGTTCCTTCTTCTCTTTATGATTCATTACAACATCAGATGTTAATAAAAGTGTATTTACCATAAAAGTAGTTAAGTCGTCAGCAAGCTGCGGAAATATTTGATGATTTATAAGTGCTGTACGTAATATTGTGTGATTCGATAAATCTTCCATTACGCAACAGTTCATCACACTATCAAATAAATACACCTTAGGAACAAGTCCAGGTGCTAACTCATGCTCTAACTGCAAAACATCTGATTCTATACGAATACGATTCGTCGATAACTTAAACTCATCTGAAATGCGAGCTGTATCCCCAGCTTGCTTTACGATGACAGACATGTTCTCTTTTTCATCCCAAACGCGGAACACATAATTTAAATTGCCATCACCTATTTCTTTACACTTTAGCCCCTTTGCATGTTCAAACTTAGATAATTTCTCTTTCACATATGCAATCACATCGCTAGCTTCCATTAAAAAATACTTTGTGAACTTAGACATGGTTTCCCCTCCACACCAATTGTAAGCGTTTTCCAAAAGCTATAAAAAATAATAGGTTGAATTTTTTCATCCTATAAATATGTATTCTTCTTTTTGAAAGGTATATCTAGGTTTTATTATATCTTGTTAGCACTTTGAGTCAATGTTTCTAACTATCATCTCAAATATATACTTCCTAATTATATATTTGAGATGACAAAAATTGTTCAAAAAGATTTCGATTCATTTTATTTTATTTATCGCACAATTCTTTGTAAAATAGAAATAAGCAGTTCCTTTTCAAATACATAACTTCTAAGAAATATTTCCTTCCTAAGAATTTACACTTACACCATATTTCTAACATACACACTACTCTTTCAAACAATCATTGAAAATTTATAGACTTAAAGTTACCTTTCCATTCCCTGTTAGCCTTAATTGAGAATAAATATTAATTAAATTGGTATAAAGTTGGTTTATTCTCTTGACAAAATAACCACTTCTATATGATAATTAATATCGAATTAGAATTATTATAGTTAATTAAAAAATATATTTTATGAGCACACTATTTTTTGATGCTCAAAACCAACATTTAGGAGGAATTTTAACATGTTATTAATCGGCACAGAAGTAAAACCGTTTAAAGCTAATGCTTACCATAATGGAGAATTTATCCAAGTTACTGACGAAAGTTTAAAAGGAAAATGGAGTGTAGTTTGTTTCTACCCAGCTGACTTCACATTCGTTTGCCCAACTGAACTTGAAGACTTACAAAACCAATACGCAACTCTAAAAGACTTAGGCGTTGAAGTATACTCTGTATCTACAGACACTCACTTCACTCACAAAGCATGGCATGATAGCTCAGAAACTATCGGCAAAATCGAGTACATCATGATTGGTGACCCAACTCGCACAATCACTACAAACTTCAACGTTTTAATGGAAGAAGAAGGTCTTGCTGCTCGTGGTACATTCATCATCGATCCAGACGGCGTTATCCAATCTATGGAAATCAATGCTGACGGTATCGGCCGTGACGCAAGCATTCTTGTTAACAAAATTAAAGCTGCTCAATACGTACGTAACAACCCAGGTGAAGTTTGCCCAGCTAAATGGCAAGAGGGTTCTGCAACACTTAAACCAAGCCTTGACCTTGTAGGCAAAATCTAAGGAGTTCGATCAAAATGATACTAGATGCAGATATAAAAACACAACTATCCCAATACCTTCAATTAATGGAGAACGATATTTTACTTAAGGTAAGCGCAGGAGACGATAACGTATCTAAAGATATGTTAGCTCTAGTAGACGAATTAGCTACTATGTCATCTAAGATTACAGTAGAAAAAGTTGAATTAGAGAGAACACCAAGCTTTAGCGTAAACCGCCCTGGTGAAGACACTGGTGTCGTATTCGCTGGTATTCCATTAGGACACGAATTTACATCATTAGTGTTAGCTTTACTACAAGTAAGTGGACGCGCTCCAAAAGTTGAACAAAAATTAATCGATCAAATTAAAAACATTCAAGGCGAATATCATTTTGAATCTTATATCAGCCTAAGTTGTCATAACTGTCCTGATGTTGTACAAGCTCTTAACGTAATGAGCGTTCTTAACCCTGGTATTACACATACTATGATTGATGGCGCTGCATTCAAAGAGGAAGTAGAAAGCAAAGACATCATGGCAGTACCAACTGTTTACCTAAACGGCGAATCTTTCGGAAGCGGTCGTATGACACTTGAAGAAATTTTAGCTAAAATGGGTAACGGTCCAGATGCATCAGAGCTTTCTGATAAAGATCCATACGATGTTCTTGTTGTTGGTGGCGGCCCTGCTGGTGCAAGTGCAGCAATTTACGCAGCACGTAAAGGCATCCGCACTGGTATCGTTGCTGAGCGCTTCGGTGGTCAAGTAATGGATACTATGGGCATTGAGAACTTCATCAGCGTAAAAAAGACTGAAGGTCCTAAGCTAGTAGCAAGCCTTGAAGAACACGTAAAAGAATACGACATCGATGTAATGAATCTACAACGTGCGAAACGTTTAGAGAAAAAAGAACTTATTGAAGTGGAACTTGAAAACGGCGCTATTCTGAAAAGTAAGAGCGTAATCGTTTCTACAGGTGCTCGCTGGCGTAATGTTGGCGTACCAGGTGAAGCTGAGTTCAAAAATAAAGGTGTAGCATATTGCCCACACTGTGACGGCCCATTATTCACTGGAAAAGACGTAGCAGTTATCGGCGGAGGTAACTCTGGTATTGAAGCAGCTATCGACTTAGCAGGTATCGTTAAGCACGTAACTGTTCTTGAATTCATGCCAGAATTAAAAGCTGATGCTGTATTACAAGAGCGTCTTAACAGCTTACCAAACGTAACTGTTCTGAAAAACGTTCAAACGAAAGAAATCACTGGTACTGATAAAGTAAATGGTATTTCTTACATCGATCGTGAAACTGAAGAAGTTCATCACGTTGAATTACAAGGTGTATTCGTACAAATCGGTCTTGTGCCAAACACAGACTGGTTAGGCGAAACAGTTGAACGCGTTCGCGGTGAAATCGTAACAGACAAGCACGGCGCTACAAACGTACCAGGAGTGTTTGCTGCAGGTGACTGTACAAATAATCCGTACAAACAAATCATCATCTCTATGGGTTCAGGTGCAAACGCAGCTTTAGGTGCATTTGATTACTTAATCCGTAACTAATAAAAACAGGTGCCTTGGCACCTGTTTTTTATTACCCTAATGTATAAACTAAAAACCTCTCATTCCCATTCTTCTCATAAGCACCTGGCAATCTAACTTCTTTCTTCAGCTCAAACGCAGTCTGATTTTCTAAGAAGAAAATATAGTCCTCAGAAGGATAATATAAAATAATATCCACTTCTCTCCCCGTGTTTTCTACTGAAAGCAAAATGTTATTTACTACATTCATAAACACTTGCACAGAAAACGGATTAAAGAAATAAAACCTTTTATCATGTGGATCAATCTCATATTCCTGCGCTAAACAACATTGGAATTGAATTTTCCCCTTACTGTTTCGTGCCTTTCGGGCATAACGATCTCGATTATCCATCGCTTCTTTATAAAACTCTTCATTCATTTCAATTCCAACTGCTGATGCACCACATTTATGATGCATATAAAAGTTTAATCGCCCTTTTCCGCACCCAAAATCTACAATTCGGTCACTACTTTTTATTTCATATTGATTCAGTAACTCATCTAATCCGCTATACGGCGTCGGTTCATAACGGTGATAATGCATAGATTTGTTAAACCCTTTTTGCTCACCGACTGTTTTTATATGTAAAACTGCATCGTAATATTGTTCGTTCATTCGTTTTCTCCTATTAAAAAATGGTACTTATTATTATACACCATGTACTGGAGGCTCATTTTTCATCAAATTAATAGGTACGTGAAATTATATTAACGATTTTCTTAATATATCTATCGTAACTTCAAATATATCAACGATTTTCTCAATATATCTATCATAACTCAAAATATATCAACGATTTTTCAAATATATCGATTTACCGACAATTCACGACAAAAAAAACAGGAGCTCTTTAGCCCCTGTCTTCTAACACTTTCAATACAGTTTGTTTCAATATTTCTACCCCATCCATAATACAACTATGATCAAATCTCATATACGGATGGTGTAATCCAGGTTGTAGGTCTGCTCCTAGTCCAAGCATGACAGCTTTTAAATGTGGTCTTTTCACTGTATAGTAATGGAAATCATCGCTTCCTGTCGTATAGAGAGGCCCTGTGCATCTCTCTTCCCCATACACTTCGAGAATACCTTTACGCATAAAGCGCTCTGCTTCTTCGGAAACCTCTGCTCCTGGTGCAAGATCCATCCATTCGTATGAAGTTTTCGACCCCATCGATGCAGCTGATTCTATTACATGCTCAATCTTTTTCTTTAATTCTTCTAATAGTATATTACTCTCAGCTCTTACATCTAAACTGAAATGACCATTTCCTGGAATGATATTTAAATTATCACCACCTGCTTGGCATCTCGTCATTTTTACTGAATAGGAACTTTGCGGTGGCAGCCAAATATTTTTCAAACCGATATTAATCATGGAAATGACATCAATTGCATTCACACCTTGGTGTGGTCTTGCCCCGTGTGCATCCTCCCCATGAATCATACCCTCTAAAAATCCTGCTGCTCCATGGCGAATAGATGGGGCTGCTTGTTTCAAAGATAGTTCTTCAATTGGTCTTAGATGGACGCCAAATAAGAAATCAGCATCATCTACAGCACCTTTCTCCACCATCTTCAAAGCACCATTCCCCTTCTCTTCTGCCGGCTGAAAAATAAATCTAACCGTACCACTTTTCCATCTCATATTTTTCAATTGTAAAATAAGTCCCATTACAATGGTCATATGAGCATCATGGCCACATGAATGGTTCGCTTTAAATTCTCCATTTACTTCTTGCCAAAGTGCATCCATATCAGCACGGATCGCAATAACTGGATTCCCGCCTCCAATCTCAGCAATTACACCTGGACAATCATCAAATGTTCTATATGAAATTCCTTCTTCTTTTAAAAAGTCAGTAATATACGCTGTCGTTTCATATTCTTTCCAACTTACTTCAGGGTTTTCGTGTAAATACTGAAAAATCTCCGTTAAGCGCTCTTGTAGTTCTAATGTTTTCAACGTTCCAGTCTCCTTCCCACATTACAAACGATTCGGGTTAATTATATTTATGAAAAACAGATGTTTTTATGAACATATTGAATTTTAAGAAAAAAGTCAATTGTTTATTTTTAAATACTTAAAAAGCTTACTCCTCACCTATATTACAAACTAAACAAACAACTAGAACATTCCTTATTTTCTGTTTTTTGTGTTGACGCTTACATAAACTTTTAGTTATCATAACCTAATAAACGTCTATTTTACGACAATTCTAAAAATACAAACAAACATACGTAACAAGGAGGAACTTTATGAAAAAAGAAATACCTTTTGGAATAGCGCTTATCCCTATTATCATTACCGTTGCAGTTATGATGGTTACAATTGTTGTATTAAAACAAACCCCTCACGTTCCACTTATTATCGGTACAACCGTTGCTTCTATTGTCGCTTGGCGTTACGGTTACAAATGGAATGATCTTGAAGAAGCAATGTATAAAGGGATTCGTCTTGCATTACCCGCTATCGTCATTATTATTCTTGTCGGCTTAACAATTGGTGCTTGGATTGGCGGTGGAATCGTCGCAACGATGATTTATTACGGTTTAAAACTTTTAACTCCATCACTATTTTTAGTTTCCATTACCGTCATTTGTTCTATCGTTGCATTAGCAATTGGTAGCTCTTGGTCTACAATGGGAACAATTGGTGTTGCTGGAATGGGAATTGGCCTAAGTATGGGAATCCCAGCTCCAATGGTTGCTGGTGCCATTATTTCAGGCTCTTATTTTGGCGATAAAATGTCACCGCTTTCAGATACAACTAACTTAGCCGCAGGATTAACAAATACAGATTTATTCGCACACATTCGTCATATGTTATTTACTACAGTTCCAGGTTTAATTATTACTCTTATCGTTTACGCGGTCTTAGGAAGAAGCTTCGGCGCTAACAATATTGATGCGAAGAGCATCGATCAAACGTTACAAGTATTGCAACAAAACTTTGTTATCTCACCTTTCCTACTCATTATACCCGTAGTCGTTATGGTATTGGTCGCTAAAAAGGTCCCTGCCATACCAGCGATTCTCGTCGGTATTATTTTAGGATTTTTATCACAAGTCTTTATTCAAGGTGGTTCTGTCTCAGCATCTGTCGGTGCACTCCAAGCTGGATTTGTTATAGACACTGGAAACAAGCTAGTAGACGAACTATTTAACCGCGGTGGCTTAGATTCGATGATGAATACAGTCTCTATGACAATTGTCGCTATGACTTTCGGAGGAGTATTAGAACATACAGGTATTCTTCGCTCAATTGTAAATCAAATTTTAAAGTTAGCGAAATCAGCAAAAGGGCTTATCGCTTCTACTATCGCATCTTGTTTTGCAACAAACCTTACTTGCTCTGAACAATATATTTCAATTGTTGTCCCTTCAAGAATGTACGCAAATGCATACACGGAAAAAGGACTACATTCAAAAAACTTATCCAGAGCATTAGAAGATGGTGGAACATTAACTTCTGTCTTCGTTCCTTGGAATACGTGCGGTGTATTTATTCTCGCAACACTTGGCGTAGGTGCATTTGAATATGCTCCTTATGCTATTTTGAATTTCATCGTACCTATTATCTCAATCATTTATGGTATAACAGGCTTCACAATTGTAAAACTATCAGACATTGAAAAAGCAGAACTACTAAAGAAACAAAAAGCTCAACTAGAAGCTTAAAAATAGCGGTAAATTCAGTTCATATAGTGCGCGAGGTCGCCCTTGTTGATAGGGCATTTCCTCGCCGCAAATATGAGCATACCCGTAATCAACTAATTTCTTTAACAACCTTTCTGTCGATCTTCGAGTCACTTGTAAGTACTCAGAAAGGTCAGCTGCTGTAAACTTCAATGACGGGTGCGATTGACTAAATTGAATGATTTTTGACAAATTGGCCGGACTAAGCTTTGTTTCCTTCGCTATTTTCATTAGTTCCGGATTATCATTTTTCAAACTTTGTACTCTCTGTTCTTTCGGGAACGGACCAAACAAATCTTTATCACTTGTTAGTATATAAAAACAACGATCTATTGGATTGTTCTTTGCAAAACTTTGAGCAATTTTTGCATTTTGCTCCGCTTCTTTCACGGTTTTCCCATAACCAAATCCAATAGCTATCGTTCCTTCTACGCTCGCAAACAAGTTATCTATTGCATTTGTTTTAATAATTGATTCGATATCACCACGAGTTGTATACAAAATGCATGTCATTTCATCCACTTGTTTAAATGAACCACGTAGTTCTTTTGAAATGACATCTAGTTTTTCAAGCAAACTCGCTCGTAATTCTAAGGAAGAAATAATACAAGCACCAACAGTAGCTGAATAGCTTTTTGCTAACTCAGCTTTTATTTTTGCATCTTTTAGCCCATGTATAATGGATTGTGTTGGATCAATCATGCGCTCTGAAGGAACACCTATTTTTTGAAGCTCGTCGTAAACAGCGTGAATACTAGTTAAAGCTAAATGAGCTTCTCCAGATTGATATTTAGCTACATGAAAATCGATAACTCTATTTATCTCATCTTTACTCCACAGCATATTTTCATAATCCAACACTTGCGGACTTTCTTTTATACCGATATCATGGAACACATTTGTAATAAACGAGCGGTCTACTAAATCGATGGAAATGTTATGTGGTTGAATACTCTGATGATACATGATAGAAAGAATTGAAGATGCGACAGTTGTCTCGTCTTGCTGTAAGTATGTACTTGGAATTCGTAATTGTTCTCTTATTTCTTTTGCCATATAATAAGGTAAAGCACCTGAGAAAAAGATGACATCACAAGGCTTTAGACACTTTAATAATTCAGAAGATTCCGCCGGATGAAGGTAAATATATGGATCAATTTCTATTCCTTCTAATTTTTGAGCAATAGGAAAAAGGTTCTCCATAAACTCCTTTGAACCGACAACTGCAATTTTTATCATCATTTTCTCTAACTCCTTATCATTAATTAACGACTATTTAACGTCAACTATATCAAATGTACAAAACTATTGTAAACAGGAAGGGGTTTCTATTCAATGAAAATTACAGCTATTCATCTTTACGCAATTCGTTTACCGCTTCGCAATCCGTTTGTTATTAGTTATGGCTCTTATTCTGATATGCCCTCTATTATCGTCAAAATGGAAACAGATGAAGGTATTATCGGTTACGGTGAAGGCGTTGCTGATGATCACGTCACAGGTGAATCATGGGAAAGTACTTTCCATACTTTAAAACATACGCTAACCCCTGCTCTAATCGGGAAAAATCCAATGAATATCGAAAAAATACACGACATAATGGACAATACAATTTACGGTGTTCCAACAGCGAAAGCTGCAATTGATATTGCTTGTTTTGATATAATGGGCAAAAAACTAAATCAACCTGTATATCAATTAATTGGCGGGCGCTATCATGAAGAATTCCCTGTCACTCACGTTTTAAGTATTGCCGATCCTGAAGATATGGCTGAAGAAGCTGCTTCTATGATTCAAAAAGGTTACCAATCTTTCAAAATGAAAGTTGGTACGAATGTAAAAGAAGATGTGAAACGTATTGAAGCTGTACGAGAACGTGTAGGAAATGACATCGCTATTCGCGTTGATGTAAACCAAGGCTGGAAAAATAGCGCAAACACATTAACAGCACTGCGGTCATTAGGACATTTAAACATTGACTGGATTGAACAACCTGTTATCGCGGACGATATTGATGCCATGGCTCATATCCGTTCTAAGACAGACCTCCCGCTTATGATTGATGAAGGACTAAAAAGTTCTCGTGAAATGCGCCAAATTATTAAATTAGAAGCTGCTGATAAAGTGAATATAAAACTAATGAAATGCGGTGGCATATATCCAGCTGTAAAGCTCGCTCATCAAGCTGAAATGGCCGGCATTGAATGCCAAGTGGGATCAATGGTCGAATCATCTGTTGCCTCTTCCGCAGGATTCCATGTCGCTTTCTCAAAGAAAATCATTACGAGCGTAGAGCTAACAGGACCATTAAAATTCACGAAAGACATTGGAAACTTACATTACGATGTACCATTCATTCGCTTAAACGAAAAGCCCGGACTCGGCATTGAAATAAACGAAGATACACTACAAGAACTAACCGTCTTTCAAGACGTTGTACGCTAAAGGAGGACTATCATATGACGGTTCTATACGAAGGAACATTAAAACAAAATAACGAATCATTTCACGTTACATTACTATCACTAGAGCACATCGAACAAATTTTATCACTACAAAACATCGTAGTTGAAGCACTAGAAGATAAAAGTCGTTTACAACCACTCTCACAAGAAGAATTTCAATACATTCTAGAAGGAAACGGCATGATGATCGGTGCTTTTATCGAAAACGAACTCATCGCATTTCGCGCTCTACTCGTCCCTCCTATCGACGATGAACATTTAGGGCTTGATATTGGTTTGTCAGAAAGTGAACTACACCGCGTCATCTATCAAGAAATCTCAAACGTTCATCCGAACTGCCGAGGAAATGGTATGCAAAAAATATTAGCAAAAGTCATTATGGAAGAATTGCAAAAAGAAGACAGCAAATATGATTATGTATGCTGCACCGTTGCTCCTTTTAACATTCCGAGTTTGAAGGATAAATTTGCGCAAGGAATGGAGATTGCTGCGCTGAAGGAAAAGTATGGTGGTAGCCTGCGGTATGTTTTTGTGAAGGAATTGCGCAGAGATAAGGAAAACGATTGGACAGATGTTCAAAGTATTCTAATGAATGATGCTAGTGGACAGCAGGCGTTGCTTTCGGAGGGGTATCGTGGGTATGAGATGGAGAAAGTTGATGAAGAATTTGTTGTGAAGTTTGGACGATAATCTATATACTCAAAAAAAGGAGATGCCTGCTATGACATCTCCTTTTACTTTCTCTTCATTGAACATATCGATTGCAACTCCAAATATATCGGCGGTTTTCGAAATATATCGGCGCAACTCCAAATATATCAGCGATTTTCGAAATATATCGGCGCAACTTCAAATATATCAGCGATTTTCGAAATATATCGACTTACCGACAAAGATTGACAATAATCGCAACCTATACAAAGCGCAACATTAAACCGTCATCTTCCAACTAGATAATGCTAACCAATTCTCCATTTCTTTATAATCAGGCATTATCTTCCCGACAAGACGCCAAAAAGATCGATCATGATTTAAATGAACCATATGACACATTTCATGAACAACTACATAGTCAATTACTCGCTGTGGTGCCATTGCTAGCTTCCAATTGAATGTTAGTTGTAAATTCGAATCGCAAGTACCCCAAGTACGACTACTATCTGTAATACGAATAGAACGTGGTTTTGTCTTAAAGTTACTTTGATGCACTTTAATGCTCTTCTCTACTAAAGTTTTACACTGCTTATAATAAAATCGTTTTAAAGCTTGCTGTATTTTCTCATCCTTTAGCTCTTTTACATAAATATGTAACTTATCCTTTTCAAACACTGCATTGTCTTGCGTAATGCTTGCGTCTTGAGAAATTTGTATCGGATACGTATTTCCTAAATATAAAAAGCCTTCTCCTTGATCATAATCCTTTTCCTGTGGTCCACGCGCTCGCTCCGCCATTTCCTTACGTGTTGTCTGAATCCAATCCCACTTTTCCTCTAGCAACTGGACTAAGTATTCAACAGGTGTCCCTTTCGGAGCTTGCACTTCCACATTTCCATACGAATCCACAAAAAGACGCACGGACTTTTTCTTCTTATAAGTTATATGAAAATTAATTGTCTCACCTAAATATGTATGTACCATTTCATCACCTAGCGTATTATTTTACAAATAAAAAAGAGTAGGATACGAACGTCCTACTCTACCTATTATATCATTTACTGCTTTAACGAACTCATTATCCTCTATACTTTACAGCTAATCCTTTAATGAAATTCCTTGCGTATTTATCGCCGCACTCTTTGTAATTTTTATGGCCTTTTTTTCTTAATAGAGCGCCTAACTCTCCTTTTGTTACCGTAACGCCCACGCTATCTAATATATCAAGTACATCCTCACTCGTTAAAGATAGTGCGATTTTCATTTTCTTTAGAAGAAGGTTATTGGCACTCTCCTTGCTCTGTACAGGTGCAGGCTGCCCTGGTTTCGGATCTTGCTTCCCTCTTTTTAAGGTAATAAATCCATTTAAAAACGCCTCTAACATCATCATATCGCATGTTTTTACGTACTCATCTTCAGCTACCTCATCATTTTCAGCTTCATGCTGAGGCGCTCTCTTTATTTTTGTAAGCATATCAACTACGTCTTCTTTCGTTACTTCTACGCCACCTAGTTTAAAGATTTCTACCATATCTATATCTTTTATATCTAAAGCGTATCTTACTCTTTTTAATATATCGTTGTTGCTCATTGCCATTGGGTTTCCCTCCTGAAATGTTGATTATTTATTCAGCGGTTAAAGTTTATGCTATAACCTGCTTTAAATTATCATGTTTAATCTAACCTTTTAGTTATTGTCCGCTAAATTAATACTTTAACATTTTAAAGATATGTTTTATAGTCTTACCCGAACTTTTCTCTATCATTGTATCTACAGAGCTCTTACATGTTTTTTATATGCCTATAAAAAGATTTCCCTCTTAACATTAACTAAAAGAAAAAAACAGTGCTTTGATTTCTCAAATACACTGTTCTTTTCCAGCTCTGCACTTATTTTCAACTCACTCATGTCATGCACTACATATGAAATGATTTAACTGCTTAAAAGTTAAACCGTCTCACTATCCTGAGCCACACCAACACTATCCTCAAACTTATCCAACAAAGCACGCACTTCATCCGTCGACTTCGTGCTCATCAATTGATTTCTTAGTTCAGCAGCTCCTGGGAAGCCCTTCACATAAATTTTGAAGAAGCGATGTAATCCTGTTATGGATCGTGGTAATACTTCTGCATATTGATCTTGAAGATCAAGTTGTAGTCTTAAAAGATCTAGATGTTCTTTGCTGCTATGCTCTCTTGGCTCTTTTTCAAAAGCAAATGGATTTTTGAAGATGCCTCGTCCGATCATTACGCCATCAATGCCGTATTTTTCAGCAAGTTCCAGCCCCATTTTACGATCAAGGATGTCTCCATTGATTGTTATTAACGTATTTGGTGCGATACGGTCACGTAATTTTTTAATTTCCGGAATTAGTTCCCAATGCGCATCTACTTGGCTCATTTCTTCTCTTGTACGTAAGTGAATAGAAAGGTTTGCAATATCTTGTTTGAAAATGTGCGTTAACCAATCTTCCCACTCGCTTAACTCTTTAAAGCCAAGTCTTGTTTTTACGCTGACAGGTAGTCCGCCCGCTTTTGCTGCTTGAATAAGTTCTGCTGCAACGTCTGGACGTAGAATAAGGCCACTACCTTTCCCTCTTGATGCTACATTCGGTACTGGGCAACCCATATTAATATCGATGCCTTTAAATCCTAGTTCTGCCATACCGATACTCATTTGACGGAAGTATTCGGGATTGTCTCCCCAAATATGTGCTACCATCGGTTGTTCGTCTTCTGTAAAAATTAAACGGCCACGTACACTTTTCATACCTTCTGGATGGCAATAGCTATCCGAGTTTGTAAACTCTGTGAAGAATACATCCGGACGACCAGCTTCACTTACTACGTGACGGAAAACAACGTCTGTCACATCTTCCATTGGTGCAAGTACGAAAAATGGTCGTGGTAATTCACGCCAAAAATTATCTATCATTTCAAATTCAAATCCTCTCACTATGAATACAATTTCAAAATCTAAATTTATAATTTGTGAAAATCAGCAATATTTATTTTAACTAAAATCGCTTATGAATGGTATTTTTGTAAACCAAAAAGCAGGTGGTATAGATTTTTTCTATATCAACTGCTTTCCTATTATACTAACTTAAGCCAAGCCACACACTCCACATGAGTCGTATGCGGGAACATATCAACAGGTTGTACTTCCTGTGTTTTATATCCGCCTTCTTCTAGTACTTTTAAATCACGTGCTAATGTTGCTGGGTTACATGATACGTATACGACGCGGTTTGGCTTCATGTCGATGATTGTGTTTAGTAATGCTTCGTCACAGCCTTTACGCGGTGGGTCTACGACCATTGTGTCAGCAATTACGCCTTCTTTGTACCATTTTGGAATGACTACTTCTGCTTCTCCTACGCCAAATTCAGCGTTTGTCATGTTGTTTAGTGCTGCATTTCGGTTTGCGTCTTCAATTGCTTCTGGGACGATTTCAACGCCGTATACTTTTTTCGCTTTTTGCGCTAGGAATAACGAGATTGATCCGATTCCGCAATAGGCATCAATTACTGTTTCGTTACCGTTTAATTTTGCGTATTCTAACGTTTTATCGTATAGCACTTTCGTTTGTTCTGGATTTACTTGATAGAATGAACGTGCTGAAATCGCAAATTTAATGTCACCGATAAAGTCATAAATATATTCTGATCCGTATAATACTGTCGTTTTGTCTCCGAAAATTACGTTTGTACGCTTCGTATTTACGTTTTGAACAATCGATTTTACTTCTGGGAATTTCGCTGCAATTTCTTCAATAATTGCTTTTTTGTTCGGCAATTCTGCTGTACGTGTAATGAAGACCAGCATAATTTCTCCTGTTACTTGCCCGTAACGAGCCATTACGTGACGAAGTGTTCCTTTGTTACGCTCTTCGTTGTACGCAGTGATACCGTGCTTTTCACAAATACGTTTTACTTCTTGAATTAATATATCGTTTTCTTCTGCCTGAATTAAGCATGATTCCATATTAATGATATCATGCGTTCCTTGGCGATAGAAACCAGCTACAAGTCCGCCTTCACGTTCTCCGATTGGTACTTGTGCTTTATTACGGTATACCCACGGATTTTGCATGCCAAGTACAGGATGAACAGGAACATCACCTAGTCCTCCAATGCGCTGCATAACGTCACGTACTTGCTTTTCTTTCGCCTGTAATTGTCCCTCATATGATAAGTGCTGAAGCTGACAACCGCCGCACTGATTATATACTGGGCATTCAGCATCTTTACGATATGGGCTTTCTGTATGAAGCTTCATTAAACGACCAAATGCAAAGTTTTTCTTCACTTTAATAATTTTAATTTGCGCTTCTTCACCTGGTAATCCGTTTTTAACGAAAATAGGATAGCCCTTTACTTTCGCAACACCGGCACCATCATGTGTTAAATCTTCAAATACTACATCTATAAACTCGTTTTTCTCAACTGGTGGCGTCATTTTAGTACTCATTTTCCGACCTCTCTTTTTCATAACACTGCGTTACATTTTATCATACTTATATGGTCTTTTTCTATTGGAAGAAAAAAAGCTATTGACGATACTTCTCTGTTAATGTTACGCTACTACTAATTTAATACGGACGATGTTACCTCATATATACTTGATAATATGGATCGAGAGTTTCTACCCGGCAACCTTAAATTGCTGGACTATGGGGAAAACTAATGAATATTAGCCTATGCGCAAAAAAGGACTCATATTGATTAGCTTTCTCTCATAGATGAAAGTGAATCCATATGGGTCTTTTTTTATTTTTATTTTTCTAAAAGGTCAGACATCTTACGTATGACATAAAACCTCATTCCTTTATTTTTAGTAATATAACGAGCGTTTTATGTACAAACTTTATACGAACTTCTGAAAGGGGCAACTACATGCAATATGTAATGAGCATTATCGGTATTATTGCCGTGTTAGGTTTATGTTTTGCTTTGTCAAACAACAAAAGTAAAATCAACTTCCGTGCAATTGCAATTATGATTGGTTTCCAAATTTTAATCGGTTGGTTTATGTTTGCTACAAAGATTGGTCAACAAATCATTATTTTAATTAGTAAAGTTTTCAACAAACTAATTAAACTTGGTACGACAGGTGTCGATTTTCTCTTTAATGGAATTCACAGAGATTTTGTCTTTTTCTTAAACGTATTATTAATTATCGTATTTTTCTCAGCACTACTTTCAATCTTTAGTTATTTAGGTGTTTTACCATTCATCGTTCGTGTTGTCGGCGGTGCAATTTCAAAAATTACTGGTTTGCCACGCGTTGAGTCATTCCACGCAGTAAACTCTGTATTCTTCGGTTCAAGTGAAGCGTTAATCGTTATTAAAAACGATTTACAGCATTTCAATAAAAACCGTATGTTTATCATTTGTTGTTCTGCGATGAGCTCCGTTTCTGCTTCTGTTACAGCATCATACGTAATGATGTTAGATGCAAAATACGTACTAGCAGCTCTTCCGCTAAATTTATTCTCAAGCTTAATCGTTTGTTCGTTATTAACACCAGTTGATACGAAGAAAGAAGATGAAGTGATTCAAAAATTTGATAGAACGCTATTCGGGGACAGCTTTATCGGTGCAATGATTAACGGTGCGCTTGATGGTTTAAAAGTAGCTGGTATCGTTGCCGCATTAATGATCGCCTTTATCGGTGTGATGGAAGTTGTAAACTACGTAATTAGTGCAGCTTCAGGCGCAATGGGACATGCCATTACTTTACAACAAATCTTCGGTTACGTACTTTCTCCATTCGCATTCTTAATGGGTATTCCAACTCAAGATATTATCCCAGCTGGTGGTATTATGGGTACGAAGATTGTTTTAAATGAGTTTGTAGCAATCCTTGATTTAAAAGACACAGCTACAACATTAGCTCCACGTACAGTTGGAATCGTTACAGTATTCTTAATTAGCTTCGCAAGTATTAGCCAAATTGGTGCAATCGTTGGTACAATCCGTGCCCTTTCTGAAAAACAAGGAAGCGTTGTTTCTAAATTTGGTTGGAAAATGCTATTTGCATCAACACTTGCTTCTATTTTATCTGCGACAATCGCTGGATTGTTTATTTAATAAAAAATCACCTTACTTTAACGAGTAAGGTGATTTTTTTGATTATTTATGAAACCGAGTGAAATTCAACTGCTTCTTCTGTATTGATAATCCTATCTTTATATATACCTTTTATTGAAATGTAAATGATAGATTTGTTTATGTTTTTTAACTTTCCTAATGAAAAATGATAAAGCAATCCATTGCTTTTTAAAGTCCACATCTTTCCACTCCATGGACCAGTAGCTTTTTGTTCATCAGACGCCTTGATTTCACCTTCATATTCGCATTCTCCCAAAGGAGTTTTAATTGTATTCTTCTCTGTATCAATTCGAATATTTTTAATTAGATTCAAATTTTCATCAGAGAGAATTTGAATTTCATGATCTTTCTTTTTAAAAAAGAGTTTTCCATCTTTGGTATTTATATATTCTGCATTATCCATTTTATCTATCATAAAATCATATTCTTCTTTTGTAATACCTAAGTTTTGATGATAAGGAAACGTTTTTTTCGGTATAATTTCTTCTTCGGCATACTTCAAATACCAATCTAAATTATTTGTAATACTATCGCTCATTTTATTTCCGATTTTCTCTAATTTCTCTTTTATCTCATAAGGAAATTCAAGTGTCATAATATCCGCCGTCACTTCCGCATTCATAAGATGCGATGGAATATACTCTTCCACGCTATTCGCTTTACTCACTTCACTTTGACAACCAACTATAAATAGCGATATGAAAAAGATATATATTATTTTTTTATATTTCATTTCTATTCTCCACTCCATACATTATTCTTACTTAGTTTTATAGCGGTTTTCATTATAGTATAAAATCTTTATATTTTAATAAAATACATACCCTTATGCAAAATTGCATATTAATAAGTCTTCTTCTTACTTTAAAATTAGCTTAAATCACTTTCCAAATTATACAAATAACAAGTTTAAAATGTTATAATTTTCAAAAAACCATTGGAGGATATTATGAAAGCTCACGCAATTTTCGATTTCTTACATTTACTAGTCTTAACCCTGAAAAGCTATTATGTATGGGGAATGCCTATCTATGTCTTCATTATTCCTCTTATCTTTGTAGTCGGTTATATTATTATTAATTCTAATAAGAAACAAAAAAACACATCTATTCAAAGTCACTAATCTATTACATTAATAACCTCCTAAAAATCATATTCCCCTCATTTTCTTCAAATGATATGATGAACAAGGGTATATCCCCACCACTCTTATAGCGGTGGGGATTTTAATGTAAATATGCAACATACTACACAATAGAAGGTGATTTTTATGAGAAAATACGCAGCAATTGCTTTATTTACGTCTGCCATTCTAGCAGGCTGTAATACTAACAATGTAAGTCCAGAACCTAAAAAAGAGAAAACGGCTCAAGGGATTAAGAAACAAGCAGAGACTGTGCAAGAACAAGGTAAAATCTCATATAATGCAATTACACATGAATCTACAAACACAAGTATTCATATTACAGACATAAAAGATTCTTTAAATGAAGTACAATATAAAATTTGGCGCACAGCTGATGGCAAGGAACGTGCTAAATCTTTTTCTTCTAAAGAAAAGGAGAAACAATTTGCAATTCCTTTTGATATAAAAGAATTTGAAGGAAAACGCGGTGAGTTTCAAATTGAAGCAACAGGAATGAAAGAAGATGGGAAAACAATCCCGCTTACGAAATCTACTATTACTTTCGAACAAAAGGTTCCTGTTCTTATGTATCACGCAATCGATGATTATCATGGTCAAGGTATTAAAGACTTATTCGTATCACCAGCTAACTTTGAAGCACAAATAAAATATTTAAAGGATAATGGTTATACGCTTTTAACGTTTGAACGCTGGGGCGATATAAATAAAGTAAATAAGCCGATTTTTGTTACATTTGATGACGGTATGAAAAATAATATGAATGCATTTCACATTTTACAAAAGCTAAAAGATGATACTTTTAAACCGGCAGCAACAGAATATATGATTGTTGATAACGTTGATGTAGAAGGAGCATTGTCTACTTCTGAAATAAAAGAAATGGTTGATTCCGGCATTTTCTCGGTGCAATCTCATACTGCAACACATGCAGACTTACCGAAAATTACAAACTATGAGGAAGAGTTAAAAGGTTCAAAAGAAAAGCTAGAAAAAATAACAGGTAAGCCTGTTATCGCGATTGCTTATCCATTCGGTCATGTAGATGATAAGGTTGTTGCAGAAACGAAGAAGTATTATCAATTTGCGACGACGACAAAGCCTGGGCAATTCATTACGAAGGGTGAACCTGATGAATTGTTAAAGATGAAGCGCGTTCGTATACACCATACAACGACTGTAGAGCAGTTTGCTTCTTCAATTAAGTAAATATAGGGGCTCAATACATTTTGAGCTCTCTTTTTACTTTATATTTATATATATTTTTAGAATTTTCTTGTATTATATATAGTAAGAAATCTTTCAAATTAAAGGAGATTATACATATGTCATTTGAACAAACGTTAGAGAAATATGCTGCTCTTGCAGTTAATGTTGGTGTTAATATTCAACCTGGACAAACTTTATCAATTAGTGCACCTCTTGAAGCTGTACAATTTGTACGCCTCGTTACAGAAAAAGCATATAAATCTGGTGCAAAACACGTATATGTAGATTGGAATGATGAGACGTTAACACGCTTAAAATTCGATCTAGCTCCTGAAGAAGCTTTCGCTGAATTTCCATCTTGGAAAGCACATGCTCGTGAAGAATTAGCAAAAGAAGGCGCTGCATTTATGTCTATCTATGCAGAAAACCCTGATTTATTAAAAGGTGTAGAACCATCGCGTATCGCAACAGCTCATAAAGTAGCTGGAGAAGCAATGAAAGTATACCGTGATTACGTACAAGCAGATAAAGTAAGTTGGTGTGTCATTTCTGTTCCTACGAAAGAATGGGCTGCGAAAGTATTCCCTGACGTAGCGCCAGAAGAACAAGAAGCAAAGTTATGGGATGCTATTTTCAAAGCTACTCGTGCTGATTTAGAAAATCCTGTAGAAGCATGGAAAGAACATGATGAAACATTACATACAAAAGTGGATTACTTAAACGAAAAGCATTATAAAGCTCTTCACTATACAGGTCCTGGAACAGATTTAACAATCGAACTTCCAGAAAAACATGTATGGGCTGGTGCTGGTAGCTTAAATGAAAAGAACGTACCATTTATGGCTAATATTCCAACTGAAGAAGTATTTACAATGCCACTTAAAACAGGTGTAAACGGCCAAGTTTCTAGTACAAAACCGTTAGTATTTGCAGGTAATATTATCGATAATTTCACGTTAACATTTGAAAACGGACGTATCGTAGACTATAAAGCTGAAGCTGGTGAAGAAGCTTTAAAACATTTAGTAGAAACAGATGAAGGTTCTCACTTCTTAGGGGAAGTAGCTTTAGTACCTCATGACTCACCAATTTCAAACACAAATGTTTTATTCTACAATACACTATTTGACGAAAATGCATCTTGCCACCTTGCGATTGGAAATGCTTACGCATTTAACTTAGTTGGCGGAAAAACAATGTCTAAAGAAGAACTTGCTGAAAACGGCGCAAACGCTAGTATCACACACAACGACTTCATGATTGGATCAGCTGAGCTTGATATTGACGGTATTACTGCTGATGGCAGACATGAGCCTATCTTCCGTAAAGGTAACTGGGCGTTTTAAATTTATTACCATAAAGAAACACATTGGATAATCCAATGTGTTTCTTTATTTATTTGGTTTCAATTCAAATTTTATTATTCTATTTTCACGCGTAAACTCTGGTCTATACGTAGCGATATACGTATTTTCTTTCGCTACGTCAAATAGCATGATATCTTGAATTTTTTCTTCTGGTGCTAACTTTTTACTAATAAAGCTATCAGGGTTATTATATTCTTTAAATCTTGTACCTTTCTTATCGGTAATCTCAAATTCATAAAATGCAAAAGGTATTTCCTTTTTACTATTATTTTCCACTTTGAAAATAATCCCCAAAATCTCCTCTTTCTTTTTATCCTCATCATAATCCGGATATCCTAATTTAACTGAATCGATAGTTACTTGCAAACCATCTACTTCTACTGTCTCCCCTATTTTATACACTTTATCTTGAACATCTTCTTGTTTACTTTCATTACTATCTTTAGTCTCAGTGCAAGCACTTAAACTAAAAGCTATGCCAAAAATCAAAAAAATTTGACTCACCTTTTTTAACATACTCTTTCCCCCACATAAGACAATATTTCATATGTATCATAACAAAATGCTTTACGCTTTCTTGTCATATTTTGTCGTATTAATTGCTAACTGCACAAATAGAAAAAAGCTATCTTCTACAAAAGATAGCTTTCATGATGCCGATGAAACCTTAAGCCCAATGACACCCAAAACAATAAAAAGAATACAAAATGCTTGGAATAAACTAATATGCTCTTTAAAAAAGTAAACACTAATGATTGTAATAAGTAATGTTCCAACGCCAGACCAAATAGCATAAGCAATGCTTAAATGAATCTTTTTAACGACGATGGCAAATACGCTAAAACAAATACCATAGAATACGAAAATCAGTACACTCGGAACGAGCTTTGTTAAACCATTTGATAGTTTCATCGCAATTGTTCCAGCTACTTCAAAAATAATTGTAACAAGTAATAATAGCCAATATACCATACTAAAATCTCCTTCTCTGTTACCTTATAGAGATTCTAGTATACTACTTATAGTCCCAATGAAATATATTTAATTTCTAAATATTCCTCGATGCCGAAATGGCCTCCTTCACGACCGATACCACTTTCTTTAAAGCCACCGAATGGTGCTTGTGCAACTGATGGAAGACCGTCGTTTAGACCGATAATACCGTACTCTAACGCTTCACTAATTTGGAATGCTTGGCTAATGTCTTTCGTGAAAATATACGCAGCTAAACCGTATGGTGTATTATTTGCACGTTCGATTACTTCATCAACTGTTTTAAATTTCGCAACTGGTGCCACTGGCCCAAATGTTTCTTCATTCATACAAAGCATCGTATCATTTGCCAATCCAATTACAGTCGGTTGAATGAAATGTCCCTCTAACTCTGCGACCTTTTGACCACCATATAAAACTGTTCCACCTTTTTGAATAGCATCTTCAATATGTTCTTGTACTTTTGAAACTGCATTCTCATCAATAAGTGGTCCGACAGTCGTTCCGTCACTGAAACCGTCTCCTACTTTCAACTGCCCTACTGCCTTTTGGAACTTCTCTACAAATACTTCGTATACTTCTTCTTGAACGAATACTCGGTTTGTACATATACACGTTTGTCCTGCGTTACGGAATTTCGAACCAATCACCGCTTCTACTGCTTTATCTAAATCTGCATCATTCATTACGATAAACGGAGCGTGACCACCTAACTCAAGTGAAACTTTTTTCATCGTTTGCGCCGCACTAGCCATTAACTCTTTCCCAATTTCCGTTGACCCTGTAAAGGACACTTTTCGAACGCGACTATCTTCCATCCATGTATCAGCAATTGCTTTTGCACTACCTGTTACGATATTGATTACGCCCTTTGGAATATCTGCTTCATGAGCTAATTCAGCTAATTTCAATGCAGTTAATGGCGTTTGACTCGCCGGTTTCACAACGGCTGTACAGCCTGCTGCAAGCGCTGGGGCTACCTTTCTCGTAATCATCGCTGCCGGGAAGTTCCAAGGTGTAATAGCTGCCATAACGCCAACTGGTTGCTTCATAACTAAAATGCGCTTATTCGGATGAGAAGCAGGAATCATTTCACCATACACACGTTTCCCTTCTTCTGCATACCATTCAACAAAACTATTTGCATAATTCACTTCACCAAGCGCTTCTGCAAACGGCTTTCCTTGTTCCTTTGTCATAATCGCTGCGATCTCTTCTTTGTTTTTATCAATAAGCATGAACCACTTTTTTAACTTCGTTGCACGATCTGCTGCCGTTAACTTAGACCACGTTTTAAAAGCTTCATGTGCAGCATCAACAGCTTGCTTTGCCTCTGTTACTCCGCCTTTTGGTACAGTTGCAAATATTTCCTTCGTCGCAGGATTATTTACTTCAATTTGTTCTTGTAGTGTAATCCACTCACCATTTATATACATCGCCTTTTTATCTATACTTACGAAAGTCGCCTTTTTATCCAATGTTTTCTTCCTCCTCTATGAACTTCTTAATTTTCCTAGTAGCAGCAGATTGACTAATTTGCAAAAACTCAGCCACTTTATAACTTGATCCATACGTTTTATACGCTTTAAGAATAATATTTCTCTCTACCTCTTCCAGCATTTTATAAAGGCTTTGCCCCGATTGTTCAACTGCAGCCTCTTGCATAGAGAGTGGCAAATCCTCTACCGTTACAACATCATCGACAGTAATAACAATTCTCTCAATTACATTCTCTATTTCTCTATTGTTTCCTTCCCACGGATATCCAACAAACATTTGTAACGTACTCGGCGCTAGTTTCACATCACGTCCGTACTTTTTATTAAAGTGCTGCAAGTAATGATAAATAAGCGGCAAAATATCTTCTGTTCTTTCCCTAAGCGGGGGAATTGCAATTGGAATAACATTCAGACGATAGTATAAATCTTTCCGAAATGTTCCTTGTTTCACCATCATACTTAAATCTCTATTTGTTGCCGCCACAATTCGAACATCCACTTTTTTTAATTCTCTTCCGCCTATAGGACGAAATGTTTTTTCTTGCAATACTTGCAAAAGCTTCGCTTGAATTTCCAGCGGCATTTCACCGATTTCATCTAAAAAAAGAGTTCCATTATGCGCGGATTCTAATAGTCCCTTTTTCCCTTCACGATTCGCACCTGTAAAAGATCCACCTGAATATCCAAAAAGCTCCGATTCAATTAAATTAGTTGGCAATGCCGCACAATTAATTTCATAGAAACTTTCATTCTTACGGTGACTCACTTCATGTAAATGGCGTACTAATCGACTTTTCCCAACTCCAGTCTCGCCTAAAACGAGAACAGTACTATCCACTACAGATACTTTTTTGATTGTATCGACTATTTTTTGCATAGCTAGACTTTTAAAAATAAGTCCTTCATGCTCATATGTTTCTCTTAATTCTTTTTTATATGTTTTTAGCTGATTATCCATTTCCTCTACCTTTTGACGTAATTGATAGAGTTCAGTAAGGTCCCGAGAATAACTAATCACTCTTCTTAAATTTCCCTCATCATCAAAAACAGGCCTTGTACGAACGTGTAAATACTCTCCTGATTTTGTAGTTTGAACGAGTTCAATTGGCCTCTTTTTTTCAATCACTTCTAATGTCGCTGATGGATAAAAGATTCCATCCTTTTGTAGTTCTTTTACATGCTTACCAACTAACTCTTCGGCAGCTAGTTGGTAGTGCCTTTCACATGTACTATTTACACGCACAACGATCCCTTGCTCATCTGTAACAAAAATTTCGTCAAACGCATATTCAAATACATCTTTTAAATCCATTAACACTCGTTCCTTTTCTGCAACCATCCTAGCCACCCCTAACTTCAAATCCATCGATCCACTTCACTACCTTTATTATAAAGTGAATTTTCTGCATTTAATATAGAGTCAGCTAGAATGTTTGCTATTTATACTTCAGTTTTTAAACGCGAGCGATGTTTGTTTGCTCATAACAAGCTTGCAATGATTCTTCAATTATTGTTAAACCTTCTTCAAGTTGCTCATCTGTAATAACTAAAGGCATTAACACACGGATAACATTTCCATATGTTCCTGCTGATAATAACAGTAACCCACGCTTATTTGCTTCTGCACATAGATTAGCCGTTAACGTTTTGTCAGGTGCTTTCGTCTTACGATCTTGAACGACCTCAAATGCACACATTGCACCTAACCCACGCACATCGCCGATGCAATGATATTTATTTTTCATCTCCTTGAATCGGTTCATTACGACTTTTCCTAATTCTATCGCTCTATCATTTAATTTCTCATTTTCTATTACATCGAGAACAGCTAATGCAGCCGCACATCCTAATGGACTTCCTGCATACGTTCCACCAAGTTCACCTGGTGCAGACTCATTCATAATTTCTTTACGTCCAATGACACCACTTATCGGTACACCAGCACCTAATGATTTAGACACTGTAATTAAATCTGGAACGACATCATAGTGATCAATTGCAAAATATTTTCCTGTACGACTAAAGCCTGTTTGTATTTCATCCGCTACAAATAAGATGCCGTTCTCTGAACAAATGCGGCGTACTTCTTGAACAAATTTCTTACTTGGGACGATAAACCCACCTTCCCCTTGAACAGGTTCCATTACAACAGCTGCAATTGTTTCTGGTGCTACTTCCGATATGAAGAAGTTCTTAAACTCTTCAATAATAAAATCATCATACTGCTCTTCCGTTAATCCCTCTGGGCGACGGTATTCGTATGGAAATGGCGCTTTATATACTTCTGGAGCAAATGGACCAAACCCAAATTTATATGGCTTCACTTTACTTGTCATCGTCATTGTCATTAATGTACGCCCGTGGAAACCTTTAGAAAATGCGATAATACCAGGTCTCTTCGTATATTTACGAGCGATCTTCACCGCGTTCTCAACTGCTTCTGCACCACTATTTAAAAAGAGGACTTGCTTATCGAAACTTCCCGGTGCCAATGCCGCAAGCTTTTCCGCTAATTCAATATATGGCTCATACATCATGACATTAAATCCAGTATGAATGTATTGATCGACTTGTTTATGGAGCGCTTCTTTAACCGTTGGATGACAATGCCCTACGTTAATTGTCCCAATTGCTCCTGCAAAATCAATGTACTGATTACCATCAACATCTGTTACAAGAGCACCATTTGCAGATTGTACAAACGTTGGGATGCCGTTACTTACTCCTTTTGGTACTATATTTTGACGGCGTTCTAATAAAGATGCCGCTTTCGGTCCTGGAATTTGTTCATTTACTTTAGCAAATTTTTTTGTGTTCATTGCGTACCCCATCCTTTTCTTTACATTGTTTTCTCTTTTTATTGCAAAATGTATGCCAACTTTCTTTTCTAGCATTTATCCTATATTCTTTGTATCCAGGCATAAAAAATAAGTCTATAAAGACTTATTAAGAGTCTTTATAGACTTATTTTCCTTACACATTAGACTTTTCTTTCTCCCAGAAAAACTCACCCGATTGAGAAATAAACTCTTCAACAGAATCTAACACTAAATCAGCAAGTGGTTCTAATGTTGGACGGTCTCCCGTACCAGATAGCACCCCAATTGCATAGCAATCGCCATTTTTGGCTAAATGTAAATCAGTTGGCGTATCTCCAACAACCGCAACCTCACATGATGCTAAATTAAATTTCTCACAAAACACTTCTATAATCTTTTTATCTGGTTTTTGCGCAGGGAATGTATCCGAGGCTATAATATAATCAAAAAAGTTCTCCAACTTATATTGTTTTAAAAATAATTCTGTTGGTGCAAAATCATCCGCCGTGACAACCCCTAATATAAATCCTTTATCTTTTAATGCCTGTAACACTTTCGGTAAATCTGCTGTCATTTTCATATGCGAACGATGCTCATACATAAGGGAAAATAACTTCTCACTTACCCAATGATGCATCTCTTCTTCTCTAGCAGACTCAATATAATTACAAAGCCCCTTCGCTACATCAAGGCTTGTTCCAGCAGCTATTGCACTCCTCGGATTAACAAATGCTCCCTCTACACCGATCTCTTCTAATAAGGTCTGCCCTATTGTACTTGGTAAATGATATAAACTTATACATTCAGCTACAAGTTCTTCAGCTACTTTTATCCATATTGAATGAAAATCCATTAATGTCCCATCTTTATCAAATAATATCGCCTTTACCTTCTCCATAGCACCCTACCTCTCATTTCTTATCTCTTCCAGTGTATCAATAAAGTATGGATGTAAAATAAAAGAATTGTAAAAATACCATAAAAATCAAACTAACTCCCAATTTACAATTCATTTTAACAAAGTAAAAAGGATGCCTTTACAGGGCATCCTCTTGATGTTCAGGAACAAATAGTTCTAAACAATGATATATATTTTCGAATTCCATCGGTGCATCTCCACCATACTCACCATCTAAATTAATCATTAGTTTATCTGGTGAATGTACTTTAATTCGGTTCGCTTGTGTATATAACACTTTTGGATTATTAATATGTTCACCACGTTGTGCTTGTGTTGCTGCTTTAATTAAATCAGCGATAGAACCTTTTTTCAGTACTAATAGGTCAAATAACCCATCGTTAATAGATGCATACGGTGCTACCTTTTCAAATCCACCTACTGAACGAGTATTCGTAATTAAAAACATCGTAATTTCTTCTTGTAGTAACTTTCCATCATACTCAATTTCAACATATGTCGGATGCAATGATGGTAACATCTCGATACCTTTTAGGTAATAAGCAAGTTGTCCTAATACTGTCTTTAACTTACTCGGTACTTCGTATGTTAATTCTGTAATACGACCGCCACCAGCGATGTTAATAAAATATGTATCGTTCGCTCTACCAAGGTCTAATGGCACTGTTTTTCCTTCGCAAATAATATCTGCTGCCTCTTCAATAGAACGAGGTACACCAATTGCACGTGCAAAGTCATTTGTCGTTCCAACTGGAATAATTCCAAATTTCGGACGGAATTCATGCCCAACTAAACCGTTTACTACTTCATTTAATGTACCGTCGCCACCAGCCGCAATAACAACATCAAACTTACGATCCGCAGCTTGTCTCGCCGCCACAGTAGCGTCTCCAGGACCCGTTGTCGCATGACAAGATGTCTCATAGCCAGCTTGTTCTAATTTTTGTAATACTTCTGGTAAGCTCTTCTTAAATAGCTCACGCCCAGAAGTAGGATTATAAATAATTCTTGCTCGCTTCATCATTTATTAGCACAGGAAATTTCTTTATATATCGAAAAAGAACATACTGAACTTCTATTCAGTATTCCCATGCCTACCTCCTCTCATCTTGCTATCCTTCTTTTATCCCGCTCAAACAGGCAGTAAGAACCCGATTCGTGTAGTCCATCAAAAGTAAATATTCATTTCAATGGTTTTTTATTTGACTCCAAAATTTATCCCGCTATTTGCGGGCAGTAAATGCCCGATTGGTGAGGGCTAATAATCAATGGTGGATGAACCTCCTACTGATTAAAGTTTCACTTTATTTCTATCCATTCTTCCATAAAAATTTACATATAACGAATAATAACTATCTATTATTTCATGAGATGAAAAAAACCTCTATGTTTAGATTTATCATTATTCCCACCTTTTTGCAACTATCATACCATAGTTGCTATACAAACATTTTTCCACTTTTGACAGTTAATCAAACGTTTGTTTAAACGATTTTGTCTCATTTAAACAAACGTTTGATTAACCTAGAAAAACACCCATGTACGGGTGTTTTTCTGCTTAATCTTTAAAAGTCACTACTATTATCGCTTATTAATCTCTTCAAGTAAGATTTTGTTAACAAGCGGTGGATTTGCTTGTCCTTTTGTAGCTTTCATAATTTGACCAACTAAGAAGCCAATTGCACGGTCTTTACCGTTTTTAAAGTCTTCGATAGATTGCTCATTATTATCAAGAATTTCTGTTACAACTTTACGAAGTGTACCCTCGTCAGAAATTTGAACAAGACCTTTCGCTTTAACGATTTCTTCTGGGTCTCCACCTTTTTCAATTAATTCATTAAATACTTTCTTCGCGATTTTAGAAGAAATTGTACCTTTTTCAATTAATTGAACCATTTTAGATAAACCAGCAGGCGTTAATGCAACGTCTTTTAATTCTTTTTGTTGTTTGTTTAAGTATGCAAGTACTTCACCCATTAACCAGTTCGATGTTAATTTCGCATCAGCACCGTCTGCAACAGTTGCTTCAAAGAAATCAGACATTTCTTTCGTTAATGTTAACACGTGTGCATCATAAGCTGGTAAGCCTAGTTCTGCAACGTAGCGAGCTTTACGTGCATCTGGAAGTTCTGGAATAGAAGCTCGAACTGCTTCTTTCCACTCATCATCGATGTAAAGTTCAACTAAGTCTGGCTCCGGGAAGTAACGGTAATCGTCAGATCCTTCTTTCACACGCATTAAGATTGTTTTCTTCGTTGCTTCATCATAACGACGTGTTTCTTGTTGGATGATGCCACCAGATAACAGTTCTTTTTCTTGGCGCACTTGCTCATGCTCAAGACCTTTTTGTACGTAAGTGAATGAGTTTAAGTTTTTCAGTTCCGCTTTTGTACCGAACTTCTCTTGTCCAACTGGACGAAGAGAAATGTTCGCATCACAACGTAAGGAACCTTCTTCCATCTTACAATCAGATACACCAGTGTATTGAATGATTGATTTTAACTTCTCTAAGTATGCATATGCTTCTTCTGGCGTACGCATATCTGGCTCAGATACGATCTCGATTAAAGGCATACCTTGACGGTTGTAGTCTACTAATGAACCATCAGCTGTATGCGTTGATTTACCAGCATCTTCTTCTAAATGAAGACGTGTAATACCGATACGTTTCTTTTTACCGTCTACTTCGATTTCAATCCAACCATTTTCACCAATTGGCTTATCAAATTGAGAGATTTGGTAAGCTTTCGGGTTATCTGGATAGAAATAGTTTTTACGGTCAAACTTCGTTTCCGTTGCGATTTCACAGTTTAATGCCATTGCAGCTTTCATTGCAAAGTTAACTGCTTCTTTATTTAAAGTAGGAAGTACCCCTGGGTATCCTAAGTCAATTACACTTGTTTGTGTATTTGGCTCCGCTCCGAATTCTGTTGGACTCGCAGAGAAAATTTTCGAATTTGTTTTTAACTCAACGTGAACCTCTAAACCAATAATTGTTTCTAAATTCATCTATGCTCGCCTCCTTACAGACTTGCTTTTTTTGTATGATAGTCTGTTGCTTGCTCAAACGCATGTGCAACGCGGTAAATTGTCGCTTCATCGAAGTGTTTACCAATGATTTGTAGACCAAGTGGCATGTTGTTAGCACCGAATCCACATGGAACAGAAATCGCTGGAACACCCGCTAAGTTTACTGGGATTGTTAAAATGTCATTTGCATACATTGTCATTGGATCATCAACTTTTTCGCCCACTTTAAATGCCGGAGTTGGCGTTGTTGGTCCAATAATAACATCATAGTTAGCAAATACATTTTCAAAGTCGTTTTTAATTAATGTACGTACTTGTTGTGCTTTCTTGTAATATGCATCATAGTAACCAGAGCTAAGTGCAAAAGTACCAAGCATAATACGACGTTTAACTTCATCACCGAAACCTTCACTACGTGTGTTTTTGTAAAGATCTAATAAGTTATTTACATTATCAGAACGAACACCGTAACGCACGCCATCAAAGCGTGAAAGGTTCGCAGATGCTTCAGAAGAAGATAGTAAGTAATACGTTGCTAGAGCGTATTTAGAGTGTGGAAGAGATACTTCCTCCCAAGTTGCGCCCATACCTTCTAATACTTTTAAAGCAGCTAGTACTGACTCACGAGCTTCTTCGCCAACACCTTCGCCTAAGTATTCTTTCGGTACAGCAATGCGTAAACCTTTAACATCGCCTGTTAAACCAGCTAAATAGTTTCCAACTTCAACGTTTGCAGAAGTTGCATCCATGCGGTCAATACCTGAAATAGCTTGTAATAAGTATGCATTGTCTTCGACTGTACGTGTAATCGGTCCGATTTGGTCAAGTGAAGATGCGAATGCTACTAATCCGTAACGAGATACGCGTCCGTAAGTTGGTTTTAAACCTACAACACCGCAATATGCAGCTGGCTGACGGATAGAACCACCCGTATCAGAACCTAGAGAGAATAGTACTTCTCCTGCTGCTACAGCTGCTGCAGAACCACCACTAGATCCGCCCGGAACGTAATCTAAGTTCCATGGGTTTTTCGTAGCGTAGAATCCTGAGTTTTCATTTGAAGAACCCATTGCAAACTCGTCCATGTTTAATTTACCGATTGTAATCGTGTCAGCAGCTTTTAGCTTTTGCACAACTGTCGCATCATAAATTGGATCGAAGTTTGCTAGCATTTTGCTCGCACAAGTTGTACGAAGGCCGTTAGTTACAATGTTATCTTTTACACCAATTGGCATACCGAATAATAAACCATTATCTTCAGCGCCGATTTTTGCATCTAATTCTTTCGCTTTTGCGCGTGCATTTTCTTCATCTAATGTAAGAAAAGCTTTTACGTTATCTTCAACATCCGCAATACGTTTGTAAGATTCTTCTACTAAATCCGTAACGGAAATTTCTTTGTTGTTTAACTTCTTATGTAACTCTGATACTGAATGATCAAATAATGACATCGAAATTCCCCTCCTCTATTCTAATACTGCTGGAACACGGATTTGATTATCTTTGTGATCCGGTGCATTTTTTAATACTTCTTCAACTGGTAAACCTTTTTCTGGTACATCTTCACGCATAACATTTTTCATAGTTAATACATGAGTTGTTGGTTTTACATCTGTTGTATCTAATTCATTTAACTGTTCTGCAAATGTAACAATTGCATCTAGTTGTTTTTGAAATTTTTCTGCTTCTTGATCAGTAATTGCAAGACGTGCTAAATGTGCTACGTGCTTTACATTCTCAACGGAAATTCTTGACACGGCTAGGCCACCTCCATAATATATCGTTCAATCTACAATACTATTGATGATACCAAATTTTCAGTACTTCAAGCAAGTCAACACAGAGTACTTACGCCATTTTTACATAAAAAAAGAAAGGCAAATGCCTTTCTTTACAATTTACTCTTTATCTAACGTTTTATTTTTCGGAAATCTCTCGTTATCTTCTTCATTATCACGAATTGTTTTTTGTAATACAAAACAAGACATCGTTAAAAATAATGTTCCAATTAAATAGTATCCTTTTACACTAAGCGTTTCATCTAACGTATAAATCCCAATTAGCATACCTGAAAGCGCACAAACAAATGAAGTCCATGCTAAAAACGTGAACGCTTGCGTATTACGTCTTCTCATCGTTCTCCCCCTCGTTAGCTGTATACCCATTATAGATAAGTATATTTACCATGATGGATTTTTATGTAAATTCTAGTTTTATATTTATAAATCTACCATAAAAGAATACTATTTTAAAGAAAGTTTTCTGCCTAATCTGAAAAAACAATTAAAATCATTGACAATTATTTCTATTCTACATAAAATAAATATTACGAACCTCGAAATATACGGGAGTGGAATTAATTGTTGCAATATGAACATTTTTTAGACTTACTGCTAGATAACGCCAAGAAACTTTTCTATCCTGAAGAATGGGTAAGCCTAGATTTAACACTTTCTAAAACAGAAGTATTTTGTTTACTTTGGATGGAACGAAATACAGATATTACAATGACGAAAATTGCTGATCTTCTTGATATACCGATGAGTACAACAACGGGCGTTGTAAATCGCCTTGTAAAAAAGGGATATATTGAACGCTACCGTGATGAAAATGACCGACGTATTGTATTAATTCGGTTAACAGAAAACGGCGTAATGCTCGTTCAAGAAGTAAAACAAAATGCGGCCCATTACTTTAGCTTAGTAACAGAAGCATTATCAGAAGAAGAAAAAGCATTCTTACTACAAATCTTCCAAAAAATCATGAATCACATCGCTACGTCACAGCGAAAAACAGAAGAAAAGATTTCTACACCTAAAATGAAAAACATTCCGATTGAATAAAACCCTATCTGGGTTTTTATTCAATCATTTACTTCGACACTCGTAATATTCGACATTCGAAACAAAGGGGATATGAATGATGAGAATTATCTTGTATACAGGTAAAGGCGGCGTAGGAAAAACTAGCATTTCAGCAGCAACAGCAATTCAAAGTGCGAAACAAGGATTAAAAACATTAGTAATGAGCACAGATCCTGCTCATAGTTTAGGAGATTCATTTGGTATAAGGCTATCTTCTGAACCACTAGAAATTCGTGAAAATTTGTGGGCACAAGAAATTAATACGATTTATGAAATGGAAAAAGGCTGGGGAAAATTACAGAAATATATTACACTACTCTTCACTTCCAAAGCAGCTGATGATATTACAACAGAAGAGTTAACGATGTTTCCTGGTATGGAAGATTTAATTAGCCTACTTCGCGTACTCGATTATTATAAACAAAACACATATGATGTTATTATCATTGATTGTGCTCCAACAGGAGAAACATTAGCAATGCTAAGCTTTCCAGACATGCTCGGCTGGTGGATGGAAAAATTATTTCCTATTAAAAGAAAAGTTTTAAAAGTCGTTCGTCCTGTAGCTCAACCACTCCTTGGTGTCCCTCTTCCAACCGACGATATTATGGACGAATTAACAAGTACACTTGAACAGCTCGGAGAAATGAGAGATATTTTATCAAATCGAGAAGTAACAAGTATCCGCATCGTTGTAAATCCTGAAAAAATGGTCATTAAAGAAGCCCAGCGCAGCTTTACTTATTTGAATTTATACGATTATAACGTAGATGCCATTATGATTAACCGCGTCATCCCTAACACTGTCACCGATCCTTATTTTCAGGCATGGAAAGATACACAGAAGAAATATAAAACATTAATTAAAGATAGTTTTCAACCCCTTCCTATTTACGAAGCTCCAATGTTTGAACAAGAAGTTGTTGGTTTGTCTATGTTAGAACGTGTAGGAGATTCTTTATTTAAAACTGATCATTCCCCTACAGAAGTGAAATTTAACGGGCGCACTCAATATGTAAAAAAGGATGGCGATGAGTATATTTTCGTTCTGTCCATTCCCTTCTCAAACAAAAGTGAACTTTCCTTAAATCAAAAAGGTGATGAACTTATTATTCGAGCTGGTTCTGTTAAACGGAACATCACGTTACCAAAAACATTAACACACCTTTCTATTCAAGGAGCAAAATTTGAAGAAGATGTACTAAATATTCGGTTTGGAGGTGTAGTACATGCATGAGGAATTACTACGAAGGGTAATTCGTACAAAAGTAAAAGTCGGGATGCATATATTAGAAGAGCTACCTAATCCCATCCAGCATTCAGCTAAGCAAATATTAAATATTTTACAAGAGGAACTAGCTGCTTATCCGAAAGAACAAGAGCATCATGAAGTTAATTTAAAAAATATCATAATTGAATAACTATCTCTGTATAGAGGGCCTTTTTTAGGCTTTCTATACTTTATTGGAGTGATGTAAATTGATGAAAAAACATCCCACTACTATATTCTGGATCATTCCCTTATTATTTTTCATTCATAACCTTGAAGAAGCTTTCCAAATGCCACAATACCTTGCTAATCAATTTTCAATCCGTCTTATAACTAGCCAACAATTTTTCATTGCCATTTCCGTATTAACAATCTTTGTATTACTTATCGTCTTTCTATATCAACTTAACTTCTTGTCTTCTATATGCTGGATTATTTTTATACAAGGGGCCATCTTCTTCAACTCTGTTCAACATATTATTTTGTTTTTCATTTATCGCTCCTATAACCCCGGCGTAATATCAGCATTTTTCATTACTCTCTTTTCTATTTTCTTTTTTTTATCAAAAAAACACTTAATTCATCCAAAGCAATTCGTAATTACACTCCTTTTCAGCTTATTTTCTTATCCCATTATAATTTGGATTACCTTACTGTTCGCTAGCTACTTTCATTCATAAAAAAAGACCAGGAAAACTCCTGGTCTATCACTCTACTTAACAAACATTGGATTCTATGTTATACAAAATTGGAAAGTACAGAATTAGGGTTTGTTTGTTAAGTTTATATGTTGAACGAACTAACAGCGGAGGGGTTCCTTCTGTTAGTCCATTAAACCCAATGATTATTTTACGATTTTTTCAAGCTCATCAAGTGAAAGATCTACTGAAATGGAACCATCATTTGTTTCTTTCTTAATTGCGTCTGTTACTTCTTTTGAATGATATAGTTCAATTACTTTTTTCAATGTTGGATCATCTTTATCTTTCGTACGAGCTGCAAAAATATTAATATATGGCTTCGCATTTGCATTCTTTGGATCTTCTAAGAAAATAGGATCCTTAGCTGGATCTAATCCAGCTTGACCAGCAACACCGTTATTAATAACTGATGCCGCTACATCTTTTAACACACGAGGTGTTTGCTGTGCGATAACCGGTGTAATTTTTAATTTCTTCGGATTTTCAGCAATACCACTTGGATCTCCAAATAGACCAAAGTCTTTTTTAAGCTTTAATAATCCAGCTGCATCAAGAAGTTTTAATGCCCGTGCTTGGTTCGTTGGATCGTTTGGAATTGCAATTTCTGAACCATCTGGGATTTCATTTGCTTTCTTATATTTTTCAGAGTATAAACCCATTGGCGCAATTTGCGTTGTACCAACAGCTGTAATATCTAACTTATGCTCTTTTTTAAATTGCTCTAAGAAAGCAATATGCTGGAATGAGTTTAATTCAATATCTCCATCAGCTAACGCTTTATTTGGCGTTGTGTAATCAGAGAACTCCACCAGTTTAATCTTAATCCCTTCTTTTTCAGCTTTTTTCTTCAAAATTTCCCAAGCGTCTCCATCCGTTCCAGTTACACCGACGCGAACTACTTTTTCTTTCGCTCCTGCACCCGTGTCTCCACTTGAGCAGCCGCTTAATGCTGAGACTCCTACAATCGCTGATAATGCAAATGCTAAAATTTTCTTCATTTTCTTTTCCTCTCTTCCTTTTTATGATCTGCGTAACAAGACTTTCGCAAAGTAGTTTCCTAAATTTTGAGCTATCTGTACGAGAATGATAAGTAACACGACCGTTACGAACATAACTGATGTATCAAAACGTTGATAACCATATGTCATTGCCAAGTCACCAAGACCGCCACCACCGACAAGCCCAGCAACTGCAGAGAATTCAATTAAACCAACTGTCATAAATGTGACACCTAAGATTAATGGTGCTAACGCTTCTGGTACAAGGATTTCAAAAACAATTCTAATTGGCGAGGCGCCCATTGCTTGCGCTGCTTCAATTACTCCTTTCGGAACGGAAACAAGGTTTGTTTCAACCATTCTAGCAATACCAATTGATGCGACTAACGTCATCGGGAAAATTGCCGCTGCTGTTCCAATCGTCGTTCCGATAACACTTCTTGTTAGTGGACTTAAGGCTACTAAAAAGATAATGAATGGTACCGGACGAATTGTATTAATTATGATGTTAAGAATAGAAAAGACCCATTTATTTTCTAAAAAGTTTCCTTTTCTCGTTACATATAAAAGTAAACCTAGAGGTATACCCAGAATTGTAGCAAATATAAGGGTTACAATTACCATTAAGAGGGTATCCCCCGTCGCATCTAGTATACGCGGCCAAAATATACTCCAATCAACTCGCATGAGCTTCTACCTCCTTCAGCTGCACTTGCAGTCTTAGATGTTGTAATGCTTTTTGAATTTCCCTCTGCTCACCTTGCAACTCTACAAGAAGATTTCCAAATAGCACATTTTGAAGTTCAATAATATTTCCGTACAGTACATTTACATCGACGTTATAGTTTTTTGCGATATATGATAGTACCGGCTGTCCTGTCTCCTCACCAGTAAATGTTAGACGATAAATTTGACCACCATTTTGAATTTTCGCTAGAACACTTTCCGGTAAATGATCATTAATGACAGAACGTACAAAGTTTTGAGTCGTCTTTGTTTTTGGTTGTGTGAAAACATCAAACAGTTTTCCTTCTTCAATAACTTTTCCCTTCTCCATTACAGCTACACGGTGACAAATTTCTTTCACAACATGCATTTCATGTGTAATAAGAAGAATTGTTAAATTGTATTCTCGATTTACTTTCTTTAATAAGTTTAGAATTTCTGTCGTTGTTTCTGGATCTAAGGCTGATGTTGCCTCATCACATATAAGAATATCTGGCGATGTCGCAAGTGCTCTAGCAATGCCCACACGCTGCTTTTGTCCACCTGATAGCTGCTCTGGGTAATAGTTTGCTTTATCTTCTAACCCTACAAACTTCAGCAGTTCATTTACTCTTTTTTTTATCTCATTCTTTGGTACTTTCGCTAACTTTAATGGATAAGCAATATTTCCAAATACTGTTCTTGAATTAAATAAATTAAAACTTTGAAAAATCATTCCAATTCTTTGTCTCAGTTTACGTAATTCTTTCGTCGATAATGATGTAATATCTTTATCATCTATTGAAATCGTTCCTGCCGTCGGTCTCTCTAACATATTTACTAAGCGTAATAACGTACTCTTTCCAGCGCCACTAAAACCGATAATGCCAAAAATTTCGCCTTTCTCAACTGATAATGTTACATCCTCCACCGCATGAACAGATTGGCCAGCTGATTCATACACTTTACTTACATTGTTAAAAGAAATCATTTTTTTCCCTCCTATATGCTGTAAAAACTTGAAGCAGAGCTTTCGAGGTAAAATAAAAAGTGCCCTCCTTCTTATCAACCATAAAGATAAGAAGGAGAGCACTTATATGTACTCGTTCACATCTTCTCATCTTCCAAGCCTTTATATGGCTTGCTGGAGTTAGCACGGTATTAAAAAACCCGTTGCTGAGGTATCGTAGGGCCAGTCCCTCCACCTCTCTGGATAAGAATGTATCGATTTAATTGTCGTTTAATTAATTCTCATTATAGAACTCAGAATAATAAGAGTCAATACATTTTTTAGAAAAATATTAATTATTCCTTTATTAAAATTTTCAGATGAATATTCATCTGAAAAATAGTAACTTTCAAGGTTATTTAAAATTCTTCTTCCTCATATTTTTAAACAGGAGAATCCTCTCTACGAATTGAATAAATTTATTTGAATATGAAACTCGGAGGAAGATAAATATATGAAAACAGCTCTTTTACTCGTCGATATTCAAAACGATTATTTTCCAAATGGAAAGATGGAATTGCGTAATCCAGTAGAAGCAAGCGAATATGCTAATCAGTTATTACAACACTTTAGAACAAACAGCGAACCTATTTTTCATATCCAACACGTAGCTATAAAAGATGACGCTACTTTTTTCCTACCTAATACAGAAGGTGTACATATTCATGAAAGCGTACGTCCACTTAGAGAAGAAACAGTTATAGTCAAACATTATCCAAATAGCTTCCGAGAAACTAATCTTCTAGAGCAATTAAAACGTTTAAATATTGAACATGTCGTTGTATGCGGGATGATGACTCATATGTGTATCGATGCAACAGTAAGGGCTGCATTCGATTTTGGCTTTCAATGTACCGTTATACATGACGCTTGTGCTACAAAAGACCTTTCTTTTAAGAACGCTACTATACCAGCTGTTTATATTCACAATACAATTTTAGCTAGTTTAAATGGCGTATATGCAAATGTAATAAGCACGCAAGAATTTTTAGCTACATAAAAAAACACTCCTTTCAGTGAGCAAAACTGAAAGGAGTGTTCCTTGTCGAACCATAGATTTTCTTTCAAATTGTATTATACAGGAAATTCTCAAAATGAATACTAAAAAATATGACTAATAAGTCAACTTTTCTCATCATTTTATTTCTGTTCACATGTTTATCACGCTATTAATAGGTTTTAGCTCATTCTCTTCGAACGACGGTAATATATGGGGGTTCAATTTTAAAAGGAGCTCTTCACATTCTGTGAAGAGCTCCTCTACTATTTCTTATAAAGTTTCAGAAGTAGTTTTTGCTTGCATGTGAAGTGCTAAGTAATCAGGTCCACCAGCTTTAGAGTCTGTACCAGACATGTTAAAGCCACCGAATGGTTGGTAACCTACGATTGCACCAGTACATCCACGGTTGAAGTATAAGTTACCAACGTGGAAGTCTTCGCGTGCTTTTTCAATATGGTCACGGTTGTTAGTAATAACAGCACCTGTTAAACCGTATTCCGTATTGTTTGCAATTGCAAGTGCATGATCAAAGTCTTTCGCTTTACAGAATGCTACTACTGGTCCGAAGATTTCTTCTTTCATTAAGCGAGCATCTTCTGCAACGTCAGCAACGATTGTTGGTTGGATGAACCAGCCTTTAGAATCGTCTCCTTCGCCACCTGCTAAGATTCTACCTTCTTCTTTACCAATTGCAACATAGCTCATTACTTTATCAAATGCAGCTTGGTCATTAACAGGACCCATGTTTGTACCTAATACTGCTGGGTTAGCAACTTTTAATTCTTTTGTTAATTCAACAGCACGATTTAATACGTGATCGTATACATCTTCATGGATTACTGCACGAGAACATGCAGAACATTTTTGTCCTGAGAATCCGAATGCTGATGCAACGATAGACTTAGCTGCTAATTCAAGATCTGCTTCTTTATCAACAACGATTGTATCTTTACCGCCCATTTCAGCGATAACACGTTTTAACCAAATTTGTCCTGGGTTTACTTTCGCTGCACGCTCGTAGATACGGATACCTACATCACGAGATCCCGTGAAGCTTACGAAACGTGTACGAGGATGATCTACTAAGTAGTCACCAACTTCAGAACCGTTACCTGGAACGAAGTTTACTACGCCAGCTGGTAAGCCAGCTTCTTCTAATACTTCCATAAATTTCGCTGCTACTACAGGAGTTGTACTAGCTGGTTTTAGTAATACTGTGTTACCAGAAACTAAAGCAGCTGTTGTCATACCTGCCATAATTGCGAATGGGAAGTTCCAAGGAGAAATGATAACACCTACTCCTAATGGAATGTAAGAGAAACGATTATATTCAATTGGACGGCTTTCTACTGGAATACCGTCTTTTAATTTTAACATTTGACGACCATAATATTCCATAAAGTCGATTGCTTCTGCTGTATCAGCATCTGCCTCATTCCATGGCTTACCTGCTTCTTTTACAAGAATAGCAGAGAATTCATGTTTTCTGCGACGAACGATTGCTGCAGCACGGAATAAAATGTCTGCACGCATTTCTGGCTTTGATTTTCTCCAAGTTTGGAATGTTTCATCCGCTACTTGCATTGCTTTTTCAGCTAACTCACGGCTTGCTTTTGAAACACGACCAACAAGTTCCTCTTTATTTGCAGGGTTTACAGAAACAATTTTGTCTTCTGTAGTGATTTTTTCTCCCCCAATAATTAATGGATAGTCTTGTCCAAGATAAGATTCTACTTTCTTTAAACCTTCTTCAAACGCTAATTTGTTAGCCTCCACTGAAAAATCTGTAAATGGCTCATGTTTGTATGCTACTACCATTTTTTTAGCCTCCCCTTAGAAAAACGTTTACATTTTACAACATTATTCTACACGATAATTTAGATTTATTCAAATATTCCTAGACTTATATTTTAAAAATTAATAAATTTTTAAAATATAATAAAAAAAGAGATTCATACATGCGTATGAATCTACAAAATATGAGTATATTCCAAAACATTTTTCCCAATCAATAATATAGTAACTAATAAAAATAAAGTTCTTACATATCCAACACCTTTTTGAACCGCAAACTTCGATCCAAAATAAGCACCTAAGATCATTGATAATCCCATGATAATACCGTATTCAAAATGAATTATGTCTAAAAATAAAAAAGTAATTAAAGATACAATATTACTAACAAAGTTCAAAAGTTTTCCAGATGCTGCCGCTTGAATAAAATCCAAGCCAATTAATAAAAATGCAAAAATTAAAAACGACCCTGTCCCTGGTCCAAAAAAACCATCATAAAATCCTATCATTAAAATAGCAAAGAAAAATATTAATGTTTTTCTTTGCGTCATCTTCTTATAGGTAGACACACTTCCCCAATTCTTTTTTGCAATAATATAAATAGCAATAAATACTAACATTACAAGTACTAATGGGCGTAAAATATCCGATGGAATAAATTTTACTACTAAAGCACCTGCAACAGCTCCAACAATAGTTAACGGGATTAACTTTCCTACAATTTTAAAATCAACTTTTCCTGATCGAATGAAATACATCGCACTCGTAAACGTCCCCATTGTTGCCGCTAATTTATTCGTTGCAATTGCCGAAGCTGGCGATAAGCCAACAAACATAAGTGCAGGAAGCGAAATTAACCCTCCTCCTCCAACAACGGAATCAATAAAAGCTGCTAAAAAACCGAATGCAATTAATAAAATAATGACTTGAAAACTTAATTCTTCCATGAGCTTTACCCCTTACTCCTATTTTTTACAACATTTTAAATTATAACAAAATTATATAAGAAAAAAAGCTGTTCCATAGAGGAACAGCCTTCATATTTAATCTAAAATTTTCACAAGTGGTTCATCTTGTTTTGCTTCACGTATAATAATAGCTTCTGGGCGTTCTACAGATTTAATCGTTACTTGTACTTTCATATAATTCGGGAAGTATTCCATAACAAGCCCTGCCACATATTGTGTAAAACCAACTATTTCAGCTTTTCCATTAAACTGGACAGGAATATCAAGCTTCATTTCTCTTAATTCATCATCTCTATACATACCAGTACCAATAACAGCTGTATAGTCGCCTTGGAAATAATCGCTTAGTTTTGCCTTAAAGTTGGATACTCTTGCAAGATCTTCACGTTTATTATCTGTTTTCGCTTGCTCTGATGGGAACAAATAATATTTTTCATTAATTTGTTTCCAATCTTCAACCGTTTCACTACCTTTTTCGACATTTGCATAAGAAACAAAATTACCTGGCACGAGCGAAGACTTTGGAGCTTGGCGATAAATCGCAAATGTTATCGGAATATTTTTTGTTTCAGGTTCTTTTTGATGTATGACTTTCAAAATTTCTTGCGCCATTTTTTTCCCTTCAGCTAACATCTTTTCATCTGGGATTGCAGCTTCACGTGGGTAACCATGCTCTTCGTTAAAATATTGAACAGAATTCATCGCTAATCCAACTACCATACCAACACGTTCCTCGCCGTTATCGCCTTTTTTCACGTAATAATCATGCTCTAAAATATTTGAAATATATATTGGATTTTTTTTATTTTTCACTTCTAGTGATTCGGATCCTGTTCCTAATGCAGGATTTAATCCTATATTAGGAAATTTAACTGCATCTTTTTTTAATTTTTCCTCTAGTTCCTTTTGTTCAGCATCTGTACGTTTTCTTTTAACAAGCATCTGTATAGTTTGAGTATCTAGAGCTTTTCCGCCTTTTAAAAAATTATCTTTCGTACTAAATGATTCTTTTGCAATTCGCATTAATCCTGTTTCAAATTCATCTATATCAAGGCGACTATTTAACCCTTGCACCACTAAACCACGTGCCTTTCCACCATCAAATGGAATAGTCGTCTTATAATATTCATCCGAAATAGCGTATTTTGGAACAACTGATTGTTCTTTTGCTTTCCCCGATTTCCCAGCCACTTTTTCATCTTTGTCGGCACCTGCACTACACCCACTTACAAGTAGGCCAAGGCTTAATACCGCTAATGCTATTTTTTTCATGGTAAGTTTGCACCTCTTACTTATTTAGCTCTTGTAAGAACCTCTCTTCATTCCAAACCTCAACATTATGTTTCTCCGCTTGTGCTAATTTCGAACCAGCTGCTTCACCTGCAACAACTAAATCCGTACTCTTACTAACACTTCCTGTTACTTTTCCACCTAATGCCTCAATCTTCTTCTTCGCTTCACTTCGTCCCATAACTTCTAGCTTACCTGTTAAAACAACCGTTTTTCCTGCGAAGTAAGATTCAACATTTTGTAAATCTGCAATTTTTATACCTTTGTATGTCATATTCACGCCATACTCTTTAAACTGCTGTAATAACTCTAATACATCTTCATTATCAAAATATGTCACAACAGATTGAGCCATTTTTTCGCCAATTTCATTAATTGCTTTTAGTTCTTCTTCCGTTGCTTTTACAAGCTCATCCATCGTTTCAAAGTGCTCTGCAAATGTACGTGCTGCTTTCGCTCCAACGTGGCGAATTCCAAGACCAAATAATAATCGCTCTAACGAGTTTTCTTTAGAATTTTCAATTGCTTGTATTAAGTTTGTTGCTGATTTTTCACCAAAACGTTCTAACTGTAATAATTGCTCTTTCGTCAATGCATATAAATCAGCAAATGTACGAATGTAATCAGCATCAAAGAGTTGTGTAATGACACGTTCTCCAAGTCCATCAATATTCATTGCATTTCTTGAAACGAAATGGATTAACCCTTCTCGAATTTGAGCAGGACAAGTTGGATTTATACAACGAAGTGCTACTTCTTCTTCTAAACGAACAAGTTCACTCTCACATGCTGGACAATGAGTTGGCATGCGGTATTCTTCTTCCTCACCAGTACGCTTATCAAAAATAACGTTCACAACTTCAGGAATAATATCTCCAGCCTTCTTCACAACAACGTAGTCACCAATTCGAATGTCTTTTTCACGAATTAAATCTTCGTTATGTAAAGAAGCACGACGAACAATCGTACCAGCAACTCTCACTGGCTCTAGTTCTGCAGTCGGTGTTACAACCCCTGTTCGGCCAACACTTAATTCAATGCCTGTTAATCTCGTTACAACTTCTTCAGCCGGGAATTTATAAGCAATCGCCCATCTTGGACTCTTCGCTGTAGTTCCTAGACTTTCTTGAAGGGCAACATCATCTACTTTTATAACGATTCCATCAATCTCATAATCAAGATGCGGACGTTTTTCTTGCCATTCTTCTACATAAGCTATAACTTCTTCAATTGTTTCACATGTACGGCGATTTGGATTTGTCTTAAATCCAAGTTCACCTAAGAAATCCAGCGATTCACCATGTGATGAAATTGTTTTTTCTTCTACATTCGCAAGACCATACACAAACATAGATAAGTTACGCTTCGCTGCAATTTTCGGATCAAGTTGACGTATTGAACCTGCTGCTGCATTACGCGGATTCGCAAATACATCTTCTCCATTTTGCTCTTTTTCTTCATTTAGTTTAACGAATGAACGCTTCGGCATATATGCTTCGCCTCGTGCTTCTAACGTTACTTCTTCATTTAAACGCAGTGGGATAGCTTTAATCGTTTTTAAATTTTGAGTAATATCTTCACCCGTTACACCATCACCACGTGTCGCCCCTTGAATGAAGCGTCCTTTTTCATAATGAAGCGAAACGGCAAGCCCGTCAATTTTTAATTCACATATATATCTTACATTCGCACCATCAATTCCTTGACGTACTCTTCTGTCGAAATCACGTAAATCTCCTTCGTTAAATGCATTTCCTAAACTTAACATTGGTGACTTATGTGTTACTTTTTCAAATATATCAAGAACAGTCCCCCCAACGCGAACGGAGGGAGAATCTTCACTCATAAACTCTGGGTTCTCTGCTTCTAATTTTATAAGCTCCTGCATATTACGGTCATATTCCGCATCAGAAACAGAAGGATTGTCTAATACGTGATATTGATAGTTAAATGTATTTAACAAGTCACGTAATTCTTCTATACGTTTTTTTACTATCTCTTTTGACATATCCTCATTCCTTTCCTATTGTTTCGTCACAGGTGCAAATTTTGCTAACAAACGTTTAACACCAATTGGGCTTGGGAACGCAATATCTAATTCTTTTGCATCACCTTCACCTTTTACACTTACAACTGTACCGACTCCCCATTTTTGGTGGGAAGCTTTATCTCCTACAGCCCAGCCAATTTGTTCGCCACCTGTCGTCTTAGCTGCAGGGCGCGCGAAAGCTGAACGAGAGCGTGTTGCTGTTGTGATTGTCGTTTTGCCGCTACTTGCCGTTCTGCCTTTTGTACCAAACGATGTTTCACGCTTCGGCGCTGTTTCATTTAATGATTCCACTAGTTCTGTCGGTATTTCTGTAATAAATCGAGACGCAGCGTTCATACTTGTTCTACCAAATAATGTACGCATTTGCGCGTTAGATAAATATAGCTCTTCTTCTGCACGAGTAATACCTACATAAGCAAGACGACGTTCTTCTTGCATTTCATCCTCTTCCATAAGAGAACGAGTATGAGGGAATATCCCTTCCTCTAAGCCAACAATAAAGACAACCGGGAACTCTAATCCTTTCGCCGAGTGCATCGTCATTAAAATAACTTCTTCACCAGCAGTTGGGTCTTCATCTACACGATCAATATCAGCAACAAGTGCTAAATCTGTTAAGAATGCAACAAGGCTCTTATCTTCGCTTTGAGATTCAAATGTTTGCGTAACAGATAAGAACTCGTCTAAGTTTTCTAAACGACCTTCCGCTTCTAAAGAACGTTCATTTTTCAACATATCGCGATAGCCTGTTTTTTCAATAACTTCTTCTACTAATTCTGTAACAGATAAATACTCTTGCATATTTACCCAGTTATTTAATAAATTCGCGAATTCTTTTACTGCCTTTGTAATTTTTGCACTTACTCCAACATGCTCAATCTCATCAAATACAGCAGTTAATGAAATTCCATTTTGCACACCGTAATTAATAATTTTATCGATAGAAGTCGCACCAATGCCACGCTTTGGCACATTTATAATACGTGCAAAACTAATTTCATCATCTGGATTACCGATTAAACGTAAGTACGCCAAAATATCTTTAATCTCTTTACGATCGTAGAACTTCGTACCCCCGACAATTTTATACGGAATGTTAGATTTAAGGAAAATCTCCTCGACCATACGAGACTGAGCATTCGTACGATATAGCACTGCAAAATCAGTATATTTTCGTTTCCCCATTTGAATATCGTCACGAATTTTTTTTGCAACAAAATACGCTTCGTCCTTTTCAGTTGCAGCACGATAATACGAGATTTTACTTCCAACTTGATTGTCTGTCCATAATTTCTTCGGCTTACGATTCGTATTTTTTTCAATAACAGCATTCGCTGCATTTAAAATATTTTGTGACGAACGATAGTTTTGTTCTAACAGAATTACTTGTGCATTCTCATAGTCTTTTTCGAATGACAAAATGTTAGAAATATCTGCACCACGCCAGCGATAAATAGACTGGTCAGAGTCACCCACAACGCAAAGATTTTTAAAACGCGCTGCCAAATGTTTAACAAGAAGATATTGCGCTTTATTTGTATCTTGATACTCATCAACATGAATATATTGGAACTTACGCTGATAAAACTCTAATACTTCTGGAACACGTTCAAATAGCTGAATCGTCGTCATAATTAAATCATCAAAGTCTAATGAATTATTTTTCAAAAGACGTTTTTGATACTCTGTATATACATCGCTCGTTAATTTTTCATATGGATCAGCCATTGTAATTTTTTTTGCATATTTATCCGCAGATAACAGTTCATTTTTCGCATTACTAATGCCCGCTAAAATAGAGCGCGGCTCAAATTTCTTCGGATCAACATTGCGCTCTTTCATAATTTTTTTGACTACAGTTAGCTGATCACCTGAATCTAAGATTGTAAAGTTACGATTAATACCAATACGATCGATATCGCGTCGTAAAATACGTACACACATAGAGTGAAACGTCGAAATCCAAATATCTTCTGCTTCTGGTCCCACAAGTGTATCAATACGCTCACGCATTTCACGAGCTGCTTTATTTGTGAAGGTAATAGCTAGTACATTCCATGGTGCTACACCTTTTTCACCAAGTAAATACGCAATACGATGTGTTAACACACGTGTCTTACCACTACCTGCACCTGCCATTAATAGAAGTGGTCCATTCGTTGTTTGTACTGCTTTTTGTTGCTGTGGATTTAAACCGTTTAATAACTTATCTGTCATACTCATATACGCCTGCACCTACTCTCCTTTTACTGCTTTAACTGTTTTTAACGCCGATTTTATATCATCATAAATAATATTTCCAACAACTACTGTATCAGCATATTGTGCCATTTCTTTCGCCTGTTCTGCATTAGAAATACCACCGCCATAATATAACTTAGCTTGTTTCAATTCTGCTTTTACATTTTTAACAAGTTCAACATCTCCATACGTACCGCTATATTCTAAATAAAATATCGGTAAACGTAATAGCTTGTCTGCTAAACGAGCATATGCAATAACGTCATCTTCTGTTACATCACATTTCGCTTCTGTAAGCTGGGCTACTTTCGCTTCTGGATTTAAAACACAATACCCTTCCATAAAAATTTCGTCCCAGTCCATAATATCCCCAAATTCTTTCAATGCCTCATGATGAACACCTGTTACCCATTCTACTTTTCGGCTATTTAAAACACTTGGGATGTAATAAAAATCAAATCCTGGTGTAATTGCTTCTACATCAGAAACCTCTAATACACAAGGAACTGCATATCTACGAATGCTAACTAGCATGTGTAATACGTTATCAATTGTAACTCCATCACTTCCGCCTACAATAACCGCATCAGTTCCAGACTCACAAATCATTTCTAAATGTTCATCGCTTAACTCCTTATTTGGATCAAGCTTAAATACATGTTTCCATCCGGAAATATCGTACATGAAAACACCCTTCCTTTTCTCTAGTTATATATATTTCTGTTCAAAATAACAGTTTATTTTCATCATTATTGTTTTAACTTCATCTTAAATATTTGTTTAAAACGGAGAATTAAGTTTGGAATTACCTCTTCCATATTTTTTAAACTAGAGGATTTAATTTTGAAGTTCCTTTTATGCATTCTTTCATTATAACAAAAAAAGTTACTTACACACACGCACATTCCAACATCTTTTTCCACGTCAAATGTTGGATTACATATCCCAAAAATCAAACGGGATACTAATAAAAGAAATAGTATTATCTATTTCAACTTTCATAAAAAGGAGTGTTTTTCTAATGAAGCAAAATATCGGGACAATAAACGCTCTAATTCGAATTACACTTGGTCTCGTCCTCTTCGGATGTAGTGCAACTAAACTTGTACGCAAGCCGTGGTGCACTTGGTCTAACATTTTTCTATGGATTGGTGCAATGAAAGTTGCAGAAGGAATTGTTCGTTTCTGCCCTGTTGTTGAAATGTGGAAATTCGGAAAATACATGAATATGGGGGCATTTAAAATGCCTAGCATGAATTTTGCTGAAAAAGGACATGCTAAAGAAGAAGTGAATCAAACTTCCACTCATGACAAGCCAGAGTCAAAAGGAAGTTATGACGCTTCTGACAAAGAGATTGAGTCAGCGATTGAAGATATAATCCTGGCAAAACCGCTTTGAATCATTTGTCACGATGCAAGATGCTCTCAAAGGGACTTAGCTGCTGCAGTGGGCGGTTAAGTCTTCTTTATTTTACCACAAAACAGAACGTACATTCTCTTTTTGAACCTTAAAATGTATATAAAAGATATCAACCAATAAAATTCAGAAAATTAGATGCATACCTCTTGCTTAAAATGATATAAAAGTGATATCATTTTTATATCAGGAGGCGATCATATGAAAGAAAAACAAGTATTTTATGTAAATGGTTTTCTCGGTATTATTGGAATTTTGATTTTAGCTGCTATCGGTGTATTTTTCCTTGCACAAGAAATTTTCATAGGAGCGGCACTAACTATTATATTAGCCGCAGTTCTCGCTACAGGTATCGGTATTGTTCAACCGAATCAAGCGAAGGTTATTACGTTCTTCGGTAATTATTTAGGAACAATTCGTCAAAACGGTTTATTTTTAACGATTCCGTTCGCATTCCGTCAAACTGTATCTTTACGTGTTGAAAACTTTAACAGTAAAAAATTAAAAGTAAATGACGTTGATGGAAATCCAATTGAAATTGCAGCTGTTATCGTATATAAAGTTGTTGATTCTGCAAAAGCAATGTTTGGTGTTGAACATTATGATCGATTTGTAGAAATTCAAAGCGAAACGGCAATTCGCCATGTTGCAACAAAATATCCTTATGACAATTTCCAAGATGAAACCTGCGTTACGTTACGCGGAAATACTGAAGAAATCTCTGAGGAATTAAAACGTGAGTTAGAGGCGCGTCTTGAAATTGCTGGTGTAGAAGTATTAGAAACTCGTTTAACGCACTTAGCTTACGCAACAGAAATTGCCCATGCAATGCTACAACGCCAGCAAGCAAAAGCAGTATTAGCTGCTAGAAAAGAAATTGTTGAAGGTGCTGTGAAGATGGCGAAAGATTCCATCCATATGTTAGATGAAGAAGGCGTACTAGAACTCGATGACGAGCGTAAAGCAAATATGGTAAACAACTTATTAGTTGCCATCGTTTCAGATAAAGGTGCGCAGCCAGTTATTAATACAGGAAGCCTATACTAAGGGCTATAAGTAATTATGGCTAAAAAGAAAAGCTTTCCATTACGTATTGATCCTGAATTACACGCAGTCATCGAAAAATGGGCAAATGATGAATTTCGTAGCGTCAATGCACACATCGAGTATTTACTTCGAGAAATGGCAAAGCAAAAAGGGAAATTAAAAAAAGATAAAGATGCATAAAAAATCCCGCTGATTCCTCAGCGGGATTTTTACATATTAACTTTTCGTCATCTCATGCCCAATTGCACGATATCCTATGTCACTTCGATAAAATAGACCATCACTCTCAATTTTACCGATTTCTTTATATACTTTATCTTTTGCTTCTTGTAAACTATTTGCCTTACAAGCAACAAATAATACACGGCCACCGTTCGTTACAAAGTCCCCATGTTTCATTGCTGTACCTGCATGGAAAACAATCACATTTTGCAGTGCATCTAGTCCGCTAATAATATCACCTTTTTTATATGCTTCTGGATATCCTTTAGAAGCAAGTACAACACCGATTACCGCTTCTTCTGACCATTGTAACATTAGTTCACTTTCATCTAATACAGCGTTACATACATCAACTAAATCGTTTTCTAATCGAGGTAATACAACTTCTGTTTCAGGATCACCGAAGCGTGCATTAAATTCAATTACCTTCGGACCATCATTTGTTAAAATAAGACCTGCGTATAAAATACCTGTAAACGAACGGTTTTCTGCAATCATCGCCTTAGCAGTTGGATGCAATACGGTTTGAATCGCTTCTTGAACTGCTGATTCTGGAATTTGTGGTACTGGAGAATATGCACCCATTCCGCCCGTATTTGGACCTTTATCACCATCAAAAGCTCTTTTATGATCTTGGGCGATTATCATTGGATGTACAGTTGTTCCATTCACGAATGCCATTAATGAAAATTCTTGTCCATCTAAAAACTCTTCAATAACAACCTTCTTACTTGCCGCGCCGAATTTCACATCTTGCAGCATTTCTTTCACAGCTTGTAATGCCTCTTCAAGCGTCATCGCTACCGTTACACCTTTACCCGCAGCTAAGCCGTCAGCTTTAATAACGATTGGTGCACCAACTTTTTGAATGTACTGTACTGCTTCTTCATAATCTGTAAAAGTTTCGTACGCCGCAGTTGGAATATCATACTTTTTCATAAGCTCTTTTGTAAAAGCTTTACTACCTTCAATAACAGCAGCCGCTTTATTCGGACCAAATACGCGAAGTCCCTCTTCTTTAAAACGATCAACAATTCCATTCATAAGCGGAATTTCTGGTCCAACGAAAGTTAACTCAACATTATTCTCTTTTGCAAATAAAACTAATGCATCAAAATCATTTTCATCAATATCAACTGGTGTTGCAACATCTCTCATACCTTCATTACCTGGTGCTACATATACCTTTTCTACTTTTTCAGATTGTGCAAACTTCCAAGCTAAAGCATGCTCACGCCCACCGCGGCCAATTACTAAAACATTCATATTTCATCCCCCAATAATTAAATAAGTACAAACTAGAAGCTATGCTCCTAGTTTGCTTTTTCATATCAATAAAAGGTTATCTCGACCGGACTTTTTAAACATCCATATCAATAAAGGTTTAAAAAGGAGGATTAAGAGAACCGAGCAGGTCTAGGCGCATTTGCCAGGAGGACACGGAGTGTAGCTTTCCTACATGAGTACCGCACTGGCATTGCAACGACGACATGCGAAGGTTATCTTAACCGGACTTTTTAAACATCCTCTATTAGTGTTTGAAATGACGTACGCCAGTGAACACCATAGCAATCCCATAAGTATCTGCCACTTTAATAGAATCTTCATCACGGATTGATCCGCCCGGTTGAATGATTGCTGTAATTCCTGCTTTTGCTGCTTCTTCTAATGTATCTGGCATTGGGAAGAAAGCATCAGATGCAAGCGCGCTACCTTGTGTTTTTTCACCAGCTTGTGTAATTGCGATTTTTGCAGAACCTACACGGTTCATCTGTCCCGCACCGACACCAATTGTCATGTCATCTTTCGCTAAAACAATTGCGTTTGATTTCACATGTTTTACAACTTTCCAAGCTAGTTTTAAATCTTTCCATTCTTGCTCTGAAGGTTCACGTTTCGTTGGAATTGAAATTGTACTTTCATCTAATGATAACGTATCTTCCTCTTGAACGAGAAGTCCACCTTGTATAGAAGTTAGTTTTTTGCTTGCACTTGTCGCTTTTTCAATATTTATAGTTAATAAACGTAAGTTCTTCTTACTTTGCAACACTTCTAAAGCTTCTTGTGAGAACGAAGGTGCGATAACAATTTCTAAGAAAATTTCATGTAACTTTTCTGCTGTAGCTTTATCAATTTCACGATTTGCTGCGATAATACCGCCGAAGATTGATACTGGATCTGCTTCATAAGCACGAGTATATGCTTCGTGAATATTAGTTCCTACTCCAACACCACATGGATTCATATGTTTTACTGCTACTACTGCTGGTTCTGTAAATTCTTTTACGATGCTAAGCGCTGCGTCTGCATCATTAATATTGTTATACGATAATTCCTTACCGTGTAATTGTTCTGCGTATGCAACAGAAGAAGTTGCTGCGAATGGCGCTTTATAGAAAGTTGCTTTTTGATGTGGGTTCTCGCCATAACGTAAGTCTTGCTTTTTCTCAAATGTCACGGTTAATGTTTCTGGACTTTCTTCACCCATTTGCTCTGTTAAGTAGTTAGAAATTAGCGCATCATACGCTGCTGTATGACGGAATACTTTCGCTGCTAGTTTACGTTTTGTTTCCTCTGCTACTTCACCGTTCTCTTTCAGTTCTGCTAACACAATATCATAATCTACTGGATCTACAATTACCGATACGAATTTATGATTTTTCGCAGCAGAGCGAATCATTGTTGGGCCACCGATATCAATATTTTCAATTGCATCAGCAAATGTTACATCAGGCTTAGCGATTGTTTCTTTAAATGGGTATAAGTTAACAACAACAAAGTCAATTGGCTCTATACCTAACTCATTCATTTGTGTTACATGTGTTTCATTATCACGAACTGCTAATAGACCACCATGAATATTTGGATGTAATGTTTTCACACGGCCATCCATAATTTCAGGGAAACCAGTTACTTCAGAAATGCCGATTACTTGTAAGCCGTTTTCTTCTAGTAACTTTTTCGTACCACCTGTTGAAATAACTTCAATCCCTTGTTCTAGTAATCCTTTAACAAATTCTACTACTCCTGTTTTATCTGAAACACTTACTAATGCACGCTTTTTCATTTATCCTTCACCCCTGGTTGTATGTTAGTTAACAGTTGATTCTTTCACAGACTGAACAATTTGATTCACTGTATTTACGTATAATTTATGTTCAACTTGTTGAATTTTCTTTTGTAAGCTTTCTCTCGTATCCCCTTCAGAAACAGCCACTGCTTCTTGTGCAATAATTGGCCCTGTATCCATACCTGCATCTACATAATGAATTGTTACTCCAGTTATTTTCACACCTGCTTCTAACGCTTGACCGACAGCATCTTTACCCGGAAAGCTCGGTAGTAATGATGGATGAATATTAATAATCTTCCCGCCGTATGCTTCTAATAACGTCGGCCCGATTAAACGCATATATCCAGCTAAAATAACATAATCAATTTCATATTCTTCTAGCTTCTTTAATATCTCTTTTTCAAACGCTTCTTTTGACTCATATGCTTTCGCTGAAAAAGCAAAACACGGAATATGATGATAATTTGCCCGTCCAACAGCGCGTGCTTCTGGTTTATCACATACTAATAAACTAATTTCTGCATCCAATCTTTTTTCTTCTACCGCATTAACGAGAGATTGAAAGTTAGATCCGCTTCCAGAAGCAAAAACTGCTAATCTACTCATAGTGCTGTGCCCCCATTAAAAGTAACGCCAGCTCCTTGTATAGTACGTCCAATAATACGAGCCATTTCTCCTTGCTCTTCAAGAAGACGAACAACATCTTTTGCATCTTCTTCCTTCACTGCTACTACCATACCAATACCCATGTTAAAAATATTGAACATTTCTTTCTCTTCCAGTTTTCCAACTTCTTGAAGCAAACTAAAGATCGGCTGAATTTCCCAAGATCCTAGTTCAATCTCAGCACCGATTCCTTCTGGCAACATGCGTGGAATATTTTCAATAAATCCGCCACCTGTAATATGCGCCATACCGTATACTTCATGTTTCTTCAATAGTTCTAAAATAGGTTTGACATAAATTTTCGTTGGTTTTAATAATTCTTCACCAAGAGGTAGTTCTAAGCGGCCATAAATACGCTCTAAAGATAGTTCTCCATCTTCTAGTAACACTTTTCGTACTAAAGAGTAACCATTGCTATGAATACCGCTAGATGCTAAGCCAATTAGCACGTGACCAGCTTCAATCTTTTCACCTGTTACAATTTTCTTTTTATCAACAATCCCAACTGTAAAACCAGCTAAATCATATTCTTCCGTAGAATACATTCCTGGCATTTCAGCTGTTTCTCCACCGATTAATGCACAACCAGCTTGGCGACAGCCCTCTGATATACCTTTGACGATGTTTTCAATTTTACTAGGTTCAGCTTTACCACAAGCAATATAATCAAGGAAGAAAAGCGGCTCTGCGCCTTGGACAACAATATCATTTACACACATTGCTACTGCATCAATACCAATTGTGTCATGTTTATCTGCCATAAAAGCGAGCATCAATTTCGTTCCCACGCCATCTGTTCCAGATACTAATACAGGTTCTTCTAATGCAAATTTTGATAGATCAAACATACCTCCAAAACCGCCTAAACCGCCTAGTACTTCTTTTCTCATAGTTGTTTGTACGTGTTTTTTCATGCGAGATACCGCTTCATATCCAGCTTCAATATCTACTCCTGCTTGCTTATATGCATTCGCCATCGTTATTTACACCTCGTCTTTTAATTTCTCCCCATCCAGGGCGGGCTATTTTAAGAAAGGATCTAGCTTCTACATCAAAAGAAGTAGAAGCTTTTCTCACTTTTCTTATTTCATGCTTTCTAAAAGCTCTTGCTCATAATCATAAAGAGCTGTTGGATAGTCCCCATTAAAGTAAGCCATGCATAGGCCGCCATATTTCCCTTCATATGGACGTCCAATTGCATCTACTAATCCATCTTCACTTAAAAATGTTAAAGAATCTGCTCCGATCATTTCACGGATTTCTTCTACTGTATGATTTGCTGCAATTAATTCTTTTCTCGTTTGAATATCAATGCCATAGAAACATGGATATTTCAGAGGTGGTGAAGCAATTCTTACGTGAACTTCTGTCGCTCCAGCCTCACGAAGCATACGAACAATTCGTTTACTTGTCGTTCCTCTTACGATAGAGTCATCAATCATAACAACTCGTTTCCCTTCAACTACACCTCTTACTGCGGAAAGCTTCATCTTAACCCCTTGCTCGCGCAGTTCTTGAGAAGGTTGAATAAACGTACGTCCAACGTAACGATTTTTAATTAATCCTAACTCATATGGAATACCTGTCGCCTCCGCATAGCCAATCGCAGCTGAAATACTAGAGTCTGGTACACCAGTAACAACATCTGCTTCAATAGGAGCTTCTGCCGCTAAACGTTTCCCCATATTCTTACGTGCTGCATGAACATTAACGCCTGCAATATTAGAATCTGGTCTTGCAAAGTAAATATATTCCATACTACAAATTGCATGTTCTACATCGTTTGTGAAACGATCTACGTGAATTCCTTCATCATTAATGATAAGTAATTCACCCGGTTCTACATCACGAATGTATGTTGCACCTACTACATCAAAAGCACATGTTTCAGATGCTACAACGTAAGCATCCCCCATCTTTCCAATTGAAAGCGGACGGAACCCATTCGGATCTAATGCAACGATCATTTCATTTCCAGTTAGTAAAAGATACGCAAACGCACCTTTCACTTTATTTAAAGCCTCTTTTACACTTTCAATTAAAGAATCTTTCGTGCTACGTTTAATAAGATGTAAAAGTACTTCTGTATCTGAACTAGTTTGAAAAATACTGCCCTCTGCTTCTAATTCACGACGAAGCATTTTTGCGTTAATTAAATTTCCGTTATGAGCTAACGCCATACTATGATCAGAAAAACGGAACAACAATGGTTGAACGTTAGCAACTTCACTTCCACCAGCTGTTGCATATCGTACATGTCCGATTGCTGATTTTCCATTTAATCCTTCTAGCTCACCTCTTGAAAACACTTCTGATATTAAACCTAACCCCTTGTGACCGACGATTTTTTCCCCATTATTTACGACAATGCCTGCGCCTTCTTGCCCACGGTGCTGTAAACTGTGCAATCCGTAGTATGAAACTTGTGCTGCATTTTCATGCCCCCAAATTCCGAAAACGCCACATTCTTCGTTTAACCCCTTTATTTCAGCAAGCATGGGATTGCCCCTTTCCAAGCCTTTCTCATTTCATCTACATTTGCTGTAAGTAATACTTCATTTTCTTCATTATGAATTGTTACTTCATTTGTACTTGTTACTTCTCCAACTTGGATTGCTTCTACTGCTTTCTCAAACGCCTCTTTATTTTCACGTTTTACAGTTATCACGAAGCGAGACTGTGATTCAGCGAATAATGCTGCTGTTGCTTCTCCATCTAATTTCACAGTAGCACCTAAGCCTTTAGCACCAATTGCACTTTCTGAAATCGCAACTGCTAAACCACCTTCAGCAACATCATGTGCAGATTGAACAAGACCAGCCTGAATTGCTTCTAATACTTGTTTTTGGCGTTTTAATTCTACATCTAAATCGATACTTGGTGATTGACCGAAAATTTTGCCGTGAATCATTTTCTGTAATTCACTTCCGCCAAACTCAGCTTTCGTCTCACCAATTACATACACTAAATCACCAGCTTGCTTAAACTCTTGTGTTGTTACATGTTTTAAGTCATGCACAAGTCCCACCATCCCAACAGTTGGTGTTGGATATACAGCTTCACCACTACGCTCGTTATACATCGATACGTTTCCGCCGATAACTGGTGTTTGTAATGTGCGACAAGCTTCACTCATACCGTCTACTGATTTCTCAATCTGCCAGAAGATTTCTGGTTTTTCTGGGTTACCGAAGTTTAAGCAATCTGTAATTGCAAGTGGCTCTCCGCCAGAACATACGATATTACGCGCTGCCTCTGCTACTGCAATTTTACCGCCCATCTCTGGGTCTAGATAAATGTAGCGAGAGTTACAATCTGTCGTCATTGCTAATCCTTTTTCTGTACCGCGTACACGTACAACTGCAGCATCTGAACCTGGCGTAACAACTGTGCTTGTGCGAACCTGGTAATCGTATTGATCGTATACCCACTCTTTACTTGCAATTGTTGGTTGCTGTAATAAAGCAAATAACGCGTCTTTATAATTTTCTACTTTTGGCGTTTCCATTTTCATTGCTTGGAATTCAGCAAAGTATGCTGCTTCTTTTGATGGCTTATGATAAATTGGTGCTTCTTCTGCTAAAGCATCTGCTGGAACTTCAGCTACCTTTTCACCTTTATGGAATAAACGAAGCATTTTATCTTCTGTTACTTTCCCCATCGTAACCGCTGCAAGACCATACTTCTCAAATAAATCTACTATTTCTTGTTCTCTACCTTTTTTCACGACAATTAACATACGCTCTTGTGATTCAGATAGCATCATTTCATATGGTGTCATTCCTGTTTCACGCTGTGGTACATCATCTAAGTACATTTCAATACCCATTCCTGCTTTACTTGCCATTTCTGCAGATGATGATGTTAAACCAGCCGCACCCATATCTTGAATTCCAACAAGTGCATCAGATTGAATTAATTCTAAACACGCTTCAATAAGAAGTTTTTCCATAAATGGATCCCCTACTTGAACCGCTGGACGTTTCGCTTCTGAGCTTTCAGATAGTTCTTCCGACGCGAATGTTGCACCGTGAATACCGTCACGACCAGTTGATGCTCCTACGTACATTACTGTGTTACCAGCACCGTGCGCTTGCCCTTTTTTAATGTCTTCGTGGTTAATCAAACCTACGCACATTGCATTTACAAGTGGATTTCCTTCATAACATGGATCAAATTGTACTTCGCCGCCAACAGTCGGAATACCGATGCAGTTACCGTATCCTGCAATTCCTGCTACTACTTCTTCGAATAAATATTTCACACGTGGTGACTGTAATTCACCGAAACGAAGTGAGTTTAATAGAGCTACCGGACGTGCTCCCATAGAGAATACGTCACGAATAATACCACCAACACCTGTTGCAGCTCCTTGATATGGTTCAATAGCTGAAGGATGGTTATGACTTTCCATTTTAAATACAACTGCTTGATTATCACCGATATCTACAATTCCAGCACCTTCTCCAGGTCCTTGCAGAACGCGCTCACCTGTAGTTGGAAACTTACGAAGAACTGGTTTCGAATTTTTATAACTACAATGTTCAGACCACATTACAGAGAATAACCCTGTTTCTGTATAATTTGGCAGACGACCTAAAATCTTTTCAACCATGGCAAACTCTTCGTCTGTTAGCCCCATTTCCGCATATATACGCTCTTCTTTAATTTGTGTTGGATTTGGTTCAAGCATTAACGACATATGTTTCCCTCCACTGTTTTAAGATAGATTGAAAGACTTTTAACCCTTCAGCACCGCCAAGTAATTCATCTACAGCACGCTCTGGGTGTGGCATCATACCAAGTACATTTCCTTTTTCATTTACAATACCAGCAATATCTGAAACGCTACCGTTAGGGTTTTCTACGTAACGGAATGCGATTTGATTGTTCTCTTCTAATTGTTTAAGAGTCGCTTCATCACAATAGTAATTCCCCTCACCATGCGCAATTGGAATATTAATTACTTCATTTTTTCCATATTGTGATGTAAACATCGTTTCATTATTTTCAACTCGCAACTGAACAGTGCGACACATAAATTTTAAGTTTTCGTTTCTCATTAACGCTCCTGGTAGTAATCCTGATTCAACAAGAATCTGGAATCCATTACATACACCTAAAATCGGCTTTCCTTGCTCAGCAGCTTTTTGCACTGCTTTCATTGCATTAGCAAAGCGAGAGATAGCACCGCAGCGTAAGTAGTCACCATAAGAAAATCCACCTGGTAGTAGAATTGCATCATATTCATCTAAATTCTCTGTATCGTGCCAAACGTAATCTACTTCTTCGCCAAGCTCATCTTTAATTGCATGGAACATATCGACATCACAGTTCGAACCCGGAAATACTATTACGGCAAATTTCACTGTGCGACAACCTCCTCAACTTCATAACGGAAGTCTTCCATTACAACGTTCGCTAATAGTTTTTCACACATTTCCTTTACCTTGCTATCTAAATCAGATACAGATTTATCAATTGTTAGTTCCATGTACTTTCCGATTCGAACATCTTGTACTTCTGTGAATGAAAGACTATGAAGTGCTCCTTTTACTGCTGTTCCTTGTGGATCTAATACGCTCTCTCTTAATGTTACATATACCTTAACTTTATACATGTGAAATTCCCCCTAAACGTTTTAAAATCTCTTCATAAGCATCTGTTAAATTTCCAAGATCACGACGGAATACGTCTTTATCAAACTTTTCATTGCTCGTTTCATCCCATAAACGGCAAGTATCTGGTGAAATTTCATCCGCTAAAATGATTTCTCCTTCTTCCGTTACACCAAACTCTAATTTGAAATCTACTAATCTTACACGACAGCTTGCGAAATGATCAATCAACACTTGATTGATTTGTAGAGCCATATCTCGTAATACACTTACTTGCTCTGGTGATGCAACGTTTAATACACGAATATGATCTTCCGTTACAAGCGGATCTCCTAAATCATCATCTTTGAAGTAAAATTCTACGATTGGTTCTGCAAGTACAGTTCCCTCTTCCATTCCTAATCGTTTTGAAAGACTTCCTGCAATTACATTTCTTGTGACAACTTCTAAAGGAATAATACTCACTTTTTTAACAAGTTGTTCTGTTTCAGATAACTTCTCAACAAAATGCGTTTTAATTCCCACTTCTTGTAACTTTCTGAACAATAAAGTTGTAATTTCATTGTTCAAACGACCTTTTCCTGTAATCGTCTCTTTTTTCTCCCCATTGAAAGCAGTCGCACTATCTTTGTACTCTACCCAAACCATATCTGCTGATTCTGTACGATAAATTCTTTTTGCCTTACCTTCATACAGCAATTCTAGCTTTTGCATTTCGCAAGCCCCCTGTAGTTTGAAAAATGTGAATAATGTTTTTATAAAGAATGGCACAGAATGACTCTATTCTGTGCCATATGAAATTTTACGCTTCGTTTAATCCAAGGCGTTCAAAGATTGTATCAACGTGTTGCATATGATGCTCATAGTTGAAGCATTCATTAATTTCTTCTTGTGTTAACTTGCTTGTAATACGCTCATCAGCTTCTACAAGCTCTTTAAATTGTACTTGTGTTTCCCAAGCTTCCATCGCTTTAGGCTGTACGATATCATAAGCTTCTTCACGTACCATACCTTTGTCAATTAGTGTAAGCATTACGCGCTGAGAATAAATTAAGCCGTATGTTCTTGTCATATTGCGTTTCATATTCTCTGGGTATACAGTTAAGTTTTTAACGATATTACCAAAGCGATTTAACATGTAATTTAATGCGATTGTAGCATCTGGTAAAATTACGCGTTCTGCCGAAGAGTGAGAAATGTCACGCTCATGCCATAATGGAACATTTTCGTAAGCTGTCATCATATAACCGCGGATAACACGAGCTAAACCAGTCATATTTTCAGAACCAATTGGATTACGTTTATGTGGCATTGCAGAAGAACCTTTTTGACCTTTTGCGAAAGCTTCTTCAACTTCACGTGTTTCACTCTTTTGTAAACCACGAATCTCAACTGCCATCTTTTCGATAGATGTTGCAATTAGTGCAAGTGTTGACATGTAGTGTGCATGACGATCACGTTGCAATGTTTGTGTTGAAATTGGTGCTGCTTCTAATCCTAAATTTTCACAAACATATTTTTCTACGAATGGATCGATATTTGCATATGTACCAACCGCACCAGATAGTTTACCAACACGAACTGTATCAGCAGCTTGTTTGAAACGCTCTACGTTACGTTTCATTTCTTCATACCAAAGACCAAGTTTTAAACCAAATGTCGTTGGTTCTGCATGAACACCATGTGTTCTTCCCATCATGATTGTGTATTTATGCTCTTTCGCTTTGTTAGCTAAAATGCTTACAAAGTTCTCTAAGTCTTTTAATATAATTTCATTCGCTTGTTTTAAGATGTAAGATAATGCTGTATCTACTACGTCTGTAGATGTTAAACCGTAATGAACCCATTTACGTTCTTCGCCTAATGCTGGCGTTTCTGATACAGCACGAGTGAATGCAACTACGTCATGACGTGTTTCTTTTTCAATTTCATAAATACGATCAATATCAAATGATGCATGTTCACGAATTTTTTTAACATCTTCTTTTGGAATATCGCCAAGCTCAGCCCATGCTTCACAAGCTAAAATCTCAACTTCTAACCACGCTTTAAATTTGTTCTCTTCCGTCCAAATCGCACCCATTTCAGGGCGTGTATAACGACTAATCATCTTTTTCCCTCCAACAGTTGTTCTTGATGGTCCCAAATATGCAAACTCTTCGCTTTTTCTAGAGCGACTTCAATATTATCATTTAAAATATTAACATGCCCCATTTTTCGCTGTGCTTTTGCTTCTTCTTTTCCATACAAGTGTAAATAGCACCCGGTTAATCTATTCACTTGTCTTAGGACCCCTTCTATATGTTCGCCTAAAATGTTTACCATGACAACTGGTTTTAACAAATTTGTTTCTCCTAGAGGTAAATTACAGATTGCTCGAATATGTTGACCAAATTGACTCGTCTCACATGCATCCTGTGTATAGTGTCCTGAATTGTGAGGTCGTGGCGCTAATTCATTAATATAAATCTCACCATTATCTGTAGCAAACATCTCTACAGCTAGTGTTCCCACAAGTTCTAATTCATCCGCAAGTACCTTTGCATAAGCAATTGCTTTTTGAGAAAGCTCTTCTGTAATGCGAGCTGGAACGATAGATTCATGTAAAATGTTATTTACATGAATATTTTCTGCTACTGGAAACACTTTTGTTTCACCACTTACACTACGAATCACAATAACTGATACTTCTTTTTCAAAAGGCACCCATTTCTCTAAAATACATTCTGCTTTATCCACAAGATTTCTTGCTGCCTCAACATCAGCTTCTCTTCTTAAAACAACTTGCCCTTTCCCATCATATCCACCTGTCGTCGTTTTTAAGACGGAAGGGAATGATAACTCAGCAATTGCTTCTGTAAGCTGATCTTGATTTTGAACTAGTCTATACGTTGCTACTGGTAACCCAGCCTTCTCAATCGCATTCTTTTCTGTAAAACGATTTTGCGTTGTATTTAACAACTGACTACCTTGTGGTAAGTACGCATGTTTTTCAAGCCATTGTAAACATCTATAATCAATATTCTCAAATTCATATGTGACAACATCACTTATCTCTGCTAAATGCTGAATTGCTTTTAAATCATCATATGGTGCAACAATTTCAATATCAGCAACTTGTGCACATGGCGAATGCTTTGTAGGATCTAAAACAGCAATTTTATATCCCATCTCCTTAGCTGCCAATGCCATCATTCTTCCTAGCTGGCCGCCTCCAATAATGCCGATTGTTTTTCCAGGTAAAATGATCCTCGTCATACTAGCTCACTACCTTCACGCACATCTTTTTCAATCGCTTCTCGTCTCAATTCTAATGCATCATGTATGTCATCATGGAATGATCCAAGTATTTGTGCGGCAAGTAATCCAGCATTCGTTGAACCGGCTTTACCAATTGCAACAGTTGCAACTGGAACACCTCCTGGCATTTGGACGATGGATAATAATGAATCTAAGCCGTTTAATGCTTTTGATTGAACTGGAACTCCAATTACAGGAAGATTTGTCTTCGCTGCAACCATTCCTGGTAAATGTGCTGCTCCACCAGCTCCAGCAATAATAACTTTCAATCCACGTTCACGAGCCGTCTCTGCATATTCAAACATATAATCCGGAGTCCGATGAGCGGATACAACTTTTTTCTCATACGGTATATTTAATTCATCTAAAATGTCACAAGCATATTTCATTGTTTCCCAGTCTGACGTACTTCCCATTATGACTCCAACTAGTGATTTCATATTAGAATCCCCCCGATTCAAATAAAAAAAGCCTGAAATAGAACAGTTTCTCTTTTACTATGAGAGAAAGCGCTCTACTCAGGCATACGTATCCCTTGTGAATAGAAAAATACCGAGTGACTTTCCCTCATAGTCTAACGAATAACGGTCGTTAGGTAGAGACTTGCAGGCCATATCCCCGCGATTATATGAGGTCTTATATTATTGTTTCTATGGTTATATTAACAATATTTCATAAACAATGTCAATAAATAATCGAATGTTTTTTTATTAGTAGTCAATAACGTTCGTGTTTTAGTTATATTCAAAAGAAGAATTGCAACTATATGCAAGAAGAAAAGGGAATTAGAATATATATTTCTAGACATCTATTTTACGTATAATCTTTTAAATGGCACTTCAGTATGTTTTAAATCAAAATATATACACTCTTGTATTATTATAACGATTTAATTTCTAAGGAGGATAACTGTTAAAGAAAGAACTATGCTATTATCCTATTTATTTTTCTCTATTGCAGTAATTTCTGTAATTATTAAATACTTATTTATAGCATCTCATTATTTAAAATATATACTTATGATAGAAATAATGTGTCCTATTTTAAGTATTACTTTAGTGGCTATTTCATTCTTTTTCGTCTTTAGCTTTATTAAATTTATGGATTATAGCATTCGGTAAATAAAAATAAACACAAAAAAACCTAAGTCGAAATGACTTAGGTTCTTGCTTGGCGACGTCCTACTCTCACAGGGACAAGGTCCCAACTACCATCGGCGCTAGAGAGCTTAACTTCCGTGTTCGGTATGGGAACGGGTGTGACCTCTCTGCCATCATCACCAAACTATTGAAGGCATATTCCTTCAAAACTAGATAACATTGCTACATATTATATGGTTAAGTCCTCGATCTATTAGTATTCGTCAGCTCCACATGTCACCATGCTTCCACCTCGAACCTATCAACCTGATCATCTTTCAGGGATCTTACTAGCTTACGCTATGGGAAATCT